>NZ_BJXA01000118.1 GCF_007990755.1 Nocardia ninae NBRC 108245 | reverse complement strand
CGGAACTCGACTACGTCGCCGTCGTGCATGACGTAGTCCTTGCCTTCCATCCGCACCTTGCCGGCCGACTTGGCGGCAGCCATGGAACCTGCTTCGACGAGATCGGTGAAGGCTACTACTTCGGCTTTGATGAAACCGCGTTCGAAGTCGGTGTGGATGACGCCTGCGGCTTTGGGGGCGGTGTCGCCCTGGTGGATTGTCCAGGCGCGGGACTCTTTCGGGCCTGCGGTGAGATAGGTCTGCAGGCCGAGGGTGTGGAAGCCGGCCCGGGCGAGGGCGTGCAGGCCGGGTTCGGTCTGGCCGATGGATTCGAGGAGTTCTAGGGCGGATTCGTCGTCGAGTTCGAGGAGTTCGGCCTCGACCTTGGCGTCGAGGAAGACCGCATCCGCCGGTGCGACAGAGGCTTTGAGCTCGGCGACCTTCGCCTCGTCGGTGAGCACGGACTCGTCGGCGTTGAAGACGTAGAGGAAGGGCTTGGTGGTGAGCAGCGAAAGTTCTTTGAGCAGTTCGGAATCCACCTTGTTGCCTGCGGCGAACAGGGTGGTGCCGTTGTTCAGGAGTTCCTGCGCGGCCTTGGCGGCCTCGGCGACCGGCTTGCGGTCCTTCTTGATCTTGGCTTCCTTCTCCAACCGCACGACCGCCTTCTCCAGGGTCTGCAGGTCGGCGAGGATGAGCTCGGTCTCGATCACCTCGATGTCGGCGGCGGGATCGACCCGGCCGTCCACGTGCACCACGTCGTCGTCGGCGAACACGCGCACCACCTGGCAGATGGCGTCGGCCTCGCGGATGTTGGCGAGGAACTTGTTGCCGAGACCGGCGCCCTCGGAGGCGCCCTTCACGATGCCCGCGATGTCGACGAACGACACGACGGCGGGCACGATCTTCTCGGAACCGAAGATCTCGGCCAGAGTGTTCAGCCGCGGGTCGGGCAGCGGGACCACGCCGACGTTCGGCTCGATGGTCGCGAACGGGTAGTTCGCGGCCAGCACGTCGTTCTTGGTCAGCGCATTGAAAAGCGTCGACTTTCCGACGTTGGGCAGACCGACGATTCCAAGAGTGAGACTCACGAGGACGAGAGTCTACGCCGCAGCCCCGATCCCCCACCCCGCGCCCGTCCTCAGCAGAAACCCCCGCGGCGCTCGGCGAGTCTCACAGGCCGTCCACACCGTGCACCGGGCCTACATCCCGGTGTGAACGGTGTGGCCGTCCGGTGAGATCAACTCAGTGCGACCGGCGAGCCGGATCGAGGTGTCAGGGGATGAGCACGACCTTGCCGAGGTTGGCGCGCTCCTCGATCACCCGGTGCGCCTCGGCCGCCTCGTCGAGCGCGAATTCCGCGTGCACCGCGGGCCGAAGCTGCCCGGACGCGACGTACTGCCACAGCTCCTGCCGCCAGTGGTCGTACAGATCCGGCTGCCCCTTCGCGATGCGAGCGACCTGGAACCCGATCACCGATTTCGCACCGACCAGCAGGTCGTAAGCCTCGATGGTGCCGCCGCCGGAGCTGTAGGCCACCAGACGCCCGCCGGGTGCGACCGCCGCGACAGCGGGCCCGAGCAGTTCGCCACCGACCGCATCCAGCGCGTAGTCGACCGGCTCACCCCACGACTCCTGCCCGTACTCGATCACCTCGTCCGCACCGAGCCCGAGCACGAACTCCGCCTTGGCCCGATCCGAAACAGCACCGATCACCCGCGCTGCCCCGCGTACTCGCGCGAGCTGCACCGCGAGATGCCCCACGCCACTGGCCGCCGCCGTGACGAGCGCCGACTCCCCTTCTTTCGGGCTCGCCGCTTCGAGCGCCCCCAGCGCGACCAAACCACTGCGCACCAACGCAACCGCGTCGACGGCGGACGCGCCGTCTGGAATCGGCGTCGCCATCGCCACCGCGAGCAGCGCGTACTCGGCGTATCCGTGCCCGAACACCAGCCCGGTCACCCGATAACCCGGCGCGTATCCGGTGACGCCTTCACCGACGGCGACCACCTCACCCGCGACCTCGCCACCCAGCGCGATCGGCTCGCGCCGCTCACGCACCTTCCGCACCACCGGCAGGGTCACCCCGATCGCCTCGACCCGGATCAGCAGTTCGCCGGGCCCCGGCGTCGGCACCTCGGCCGACACGACCTCGAGCACCTCAGGACCACCGCTGTGCTCGTACTGGACCCGCCGCATGTACACCTCCAAAGATCGTGAGAAGACGCAACGGTAACCAGCCCCCGGTGTGCGCTCCTACTCGATTTCGGCCCCGAGTGCTCCATCTCACGGGCCGGCAACCCACCCACGGAGTCATCCGACCCACCTTGCACAACCTCCCGCGCGGCGTACCGTGACCTGCATGGAGCCGAGCACCGAAATGGTGACGGCGCGGCCGGCGCCCATGCTCGCGCCGTTCATCGATCACTACATGGGCTATCGCATGGTGGGGTACGCGGCGGGGCTGCATCGCGGCCTGCCGTCGGCGCACATGACGTTCATCGTCAGCATCGGCGCGTCCATTGATGTAGTCGCACAGACGGATCCGAGCCAGTCCCCGCAGGACTACCGCTGTTCGGTCAGCGGGCTTCAGGCGAGCTCGGCGATCATCGCGCACGAGGGCTACCAGGAGGGTGTCTCGATCGCGCTGACCCCGCTCGGCAGCCGCGCGCTGTTCGGTATGCCGGCCGCCGCACTCTGGGATACCTCGGTGGAATGCGCCGACGTGGTCGGTCCGGTGGGCCGCGAGCTGTGGGAACGGTTGCAGGAACCGCTCGGCTGGCCGGAGCGTTTCGCCACCGTCGACCGGATCCTGACCCGCCTCGCCTACCCCGATCGTGTGGTCGCACCCGAGCTGGCGTGGGCGTGGCGGTCGGTCGTCGGGTCCGGCGGGGTACTGACCGTCGGCGCGCTGGCCGAGGAGATCGGTTGGAGCAGACAGCATCTCGCGCGCAAATTCAACGACGAGTTCGGCTTGAGCCCGAAACTCGCGGCCCGCATCACCCGCTTCGAACGGGCGCGGCGGATGCTCGAGCGCACCCCGTCCTACATCACCATCGCGCAGGTGGCGGCCAGCTGCGGTTATTACGACCAGGCCCACCTGAATCGCGACTTCGCCGAGTTGGCCGGAACCAGCCCGACGACCTGGTTGAGCGAGGAGATTCCATCCGTCCAAGACACCGACCGGTCCGCCGGACGACGCTGAACGCATGACAAATCCAGCAGCTACCGAAATCACCACCCGCACCGCCGTGTGGCCCACCTTGACCTTCCGCGACGCCCGGGCCATGTCCACCTTTCTCGTCGAAGCCTTCGGCTTCGTGCAGACCGCGATGTACACCCGGGACGACGACCCGTCGATCGTCGAGCACGCCGAACTGCGCTGGCCGCTCGGCGGTGGCGTGATGTTCGGCTCCGCGTGCAAGGACGAGAGCGAGTTCGGCAAGCGCGTGCCGGGCAACGACTCGACCTACGTCGTCTGCGAGGACCCGGACGCGCTGTTCGAGCGCGCCACCGCCGCCGGGGCCGAGGTGCTGCGCGGCCTGCGCGACGAAGACTATGGTTCGCGCGGCTTCACCGTCCGCGACCCCGAGGGCAACCTCTGGAGCTTCGGCACTTACTGGGGCGAATAGCCCGGAACACAGCGGCGGACAGCCGGGAGCACAGCGTAAGTTCACCTGGGGCCTATGGCCTGGCGGTATTCAATACCGTTGGGCCATAGATATTTTCACCGACCGCCGAGTCCGGACATAGCCATACCGCGGATGAACGCGCGTTGGCCGATCCCGTACACCACCAGCAGCGGCAACAGAATGACCATCGAGGCGGCCATCAGGATCGGCCACTGCGTGTGATACTGCCCTTGCAGACGCACCAATCCCAGTGTTGCGGTGGCGATCTCATTGCGTTGGATCATGACCAACGGCCACAGGAAGTCGTTCCAGACGGTGATCCAGGTGAGCACCCCGAGCACCATCAGGGCAGGACGGGTGTGCGGCAACAGCACTCGCCAGTAGACCTGCCAGGTGGAGCAGCCGTCGAGGATCGCGGCCTCCTCCAATTCCATTGGCAGCGTGGCGAAGAACTGTCGCATGAGATAGGTACCGAAGGCGCTGCCGAACAGCCCCGGCACGATCATCGCCCATGGCGTATCCACCCAGCCGAACGCACGCATCACCAGAAATTGCGGGATCACGGTTACGGTCAACGGCACCATGAGCGTGCCGAGGTAGGCGACGAACAGCACCTCGCGGCCGCGAAACCGCAAGCGCGCGAACGCGTATCCGGCCAGCGAGCAGAAGAACACCTGGCCCGCGGTGACACACACCGCATACACGGCGGTGTTGACCAGCATCCGCCCGAGCGGCAGCAGCTCGAACACTGTGCCGTAGTTGGACCACTGCGGGTCCGCCGGCAGCAGCGTCGGCTCGACGATCTCCCCATCGCGCTTCAACGACCCGGACAACGCCCACAGCACCGGCGCAAACGCGCACCACGCGATGCCGATCAACAGCGCGTAGATGCCCGCACCACGAACCATCCGCCGCAGCACCGCATGCCGCGCCCTCACAGATCCACCGCACCCCGCCGCGCAAACCGTAACTGCACCAGGGTGAGTACCAGCAGGATCGCGAAGATCACCCACGCCAACGCCGACGCGTACCCCACCTCATAGAACCCGAAGGCGTTCTGGAACAACATGATCCCCAGCAGATAAGTGCCGGTTTCCGGTCCGCCATTGCTACCGGTGAGCGCGTACACCTGATCGAAGGCCTGCACCGAGTTGATCACGGTGATCACGAACACGAACGACAACGGCCCACGGATCAGCGGCAGCGTGATCGCCGAAAACCGCCGCAGCGCACCCGCTCCATCGATCTTCGCCGCCTCGTACAGCGGCTCCGGCACCCCTTGCAGCGCGGCCAGCAGAATGACCGTCGCGAACGGCACGCCCTTCCACACGGTGACCACACTCAGCGAAACCAACGCCAGATCCGGATCGGTCAACCACGGCACCGGCCCAAACCCGACCCACCCCAGCCCGATATTCAGCACCCCGCCCTCGGTGAAGATGAACCGCCACACCACCGCCATCGCCACCGTCGACGCGACCAGCGGCAGAAACGCCACCGTCCGGAAGATCCCGATACCGGCCAGCTTCCGGTTCAACGCCGCCGCGATCGCCAACCCGAGCAGCACCGTCGGCACCAGCGTCAGAACGGTGAACACCGCACTGTTGCGCAAGGCGATCAAGAACAACGGATCCGCCCCGAACAGCCGCTGATAGTTCGCCACCCCGACGAACCGCATCGGCCGGAACAAGTCCCACGAATGAAAGCTCAGATACAGCGAAAACCCCAGCGGAAACAGTAGGAACACCGCCACCGCGCCCACATTCGGCGCGACGAAAGCCCACCCCGCCCGCTCGCGCTTGCATGCCAACGTCCCGCGCGGGGTCAGTGGCACACCATGGTGAGCCCTTCTCGCGATCCGCCGCAGCCATGTGCCACTCACGGTGCGTCCAGCAGCGCGTCGAGGTCGGCGGTGAATCGGCCGTCGAGAGAGGCGGCGGTGGCGGCACCGCGCAGGACACGGTTGCTACCACGCTCCAGCAGCGCGGAGACTTTGCCCCAGGCGGGCGTCACCGGCAGCGGGCGGGAGTTGTCCGGCCCCTCGGTGAAGACGGCGAGGTTGCGGATCTCACGATGCGCGGCGGCGAAACCCGGCGAACCCATCGCCGATTTCAGCACCGGCACGAACAATCCGGAGGCGGCGATGATGGCCTGCCCCACCGGCCCGGTAGCGAATTTGACGAACTCCCAAGCCTCTTCGACGCGCGGACTGCCCGCCGCGATGGCCAATCCGGTGCTGCCGACATCGGTGATCGCACCGGGCCCGCCCTGCGGTCCGACCGGCAACACGGTCACATCGATCGAAAGCCCCTCCTGCCCTGCGAATTCGGAATACAACCAATGCCCGCCGAGCACCATCGCCGCTCGCCCGGCCCGGAACAGATCCGGTGCCGAAACTGACAGCTGGTCAGCCACTTCCGGCGCCACCCGGTGCCGCACCGCGAGGTCGGCGTAGAACTGGAACCCCGCGGCGAACCGGGGATCCCCGAGGTTGGCCCTGGTCGGCGCCACCGACGGCGTGAACCACTCCGCACCGTTGTTCATGCCGAAGCAGGCCGCCGAGTAGTACGGCACCCAGGCATCCGCGAAACCCCACTGCCGGTGTCGCGTGAGTGTGCGCGCGGCGTCGAGGAATTCGTCGAACGACCACGCACCGCGCCAGCGAGTGGGTGGCGTCAGCCCGGCCGCGCCGAACAGCTCCCGGTTGTAGTAGAGGAACACCCCGGACCACTGCTCGGGCAAGGCGTACTGCCCGCCGGCATAGGTGAACGTGTCGTACAGCGCCGGATAGCTGTCCGCGCGCAACCTTTCCGCATACTCGGGCTCCCCGGCCAGCAGCGTCCGCAGATCCAGCAGCACACCACGCTCGGCGAGCCCGGCGTAGAGCAGTTCCCACGCCATCACGACGTCGGGGCATTTTCCGCCCGCGCAGTAGGTGAGCAGCTGCTGCTGTGGATCCGGCCCGGACATGATGGTGCGAATCCTGATGTCCGGGTGCCGCTTCTGGAATTCCTGGATGATCGCCAGCCGCACCCGCGCCTCTTCCGGCCTGGCCTGGAAGAAGAAGGTCAGCGCGTCGTCGGCGGACCCGCAGCCGGTCGCGGTCAGCAGCGGTGCGGCCAGCGCCGAGCCGAGCAGGGTGCGACGACGAACCGGTGACACGTTGCTCCTCCACGGCGGTGGATACGTGAACCTCGGCAGGGAACGGACCGATCGGCGAATGCCGGAGCCAGCATGGCAGCATACGGATGGCAACATCGCCGTGCGAGGGAACACGCCCACGCGCGCGCGAACACCCGGAGATCGTGAACAACGGCCGACCGGGCAGCTGACGCCCCCGCGGGCCACCCGTACCCGCCGCGTACCCGGATCGAGCCCTTCTCGTAGGAACCCACAGCACGAGTCGTCGCGGCGGCTCGATCCGCGTCGCAATGTTCAGACTTCACTAAGTCCGGCTCATAGCCGCTTCAGTTCAGCTACGTTGTGAACGTTTCAGCAAGTCCAGCTCTATATCACGGGAGAGTAGTTCGCATGGCGACCATCGAATACCTCCGGACAGATCCCGACCTACCTCCCGTGGGTGTCGTGGACCGTTCGCCTATCACCCCTGTTAAAAAGGGAATTTTCGCCGGAATCGCGATAATCGGCGCGATCGCCTGGGCCATCATCGCCATCGCCCGCGGCGAGTCCGTCAACGCGGTCTGGATCGTGGTCGCGGCGGTGAGCACCTACGTGCTCGCCTACCAGTTCTATTCCAGGCTCATCGAATACAAGATCGTCAAACCACGCGACGACCAGGCCACACCGGCCGAGATCCTGGAAAACGGCAAGGACTACATGCCGATGGACCGGCGGGTGCTGTTCGGGCACCACTTCGCCGCCATCGCCGGCGCCGGCCCGCTCGTCGGCCCCGTCCTCGCCGCCCAGATGGGCTACCTGCCCGGCACGATCTGGATCGTGATCGGCGTCGTGTTCGCCGGTGCGGTGCAGGACTACCTGGTGCTGTGGGCCTCGACCCGCCGCCGGGGACGCAGTCTCGGGCAAATGGCCCGCGACGAGCTCGGCGCGGTCGGCGGCGTGGCCGCGATCATCGCCGTGCTGGTGATCATGATGATCCTGCTCGCGGTGCTCGGCATCGTCGTGGTGAACGCGCTGGCCGCGACACCGGGACCGGACGGGGTGCTGCACGGTGGCAGCCCGTGGGGCGTGTTCTCCATCGCGATGACCATCCCGATCGCCCTGTTCATGGGCGTGTACCTGCGCTTCCTGCGCCCCGGCGCGGTCGGCGAGGTCTCCCTCATCGGGTTCGCGCTGCTGATGCTGGCCATCATCTCCGGCAACTGGGTCGCCGGATCCGGCTGGGGCCAGGACTGGTTCACGCTGTCGGGTACCACCATCGCGTGGGGCCTGATCCTTTACGGCTTCATCGCCTCGGTGCTGCCGGTGTGGCTGCTGCTCGCCCCGCGCGACTACCTGTCGACCTTCATGAAGATCGGCACCATCGTCCTGCTGGCGGTCGGCGTCCTGATCACCATGCCCGTGCTGAAGGCGCCCGCCGTCTCGGAGTTCGCGTTCTCCGGTAACGGCCCGTCTTTCGCGGGCAGCCTGTTCCCGTTCCTGTTCATCACCATCGCCTGCGGCGCGCTCTCCGGATTCCACGCGCTGGTCTCCTCCGGCACCACGCCCAAGCTCCTGGAGAAGCAGTCGCACGCCAGGATGATCGGCTACGGCGGCATGCTGATGGAGTCGTTCGTCGCGGTGATGGCGATCATCACCGCGAGCATCATCGACCAGCACCTGTACTTCGCGATGAACGCGAGCGCAGGCCTCACCGGCGGCACTGCGGAGAAGGCGGCGGCCTACACCAATAGCCTTGGCCTGGCCGGAGATCCGATCACCGCGGCCGACCTGAACAAGGCGGCCTCCGACGTCGGCGAGACCAGCATCGTCTCGCGCACCGGTGGCGCGCCAACACTCGCCGTCGGTATGTCCGAGGTGCTGCACCGGTTCCTCGGCGGCACCGGGCTCAAGGCGTTCTGGTACCACTTCGCGATCATGTTCGAGGCGCTGTTCATCCTCACCACGATCGACGCGGGCACCCGGGTCGCGCGGTTCATGCTGTCGGACTCGCTCGGTAACTTCGGTGGGCCTGCCCGCAAGTTCAAGGATCCGTCCTGGCGGCCGGGTGCGTGGCTCTGCTCGGCGATCGTGGTCGCGGCCTGGGGTTCGGTGTTGCTGATGGGTGTCACCGATCCGCTCGGCGGCATCTACACGCTGTATCCGCTGTTCGGCATCTCCAACCAGTTGCTCGCCGCGATCGCGCTGACTGTCGTGCTGACCATCGTGATCAAGAAGGGCCTGATCAAGTGGGCCTGGATTCCCGCGGTGCCACTGTTCTGGGATCTGACGGTAACGATGACGGCATCCTGGCAGAAGATCTTCTCCGCCGACCCGAAGATCGGCTACTGGAAGCAGCACAGCAACTACAGCAACGCGCTGGACGCCGGGAAGATCTTGGCGCCCGCCAAGACGGTCGAAGACATGGAGAAGGTGGTCCGTAACACCTTCATCCAGGGCACCCTGTCGATCATCTTCGCGGTGCTGGTGTTGGTCGTGGCCATCGTCGGCGTGCTGGTCTGTGTGCGGGCCTGGCGTGCGGGCGGCGGGCCGAGCAGCGAGTCCGAGGACGAACCGTCGAAGATCTTCGCGCCGAAGGCCTTCTTCGCGACCTCAGCCGAGAAGGAGGTGCAACGGGAATGGGACGCCCTGATCGAATCAGGCAAGGTCCGCGCACCCGGCGCCGCGCACGCGAAAGCGACGCATTGACCGTGCAGGACGCTACGCGGGACGGCCGGTCGACTCGATCGGCCGTGCCGCGGCGCCTGCGCGACGCTGGAAACGCTTGCGTGACAGCGCTTCGCAAGGTTGTCTGGTATTTCGACTCGATTCTCGGCGGCCAGGACTACCGGCGGTATGTGGACCATCTGGCCCGCAACCATCCCGGTTGCGAGGTGCCGACGGAACGCGAGTACTGGCGGACACGGCACGCGGACGCGGACAACAATCCGACGAATCGCTGCTGTTGAGGCACGGCAGGGCGGTGCGATGAGGGTGCCGCTCTGCCCCGCCGACCGACGGGCCGAGCCGCGTACGCGCGGCTCGGCCCGCCCGCGTTCGGGGGCCGATCAGGCCCACCGGAGGGGTGATGGCAGATTCCCGCTAGCGGAGGCTGTGCTCAGCTGACATTGTGGTTGGCGTGACGATCACGGCATTTGATTTCGACCTGTGCTATCGCGCGGTATCGACCAAGGACTCCCGCTTCGACGGGCAGTTCTTCACCGCGGTGCGAACCACCGGAATCTATTGCCGCCCTTCGTGTCCGGCGATTACGCCGAAACGGGCAAACGTCTCGTTCCTACCGACCGCGGCGGCCGCACAACAGGCGGGCTACCGGGCCTGCCGCCGTTGCCTGCCGGACGCTGCCCCCGGCTCCCCGCTCTGGAACACCCGCGCCGACCTCGCCGCGCGCGCCATGCGCCTGATCGGCGACGGCGTGATCGAACGCGGCGGCGTGCCCGCGCTGGCCGCCACGCTCGGCTATTCACAGCGGCAGCTGACCCGGGTCTTGACCACCGAGCTCGGTGCTGGTCCGTTGGCGCTCGCCCGCGCGCACCGGGCGCATACCGCGCGGCTGCTGATCCAGACGACGGCAATGCCCATGTCGGACATCGCGTTCGCGGCCGGGTTCGCCAGCATTCGCCAGTTCAACGACACGGTGCGCGAGGTGTTCGCGGTCAGCCCGACCACCATGCGGGCCGAGGCACAGCGGGTGAAGTCCGGCTCGAACGGGCGCCCCGTGCCTGCGGTCAACGGGACGCTCAGCCTCCGGCTGCCCTACCGTGAGCCGCTGGATCGAGCCTGGCTGGAGTGGTTTCTCTCGTCGCATGTGGCACCCGGCATGGAGCTGTGGGAGAACCGTGTCTACACCCGAAACCTGCGCACTCCGCACGGCCATGCGACCACCCAGCTCAGCTTCCAGCGCGACCACGTGCGGGCCGAGCTGGCCCTGCACGACATGCGCGACCTGGCGCCGACGGTCGCCCGGCTGCGGCACCTGCTCGACCTCGACGCCGACCCGATCGGCATCGACGAAGCGCTGGGCGTCGCTCCGGGACAGCGGGTTTCGGCGCCGGAGCTGGCCGACCCGGACACCACTCGGTTGCCGGACGCGGGCGCGGGCTCACCACCGGACGCCGAGACCGCGCTCGACTCCGTCGATGTGCGGCGGCCGGTCTTCTCCCCCGGCATCCGGGTACCGGGCTGCCTCGATGGGCCGGAGTTGTTGCTGCGCACCATGATCGGTCAGCAGATCTCGGTGTCGGCGGCGGCCACGCACACCGCACGACTGGTCGAGGCGCTCGGCGAGCGGGTCGAGGGGCCGATACCCCTGCTGTTCCCCACCCCGGCAGTGATCGCCGAGCGCGGCGCCGAAGTGCTCACCGGTCCCACCCGGCGCATCCGCTCGATCATCGGTGCCGCCGAAGCGCTGGCCAGTGGCGAACTGGCGTTGCATCAGGGCCGTACCTCCGCAGATCTCCGCCGCGACCTGCTCGCGCTGGACGGGGTGGGACCGTGGACCGCCGACTACGTGACCATGCGCCTGCTCGCCGACCCGGACGTACTGCTCAGCACCGACCTGGTGGTCCGCCAGGGTGCCGCGGTGCTCGGCATCGACCTCACCGACACCGCGCGCTGGGCGCCGTGGCGGTCCTACCTCTCCATGCACCTGTGGAAGGCGGCGCTGACCGATCGCGCCGACCGATCCAAGGCCGCCAAGTCCACCTCCTCGAAAGCGAGTGCCGAAGCATGAACGCCCCCACCGTTGTTCGCAGCACCCCGCGCCACATCGGTACCACCACCGCGGATTTCGCGACCACGGACACGCCCATCGGGCCGTTCACCGCCCTCATCGACACCGACGGCATCGTGCTGGCCTCCGGGTGGACCCCCGACGCGGAGAATCTGCGCAGCCTGATCCACCCGACCTTGCGCCCGGCCGAACTGCGCCGACGCGATTCGCTCGGCGAGCTCACCCGAATCATCACCGACTACCACGCGGGCGACCTCACCGCGATCGACACCGTCCCCGTCCGACAGCACTCCGGCGAATTCCTGCTGCACGCTTGGGAAGTCCTGCGCAAGGTCCCGGCCGGCGCACCCATCACCTACACCGAATACTCCGCCATCTCCGGCCGCCCCGACGCCACCCGCGCCGCGGCCAACGCCTGCGCGCGCAACGCGGCCGCCCTGTTCATCCCGTGCCACCGCATCTTCCGCATCGGCGGTGCCCTCGGCGGGTTCCGCTGGGGGCTGCCGATCAAGCGCTGGCTGCTCGATCACGAGGGTGAGTCGCGGTCTTCACTGTTCGCAACCACCTAGGCCTGCCTTCGAGAGCGCGGTCAGGCGACGGTTGCCTCGAGCCGGGAACCGTTGCGGCCGCGGCGCACGTGCAGGCGGCTGGGGATGCGCTGGCGCATCTCGTCGACGTGGCTGACCACGCCGACCACGCGGCCGCCCGCACGGAGTTCGTCGAGAACGCCCATCACGGCGTCGAGGGTGTCGGCGTCGAGTCCGCCGAAGCCCTCGTCGATGAAGAGGGTGTCCAGCACCAGGCCGCCGGATTCGGCGGCGACGGTGTCGGCCAGGCCGAGTGCCAAAGACAGTGACGCCATGAATGTTTCGCCGCCGGAGAGGGTTTTGGCGGGGCGGATGGCGCCGGTGTAGTCGTCCCGGATGTCCAGGCCGAGGCCGCCGCGACGACCGCGCGGGCCTGCCTTGTCGGTGTGCACGAATTCGTAACGGCCACCCGACATTCGGCGCAGGCGCAGCGAACCTGCCTGCGCCACTTCCTCCAGTCGGGCGGCGAGAACGTAAGAGCGCAGCGACATCCGGCGGTTGTTCTCGCCGCGACCGGCCACCACTTCGGCCAGTCCGGCCAGCTCGTCGTGGGTGCGCTGTAGCGGCGCTATCCGATCCACCGCCGCCCACAGCTGGCCGCCGAGATCTTCGAGCAGGGCGACCCGCCTGCTCGCCTCGGCGTGCCCGGCGACGGCGGCGTTCAACTGAGCCTGCGCGGCCGCGACGGCGGCTTCGAGCTCGGCCAGGTCGCCGGGCTCGAGCGATGCCGCGGCTTGGATTTCCGGTTCCGCGAGAACGGCTTCCGCGTGCGCGCGGGCACGGTCGGCAGCGGTCAATTCCGTTTCGATCTGGGACTGCCGTTGCGGAGTCCGGCCGGCCGCGTTGACCACTCGCGCGTATGCGGTCAGACGCGCTACCTCGTCTCGTTGGCCCGCCGCCGAAACACCCTGCACAACACCGGCACTCCGCGAATCATCGTCGGCGCCTGCAACGCCAGACCCTGCGACGTCGGCCCCAGGAGCATCTGCAGTCGTGTCTTCGGCTGCGTTGTCCCCGACAACCCCAACAACGCTGCCGCCAGCAGTGTCTGCGGCTGGAGCGCCGAGGCCAGCAACACCGCCCCCATCGACGCCTTCGGCTGCAGCGGTCCCAGCAACTCCGGCCCCCGCTACGTTGGCTCCAGCACCGCCGACCCCAGCAACTCCGGGCTGGGCAGCATGCTCATCCTCGAGTATGAAACCGGCTGCACGGGCCAGATTTTCGACCCGGTCGGCGATCACGGCGACCTGCTCGCGGGCTGCGGCGGCGTCGGCGCGCGCGTCACGCAGGGCGGTGGCGTCGGCGACGAGGGCGGTGAGGCGGGCGCAGCGGCGGTCGATGGTCTCGTCCGCGCCTGCGGCGGCGCGGAGGCGGTCGGTGAGTTCGGTGAGACGGGTTGTCACGGTGACGACGTTCGCGGCGACGGTGCTGCGGCGCGAATCGGATTCGCGGAGTTCGTCGTGCAGGCGGGACTCGTCGGTGCGCAGGCGGGCGAGTTCCGCGGTCAGGCCGTCGGCGAGGGCAGCCAGCTCGGCGGTGTCCTCGTAGCGGTCGGTGGCCGCGCGCAGAGCGGCAGCGAGTTCCACACGGTCGACGTCGCCGCCGCGGGCAGTGAGCGCCTCGATCTCCCGCTCCAAAGCGGTGATCCGGGCGAATACTCGGTCCCGGGCGTCCTCGGCGGCGCGTTCGGCCGCGACCGCGGCCTCCTCGGCCTCCTTGGCGACGGCGCCTGCAGTAGGGCGAGCGGGCGCGGGATGATCGGCGGAGCCACACACCGTGCAGGGCAGCCCATCGGTCAGCCCGGCCGCCAATTCGGCGGCCATGCCTGCCAGCCTGCGTTCGCGCAGGTCGAGGACGCGCTCCTTGGCATCGTTGTGCGCGGCGCGGGCCGACTCGAACTCGACCCGCGCGTGATCCAGAGCTGTTTTGCGAGAGGCGAGTTCGACCGCAGCGGCGGCGGCCGTCTGTAGACGCTCGCATTCGGCGGTCAAGGTCGGCAGCGTCGCGGCCGCGGTGGTCGCCTCGCGCAGGCGCGCCTCGAGGGTGGCGAGGGAGCCCGGAAGCTGTTCACGCAGCCGGGTCAATTTGGTCACCTGGGTGTTGAGGGCCGCATCTTCGTCACGTAGCCCCGCCAGCTCCCTGGTGAGCCGGTTGGCCGTCGTCGCGTCGACGCGCACCTCGTCCAGTGCGCCGATCTGCCCGCTCCACCGGCGAATCGCGCCGTCGATGTCGGCGTCGTCCTTGATGACGGCCTGGCCCGGGGCGATCGCAGACTCGGTCTGCCCTGCCCGGTCCGTCCCGGCACCATGGTGATTCGCGCGGGTCGACCGATCGGCGCCCACACTCGCGTCGGCATCCGCGTACTCGACCAGTTCCGCGCCACCGAGATCGACGGCGCCGGGTTCGAGCAGCCGCGCGGCCAATTGCCCACTGGCGCTGAGCGCCTCGGCCGCCCGGCGGCGCATCGCCATGACGGCGTCGCGTGCCTCGTCGATGGCCGCGGCGACCGGCGCGGCGCGCCGGGCCAGCTCGAGTTCGGCTTGCAGAGCGGCGCGCTGCTCCGCTGCGGCGGCATAGTCTTCGAGTTGCTTACGGGCGGTGGACATTCGACGCCGTAGCTCGTGCAGTCGGCGCTGCTCCTCGGCGAGCCCTCGCACCCGCGCCGACTCCTGTTGGCAGCGTTCGGCTGCCGCGGCCGCGGTGGTCAGATCGGTGCGCGCCGTGGCGAGCAGGTCCTGCGACCAGCCGACGGCCTCCAGCGGGCCGAGCGTCTCGGCCGCGCTCGTGCCACCCGCGACGCCGAGCTGTGCGATCAGCCGGTCGATGCCTTGCTTGCGGGCATCCAGGTCGGCGGCCGAGGTGCGGCGCTTGTCCGCGAGCCACTGTTCGGCGCTGCCGAATCGTTCGGTGTCGAAGAGCTTTTCGAGCAGCTTCTCGCGATCCTCGTTGTCCGCCCGCAGGAATCGCGCGAAATCGCCCTGCGGCAGCAGCACCACCTGAAAGAACTGGTCGGCGCTCATGCCGAGCAGCCGGATGATCTCCTCGCCGATATCCGGTATCCGGGAAAGGTTTTCGCCGCGTCCATCCAACCAGGCGAGCGTCGCCTTGGCTGGGTCGGTACGCATGCCCGTGCCACGTAGCTTCGGGCGTTCGAACTCGGGAATGCGAGTCAGGCGCACCCGTCGGCCGCCGAGGGTGGCCTCCAGGATTACCTGCGGCGGTGTCTGATCCGGTGCATGGTCGGAGTGCAGGCGTTTGCTCTCACCGCGAGCGCCGGGGACCCGGCCGTAGAGCGCGAAGGCGATCGCGTCGAGCACGGTGGTCTTCCCCGCGCCGGTCTGCCCGTGCAGCAGGAAGAGTCCGTCGGCGCCGAGCGCGTCGAAGTCGACGACCGTGGTCTCGGCGAACGGGCCGAACGCGGTCATCTCCAGCCGGTGCAGCCTCATGCGGCGGCACCACCGCGGTCGGCCGTCGTGCTGCGGCTACCCGCGCGCGGACCGCTCGGTAGCGCGGGGCGAGCGGCGAGCCGCACCCTCACGCCGAGAGTTCCGCTGCCGAGTCGGCGGCCGTCAGCGCCTGGTCCGGCTCCGCGACGGCGGCCGCGAGCGCCCGCTCCAGCCAGGCCATTTCGCCGGCGCTCGGCTCACCGCGGACGTCGGTGAGGAAGCTCTGCGCTACTTCGGTGTCGCGGCGGCCGTGCACCCGCTCACGGTAGCGCAATTCCGGGTTGCCCTCCGGTCGCACCCACTCGACGTGTACCGCGTGCGGGAAGCGTTCGCGCAGCTTGCGCATCGCGTCGACCGGGCGGGTGGAGTCGGTGAGCACCGCGGAGACGTAGTGCTCCTCGGCCGCCGCATGGTTCGTATCGGTGAGCAACTCGTCGAGCGTTCCGGTGAGTTTGCTCAGGCCGCGGACCAGGGGCAGGTCGCGCCGTTCGACCGAGTGCAACCCGGCGGCATCGAGCTCGACGATCCACACCGCCTTGCGATGTGAGCTCTCCGCGAACGAATACGGCAGCGGGGAGCCGCAATAGCGCACGGACTCCGACAGCGTCTGCGGGGAATGCAGGTGGCCGAGCGCGACATAGTCGATGCCATCGAAGGCCGACATCGGCACCGTCTCTACGCCGCCGACCGAGATGGAGCGCTCCGAACCGGTCGCTTCACCACCGACGACGAAGGCATGGGCGAGCACCACCGTGCGTGTGCCGTCCCGCTGCGCGATATCCGCACGAATCCGGTGCATGGCCGCATCGAGGATCTCCGCGTGCGAACGCGCCTGCGGCACATCGAGTTCCGCACGGGTGATGTCGGGCTCCAGGTATGGAATGCCGTAGAACGCCACGGGACCGTGCTCGTCCTCGAGGAGTACCGGGCGGTCGGCATCGGCAACGGTGGTGCGCAGATACAGCCCGCCCGCCGCCGCGAAGCTCGCGCCCGCGCCGAGCCGCGCGGGCGAATCATGGTTGCCCGAGGTGGCGACGATCCGTGCGCCCGCCGCACGGATGGCCTCGAATCCGCGGTTGCACACCGCGATCGCGTCGGCACTCGGAATGGACCGGTCGTACACGTCGCCGGGCAGCACCACCACCTCGACCGACTCCTCGGCCACCAGTTCCGCGATCGCGGCCAGTGAACGTGCCTGGTCGGCAAGCAGATCGACCCCGTGAAACGTGCGCCCGATGTGCCAGTCCGAGGTGTGCAGCATCCGCATCCGCGAAACCGTAGGCCACCGCACCGACACAATTCAATTGCCGTGACCGCCGTGTCGGATAGCCGCCCTTTTCTCCGGCGTGTCAGCGGTGATTCGTCCGGCACTCCGTGGCTATCCCGCTGCGCACGCAGACCTGCTGGAACCGATCCGTGTCCACCCTGGCGGCCGACTCAGAGTTCCACCGGGAGCACGGTTTTCGGGGTCAGTCCACGCGGCGGCGTGTCGCGGGCAGCGCACGACCAGCAGCCGCAAAGCGAGGTAGGTCACGAACTCGTTTGCCGCGTCATGACCGAACGCGGCGTATGTACGGCTTGACCACCTCGTTTGCCGACACGGCGCTGGGTAATTGCCAACCGGCGGTACTTGTCGGTGGCGTGCGGCACTATCGGCGTTATGACCGCACCGATGCTTGTCGCACTGATGCTGGTATTCGCCGCTGGAGTCGGACTCGGCTGGCTCGGCCATGCCGCGCGCGCCGGGCATCGGGCCACCGCGGCGGAGGCAAGACTGGCCGCGGCCACCGACAACGAGCGGCTGCTGCGCCAGTCGCTCACCGCGGCGAACGAGGATGCGGCGCGCAGGCATTCGCACGCGATCGGGGCCATGGTCGACCCGCTGCGCGAGGCCGTCGGCGCGCTGAACCAGCACATCCAGCAGGTCGAACATCATCGGATCAACGCGTATTCGGGCCTGCGCGAGCAGGTGGCGGGCATGCAGCGCACCTCGCTGCAACTGACCAGCCAGACCAGCCAGTTGGTCGCCGCGCTGCGGGCGCCACAGGTGCGCGGGCGATGGGGCGAGATCCAGTTGGAGCGCGTGGTCGAACTCGCAGGCATGACCAGGCACGTCGACTTCGACACCCAGGTGACCCGCGCGGCCCGCGGCAACGGCGCGGGCGACCGAACCGGCAACGTCCGGCCCGACCTCGTAGTGAACCTGGCGGGCGGCAGGCACATCGTGGTCGACGCCAAGGTCCCGTTCAGCGCCTATCTCGACGCCAGCACGGTCGACGATCCGGACATCAGGGCCGAGCATCTCACCAGGCATGCGAAACACCTACGCGGACATATCGACCAGCTGGCCGACAAGGCGTATTGGGCCGCTTTCGATCCGGCGCCGGAGTTCGTGGTGCTGTTCGTGCCGGGCGATCCGTTCCTGGACGCCGCGCTGACCACCGACTCCGGCTTGCTGGAGTACGCGTTCGGCCGCAACGTGATCCTCGCGACGCCGACCACTTTGATCGCGTTGCTGCGCACGGTCGCGTTCAGCTGGCGGCAAGAAGCACTGTCCCGAGATATGGCAACCGTTCAGCAATTAGGCAAGGAGTTGTACGCCCGACTCGGCATGACCGGCCGGCATCTGGATCGGCTCGGCGCGCAACTCGGTAAAGCCGTGGACGCTTTCAACTACACCGTGGCATCGGTGGAATCGCGGGTCATGGTCACCGCACGCAAACTGCACGACCTGGAAATTGCGGAAGAGGAGGTGCCGGCAATCCAGCGGGTGGATTCCTGGCCCCGCGCGGTGGGCTTCGCCGACGCCGCTGATTAGCCGGGTAACCGCCGTGCCATAACGCCCTCCGGCGCGGCGCCGGTTAGTGTTCACAATGTGGCTGCTTCCCAACGTGTGCGAACCCGGGTGCCCGCGCCGCAACGCTCGATACTGCCGACCGTTCCGGGTCTCCCGGTGGGTGCGGCGGTCCTGATCGCGGTTGCCTGCACGTTTCTGGGTTTCTTGATCGATGCGAACGGCGACAGTACCGATCTGACCGGTACCTTCGCCGCGCTGTACATCGTCGGTTGTCTGGCAGCCGTGCTGACGGTCCGCTATCGCGGCCTGTTCACCACCATGGTGCTGCCGCCGTTGCTGTTGTTCGTCGCCGTCCCGCTCGCCTACAAGCAGCTGACCGGTGTCGCGATGAGCTCGATCACCGAAATCCTGCTGAAGCTGGCGGTCCCGCTGGTGGAGCGGTTCCCCACGATGTTCCTCGCCACCGCCCTGGTGCTGCTGATCGGTGGGGCGCGCATCATGATGCAGCGCCGCGGCGAGCCCGGCGAGCGCGCGACGGAATCGCGGAGCGG
>NZ_BJXA01000117.1 GCF_007990755.1 Nocardia ninae NBRC 108245 | reverse complement strand
GAGTGCTGAGTGTTCTGTAAGGAACGATATGTTCAGTAAAGACTGAACATAAAGAACTGTCAACCGTCGATTGGGCTACCATCCGGTCATGACGAAGTTCAAGACGTGGGACGGCCTGGAGCTCAACTATCGAGTGTGGGAGGGCGAGGGCATTCCCGTCGTGCTGCAACACGGGGTGGTCGCCGACACCAACGCGAACTGGATGAGCACCGGCGTGGTCGGCGCGCTGCAGGCGGCCGGGCGCACCGTGGTGTCACTCGACGCGCGCGGGCACGGGCGTTCCGCGAAACCGCACGACTCGGCGCAGTACTCCTGGGAATTCATGGCGCGTGACGTGCGGGCGCTCTACGACGAGCTCGGCTTCGATCGGGTTGTGCAGGTGGGCTATTCCATGGGTGCGATCATCTCGCTGCTGGTCACGGCCGCCGACGAGCGGGTCGAACGGCTGGCCATCGGCGGCGTCGGTTCCGGGGTGCTCGACTGCGGTGGCGTCGACCGCCGGGTGGTCGAGCTGACCGACCTGCAGACCGCGATGAGCGAGCACAACGAGGGTGCGCCGCCGACCGCCATGATGTTCCGGATTCTCGCCGACGCGGTGCACGCCGACCGGCAGGCCATCCAGGCGGTCGCGACCGGTTTGGACGCGCGGCCGATCGACGGCCTCGCCGATGTGACCGTGCCGACGCTGGTGCTCGCCGGCGACAACGATCCGTTCGCCGCGGAACCCGAACGCCTCGCCGACGCGCTGCCCAACGGAAAGCTGCAGGTGGTGTCCGGCGACCATTTGATGGCCGTGATCGCGCCGGACTTCCACTCGGCGCTGGTGGACTTCGCGAAGAGCTAGAACACCAGCCGCATCACGAAGTCGTCGTGCTGCTGGCTCCCGACGGTATTGGTCTTGGTGCCGACCGAATCGAACCCGTGCTTGCCGTAGAACCGCTGCGCTTTCACATTCTCCTGGTTGACACCGAGCCATATCCCGGCGAACCCACCCGCGCGGGCGCGCTCGAGGCAGTCGAGCATCAGCGCCGTCGACACCCCGCTGCCGTGGTGCCCCGGCACCACATACATCTTGTTGATCTCCACCACCGGCCGCAGACCCACCGCGGCGGCGACCGCCGGATCCACCGGATCGCCCGCGATGAGCATCGCGTAGCCGACGATGTCGTCGCCCGCGACGGCCTTGAGCACGGTCTTGGCCGGATCGCTCAGATACTCCCCGAACCGTTCGCCGGAGAGCACCTCGGTGATGAAGATGTCGATATCGTCGGAGGTGGCGTTGGGCGGGCAGGCGAGCGGAAAGGTTGCCGCCGCAACGTCACTGAGTTCTTCGGCGTCCCACAGACCGGCCCGGTCGACGATGACTGGGATGTTGCTCATTGATCCAGTAGAGCACGATCACCCGAAGAGGTGGGATGTTTACCCCCGCCCGGCCGGTTGCGGAATACCTGGGCCAGGCCGATCAGCGCCGCCGCGAACACCAGTGGGATCACGAAGCCGATCCGGTGCCCGAAGCCGGCCGCCAGCGCCCCGACCACCCCGCCGCCGACCAAAGTGCCCGCGTAATTGAACAGATTGAGCCGCGCGATGAGGGCGTCCAGGCCGCGACCACTGGTCAACTGCCCGGCCTCGCCGAAGCACAGCGGGGCGATCACCGGCATGCCGATACCGGCGATCAGGAATCCCACGATCGCGACGACCGGACTGGGCGCGGCGATCACGGTCGCCAGTCCGACCACGCCGATGGCCGCCGCGGTCCGCACCACGCGCCGCGGCCCGAACCGCCGGACGAACAGGTCACCGGTCAACCGCGCGATCAGTGATGTGCCTTGGTACGCGGCCAGCGCCAGCGCCGCCGTCGACGAACTGGCGAGCAGGTCGTCGGACAGATAGAGCGCCGACCAGTTGCCGACGGCCAGGTCGATGGCGAACACCAGCGCCATCGCGATGCCGAACGGCAGATACACCCGCAAGGCAATCGGCGGCGGGTCGACGACCTCTTCGGCCGGACCTGCTTCGGCCTCCTGCGGGCCGAGCAGGCGGGGCCCGAGCACCAGCCCGACAACCAGCACGATGCCCGCCGCCCCGAGCAGCGATTCGCGCAGCGTCACCGCCAGGGCTTCACACGCGGACACGTACAGCGCGCCGATGATCGACCCCGCACTCCACGCGGCATAGAACGACGACAGGATGAACTTCCCGTACCCGTGCTGAATGAACACCGCCTGCATATTGGTGCTCGCATCGACGATGCCGACCGCGATCCCATAGCAGCCCAGCGCGATCAGCAGCCCCGCCGTGTTCGGCGCTAACGCGATCCCCGTGCCGGTGAGCGCGACAAGCACCAAGCCGATGCGCAGGGTGACCTGGCTCGACCAGCGCAACGCCAACCGCTCCGCCGCCACGCTGCCGCCCCCCGCGAGCAGCGAAACCAGCACCACCGACCCGACGATCACCCCGTCGGTCAGGCCGAATCTGTCCTTCTGCTGCGGCAATTGGGTCAGCACCACGGCGAAGAAGAACCCCTGCATACCGAATGCGAACGAGTTCGCGATCCGGGCGCCCCGCAGGACGGGCGCGATCGAACTCATCTGCGCAGGGTAGCGAGGTGATACGGGTGACGTGCGGTGAATGAATCGACTGCGTGCCGCTTCGATCGACAATCGCGATCGGCCGGATGAGCGTGGCAAACCATGCCGCTTGCGATCCGTCGCGAGTGCGACCATCGAAGCGCCGCAACGCCACGCTCGGCGGCGCCGAAATCCCCACGGGCGAACTCGTCCTGGTGGCGCTCGCCTCCGCCAACCGTGACGAACGTCATTTCGCCGATCCCGCGGCCTTCGCCCCGGACCGGCCGAGTAACCACATCGCCTTCGGCCACGGCATCCACTACTGCCTCGGCGGGCCTGGCCAGGATGGAGGCCCGCATCGTGCTGACCCCGCTCGTCCGGCGCTTCCCTGAGCTGCGCCTGGCCGTCGATGAGGGCGACTTACGCTGGCGCGAGAGCATTCTGCTCCGCGGATTGCTCGACCTGCCAGTGCATCCGGCCGGTGCCCCGGTGGATTCGACAGGTGCCCTGCACGGCGTTGAATCACCCGATTGGGCCAACCGACTTTGCTGTGCGCCATAAGAGACGTAATCTCCTGCGCATGACGAGCGGAAACCGCATCGCGATCGTTGGTGCGGGTATCGCAGGTCTTGCCTGCGCGAAAGTGCTGATCCAGAAGGGTTTTCCGGTCGAGATCTTCGACCGTGCGCCCGATGTCGGTGGCGTGTGGAGTGCGACCCGCAGGTACCCGGGGCTGCGAACCCAGAATTCCAAGAACACCTATCACTTTTCCGACTTCCCGATGCCCTCGGATTACCCGAAGGTGCTCGACGGTGAGCAGATGCAGGCGTACCTGGAGGCTTACGCGGACCATTTCGGTCTGCGCGAGCACCTGCGGCTCAACACCGAGGTCGTCGCCGCCGATCCGGTGGACAGTGGTTGGCTGCTCGAGGTCAAGGATCAGAGCGGGATACATCGGAGCTCCTGCGATCATCTGGTAATCGCCAACGGGGTGTTCAGCGAGCCCTATGTCCCGGACTTCCGCGGCATCGAGCTGTTCCGCGCCGCGGGCGGCCAGCTCGGCCACGTGTCGGAGTTCCTGGATGTCGAAGCGGTGCGCGGCAAGTCCGTCGTGGTCGTCGGCTACGGCAAGTCGGCGTGTGACATCGCCGAGGCGGTGAGCGACGTCGCAGGCTCGACCACCGTGGTGGCGCGCAGGCTGCTGTGGAAGATGCCGCGCAAGATGGCCCGCGTGCTCGACTACGAGCGAATGATGCTGACCCGTTTGGGCGAGGCGCACTTCCACCACCTGGAACCCGGCCGGATGGACCGCTTCCTGGACGGGCCGGGCGTGTCGTTCCGGATCAGCAATCTCGACCTGGTCCAGGAACTCGCGACCAAGCACATGAACCTGCGCGAACTCGGGCTGCTGCCGGAGGGCCGGTTCGAGGAGATCGCCGAGAGCACCGTCAGCCTCGCCACCGAGAACTTCTACGAGCAGGTCGCGAACGGCCGGGTCGTCGTGCAGCGCGACACCACCATCACCGAGATGCGCGGCGGTGGCGGCGAGGTGCCCGCGGTGCAGCTGTCCAACGGGCACCTCGTTCCCGCCGACATCGTGGTCTGTGCCACCGGATTCCAGCAGCGGGTGCCGTTCCTGACCCCGTACGTCCAGCGCAGGCTCACCGACGAGCACGGCAACTTCCGGCTGTACCGGCAGATCCTGCCGCTCGACGTCCCCAATCTCACCTTCGCCGGCTACAACTCGTCGGTCATCAGCACCCTCAACGCCGAGGTCGGCGCGCACTGGACCGCCGCACTGCTCGCCGGCCAACTCAACCTGCCCGACCGCGAAGTAGTGAGCGAACAGATCGACGCCCGCCTCCGCTGGATGGAGGAACGCACCCGCGGCCACCACGCCCACGGCACCGCCATCACCCCCTTCTCCATCCGCAACGTCGACGAAATGCTCGCCGACCTGAAGTTCCGCCTCCCCCTCCGCACCCGCGCGGCCCAGTGGTTCCGCACCATCCGCCCGGAGTCCTACCGCGGTCTGAACACCAGGCACGAGTCCGCTTCGGAGATTACGCCACCCGCATACTCGGTGGCCGAACACGCCGACATCGCAGCGCAGGACCCGGGCCGGGCGCACGACTCGAACTTCGGCGGGCCGGGTGGACACGACCTGAGTGTCGGAGTGCCTGGGGCGCAGAACGTGAATGCAGCGGTGCCCGGGGCGCACAACGCGAATGCAGGAGCGCCCAGGGCGCACGACCCGAGTGCTGGAGCGCCGCATGGTTTGAACGCCGGAGGACCTGTGGCGCACAACCCGAACGCTGGAGCGCCGGGACCGTACGACCCGAACGCCGGGATGCCCGGGGCACACAACCTGAGCACCGGCGTGCCCACGGATCTCTTGCACGGTTCGCAAGGCAAGTAAGCAAACTCGGCCTGCTGCAGGACAGCGAAGCCGTGCACGCTCCGGGCTCGCAAACCGGCCCGCACCGGTTTCCGAGCGCGCGAACCGAAAGGTCGGAGCGGCGGAGACACGAGTCCCGAATGCGGGAGCGCGAAGGGCACACGGCCTGAGCGCAGGAGGACCTGGGGCGCACGACCCCGAATGCGGGAGTGCCGGGGCCGTACGATCCGAACGCCGGAGTGCCTGGGGCGCACAACCCGGCCCGCACCAGTGCCCGAGCGCGCGAAACCGAAGACCGTAGGGGCTGCAGCTCTACTTCGACCCGGCCTAATCAGCCAACGCGGGACACAACCGAAATCTCGATAACAGCACCACAGCCAAGTCAACACGTCGGAACACTCCGGCTCGCCCATGTTCCGGCGGGCTCAGGACGAGCACAGCTCGGTGCTCACCACGCTGCCGGTTCCGAACGGCAGATGGCTGACGAAACCCGTTGCGAGTCCGAGATCGCGCCGATGCCCAGAGGCCAGCACCCACTGCCTCCGCCGAGACCACAATCGAGCAGAGTCATATGGTCGCTGAACGATCTTCACCAACCACCATCTGACTCTGCTGGTTTCACCAGAACCACCATTTGACTCGGCTCGTTCCGAAGCTCCCCCCACAGGACCACAGCAAGTCCGCACGCTGGAACCTAGACATTGCCCATGCCAGGCTGCGGAAGAGAAAGCCGGGAACCCCACCGCACGCGCCCAGCACTGACCGGGTATCGCACGGACTGTCACAAACCGCGAAGCCAGCACACCCAGGGACGTCCTCGAGCGCGCGATCCTGAACGGGTACACCAAAAGACACCCCGTAAAGGCACACCTTCGCGATTGGAACAAGCAGGACTCCCCAGGTGAACAGCTCAGTGAGCTGAAGACCGACCCAGGTTTCCCGTGAGTAGTGCTGAGCGCGTCGGGTGCCGTACCCGGCTTACCTCCGCAGTCGGTCACGCGGCGTGGAAGTTCCAGCGTGGTCATCTGGCTGTGGTGGCGTTGTCGAGATTTGTTGGCAGACCGCGACTCGCCTGACTTATCACCAGCGCAATGTTGATGATCCACGATTCCACTGGTGATAATCCAGGAGTGCAGCCCCTGGACATGAACCTGCTGGTGGCGCTCGACGCACTGCTGGAGACGAGCAGTGTCACGCGGGCGGCCGAACGGCTGCACACGTCGGCGCCCGCGATGAGTCGGACGCTGGCCAGGTTGCGCCGGGTGCTCGATGATCCGTTGCTGGTGCGGGCCGGTCGCCGCTTGGTGCCGACGCCGCGTGCGCTGGAATTGCGTTACGAGGTCAGCACTCTGGTCGAGCAGGGGCGGGCGCTGCTGGCACCGCGGGGCGCGATCGATCCGACCGCGCTGAAACGGAACTTCGCGGTGCAAGCGGGCGACACGGTGCTCACCGAGTTGGCCGCCCCGCTGCTGGCTGCTGTGCGCGCGCAGGCACCTGGCGTGACATTGCGTCTCCTACCCGACGCCATCGAGGGCACGGCGGCCTTGCGCGACGGCCGGGTCGACATCGAGGTCGGCGTGATCGACCATGCAGATCCGGAGACGACGGTGCGCCGAGTGCTCGGCGATCGGATCATCGGGATCGCCGCCGCCGATCATCCGCTGGTCACCGAACGCGTGACGGTGGCCAGGTTCGCGGCCGCGGCACATCTGACCATTTCGCGACATGGTCACCCGCGCGGGCCGATCGATGACCGGTTGGCCTTGCACGGCCGCACCCGCCGCGTGGTCGCCACCGTGCCGAATCTGACCACCGCGTTGTTCGCGGTGCACGGCAGCGATCTGATCTGCCCGGCACCCGCGTTGCTGAGCAGGTCGGCGTTGCCCGCGCTGGGGTTGTGCGCGTTCGAGATTCCGCTGCCGCTGCCCGAGGTCGCGATCGGCATGGCCTGGCATCCGCGCAATACCGCCGACGCTGGGCATCGCTGGCTGCGCGACCTGATCGCCGCGATCCTGACCAGCTCGGAATCCGAAGATCAGGAAACCGGTGGCGGGCTCGACAGTCGGTAATCGCGCGGTGTGTCGGTGCTGCGGGTTTCGCTGCCGGCGGGTTGATAACTGGTCGAGTTCAGGTCGCCCGCAGGCGGACCGAAGACGTCGGAGCGTCCCAGCGGGGCGGCCGCGGTCTTCTTCAGCTCGTCCAGCATCGCCTGCAGTTTGTCGACGTGGGTGTTGTCGACCGGGATCAGATCGTCGTCGGCGCGGTGCGCGCCGGTGAGCGCGGTGCCGTTCGCCTCCGGCGCGGTGCCGTTCGTGGGGCGGCTGTAGTCGCTGCTGTCCGGCGCGGAGGGCACCATGCTCTCGTACGGATTCTCCTGCGGCGTGGTGAAGTTCTGATACGACGAGGAGGCGGCCGGTTCGCGCGGCGCGGTGAAGCTGGACTGGCGGACGGGCAGCGGCTCGCGCGGCGTCGGCGCGGTGAAGTTCTGGGCGGGCACCGGGCTCGGCTCCCGCGGCGTGGGGGTGGTGAAGTTCTGCGCGGCGCTCGAACTCGGCTCGAACGCCGGTTCGCGAGGCGCGCTGAAACTGCGCTGCGGCACGGAATTCGCCTCATGCGCCGCCGAATCCCGCGCGGGCGGGGTGTCGCGGGCGGTCGGGGAGCCCTCGTAGCGCCGGGAGACGCTCTCCCTGGTCGCGGTGGCGTTCTCGCGGGCAGCGAGGGTGCTGTCGCGCACCGGCTGGGCGAGCTCGTGCGAGGTGCCGATGCTCTCCCTGATGGTGGGAGTGGCCACGGTGGCGGGGGATTCGCGCTGCGCCGGGGCGTTCGGCTCAGTGGCCGCGGCGTTCCTGCGCGACGCCGCGCGCGGTAACGGACGCTCGGCGCGCTCGCTGTCCGGTGCGGCATGCGACGGACCACCACCGGCTTCGACCTTCTCCAGTCGTCCGTCGATGCCCGAAATGTCCTGCCCGGCACGGAAAGCCCACGCCTCGAGCTTCGCCAGCCGCGCCTCGACGCTGCGGTCGGCAGGCACGACGGTGGCGGTGGCGATGTCGACGCCGTCGACCCGAGCCGCCACGGCGTCCAGTTTGTCGCTGACCTCTCGGAGAACCGCCGCGATGCTCGACAGCATCGCGCCGATCGACTCGCCGGCCTCTTGACCGTGCTCCATCCAGTACCCACTTCCCCGTATCGGCCCAGCTCGCACTCGGCCGGACGATTCTATCCGCCCAGTTGGAAATACGTGGTTCGCGACTGCCTCGCTGACGCTCGGCTCCGTCGTTCGCCATGGGGCGCCGTGTTGTCGGTTCACTCGCTGGCGCTCGTTGTCGAAGACCGGCTCGGTACCGGTCCTCCTTGGCTCTGATCGAAGCAGCGTAGGCGGGCCGTCCTGCGCCGTTGCAGGCGGAGGTCGGCGCGATCCGGTTTGTCCGGAACAGATCTGCTTACCAATCGGCGACCAGCCGGGCGCACCCCGGTCGTAGCCTATGCGGTTTCCGGCTCCGGCGGCAGCCCGAAGACCGGCGACGGCGCACATCGGCGCGCGGCGCAACGAAATCGCAGGATGGCGCCAACTGTCAATCCACCGACATATCCGTGTCGTTGTGGCCGCCCGCCGCGCCGAAATTACTTGTGCCACAGCCTACACCAGGCCTTGGACCGGAAATCTGCCGATGAGGCGCACCCGGGCGCGGGGTAAAGGGGACTGGCGAGGTTCGCGAGTCTGACGCACTCTTGATCTATGGCGTAGGTCGCCAGACCTGCGGTGGTTTGGGCAGGGGAGTGGTCGCGTGAGAACGAAGCAGCGGGCGGAGATCGCCTGCGGGCGCCGGGCGATGCTCGCCGAGTTGGGTATTACGGACGGTCCGGGCCGAGCCCGCAGACAGTCCGGCGGGTATGGCTGTAAGTGTCCGGAATGTGACGCCGCGCAATGGGATATGCGGCGGTTGAAATATTGGGTGTGCGGCCGGTTGCTGGCGTACGGCGCCGACGTGGCCGAGGTGGACCGGCGGGTGGCTGGGCTGCCGGTGGACATCTATTGGCGCAAGGGCGACCGCGAGTACGTCATCGAGGTGCGCAGCGGATCGCTGGAACGAACTCTCGCGCAGGAACATACGGAGCGGTTGCGTGCCGCGGGCATCGCGGAGGTGCTGTGGTTGTGCCCGCCCGGCTACTGGGTCGATCATCTGCATGCGCTCGGCATCGCCGATTTCGCCCCGCCCGCATGCGATTACCAGGCGGTGGCCGGCGTGCTGGACACCGCGCACAGTGCGGTGGTCGCGCCGAGCCGGCAGCCGCTGGAGCTGCGTGAGTTCATCCACGGCTGGGTCACCGGCGACATCGTCTGGGGATATCGTGATGTGTCGAAAGGAGGTTGGGCCACCGTGGCCGACTGGGAGCACCACACGAAAACACAGGCGATGATCATCTCCCGGCAGCGTCAGGAGCTGGTCAATCAGCGCACCACACTCGCGCTGTCCCGGAAAACCGTGCGCGACAAGCAGAAAAACCTCATGAAGCTGACCGCTCGGTTGGAGCGCGCGGAGCTGGAGGCACAGGAGCGCGCCGAGGCCCTCGCGCAGGCGCGGCGCAAGCTCGACGACCACCACCGGCTCGACACCTCATTGCGGGCCACCATCAAGAACCTGCAGCAGACCATCAATCACTGGCAGTTGATGACCTGCTGCGCGATGATGCTGATCGTCACGTTCCTGGCGGGCGCGATGGTGGTGCGCTGAGCTGAAACGGGCCTCGGTCCCAACGCCATTTGTTGCGCAGGACCAGCGCGACGAAATCGAGGAGCTCGAGGCCGGTCTCGGCGCGCACCTGCCGGATCGCCGACCACGGCACCGGCCCGTGCTCGAGCAGTTCGGTGAGTGCGGCTGCGGCGGCTGCGTCGACCTTCCGGGCGAGCAGATCGGGGATGCCGATAAGGCTGCCGGTCCAAATGAGCCAGCCCCAGCCTTTGCTGTGCGCGTACGCGCGCCCGACGACAGCCTTTGCCCGATTGACTTGGAAGGCAACGTGTCCGAGCGGCTGGACATCGATCAGCACGATCCGGCCGTCGGTGAGCCGGGCCGCGATGCTCGGGTAGTAAAGCTGTTCCGTGCCGTTCACGTCGTAGGCGATCGCGCCGGGCTGTTCCTGGAACGAGTCGACGAGGTCGCTGGCGTTGAGGATCCACAGCAGTCGTGCCTCCAGCCCGGAGTCGAACGGCACGTCGCGACCGACCTTGTCCAGGTAGAAGTGCCCGCGCCCGTCATCGTCGCTGTCGACGGTGCGGGCCGAGGTCACCGGTAGCGCGTCCGGCGTACCCGAGGCAGGCCAATCCACTTGCCCCAGCCAGGGATTCAGCTGGCTCGTCGCGCGCGGTTCGGCGTCGCGCAGTTTGGCCAGCCGCCGGTTCGTCTTCTTCTGCCAGGCCGCGATCCGTTGCGTCACGAAACCGGCGATCCGTTTGGCGTCCTCGGCGGCGTGTCCGGCCAGCCGCAACTTCAAGTACGACAACTCGTTTGCCGCGATATCGGTGTCGGTGGCGTAGGTCTCCACCAGCAGTGCGCGCACCAGTTGCTGGTCGCGGGCGCCGATCGGATAGCGCTCGGCGAACACGTTCGCTGCCCGGTGCCCGCTGAGTTGGGCGTTGCGAATCAGCTGGCCGACGGCCTTGGTGTGCAGCTGCCGGATCCGGTCGCGGGACAGGTCGTAGCGGGCGCCGATCTTGGCCAGCGTCTCGGGCGGCTCCCCGGTGACGCCGAGCCGGTAGGAGAGGATCTCGCCGTCCTTGGCTTTGCGGTCCGCCTGCAACGCGATCAGTTCGGCGAGCAGCTCGTTGACTTCTTCGAGCTCGAACGAGATATCGTCCTGCAGATCGAGCAGCTCGGGGTCCGTCCCGTCCGCCGCCGCGGGCGCCTCGACCTCCCGGCTTGCCGTCACGCTGGACCCCCTCGGCTCGGTTTCATGTGCGGCTCAGCCTAATGCCGGGCACCGACAATTCCGGCGCACCGGCTGCGGTGGGGTGGTGGTCGCCGTGGCGATGTTCCCTCACCCTCTTTGCTCGCCGTCACTGACGACGGCCGACCCCCATTCTTCGAGTCGGCCGATACCGTCACTGACAGCTGTGAATCCTCGCCAGTGCGGTTGCGGGCAGCGGTCTTTCAGCGCGCGATCTCGGCGAACGGGTCCTCGGTTTCACTGCGGGCCGCGGCGAGTACGGCATCCAGCAAGCCGGGGAACCGGGCATCGAGGTCTTCGCGGCGCAACGATTGCAGGGTTTCCCGGCCGGAGACCCGCTGCCAGATGATGCCCGCGTCGCGCAGCACCCGGTAGTGATGGGTCAAGTTCGACTTGGGCACGCCGTCCACGATCGAACCGCAGGTGTGCTCGCAGCCGTCGGCCAGCACGCGAACGATGCACAGCCGCAGCGGGTTTCCGACGGCGGAGAGCACGTTCGCCAACTGGATCTGGTCCCGTTCGGGATGTGCGGTCATCACGGAGACAGGATATCTCGACTGTTGACATACAGTCGAACTGTACGTAAGTATTCGAACAGTTCAACTGTTGAAAGGTCGGCCCCATGCCCGCTAGTAGTTCTCGCTTCGACGACAAGATCGCGCTCATCACCGGCGGCACCAGCGGCATGGGGTTGGCGACCGCGCGTCGCCTACTCGACGAGGGTGCGCGAGTCGTCATCACCGGTCGCGACAAGGCTCGACTCGATGCCGCCGTCCAGGAATTGGGCAGTGCGGACCGCGTGCTCGCGGTGGCCGGCGACGCCGCGAATCTCGCCGACCTCGACGCGCTGACGGCCGCCATCCAGGGCCGGTTCGGGCGGCTGGACGTGGTCTTCGCCAATGCGGGCGTCGGCGCGTTCCAGCAGATCGCCGACGTCACCGAAGCGGAGTTCTACCGTGTGGTCGACATCAACTTCAAAGCGGCGTTCTTCACCATCCAGAAGACCCTTCCGCTGCTGGCCGACCACGGTGCGATCGTGATCAACGCGTCGTTCGCGGTGCATCGGGGTAGCCCCGGCGCGGCGCTGTACTCCGCGACCAAAGCGGCAGTGCACAATCTGGCGCGCACGTTGGCAGCCGAATTGGCGTCCCGGGGAATTCGGGTCAACTCGGTGAGTCCGGGCTACACCGCCACTCCGGCGTTCAAGGCCGAGGCGTCGGCGGACGTGCAGGCTGCCCTCGGGGTCACCGTCGCGGCGGGTCGCATCGGTACGTCCGCGGAGGTTGCCGGGGCGGTTGCGTTCCTGGCGTCGGACGAAGGGGCTTACGTCAACGGGCACGACCTGCTCATTGATGGAGGACTTGTGTCGGCCACTCCTGCGGCCATGATTTGATCTGCGCCGACGGGCTCGCAGCCCAGTCGCTGCTCGTCGCCTGTTGCCGGCGGTGGTTCCCGACCAGTCGGTTTCTATATCCCGGCCCGCGTGTTGCGACCGCTCATGGTGTCTGAATTGTCGTAGTTTCCGCGCGTCGAGCAAGGTTGTTGACGTGGCAAATAGGACCTCTTTTTGTCAGTTCGGCCGTTTTCCTTTGTTTGGCGTCTAGCGTGCCCGCAGAGCGTCTGGTAGTGGGGAGCGAATAGGGGGGATCGACTGGAAGGGTTGTAGAGGATCTATGGCGACCATAGACTTGTTAAATACCCATGTCTCGTCCATCTATGGCTAGGATGGAGAAGTAACTAGCGGCGAACCCTTCGGCGCGTTGCGCGCAGCACGCGCGAGGACCCGTACCTCCCGGTGACACCCTCCTGGGCCTTCCGTGTGCGATCGCCGCCGCGCCGGAGCTCGGCAAACAAGGAGGGCGACCGACCAGTGGCTGCCAAAGACGCCCCGGCAAGCGGCTCACGCAGGGGGAAATCGCGCAAGAAGGACTACGGCGCCTCATCCATCACGGTCCTCGAGGGACTCGAAGCGGTTCGCAAGCGGCCGGGCATGTACATCGCCGACACCGGTGAGCGCGGTCTGCACCAGCTGGTGCGCGAGATCGTCGACAACTCCGTCGACGAGGCGATGGCCGGGTATGCGACGCGAGTCGAGGTCACCCTGCTCGCCGACGGCGGCGTCGAGGTGTCCGACGACGGCCGCGGCATCCCGGTGGAGATGCACGCGCAGGGGATACCGACCGTCGAGGTCGTCATGACCCGGCTGCACGCGGGCGGCAAATTCGACTCCGAGACCTACGCGGTCTCCGGCGGTCTGCACGGCGTGGGCCTATCGGTGGTCAACGCCCTGTCCATCCGGATCGAGTTGGCGATCGACCGCGACGGTTACCACTGGACGCAGAACTACCAGCACGCCAAACCCGAGGAACTGGTGCGCGGTGCGCCGACCAAACGCACGGGCAACACCACCAGGTTCTGGCCGGATCCCGAGATCTTCGAGACCACCACGTTCAACTTCGAGACGGTCGCCCGGCGCATGCAAGAGATGGCGTTCCTCAACCAGGGCCTGACGATCGTCCTGACCGACGAGCGGGCGAGCGCCGCCGACGAGGTGGACAGCGAGATCGCCGAAGCGCCGAAGGGCGCCGAGGAGGCGCCGGCCGAGCAGCTGAAAACGCGGACCTATCACTACCCGGGCGGTTTGGCAGACTTCGTCCGACACCTGAACCGGACCAAGCAGCCGATCCACAACTCGGTCGTCGGCTTCCTCGGTAAGGGCTCCGGCCACGAGCTGGAGGTCGCGATGCAGTGGAACGCAGGGTATTCGGAGTCGGTGCACAGCTTCGCCAACACCATCAACACCCACGAGGGCGGCACTCATGAGGAGGGCTTCCGTGCGGCGTTGACCACGGTGGTCAACAAGTACGCCAGGGACAAGAGGCTGCTCAAGGAGAAAGACGGCAACCTGACCGGTGACGACATCCGCGAGGGCCTGGCCGCCATCGTGAGTCTGAAAGTCGCCGAGCCGCAGTTCGAGGGACAAACGAAGACGAAACTCGGCAACACCGAGGTCAAGTCCTTCGTCCAGCGCACCTGCAACGAGCACCTCACCTACTGGTTCGAAGCCAATCCCGCCGACGCCAAAACTATTGTCAGCAAAGCTATCTCGTCGGCCCAGGCGCGCACGGCCGCCCGTAAGGCGCGCGAACTCGTCCGCCGCAAGAGCGCCAATGATCTCGGTGGTTTGCCGGGCAAGTTGGCTGATTGCCGGTCCAAGGATCCGAGTAGGTCCGAGATTTACATCGTGGAGGGTGACTCCGCCGGTGGTTCGGCCAAGTCCGGGCGTGACTCGATGTATCAGGCGATCCTGCCGCTGCGCGGAAAGATCATCAACGTCGAGAAGGCCCGTATCGATCGGGTGTTGAAGAACAACGAAGTCCAGTCGATCATCACCGCGTTCGGCACCGGTATCCATGACGAGTTCGATATCGCCAAGTTGCGTTATCACAAGATCGTGCTGATGGCCGACGCCGACGTCGACGGCCAGCACATCGCGACGTTGCTGTTGACGTTGCTGTTCCGGTTCATGCGTCCGCTGGTCGAGCAGGGGCATGTGTATCTGGCGCAGCCGCCGCTGTACAAGCTCAAGTGGCAGCGCAGCGATCCGGAGTTCGCCTACTCCGACCGCGAACGCGACACCCTGCTGGCCGAGGGGCTCGCCGCAGGCAAGAAGATCAACCGCGACGACGGCGTCCAGCGCTACAAGGGTCTCGGCGAGATGAACGCCAAGGAACTCTGGGAGACCACCATGGACCCGTCGGTCCGGGTGCTACGCCAGGTGACCCTGGACGACGCCGCCGCGGCCGACGAACTCTTCAGCGTGCTGATGGGCGAAGACGTGGCAGCCCGCCGCAGCTTCATCACCCACAACGCCAAAGACGTCCGCTTCCTCGACGTTTGAGCGTCAGTCGTCCTCGAACACCGGGCCTTCGTGCAGCACAGTGCCGTTGCCGTCGTACACCCGGACCGTGAGGTGGCGCGTCGCGGCACGCTGCTGCTCGCCGGTGTCACTGCCGAACAGCACGTCCAGAATTTCGTCGGTCGACGCGCCCGCTTCCCGCAGCTCGCCCATCCGTTGCTCGAAGGGCAGATCGAGATCGATTGTCACGCCGAATGTTCGGGCAACAATGTCGGCGTCGAAGACCGTCCCGTCCTGGCTGATCATCTCCAGTTTTCCGGCGCCCTCGGCAATCTCACCCGACACCCCGTGCTGCCGCACGTTCGCGATCGAGAACGGACGCTGACTGAAATCGCCCCGAAACCCATCACCCCAGATATTGCCGAGGGGTAGTGGGCTCTCATCGAACAACAACTCGCCCGCATGACCGGAATCGTTGTATGCCAACAGCGAGCCACCGGCCGTGCGGGCCCCGATGCGCGCACCCGGGTGCCACCCGGCATGCGAAACCGACAGCACCGGCCGACTGCTCACCTCCGCGTCCCGATACGCCGCGCCGAAAGCTTGCAAATCCGCCCCCAACTGCCGTGCTGGATCGTCGAACCGTGCATCGTCCGGTGAACTCATTGCGCCCTGACCTCTTTCACTAGTTCGTTCGAGAACTCAACCGCAGCAGAACGGATCGTCGCACGGCTCGCCGACTTCGCTGCCGTATGCGACGAAGTCCCGCACCGGCGCCAAGACCGCCTCGGCGATCTCCGGTTCCAGCAACGGTGCGGAACGATCGAGCGGCCGGCCCCACGACGGAGGTGTGTCATCCATATCGAACCGCACTACGCCGTCGATGAACAGCGTCCATAATGCGTGATCCGGAAAGCTGTTGAGCCGCAACACCCACCACTGATCCTCGACTAAAGCGGCCACCGGAAAGTAGACGTTCCGCGTGAACCGCCACTCGGGTCTCGCATGCACCTCAGGCCGTGACATCCCCTCATTCTCTTCGATCTCACGGCCACAGTGCGAGTGCGCCGGCCGGGGGAACAGCTGCCTCGCAATTCCCGCCGCCGTGCCGACCAACTATCCCGCCGACCCCGTCCGCGGAGTGTTGTCGACCACCGCCCCGCGATAGTCGATCCACAACACCTCCTCGGTGACATCATCCGGCCGCCCGCACGACACCGAGATCGTCACCGTCGTATGCGGCCGAATCCGCTCCCGCACCGGCACCTGCCCCGTCATCCGCCGCTCATACCAATCCGAGCACGAGGCCACCCCCTCCACCCGATACGTGTCATCGGTGTCATTGCGACAAACAAACCCCTCGCACGACACCCCCGGTGCCAACTCCTGCGCCGCCGCCTGCGGTGCCAAAACACCCACCGTGCCCGCAACCAAGGCAGCTACACCCACCCCGAACCCCAACTTGTGACGCATGTATAACTCTCCATTCGAGAACCCGACCGCACGCCAACGTACTGACCAGGCATGTACCCCCGATCAGTTCCCGATCAGCGTCAGATCATCCGCGAGGGTGCGGCGGCTCTCAGATCAGGGGCGCAAATGAGACCAGCCTCGGCTTGAACCGGAACTGATCTGGAGCGGATCTGGCACGAAACAAGAAAGGCCCCCTCGAAAGGGGGCCTGACCTGGTACTACGGTGGTGCGCGATACTGGGATTGAACCAGTGACCTCTTCCGTGTCAGGGAAGCGCTCTCCCGCTGAGCTAATCGCGCGAGGTGGAGACGGGAATCGAACCCGTGTGCACGGCTTTGCAGGCCGTTGCCTCACCACTCGGCCACTCCACCGTGCGAAGGGGGACGGCGAAACTAAGTTGCCTTGCCCTACCTCTTCGAGCGGATGACGGGATTCGAACCCGCGACCCTCACCTTGGCAAGGTGATGCGCTACCACTGCGCTACATCCGCATTCTTTGCATCTCGGCGCCTGTGGTGGCCTCCGTGGTGCGAGACAGAACATTAGCGGACGCCCGGTGAAAGCTACAAATCCGCTGGTAGAACGGGGGAAATCGGCAAGGTTGCCAGTGGGGCGGAGGTGGCCGGTGTGGTTGGGGAGGTTCGACCCGACCTCCAGCAGGGTTGCCGGCCCGCCGCACAGAGGGGCGCGCGGCCCGTCCGGCACCCCGTCGAGACGGCCTGCCGCACACCACCTTCCGCCCCTGTCCGGGTGGCGATTTGGTGAACCGCCGGTGGCGCATGCTAATGTTCCATCTCGTTCGGAGGGTGCTTGCGCACCACCCGGCCCGCCACCATGTGGCATGAGTTCAGGTCCCATAGCTCAGCGGGAGAGCGTCCGCCTCACACGCGGAAGGTCGCTGGTTCGAAACCAGCTGGGACCACCGAATCCCCTCGACATATCGCCTGGTCGGGGGGATTTTTCCGTTCCTACCCCAGTGGGGCATGTTGCCGTCGCTGTCCGTTGTTGCCCCTTGTGATCCGGCAGATGTCGCACGTATGTTGCACGCTCGTCTGCCCGCCTCCTACTCCTCCCCCTGCTTCCTCATACTTGCCAATCCTGAAGCGAGGGAGGACGTGTCAGGGATGGCGGAGCCACCGCGTAGCGGACGCCGTAGGTGGTCCTTGACTCGTCCGAGTGAGGTCGGATACTTCGGCAATGAGGAGGCGGGGGGCATGTCCGCTGATGTCACCGGTGTCGGCTGGAACCGCACGGTGGTTGGTCGCGTCGTAGTTGGCATGACGGTTGAGAAAGAGTTTCGCCCCCGGTTGTCGCCTGCTCCGCGTTGCGAGGCAGGGCCTGACCGTGATCGTGGTCGGCAGAAGCCTCGGGTCGATATCGACTGGCTGGAGTATTTCCGCGAGGAGGGGCGTGGCCAGTGAGGATGTACCCGCTAGTATTCGAACATGGGTTCGAGTCGTGGGCCGAAGCGTACGGAAGGTACTGAGCCGGAGTTGGCGTACCCGAATGCGACGGGTCACTACTACCGGACGGCGGTGGAGCAGCCGAAGCCGGTGTGGGTTCGGTTGGATGCCATCGTGATTCGTGATCCTGGTACGCCGAAGCACACCAACGGCTCGGGGGTGATCATGGAGGGTGAGCGTCCAGGAGTGCTGACGCATTGGGTGCCGACTGTGGCGGGGGATTGGATGGGTCGAGTTACCTTCAGCGTGCAGTACGCCGATGGCCGGCCGGATCTTCGCGTGGCTGATCAGTTGGTTCCGGCGTATGCCCTTCGCCCGCGAACCGAGGAGAGGTGATCGGTCCGCGGGCCTGGAACCGGCGTCGTTGACGGTTCGCTGTCCGGCGTCGTTGCCGGTGGCCCGAGCAGAAGGGGGGCCGAAGCCCCCTGGGTGGTCAGCTGTAGTCGTCTTCGCTGGCCTCGAAGCAGGCCCAGTAGGCGGTGAGGCATTCGCCGCATACCCGGTGGTTCTCGTCGGCGGGGATGTAGACGGGGAGGGTGCCGATCGCGGGGTTGGGGCAGTTCGGGGTCGTGCACGCGGTGGTGGCGGTGGTCTGCATGGTGGTGTCCTCTCCGGGAACGTCGGTGGAATCTGGGCTTCGCCCGGACCAGGCCGCACCCACCCCGGCAATGGCTCGGTGCTCGCGGGGGTTGCGCGGCCCGACGTGTTTGGAATGACTGCCGCCTGTGTGTTCGGGGAAAGTCGCCGCGTGACCCCGTGAGTGCCGACACCGCTTGGTCGTTGCCGGGGTGGGTGTGGTCTGGTACGCCCTGGGGGCTGATTCCGTCGACGTTGCCGGGGAGGGCCGCCGTGCAGACCACCGCCACCACCGTGTGCCCGGTCCCCGGTCTGGCTCAACCCCGCGATCGGTGCCCGGAGGTGACCATTCCCGGCGACGAGAACCACCGGGTATGCGGCGGATGCTGCGCCGCTGGGCCTGCTTCGAGGCCAGCGAAGACGACGGCCGCTGATCAGCCAGGGGGCTTCGGTCCGCCTTCGCCACCGCGGCTTCGTCCCGTACTTGCCAGTGCGGGTGCGGGACCACAGCCAGTCACCCCGTACGGCGCCGGTCGATTCGTGATCGGCTGCGGAGGCAGCGTCGGGTACGGCTCACGTCGTGCCCACACTTATTCGGATATGCCAAAAGCGACCAAGAGTGTCGTGGAGTGGCAGTTGTGAGCGCAAGCGCGGTTACCGACGTGCCGACGCGCCCGCCTGCCGCAGCTTGCGGAGGCCGGCGG
>NZ_BJXA01000116.1 GCF_007990755.1 Nocardia ninae NBRC 108245 | reverse complement strand
GCCGTTGCTACCGGCCCCAGCGGTCTGCTGGTCATCGACATCGACATCGAACACCGCCGTCCCGGCCAACCATCCGACGCCCCTCTCGCGCACCAGCTCTTGGGACGGCTCGCCGCCATCACCGGTGAGTCGTCGAGCCTGCTGACCTTCGCTGTGCGCACCCCCTCCGGCGGAGCCCACTTCTACTACCGCGCACCGACCACGCCCGAACTCGGCTGCTCGGTAGGCCGCATCGGACCGCTCATCGACTCACGCGGCCATGGCGGATACGTCGTCACCGCCGGCTCACGCACCAAGGCAGGGAGCTATCGGGTCATCGATCCACGACCGATAGCCGACCTGCCTTCAACACTGGTCGAGTTGCTGGTTCCGCCACCACCGCAGGCTCCTTCGAACCCGCCACCGGGATATCGGAACGCTTACCTCGCCGCGATCGTGGCCGACGAAGCCAGACACGTCGCCGATCCAGCGCCCCATACCCGCAACATCACCCTCTTTCGCGCAGCGGTAGTCCTGGGTCGTCTCGCCGCCGCAGGCGAGCTCACTGAACAACACGTGCGCGCCGCGCTCACCCACGCCGCCATCAAACATGTCGGCATCGACGGCTTCACCCGTGACGAACTCGACCGCGCGCTCACCAACGGCCTCGCCTACGGCGCCCGCCGACCGCGCCACCTCACGCCAGATCCCTGAACCAACCCAACATCGCACACCCCGCAGCACCGAAACGACTTTCCGCTGCCGTTGTGAAAGGACTCGCGACATGCATTCCGATCCGACACCGCAAACTCGAGCCGAAGAACTCGTAGCCCAGTACCTGACCAGTGCCGGGATAAAGATCCTCGACCGTAATTGGCGCCGCTCGTGCGGCGAGATCAGCCTCATCGCCCAAGATGGGGACACCACCGCGTTCGTCCAGGTGCACGCACAGACCATCTCGCCGTTCCAAGTCCCAGTCGCCGCGGTCACTTTCCTCAAGCGGCAACGCTTGCGTCGTACTGCCTTGCTGTGGCTGGCCGAGCACGACGGACCGTGGTGGAAAATCCGATTCGACGTGGCCGCGGTGCTGCTCGACCCTGATCACGAATCCGAAGTCCAATATTTTCAAGCTGCGTTCTGACCGGCGCTGCTCCGACGGTGCTGTCGATCAGCCCCACAGGGGATCAGAGCCGGGTCGGGTAGCCCGGCGATGAACCTGCGCCGCAACGGGAGTGGACAAGCCTTCGCTGCGCTCAGGTCGCCTGCGGCGATCCACTACCCGCTGGCGCAGAACCCCCGCCGGCCCTGCGGGCCCGACCCCGCCTCTGATGGCCACGGCCGCAGATCGACAGCCCCTCCGGTCAACGACCGAGTAGGGGTTGCCGGTCCATCCATTTCGAATCCGTCTATTCCGTAAGGAGATCACTCATGGCTGGAGACCTTTTCGTCACCGTGGTCGGTAACCTCACCGACAACCCCGACCTGCGTCAAACACCGGCCGGTAAGCCGGTACTCAATCTCACCGTCGCCCAGAACACTCGCTTTTTCGACCGTCACAGCAGTGAGTGGAAGGACGGCGACACGCTGTTCGTGCGCTGCAACATTTGGGACCACCAGGCCGTACATGCCGCCCAGAGTCTTCGGCGTGGAATGCGTGTGATTGTCACCGGCAAGCTCAAGCAGCGCAGCTATGACACTGCCGAGGGCGAAAAGCGCTACGTCACCGAGGTACTCGTCGACGAGATCGGCCCCTCCCTTCGCGGCGCCGTCGCCGATGTCGCCAAGATCGACCGCAACGCGGTCGACCCTCGCGAGCCCGCCGCACACTCGGCCCTCGAGCCGTCCTCAGACCCGGCACCCGCCGTCGAGAACCAGCTCGCCACGGTCGGCGCTGGCGACGACGAACCGCCGTTCTGACACTGCGTGGCTGGGCGGGCGACATCACCGGTGTCCCCGCCCAGCCACCCGAATCTCGCCGAAGTGAATCCGCGCGCTGACACTTGACGCCGGTTCGCGCCCTTCCCCCCGTGGAGGTGACCCACCCATGACCACCGATGACACGCTCCGCGCGCCTGCCCGGATCGACCACCCGGCGCGACCAGTGACCGCCCCCGCCCTACCGATGCTCGCCGCGTCCTCCGGTTCGAGTCCCGAGCTGGCGAGCACAACCCAGTTCGCACTCATCACCCTGCTCGAGACCCGCGTACGCGCCCTCGTCCTCGACAACCGCTTGCTACGCGCTCACCTACACCATCTCACCGTCGCGCTCGACGATTCTCTCGACCGCGAATCCGCCCACTCCCTATGCCCGCTGCACGAACGACTCGTACCGTCCCGGACTTCTTTCCCGCCACCTCTGGCATACCGATCGGTATCGCGTTGCAATAGGTTGACGCAGCCGATGCGGGCTGCGACACGATCGGAGGTCTGCTGATGTCCCTGATCTGGCTTATAGCGCTCGTCGTATTGGTTCTGCTCGTGGCGTGGTGGTTGTTTCCCATGCTGGCACGCATCCTCGGCTTTCTCATCGTCATCGACGCCCTACTGGGGATCGTGCTGTTCCCCAGCTACGCGCTACCCGCTCGCCTGCCCTGGCTCGCCGGTGGTGTGGCCCTGTGGCTGGCCGGGCACTGGGCCTGGGCCGCCAAACACGGCGCCTGGGGGTCCCGGCTCGCTCGCAGCTTCTTCGGACTCCCCGGGTTTCGGCACCTGATCCCCCGCTCGGTCCTGCTCAACTAGCAACCTCGACCGCCGAGCCTTACTCCGCACCGGCCCACGCTCGCACCGTGCGGCCGGTGCCGACGCACCCGCACGCAACAGTCGTTTCAGCTGCGCGGGGTCCAGGCCCGTCATCTGGGCCAGCTGCGGGCCATCCATGCCGCGCGCCTCGAGTCTTCGCAAGACCGCCCCTTGGGCCGACTCCGCTTCGGCGGCGATAGCTTCGTACCGGGCCGCCGCGCTCGCGATCACCGCGTCACGTCGCCGCGCCGCCCGCCCCAATCTGCCCGCCTGCTTACGCAATTCGACCAAGTCCGCCTCCGCAGCCTTCGCCGCCCGCGTCTGCGCCTCCAATACCCCCGCCATCACACTGCGCGCCCACTTACGCGCTGACACCTCCTGTGCGCCCATCACCCACCTCCTCCTCACCCGCGCCCGCCGAGTTGCGCGCGGCGATGCACGGGAATTCATCTTCCGATCAAATCTTCAATTCCAACAATCTCATCGAATTGTTACCAACACAATCCTCATCACCATTCCTTACCACTTCCCATATGGGTTTTATTTCCATCAACTGACACACCTCTTGCATCGCCATGCTACCGGCCGGTAATGTTTAATTAAATTGCTATTTCCGCGTTATCTTAGATGGCGTGATGACAATCCATCGACTACATGCAGGCGATGGCTACCAGTACCTTACGAGCCAGGTGGCCAGCGGGGATCGTCTGCGCGATCGCACCCGTGACCTCACCGACTATTACCTCGAGAGCGGCACCCCACCCGGCATATGGCTCGGCAGCGGCACTACCAGTTTGAGCGTTTCCGGTAATGTCACCGAGACGCAAATGCAAGCCTTGTTCGGCGAGGGACTACATCCACATGCCAATACGATAATCGCCACTGAAATCACTGCCGGAAAGACGGCCACACAAGCAATCGACGCTGCCAAACTCGGCGCCAGCTTCTACGAATACACCAACAACCCCTCCCCGATCACCGACATCCTCACACGCAACATCGACGCCTTCACCGACCTCCATCTGCGTCGCCCGACCTGGGATGAACGCACCATTCTGCGAACCGACGCCGCCCGCGAACACCTCACCACCACCCTCGGGCGCGAACCCGCACGCACCGAGATCGAGACCGCCCTGGCTCAGGAGAAGTCCGGCAGCCGCAAAGCGGTCGCCGGGTTCGATCTCGTCTTCACGCCACCGAAATCGATCTCGATCCTGTGGGGACTCGGCGACGACGAGCTCCGCAACGCGATCTGGCAGTGTCACACCGAGGCCGTGCGCGAGGTCCTGGCGTGGGCCGAGTCTCAATGCGCGGTCACCCGCCGCGGCCACAACGGCACGCACCAAATCGACGCCGAAGGATTCGTGATCGCCGCGTACGACCACTTCGACAACCGAACCGGCGACCCGAACCTGCACACCCACGCCGTCGTTTCGGGCAAGGTTCTGGGTTCGGACGGCAAGTGGTCTGCCTTGGACGCGCGGCCGTTGTACGCGGCGGCGGTGTCGTTCTCCTCGCGCTACAACGCCACCATCGTCGGCAAGGTTCGACGCCGGGTCGGGTTTCGTTTCGAGGAGCGCAGTCGCGGACGGGGTAAGCAACCGGTGCTGGAAATCGCGGGCGTCAGCGACCAAATGATTGCCGAGTTTTCGCGCACTCCTGACATCATTGCCCGCACCGAAGCACTCGTCGCCGACTACCGCGCGCGCCACGGCCGCAACCCGAGCACCGTCGTCCAATACCGGCTTGCCCAACAAGCAACCTTGCAGACCCGGCACGCGAAACCGCTCCCGAAAACGTTGCGCGCCATGATCTCCGAGTGGGATACCCGCACCCGCCGCTTCCTCGGCGACGGTCGTACCGCGGTCGGCTTCGCCCGCGATCTCCTGCACGCTCACACCCACCCCGATGCCCACCCTCGGACCGATCCGGAACAGATCGCGATCGCGGTCGGGGTCGACCTCGGTGGCCCCAGCGCTGTCATCGACAGCACTCGCGAGCAACTCGACGACTGCATCGACCACCACCTGGACGCTGCTGTCTTCCCCACGACCGCCGCGCGGACGCGAACCGCAAGGGCTGTCCGAAAGCTCTTCACCCCGCACCCCGAACTTGCGCTCTTGGACCGCATCTCAGCCGTGCACACCGCGCGTCTGCGCAAGCTCTGGGCACCGGACCGTATCACTCAAGACGTGGTCGAGACTGTCGCGCGGCGCCGGGCAACCTGGACCGAGGCCAACATTCGCTCCGCAGTCGAAGACCGCCTCGCGGTCATCGAGTTCCCCACCGACACCGCTCACCGTGGCGCGGTCGAACACATCACCGCCACCGTCCGCGACCAGCACAGCATCCAACTCACCATCCACCCCGACCCCGCGCCTGCCGCACTGGCCCGCCGCGACGGCGAGAGCGTGTTCACCCTCACCGGCGCCACCCGCTACACCTCCCAGACCGTTCTCGACGCCGAAACCCGGCTACTCAACTCCGCACACGCACCCAGTCCCGAAACAATCTCACCCCACCTCATCGATGCCGCGATCGCCCAGATCCGCAAACAAGACAAGCTCATTCTCAACGAAGGTCAACGCGAGATCGCCCGCTACTTGTGCTGCTGTGCAACAGAATTAGCGGTCGCGGTCGGGCCCGCCGGCACCGGGAAAACCACCGCGATGCGCGCGGTCGCCATCGCCTGGCGCGCTTCGGGCCGTGAGGTCATCGCCCTGGCACCCTCCGCGTCAGCGGCACGTGAACTCTCCAACAACCTGCGCATTCCCGCACACACCATCGACCGGCTCCTCACCCAAGCCGCCTACGGCGTCCCCACCGGCGTCACCCCGGGGACGATGCTGCTCATCGACGAAGCATCGATGGCCGCCACGGCGGACTTCGATGCTGTGCGCGCTCTGGCCCACGCCCACGGCGCGATTGTGCGCGCAATCGGTGACCCCGAACAACTCCCGGCCGTCGAAGCCGGCGGTATCTTCCGCACCCTCGCTCGCGACACCCGAGCACCCCAACTCCGCCAAGTCGTGCGCTTCATCGATCCCGCCGAAGCCGACGCCACCCTCGCCGTCCGCGACGGCGACATCGAGCGCGCCTGGGAGTTCTACAACAACAACGGCCGTGTCACGCACGGGATGAGCGATCAACTCCGTGCCGCCATCCTCGCCCAACACCTCGAGGACACCGCGGCCGGAATCTCCTCGCTCATGATCGCCGCCACCCTCAACGATGTCTCCGCGCTCAACGCCGCCGCCCAAGCCCACCATGCTCTCACCGGCCACATCGATACAAGCAAGGGCCGAGTCCTGTTGTCCGACAGCCATGCCGGCTATGTCGGTGACATCGTCGTCACGCGTCTCAACAACCCTCGCCTGCGCATCACCGGCGGCATCCGCCACGCCACCCATATCGACAACGGCGACCTGTGGACAATCCGGAAAATCCATCGCGACGGCACAGTCACCGTCCTGGGCACCAACCACCGCGGCAGCGTTCACCTACCCGCCGACTACATTCGCCACCACGTCGAACTCGGCTACGCCACCACCATCCACCGCGCCGAAGGCCTCACCGTCCGCCGCGCCTATGTACTGATGAACGAGACCCTCGGGCGCGCCCTGGCCTACGTCGGACTCACCCGCGGATCCGAACTCAACCGCATCTTCCTCGCCACCGACACCCTCATCGACCCCACCGGCAACCAGCAACCCGACGACCCCACCGAACCCCAACAGATCTTCGCTCGCGTCTTGGCCCGCGAGGACGAAAACCGCTCCGCCATCGACATCATGCGCGCAGAACAAGCCGCCGCCGACCACCGGGCTCGCACCACCTACCACCACGCCTACCAACTGCTCGCCGACGCCCGAGGCACCTATCTGCTCGCCCACGCCCTACCGGTCGTGTTCTACCGCGACACCATGCGCTCGCCCAATTATCAGCAGTTGCTCGACACCATCGCCCTCGCCGACGCCCACGGCCTCGACACCAACGCACTGGTCGCCTCGATCGCCACCGACAACTACCGAGACCTCGGCGAATCCCTCACCACTGCCCGAGACACCGCCGCCCTGCTGCGCGCACGCGCCGACACCTGGATCCACACAGACCAACCACCCGCACCTACCACCATCGCCATCGCCATCGCAGCGGTCGACACCCTCGCCAACCTGCCACCAGACGCGGCCAACGCCGTAATCGCGCGCCTCAACGCCACCCCGGCACTCGCCCACCCTGGGCAACGATTCCGCGCGTTGCGCGACTTCCCCTTCACCGGCCCCCTACGACCTGTCCCCACCCGCCATCCAACGATGGACGTCGAACTCGCCAGCCACGCAGAACAACTCCGGCTCCACCTCATCGCCCCGACAGCCGACCAGCTGCTGTCAACGCGTAGCAATATCTCCAATCCTGATATCGAATCCGACACCATGACCGCGTTCGGCGACGCATTGGTTCAATCAGCAACAGTGCCGATCAGCGATGCTTCACCCGACATCGATACTGCCTCGGTCTCTTCCAACTCGAGCCCGAGCGATGCCGTCACCGAGCCCCATACCGGCGATCTCGCCGACTACAACCACATCAACCGGGCCGAACGCGTCGATCGGATGTTGCGCGACTATCACCACTACGTCAAAGAACTGGCTGACGCCCGCACCGACCAGCTCCTCTACCGTTCGCTCCCCGTAGTCATCTACAAGCAGGCACAGAAGTCCCTGTATTACGACAAGCTGTTGGACACCATCGCCCTCGCCCACGCCCACTGCCTCGACACCACCGCACTCGTCGCCGCGATCGCCACCAACAACCACCACGACCTCGGAGCCAGCCTCCTACTCGTCGCTGGCCCCGCCCACGAACTCCGCAACCGCGCCGACATATGGATCAACGACCACGCTCCAGCCCGCAACGACATCCACTCCGATCGCGACTTCCGAGCGCTCACTGACTACCCGTACCCTCATCGCTTTCGGCCGATTCCCGACTATCCAGGCCGTGACGACCAGCTCGCCGACTACGCCCACGAACTACGTCAACGAATCGAACTCAGCACCCCACCCCACGTTCAACCCACTTCCGTCGACCATCCCGCCCACATGCGGGAGCCGAATCACGATCAGCCGCCATCCAACTCCACCGAGTCGAATCGACGACCAGACTCGCACTCCAAATCCCGACAACGGAATCGCCGCCGCCAACCGAACCCCCAGCCACGCCCAATCCGCCGACCGCGCATCTGAACACCCTGACGACGGTCGCGCGCCGCCCGATCGTCACAGTGGCTTCATATTCAGAACATCTGCACGGGCCATCTACTTGCACCCCACCGACCGCTGAGAAGCATCGCGCCCGGCCTTTGATAGACACGTTCTCTACTCGAGGTTGACTCCGTCGTGCGCTCGTACTCGAGGCCCCAGCTCATCGAACGCGTCCAGCACCCGCACGGCGAAGGCTGGCACCATGACTTCACGGACTTCCTCGGCGGTCATCCATTGCACCTCGACCGCCTCTGCTGTTGGGTGAGGGCTACCGGGATGTGCCGTGCATCGAAACACAAGTGCCACAATGCCGCCCTTCAGGTTCTTATAGACGCCTGTCAGGCGGTCGACACGGACGTTCAGCCCGGTTTCCTCAGCGACCTCTCGGCGCACGCCTTCTTCGAAGGTTTCATCGAGTTCCAGCACGCCTCCCGGGGCCTCCCAATGACCGTTGTCGGCTCGGCGAATAACCAGGACACGGTCATCTGCGTCGACGACTATGCCCGAGACACTCACGGAATGCTTCGGCAGGTTCATCGATCCTCCATTGAATGTCACGGTCCAAGCCCGCGTCTGCGGGCTAAGACTAAGCTAGTTGTCTAGGTATGTTCGTGGCGGATGAGGAAGGGTCTGATGCTCCAGCTCGGGACAGTGGATCGCTCCGACGGTCGCGCGCCGTATCGCCAGATCGCCGACATGCTCCGTGATGCGATTTCCGCCGGTGAGATCGCTCCGGGCGAGCCGTTGCCTTCCGAGGCTGAGTTGACAACACATTTCGGTGTTGCCCGGATGACCGCCCGCCAAGCGGTGCAGGAACTCCGCAATGAGGGCCTTGTCTATGCGGAGCAGGGACGCGGTGTATTCGTCCGCCACGAACCGCCGATCCGCCGCCTAGCCTCGGACCGGTTTGCCCGCAAACACCGTGCAGGTGCGAGCGGTAAGGCCGCGTTCTCCGTAGAGGCCGAGAAGGCTGGATTCGCTCCCGCTGTCGATCGAATCCAGATATCTCACTGTGCCGCTGGCCTTTCCGTCGCTGAGCGCTTGCGTGTGGAGCCGGGTAGCGAGCTTGTCGTGCGCGCACGCCGATATCTGGCCAATGGACGTCCGGTCGAGACGGCCACGTCTTACATTCCTGTCGCGTTCGCTGCGGGGACCCGGATCGAGGAGCCGGACACCGGCCCTGGCGGGATCTATGCACGCCTCGAAGAGTTGGGCCATATTCTTGCTCGCTTCACCGAGGAGGTCGGCGCGCGAATGCCGACACCCGATGAACGTCGCGAGTTGGAGCTGGCTGACAGCGTGCCGGTGATTACCGTCGTGCGGACTGCGTACGACACCGATGATGTAGCGGTCGAGGTGTGCGAAACCGTGAAGGTCGCGAGCGCCTACCTGCTCGAATACGACTTCCCCGCCCGCTGATTCGCGATCACCGCAGTCGAATACTCGAAAACACCTGTACTTGTCTAGACATGACCGATACGATCGTTCTCTACTTGTCTAGAGGAGTTCAGCAACGAGCCGGGCCCCCCATGACCTGGAACGAGAGGAGGGGACGGGGATGACGAACGAACAGGATCAGGCACGGCAGCGCCCTCACGGCGGTAACGCGACAAGCGATCCACGTCTGCTACCGAGTGGTACTCGGGTTGCCGTCACAGGTGGTGCGGGCTTCATCGGAAGTCGGGTCGTAGCACGGCTCTTGCGCCTAGGAAGCCGAGTCCAGGTGATCGATGACTTGTCGATCGGCCGAGTCGCCCAGTTGCGCGAGGCGTTTCGTCTTGGCCTGTCCGAGAGCGATATTCGAGTGGTTGACGTTCGGAGTAAGAACTGTGCCGCTGCCATCCTGGAGTGGCGCCCCGCTGTGGTGGTTCATCTGGCCGCGCAGGCGAGCCTGCCGGTGGCGTTGCGGTCGCCGCTGATGGACGCCGATATCAACATCAGGGGCAGCGTCAATGTGTTGGAGGCATGCACTCGCGCAGACGTGGGCCTGGTCGTATTCGCCGCGAGCGCAGCTATTTACGGACAGGTTCCACCCGAGCATCTTCCGGTCACCGAGCAGACTCCGATCGTGCCGTGCTCCCCGTATGGCCTCAGCAAGGCCACTGCGCTGCGCTATCTGGACTTGTTCGAACGCCATCGCAACCTTCCGTATGTCGCCTTGGCGATCGGAAATGCCTACGGCCCCAGGCAGATCGGTGCCAACTGTGGTGTGATCCCCCGTATCGCCAGCGAAGTCGTGCGAGGCATGCCGCCATCCATTACCGGCGACGGCCAGCAAACTCGTGATTTCGTCCACGTGACCGACGTCGCAGAAGCGGTGGTGAAGGCGTGCACTGGCCGCGGACGAGGGCTCATCAACATCAGCTCAGGCCAAGAAGCCAGCATTGCAGAGGTTTTCGATACGGTCTGCCAGTTGGCCGATGCACGGATAACCCCGACGTTTGTGCCTGCGATGCCTGGCGATGCTCGCCGGATGGTCATGGACATAACCCGAGCCCGCAGGGCACTCGGCTGGCAACCGATGGTCCCACTGACCGACGGGATAGCTGAGGTTGTACGGAACGCACAGACACCGCGGGCGGAGCTCGCCGTATGACCACGTGGGTCCGCACCTGCCATCTCGGACCAGTTTCGGTCGGCCTGATCACCAACAGCCAGGTGGTCCTCGATCTTCTGGGCGAGTTCTATCAGATAACCGACGCAGATCGCCTACCGTCGAGTTGGACCGTCGAGGCGATAGTTGGTCCGCTGACACCACAGCTGGCCATCAATCCTTGGGGCGTCGGTTATGCCGCATCACCGCAGGCCCGGCGAATCCGGCTGCAAGCCAATGGTCCTCATCACTTGGCGGTCACCGCACGTAAAACCATCCGTGAGGCGCTGATCGACCACTGCGAGCAGCGGCACTACATCATGCTGCATGCCTCCGCGGTCGTCGACGACCACAGAGTGATCGTCATCGTGGGAGATAAGGGCAGCGGAAAGACCACACTCGGTCTGAAATCGGTTCTGTCCCATGAGATGCGGTATCTGTCCAACGACCACTTGATCGTCTATTCCGACCCCAACGACCCATCCTCACCCTTGACGTTGACGTCGCTCCCGACGCTGATACCACTGAAGATCGGTACGTATCTCGATCTGGAACAAAACCTTCCGCCACCATGGGACACCGACGGCTTGGACATCGACGCCCACCGCAACGTCAGCCGCGAAAAGCTCTACGGGTCCGACCGGCGTGTGCTTTACACGTTCCCTGGGCTCGGGCAGCAGAACCCGATCGAGGTCGACCTTCCCGACAACGGTCCAGGCCCGAGTGTGGTCGTTGTCTTGGCCAGCTACACCAACGGCAGCCCCATGCGAGCAATGATCGATGATCCCGTAGGTGCGCTGATACCGCATGTGCGCACGGATTGGATGTTCGACCGGAATCTCAACCAGCACTACCTGCCTCGCCATGAACGCGATATACACGAGTACTTGGCCGACGCGCAGAGGCTCGTCCGCAGGCTTGCCGATCGGGCGACAGTCCTCGAATGGCGCCACAGCGGCGACCCGTCCGAACTACTGGAACCCACGGTGCTGAAAGGGAGTCGATCATGACGCCCCTAGTCAGTGTGGTGATCCCCACCTACAACCGCCCTGCAATCCTCCGGTCAGCGCTGTCGAGTGTTGTGGGGCAACGCGGTGTTCCGGGCGAGATCGAGGTGATCGTCGTCAACGACGGCGGCACCGAAGTGAACGACGCGATCGACACCGCCCGCGACCGCGGCTTGTGCACTCGACTGATCGATCTGCCGGTGAATCGCGGCCTGTCGAGTGCCCGCAACGTCGGGATCGATGCCGCCAGAGGAGAGTTCCTGGCGCTACTCGATGACGATGACGTCTTCCTGCCGGATCATCTGGCCACCATGATCGAGACGATCGGGCGCGAAAACGTTGACGCGGCGTACGGAATTTGTCCAGTGAGTACGAGCCGCGTCGATCCGGCCCTGCCACCGCCCCAGCTCGAGTCTTGGTCGCACCCCTTCGACGGCGAGCTGCTGTCGGTGGCCAATTTCATCTCGGTCCATGCCGCCGTCGTGCGGATGCCACCAGCTAATGCCCGCTATGACCCCGGATTGTCGGCGCTCGAGGACTGGGACATGTGGCTGCGGCTGACCCGTGAGCACGGCTACCGATTCCACCACGTGCCGCAACCGACCGTGATCTATCACCGGTTACCCGCGCAGAACAGTATGTGCGGCGCCACGATGTCAAACGCTGCCGCTCTGTCGGGTTTTGGCAGACTCGCCCAGCGGATCTGGGCGCGCTGGCCAGCCACCACGGCGCGATCACAACGGTTCCGTCTCTACATTGCTGTTCTGTACTGGCAGGCACTGACCGTGGTCGCCGAAGGCGGCACACTGGCCGGAGACTTTTTCCAGCGCTGTATCGGCGAGATCTCGGCCACCTGGCATGGCCAGCAATCCGAATCCGACCTGCCCGCCCGCATCACCGACTCGATTCAGGAGCGCCGTGTCGACATGGCCCGATGACCTTACTGCCGCGACCCGCGCGGCCGACGTTCGAATCAGCACCGTGCTGCAGCAGACGGACAAGACGGTACTGGCGAGGGGTACGCGCGCCGGTAGACCAGTCGCCATCAAATTCTTGCTCGACTCTGACCCCTTCTGGATGGCGAAGTGGCGCCACGAACTGTCGGTCTACCAGGTCTTTGCTCGCACACCGCCGCCGGTTCGCGTGCCAAGACTCCTCGATACCGACGACACACGGCTGATGGTGTTGGAGTGGGTCGAGGGCACACAACTCGACACAGATCGCTACCCGCAACGCCCTATCACCGATCACCAGGCCGAGGTGATGTTGTCCTGTGTGGCTGCCTTCAACCGCTGGCAACCTCCTGCTGAGCCATTCGAGGTCATCTTCGACTATTCCGACCGATTCCGCCGCTATCACGGGTTGGGCTATCTGTCCGACGCCGATCACGATGCCCTGCAACAACTTCTCACGATTACCGGACTGCCCGATCAGCCCAACCATGGCGACCCGTTGGCCAGCAACATCCTGCTCGATGATCGAGATCAGGTCACGCTGCTCGACTGGGAGTTCACCGGCCTGTTTCTGCCCGGCTTCGATCTGGCCATGCTGCACACCCAACTCGGCGCGCACACACCACAGATCAAGAGCCGCATTGACACATCGGTCTCCGAGGCCGGCATCGAGACACCGTTCGTCCTCAACTTAGCGGCGGTGCTCACGCGCGAGCTCCGCATCCACCAAGAACTACCCGACAACCCGATCCGCCGGACTCGGCTTCCTCTCATCGAAACCGCCTGGGGCCAGGCACGACAACGTCTCCATCAGCTGCGATAGGAGTTCGGGATGCATATCGCGATGGTCCACCGTGACCTCCATCAACGAACGCGCGGAGGCATCTGCACGCTGTATCGGGCCCTCGCCGCCGCCATGGCGTCCCGCGGACATCAGATCACCCTGATGACGCAGGAAACACTCGACCCGGTGGCCGCCGGTCGTGTGCGGGTCGTGGCGTTGCCGCGTACCGAGGATCTCGTGGCGCATCGCGTAGCAGTGGCTGATCTGCTGTGGCGGATCGAACCAGATGTGATCGACTGCTCGACTTGGGAAGCCGAAACACTCACCTACCTCACCCAACACCGAACCAGCCGCGCACCGGTGCTGGTCCGAGGCGAATTCAGCGCCCGCACCCTCGGCGCACCGGAACTTGCACAAGACGAACGCCATCTAGTCCACCTCGCAGATCGCGTGATCGCCGTCAGCCACTACGCGGCCCGCGACCTACTCGGGGCTTACGACATCCCCCTCCCCGCGGTGATCCATAACGGTATCGACCGCAACCGATTTCACCCCGGCCCGGTATATACACCGACCAGCGGGGTTCGAGTGTCGCTCAACGACGACGGCGAACCGATCAACCCGACACCGCTCTCGGCGCTGCTCGAATCAGGTGAGTCAGCGCCGCCGTTCACACCCGACCCACACGATCGGACACAACTGGTATGGGTGGGAAAGATTACGCCGATGAAGGGCTGGGATCTTCTCGAACAGATCGCCGCCAAACTGCAAGACCTCGCTGTTATCACCGTGCTGCTCGGCCACTCCTCCGCATTCTGCCCAGTAACCCACAAATCCACTCTGCTCACGGTGCTCCATGACCTCGACGACACCGACATGCCCGCCCTCTACCGCAGCGCCGACTGGCTCCTCTCAACGAGCCGATGGGAAGGATTCGGACTGGCAATCGCCGAAGCAATCGCCTGCGGCACACCAGCGCTCCTCCCCAAAACCCTCGGCGTCGCCCCCGAACTACTGACCTCCGGCGGCGGCTACACCTACCACGACGCCGACGACCTGGCCCGCCTACTCACGACCGAACAGCCACACAACGCGGACCTACCGCGCCATTTCGACTGGGGCATCAACGCCGCCGCCACCCTTGATCACTATCGACAACTCATCGGTGCGTGACCAATGCGGATTCTGCTGATCGGCCCAACAGGCGGCGAAGGAAGCCTCCCGCCGTATCTGAACGTCCTCACGACCGGACTGCGCGAACACGGTGCCCAGGTGGACCGGTTGGGCAGCCCCGGAATACCCTATGCGCCTGCGCAATCAGCGTTCTGGCCAGCTGATCGAATCATCGAAACCGCTGAACGACTACTCGCCACCGTCGACCTCAACGCTTACGACGTGCTCAGCATCCACTACGGAAACCTCGAAATCGAGCAACTCCTACCCTGCCTGTGGACGCGACAGAATCGGCCGCCCGCGATCTATCACGTTCATTGCCTCGACTGGACGTTGTTCACCACTCACGTTCCAAACCAGACGCTTCGAGCACTCGTCGACAACGCCATCGACACGATGGACGGATTCGTCTTCTTCGGCGACTACGGCCGAACACAACTCGCGCGTCAGTACCACTTCGCGGTGCCCTCCACCGTGAGCTGGCTCCCGACCACCATCCCACCCCACACGCGGACCACCACGAGAACGGCATGGTGGCCAGCTGCCGCACCAACCGAACCACGTCCTGTCGCGAGTTTCTATGGCTACGCCGCACCATGGAAGGACCTTGCCGGACTCATTCGTGCCTGCAAAAGAACTCGTCATCCCTGCACAGTGCTAGTCGCCGGCCCGCTATGGGACGACCCACACCAAGCAGGAACCGATCTGAGCCGAGAAATCCACACTGGCCAGAGCCACGGCGCGACCGAAGTTGTCGCCGTTCCGACCTACCTCGAGCCCGCAGACCGCCTCGCCCTCGTCCAACGCACGAGCTTCGGCGTATTCCCATACCGTGAGCAACCCACTTTCCAAGGCAGCGGCGCCATAGCCGACTACCTCGCCCACGGAATCCCAGTTCTGGCAACAGATATCGCCAACATGGCCGAGCTCATAGGCGACGCCGGACAGATCGTCCACCCCGGCGACGACATCGCCCTCGGACACGCTATCGACCGACTTTCCTGCGACACCAAGCACCGAAACAAACTGTCGTGCAACGCTCATCGACGCTCGAACCTGTTCAGCGCGTCCCACCACGCCGCACAATGCCTACAGCTCTACGACAAGGTCATCGCAGACCGAACGCGGTCGATATGAACCAGCCTCTCGCATCCGGAGAACTGCTGATCGCACGGCACGGCGAAGCACACTGCAACCGCGACGGAGTCATCGGCGGACCCGCTGGCTGCCGCCAGCCTCACCGGCCAAGGCCGACATCAAATCGAGCTGCTTGCGCACAGACTCGGACGCCGCCAGTTCGAACACCCTATCCACGCCCTCTACACCAGCCCACTGCCTCGAACACGAGAAAGCGCTGCCATCATCGGCATGCACCTCCGAATCACACCCGAAGTAGTCCCGCAACTGGCCGAACAAGACCACGGCAGCGCAGACGGACGCCATTGGCATGATGTCGTCCATGAATACGGTGGTATTCCCGCTCTTGACCCTGACCGGGCGCTGACGCCCGATGGCGAAACGTGGCGTGAATACCTTCACCGGTCCAGCCAAGCAATCAGCCGAATCCTCGCACAGCACACGGCGATCGCGTCCTCATCCTCGGGCACGGCGAAACCGTCGACGCGACGTTTCACACCTTTTCGACCTACCGGTAACCAGTCGGTCCACCGGCGCCATAGCCATCTTCCACGCCAGCCTCACAGTTTGGCAGCAACAGCCGCTATCTTGGACGACACCTGCCGCTGGGTCCCGTTGGACCCTGTTGTCGCAGAATGACATTCATCATCTATCACTCGAACCCACCTGGCCAGGAATCGAATCCGCAGGTGAAAGCACTCGCATCTAGCAATACCGATGAATTCCGCCCCCCGGCGCCGAACCCAACGCTAGCGGAGCTATCCATGTAGGGAATCCCGTGGACCGCTTCACCGGCCGCGCCTATTCCGCCCAGCTCCTGCGCGCCGACCTCCACCGCTTCACGGCCGTCATGCTCACCAACATCACTGAAACCGACCAGGAACCTGCCACCGACCCCGAGTGCTGACTGGCTGTCCGTTGCCAGTGCAGTTGAGCCATTGCCGCCGAAACTGAGCCGTCATTGGAATATGACCGTGATCGACCCCCCACGCACCACTCCCAGGACGGGCCGGCGCCCGGGGAAGCGCGGCTTCCCCGGGCGCCGGTGTGCTGCTCGTTCGAGTCAGCGCTCACTCATCGCGATACAGCGACAAGCACACCATGTCGGGCTCGAAGCCTAGTTCCTTCCAGAACTTGTGGTCGTCATGCGCGTCGGCGCAGGACAAATATCGGACCGTGGCGGCACCTCGATCCCGCAGCCAGCTGACGGCAGCCTCGGCCAGCGCCCGGCTGACTCCCTTGCCCCGCTCCTCCGGCACGACATACAGGGAATCGACCTCCCCGGAAAGACCGGGCAACAGACCGTCTCCGATGTCGGTGCAGCCGTTCACAAAGCCAATAATCCGGCCGCCATCCACCGCCACAAGGCAGAACGCGTCGCGGTGCCAGGCACACATCGCGAGCATGCGCGACAGGTTGCGCCGACCGTGCTCCGTGAGCGGGCCACCGTCTTCAATCTCGCGACACATGCGATCCCACAGACCGCCGACCGTGTCGCCTTCACTCTCGTGAATCCGTCTTATCTCCATGGCATTCCTTCCGTTCCATTCTGCTGACGAGCGTGCAGAACGGCGGACGGGCGGAGCCCGCGGCCACAGAGCGTTACTGTGTCTCTAACGTCAACCCGGCATGGCCCCACGATAGCCCAGCACCGGACGACCTTGCCCTGTCATCCTGAACCGTCAGGATCCCCGAACCACTTGATCTGCGCCCCAGCTACCTACGCCGTCACATCACCCCCAAGCCGTCGACGAGGAGTGCCATCTATCCGCACCAGCTGACCAACCGGCATTACGCAGGTTGAGATCACCTTCAACGGCAAGCCTCACCGCACCGCCTGCCACTGAAGGCGAGCTACCGCAGCAGCATCCGCTGACCAGCTCCCATTCACTGACACCGGACACTGGCACTGCCCATGGCGGAACGGCCGGTCAGCGGCCCGCTGTCCTGCGCCAGTGCAGTTGGCCCAGCGGTAAGGCGCTGACCTTGGGTGGACCAATTAGAGTGGCGGAGCGAATCTGGCTTACTGTCATTGAAGTTGGCCCAAGTCAGTGTTTAGGAGCTCGCGTGGTCCAGGCGTGAAGGATCTCGTGGGCCAGCCAGTGATCGAGACCGTGGGCGTGGTCGATGCGGGATGCCACAGCTAGCTAGCGTCTGGTGGGTCCGCCGCCCACCAACGCACAATGGTGCCCATGCGAGCCTGTCGCTGGGGGGATTGGCAATCGCCGGGGTGTGTGCTGTGGCATGGACCGTGTGGGCTGGCTACATCGGTGAAATCCGACGTCGTTCATCGGTGAATCCTGACGGCGGTCTGAACGAGCAGGATGCTATGTCGGCGAAATCTGACGTCGCGATCATGCTTGACACCACCGTCGATGGCCCCTCTAGATTGCGCCCGCAGCGCATTGCCGTGCATTCCCCTACCAGGGGTGCGGCGGGCAAGGCGGTCGCTACGCGGGCCGTCGGAGATCCCCGGCTGACCCTGCGGCCACGACCGCCCAGACGCCACTACGAGATTGCCCAGGTTCCCGCGCCTCTCACCTCGACCGCATCGGGCAACTTCGGATCGATCTGGCAGGTCAACTTGACGGTGTTCCCCGCGTTGTCCATGATCTCGAGTTCGGTGTCTGCGGTTCCCACTCGCCCTTGAACGGCGGCGCTAACTCCCGGGGCGTCGAGATCGCCGTCGACTTTCGCATCAGTGCGCTCGATCGCAGGGAAGGACGCGCTGAGGTTCCCGGCGAAAGTATGTGTGCGGCCGTCGTCGTCGGTGAAGTCGAACTCAACTGTGCGGTCTTGGAATTTTACGTGCGCTTGCTGTGACATGGGTAGGTGCTCCTGTCAGAGATCGAAAGATGCTGAGACGCCCTGCCGCCCGAGTCCGAACGGATACCGACCCGCGCCGGATCCGCGCGATGCTGCGGCGTTCTCGCCACTGTGTCAATGTCTGTCGCGATACCGCCAGATAGTCAGAACACTGGTTCGTCGGCCTCGCTGCCAACAGGTAGGTAAACGCGCGAAGGGTGAAGCGCCGAGCTGCACCAGCGGACATCGTTGTCGGTCGATGTAGTTCGACCTGAAACATCTCCAAACACGTTGATACCCAATGACCTTGCGCATAAACCATCGCGCTCCCCGCTGCTCGTCACTGTCGCCGGGCGCCCACCCACCCCGGTGGCTGAAAACCGTCGCCAAGGCTGTCGCCCGCGATGTGCGAGCAACTACCGAAGACGCGTGCCCATCGGCTACTTTTCGTGCGTTCGGCTCACACGCCTGGCCAGCGGACACGGTCGTCAGTGACATCAGATTTCGCCGATACCAGTCGGTCTCAGCCTCGCTACCCGACGCCAGAACTCACCGATAAACGACGTCCGAATTCACTGCCCTAGCCAGTGGGCGGCCTTGAATGTCGTGATCGGGTTGTACG
>NZ_BJXA01000115.1 GCF_007990755.1 Nocardia ninae NBRC 108245 | reverse complement strand
CCTCCAACGCCCGCGGCGCGAGCGCGGGCACGCTGCTCCGTGCGCGGCCCTGCTACATCTGCAAGCAGTCGTACACGCAAGTCGACGCGTTCTATCACCAGCTGTGCCCCGAGTGCGCGGCGAGCAGCCACACCAAGCGGGACGCCCGTACCGATCTGACCGGTCGCCGCGCGCTGCTCACCGGCGGCCGCGCCAAGATCGGCATGTACATCGCGCTGCGGCTGCTGCGCGACGGCGCGCACACCACCATCACGACCCGCTTCCCGAACGACGCCATCCGCCGCTTCGCCGCGATGGACGACAGCGCGGACTGGCTGCACCGGCTGCGCGTGGTCGGCATCGACCTGCGCGATCCGGCCCAGGTGGTCGCCCTCGCCGACGATGTCGCGGCGCAGGGCCCGCTCGACATCCTGATCAACAATGCCGCCCAGACCGTGCGCCGCTCCCCCGGCGCCTACAGCGCGCTGGTCGACGCCGAGTCCGGTCCGCTGCCCGCGGGCGCGCTGCCCGACGTGGTGACGTTCGGCAAGACGATGCAGGCGCATCCCACCGCGCTCACCGCGTCGCTCACCCCGACACTGTCCGCCGCCGATGTCGCCGAGCTCGCGCTGGTCGCGGGATCGGCCACGCCCGAACGCATTTCGCGTGGGGTGGCGATCGATGCCGGTGGCCTGGTGCCGGATCTGGCGCACACCAACAGCTGGGTGCAGACCGTCGCCGAGGTGGACCCGACCGAACTTCTCGAAGTGCAGCTGTGCAATTCGGTCGCGCCGTTCATCCTGGTCTCCCGGTTGCGCCCGGCCATGGCCGCGTCCGCCGCGCGGCGCAAGTACATCGTCAACGTGTCGGCGATGGAAGGCCAGTTCGCCCGCGCCTACAAGGGACCGGGCCACCCGCACACGAACATGGCCAAGGCCGCGCTGAACATGCTGACCCGCACCAGCGCCGGCGAGATGCTCGAAGCGGACGGCATTCTGATGACCGCCGTCGACACCGGGTGGATCACCGACGAGCGGCCGCACTACACGAAGGTCCGGCTCGCCGAGGAGGGCTTCCACGCGCCCCTCGACCTCGTCGACGGCGCCGCGCGCGTCTACGACCCGATTGTCCAGGGCGAGAACGGCACCGACCTGTACGGCTGCTTCCTGAAGGATTACCGGCCCTCGCCCTGGTGAGCCCGCGGATCGCCGGTCGATGGCTAGGCTGGTGAGGTGTTGTACCGGTTGCTGGCCGATGTCACCGCCGCGGCGCATTTCGTGTTCGTGGCGTATGTGGTCGTCGGCGGGTTCCTCGCGTGGCGCTGGCCGCGCAGTATCTTCCTGCACCTGATCGCGTTCGGGTGGGGGTTCAGCACGATCTTGTTCGGGCTCGACTGCCCGCTCACCCATGCGGAGAATTGGGCGCGACACAAGGCAGGCGAGGCCGGTCTGCCGTCGAGCGGGTTCATCGATCACTACCTCACCGGGGTGATCTATCCGGACAGTGCGCTCGCGACCGTGCGGGTGCTCGTCGCGGTGTGTGTCGCGGTGTCCTGGGTGGGGTACGGATGGCTGCGGCGGCGGGCAGCCGGGTCGGCCACCCGCCTGCAGGCATCCCACTAGTTACACGTGTGAAACAGACTGGGCCGGAATAGTTTTCATGCGCGCGTACGGTCGCGCGCGAGATGTTCCGCGACCACCTCGGCCACCTCGGCGGGGCGTTCGTCCAGATAGAAGTGCCCGCCGGAAAACGTTGCGCGGTCGAAGGTTCCGGTGGTGAAGTCGCGCCACTCGTCGGCCTGCTCGGGCGTCATCGTGGGGTCCTCGGTGCTGACGAGGGCGGCGATATCGGCGGTCAGCGGGTCGCCCGGGGTGTACCGGTACGTCTCGACGGCCTGGTAGTCGCCGCGCACCGCGGGCAGCACCAATTCCGCGAGACTCGGTTCGTCCCGCAGCATTTGGATCGGCGCCGGATCGGCGGCCAGCCGCTCCAGCTCGCCGATCAGTTCCGCGTCGGAACCCAGGTGCACGCGCTGCGTCTCCACGAAACTCGGTGCGGGACGGCCGGATGCGAACAGTATCGTCACCGGCTGACCCCTGCGCTCCAGCCGTCGCGCGGTTTCGAACGCGACGCTGGCCCCCATGCTGTGGCCGAATAACGCGAGCCGGTCGATGATTCCGAGCCGCAGCACTTCTTCAGCAATCCGGTCGGCGAGCTCCGCGAGTTCGGTGATCGGCGCCTCGCCGAGCCGGTCCTGCCGACCCGGATACTGCACCGCGGCAACGGCGATGCCCGCCCCGAAGTGCTGCGCCAACTCCCGATACGCGGTCGCGGGACCGCCGCCCGGCGGGAAACACAGCAGGTGGTGGCGGGGAGTCGCCTCGGATCGCAGGATCCGCAGCCACTCACCGGACTCGATTGTTCGGCCCACGTAAATCTCCTTCTCAGACGGAACTATTACGCTCTTTCGCGTGAACGCGCACACACGGCTGGTCCACGACTACGAAGCCGGAATCGGTGTCACCCCCTCTGTCATTACGCCGTCGCCCGAGCCTGGCAGCAATCTGGCTGCGACACTGCCGGTCTGGTCGCTGGCTGCCGGGTCGGTCGCCGCGCTCATCGCCGCGGCGAACCGGATCCGCGTTGTCCGCGGACTCGATCCGGTCGCACATCGCATCGACCCCGCGCGTATCACCGCCGCCTTCTGCAGCGAACGCTTATTACTGATCAACGGTCGTCCCGCAACTCTGTTCGGCGACCTCTCCGGATTCTTCCCTACCTTCGACGGATGGGTGCGCACCCACGCCAACTACCCGCACCACCGTGCTCGCTTGCTCACCGCGCTCGGCCTGCCCACCGATGCCCCCTTCGATCTCGCCGTGGCGCACATGGCGATGAGCCGCGCGGCCGACATCGAGGACCATGCGGCCGCGCACGGGGCGATCGCGGTCCGCGTACGCACCGAACAGGAGTGGCTGGGCAGCGCCGAGGGCTGGGCCGCCGCCACCGGGCCCGTGGTGGCGATCGAATCGCGCGCCGACCGCGGCGAACCCGGATTGCCGATCGGGGCCGCGCCCTTCCAGCCGTTGCGCGGACTCCGGGTGCTCGACCTGACCCGGGTGATCGCCGGACCGGTCGCGACGCGGACGTTGGCGTTGCTCGGCGCGGACGTGCTGCGCGTCGATCCGCCGCAGCTGCCCGAGATTCCCTGGCAGTACGCCGACACCTGCCAGGGCAAGCGCTCCACGCTGGTGGATCTGTGGACGCAACTGCCGTTGATCAGGGACCTGCTCGCCTCTGCCGATGTGCTCGTTACCGGATACCGGCCCGGTTCGCTGGAACGCGCGGGACTCATCGCCGCCATGCGGCCCGGTCTGGTGCACGGCCGGGTGAGTGCCTGGGGTGAGGTCGGGCCGTGGGGTGGGCGGCGCGGGTTCGACAGCATCGTGCAGGCCGCGTCGGGGATATCGATCGCCGAGGGTGCGCCCGCCGTGCCGAGTGCGCTGCCCGCGCAGGCGCTCGACCACGCCTCCGGGTATCTGCTCGCCGCGGGCGTGATCGATGCGCTGGCCGCCCGCGCCGCGGACGGCATCGGGCGCGATGTGCGAGTTTCATTGGCGCGCACGGCTTCCTGGCTGCTTGCCGCGCCGGACCGCACGCCACGTCATCCACCGGCGGCGCTGCCCGATCCCACCGAGGTGGTGTCGCACGGGGAGGTCATCACCGCCACGCCCGCCATTGCCGAGTACCCCGCGTATAACTGGCCGGCCCCCGCCTACGGTGCGGATCGGCCGGCCTGGCCGTTGAAAACCCATTAGTCGCTGCTCCCGTGCCGCGCACGGTCCGGGTGCGCGAACCGAAAATCGTTTGCGGTTTCTTACCGGTGACCGATGAGATAGACGTGCCGTGTTCGTCTGAACCGGCATGACCCTCATGGACTCCGCGGAAGGAAACCGTCCCGTGGACAGCACGCTCGACCGGACCTCGGACACGGTGCAGCCGCGCGCCGGACGGCGGGAGTGGGTCGGGCTCGCGGTGCTCGCGCTCGCCTGCTTCGTCTACGCGATGGACCTCACGGTGCTCCACCTCGCCGTGCCGATGCTCAGCGCGGATCTGCATCCGACCAGCGCGCAGCTGCTGTGGATCATCGACGTGTACGGGTTCATGGTGGCCGGGTTGCTGATCACCATGGGCACCCTCGGTGATCGGATCGGACGGCGCCGCATACTCCTGGCCGGCGCGGCAGCGTTCGCGGTGGTGTCGGTGATCGCGGCGTTCGCCCCCACCGCGGAGCTGCTGATCGTCTGCCGCGCGCTGCTGGGCATCGCGGGTGCGACGCTCGCGCCGTCGACCCTGTCGTTGATCTTCAACATGTTCCGTGACAGCAAGCAGCGCTCGGTCGCCGTCGGCGTGTGGGTCGGCGCGTTCTCCGCGGGTGGCGCCGTCGGTCCGCTGTTCGGCGGGGTGCTGCTGGAACAGTTCTGGTGGGGTTCGGTATTCCTGCTCGCCGTGCCGGTGATGGCGTTGCTGCTGGTGATCGGGCCGAAGGTGCTGCCGGAGTTCCGCGATCCCGAGGCGGGCAAGCTCGATCCGGTCAGCGCGCTGCTCAGCATGGCCACCATGATCGCGCTGGTGTTCGGCATGAAGAAGATCGCGCAGGACGGGCTCGGTTTCGCCGCGCTGCTGACATTGGCGGTCGGCACGATCGTCGGCGTGCTGTTCGTGCGCCGCCAGCTGACCAGGCCCGATCCGATGCTCGATCTGCGACTGTTCCGAATCGGTGCGTTCCGGCTCGCCTTGCTGATCAATATCGTCGGCATCTTCGTCGCCTTCGGCTACTTCTTGTTCGTCGCCCAGTATTTCCAGCTGGTGCTCGGGCTTTCGCCGCTGGCCACCGGTGTGGCACTCGCGCCCTCGGGTATCGGGTTCATCGTCGGCTCGCAGATGTCGCCGCTCATCATCCGGGTGGTTCGGCCCGCGTATGTGATCGGCGTCGGCATGGCGATCACGGCCGTCGGGTTGCTGATGATGACGCGGGTCGGGCTCACCGGTGGCGTCGCGCTCACCGTCGCCGCCTCGGTGGTCATCTCGCTCGGTCTCGCGCCGGTGTACGGCATCACCACCGAGCTCATCGTCGGTGCCGCGCCGCCGGAGCAGGCGGGCGCCGCCGCGGGCGTCTCCGAGACGGGTGCGGAACTCGGTGGTGCGCTGGGTATTTCGATTCTTGGCAGCATCAGTATCGCGTTGTATCGCGGTGATCTGGCCGACACGTTGCCTGCGGGATTGCCCGCCGAGGCCGGTCGATCGGTGCGCGACACCTTGGGTGCGGCGGTGCAGACGAGTGCTGAGTTGCCCGGGCAGCTCGGGGAAGCGGTGTTGCTTGCGGCGCGGGAGGCGTTCCTGCACGGCATGCAGGTTACCGCGTGGATCACTGCGGTTGCGGCGGCTGTTATTTCGGTGATCGCGGTGGTGCGGTTGCGACATTTGCCCACGGGGGTCGGTGAGGAGCTGCACTGATCCGGGTGCGGGACTGGACATTGCTGCAGTCGGCTCTCGCGGGGCGCTGCCGTAATCGGCTCTCACAGAGCGCTGCCACATCCGCCTCTCACAGAGCGCTGGCCGCAACCGGCTCTCGGGGAGCGCTGCCACATTCGGCTCGTCGCACGGCGTTAGCGCAATGGGCAAGTCGCGGGGCACTGCCGCGTTGCGCTCGTCGCGCGGCGTTCCCACGTTCGGCTCGTCGAACGGTGTTTGGCGCAATGGGCTTGTCGCGCGGCACTGCCACATTGCGCTCATCGCGGGGTGCCGCGGTCGGCTCGTAGCGGCGACCAAGGCGGTGAACGGGAGTCCAGCCCGCCGGGACGGGCGGGGCAGAGCGGCAGCGTTAGTCTCGTGGGGTGCGGCAGAAGATCATCATGGATGTGGATACCGGGGTCGACGATTCCCTTGCCCTGCTCTACCTGCTTGCCTCGCCCGAAGCCGAGATTGCCGGGATCGCCTCGACCGCGGGGAACGTGCCCGCGCCGCAGGTGGCGGCGAACAATCTCGCCTGGCTGGATGTGTGCCGCGCGCCCGAGATCGAGGTAGCGCTCGGCGCCATCGAGCCGTTGGCGATTCCGCTGCGCACCACCGAGGACACGCATGGTCCGCAGGGTGTCGGTTATGCCGAGTTGCCTGCGTCGGACCGGGTGCTTTCGTCGCGTTCCGCCGCCCAGATGTGGGTCGATCTGGTGCGTGCGCACCCCGGGGAGATCGTCGGACTGTGTACCGGGCCGCTGACCAATCTGGCGTTGGCCGTCCGGCTGGAGCCCGCGTTGCCGACTCTGCTGCGCCGACTCGTGATCATGGGCGGTGCGTTCAACCATCCCGGCAACACGACCCCCACCAACGAATGGAACGTGCACGTCGATCCGGAGGCGGCCAAAGAGGTTTTCGACGCCTTCTCCGCCGCGCCGGCGGACCGCAGGCCGATCGTCTGCGCGCTCGATATCACCGAGACCATCGAGATGCGGCCGAAGCATCTGGCGTTGCTCGCCGAGCGGGCGGGCAGCCTTCCCGTGGAAGCGGTTTCGGAGGCCGATCTACCCGACGCGCGATCGGTGGCGAGCAATCCGATCGTCCGGCATGTCACCGACGCGGTGCGGTTCTACTTCGACTTCCATCGGCTCTACGACCTGGGTTACCTCGCGCACATGCATGATCCGTTCGCGGCGGCGGTCGCGCTGGATCCCGGCCTCGCCGTCACCCGGCCTGCGACGGTCGACGTCGAGCTCGCGGGGACCTTGACCCGCGCGACCACGGTGGCCGACTGGGCGGGCATGTGGGGTCGGGAACCCAACGCGGACATCGTGATCGGCACCGATCAGGAGCTGTTCTTCGACCGGCTGATCAGCCGGATCGGCGACTTCGCGCGGGCGCTGTACCCACACGAGGCGGGCGCGCCCGAATGACAGGAGAAGCCGTGACCGGCGAGCAAGACGACAACCCCTACCTCGCCGACTTCCGTCACCGGCTCGGCTTGCCCGGAATCATCGACGTGCACACACATTTCATGCCGGAACCGGTGATGCGGAAGGTGTGGGCCTACTTCGACTCGGCCGGTCCACTCACCGCCCGCGCATGGCCGATCGCCTACCGAGCCGACGAGCAAGTCCGGTTGAAGACGTTGCGCGGCTTCGGTGTTCGCGCCTTCAGCGCCCTGGTCTACCCACACAAGCCCGAGATGGCGGCCTGGCTGAACGAGTGGACCGCCGAGTTCGCCGAGCGCACCCCCGACTGCCTGCACACCGCGACCTTCTATCCCGAGCCGAGCGCCGAAACCTATGTGGCGGAAGCGATCCGACGCGGCGCCCAGGTCTTCAAGGTGCACATCCAGGTCGGCCGCTTCGATCCCCGCGACCCACTGCTCGACCCCGTCTGGGCGCTGATCCAGGATGCGAGCATTCCGGTGGTGATCCACTGCGGGTCCGGGCCGGTGGCAGGCGAATTCACGGGTCCGAAACCCATCGCCGCGCTCCTACGCCGTTTCCCGCGCCTACCTTTGATCGTCGCGCACATGGGCGCCCCCGAGTACACCGAATTCCTCGACTTGGCCGACGAATATCCAGACCTCCGCTTCGACACCACCATGACCTTCACCGACTTCTTCGAAGAGGCCGACCCCTTCCCCACCCATGAACGCACCCGGCTGCTCGCTTTCGGCGACCGAATCCTCTTCGGCAGCGACTTCCCCAACATCCCCTACACCTACGACCACGCCGTCGACGCCCTGGTCCGCCTCGACCTCGGCGACGACTGGCTACGCCGAGTCTGCTACCAGAACGCCGCCGACCTGTTCGGTATCGAGTAGAGATCAGGAAGTCGGACGCGGCGTACTGCCCGTAGGCCGCGTCTGCGGCGGCGCGCTCGGCGGGGCCGAAGTCTTCGATGGCACAGGGGTGTTCGACGAAGTTGTGCCGGTTGCGCCCGATGGGATGAACGGGATTTCGCGCGCGATCGCATCCTTCATCCGATCGCGCACCTCATTCCGATTCTCGGGTGGCCGGTTCACCTCGGCACGCGGAGAGCCGTTGCCCGTGACGGGGATATCTCCAGCCACCGGAATCAACGTGTACCAGTCCTCTTCGTTGCTGAAGCGCGCCGCGATCAGATACGACTGGCCCAGTACGAGCAGTTCGTCCCCCAATTCGACGACAACAGTCCTGTCTTTGAGGCCACCCCGCTGATTGACGGTGACCCTGCCCGCAGCCTTGCCCTTCAACCGCTCACTGACCTCGATCGTGAACTGCGACTCCAACTGTCCGCGCCGTTCGGTCGAGCCGATCGACTCGACAACCTGGCCGAAAAAGATATCGGTAGCCGCCCCTGCGACCGCTGCCGGATTGTTGCGATCGATGACGCTGCTCGAGTTGAGATATGAGGTGGCGGACGGCGCTGTACTTGGCACGATCGGTGGTCCCTCTACCGGCGAGCACCCCACCGCCGCTGACATCAACAGGAACGCAAACGCCGGTCGTGCGATCCGCTTCTCACGCATGTCACCCATGGTTGCGGTACCGGCCGATGTGTGTATCGTCCGATAGCAAATCTGTTGCAATGTTCTAGGTTGCGGCGACGGTGAATCGGGTGCGCCGGTGGGTGGGGTTTTCGGCTTCGTCCAGCAGGGCGACGGCGAAATCCTCCATGGAGATGGTTGATTCACCGTTGGGATGGGTGAGGAGTTCGTTCGTGCCAGTGCGGTAGGTGCCGGTGCGGGGGCCGGGGCGTAGGTCGGCGGGTGGGCTCAGATAGGTCCAGTCTGTGGTGGTTTCGGCTCGGCACAAGGCGAGTTGGTCGGCGCAGGCTTGGGCGATGGGGCGCAATTCTGCTGGGAAGTCGGGGGTTTCATGGAGGGTGGCTCCGTTGGCGCCGGGGACGAGCAGGGTTGATGCACCGCCGACAAGGAGTAGGCGGACTTCGGTGTGGGCCAGGGCTTTCAGTAGTACGGCGGTGATTTCAGGGAGCTCGTGTTCTCGGCCTGCCGGTGGGCGGGTGGCGGTGATAACGAGATCTTGTCCGAGACTGAGGGATACGACGTCATCCAGGTCGGCGGCGTTACCGATGCGGACCTCGGCGGCGGCGGGTACGGCGGCGGCGCGGGCTGGGTCGCGGATGACGGCGAGTACCTCGTGGCCGCGGGCCAAGGCCTCGGTCACCACTCGACTGCCTACGTCACCTGTCGCGCCGAATACCGTGATGCGCATGATTCGTCCTCCTGTCGGACCCGAGCCCGTTGCGATTGCTTAGCACTAAGTAACTTAGCTTAGCGCTGAGTAATTCCCGCATCGAGATACCTCAGCGCTGAGGTATTCGCTAGAGTGCGGTGGTGACCGATCACGTCGACCAGGTGCTCGCGCAATGGCGGGAACAGCGGCCCGACCTGGACGTATCCCCGATGGCCGTGCTCGGGCGGCTGTCCAGGCTGACGCAGCTGACCGGCGTCGAGCTGCGCAAGACCTTCGTCGCGCACGGGCTCGACGCGGCATCTTTCGACGTGCTCGCCACCCTGCGGCGCAGCGATCCCCCGCACTCGCTGACACCCACCGAGCTGATGCACTCGGCCATGGTGACCTCCGGTGCCATCACACAGCGACTCGATCGGCTCGAGGAGCGCGGGCTGGTGCGGCGAACCCCCAGCGAGTCCGACGGCCGTGGTGTCCGCGTCTTCCTCACCGACGCGGGGCACGACGTCATCGATGAAGCGCTACCCGATCACGTCGCCACCGAGGAGCGCATCCTCGGCCCGCTCACCCCGAAGCAGCGCGCTGCCCTGGCAGATACGTTGCGCGTGCTGCTCGAATCACTGGGCGACACACTCTGATTGGCGCACGGGCCGCGGTGGAGCACAGGCGATTCCGCCGCACGTGAACGTCGGGCCGACCTTCGTCGCAATCGGCGCCCGACCACCCGCGCGCGACTCCCGGCTGACTTTCCCGGCAATCGGCGGCAGGTCAAGCGGCAGGCAACGCGGCGACCAATCCTCGGATGTAGTTGACGCGCTGTTCGGTGTCGAAGACCTGGGCGCGGTCGGTGATCTTGACCTGGGTCGCGTAGTAGAAATCCGATCCTTGCACGCTCACCTGGACGAATCCCTGGATCTTCTCCTCCTTGACAGCCAGGAACACCAGGCCGAGCAGACAGAAAATCATGAGCAGCACCGCGAGCACGATCGCGTACGAAGGGATGCGGCAGTCGACGGTGGTCTGATTGGTGACAATCCAGACGGTGCCCGCCAACGGACGCTGCCCGGACGGTGTCATCACCCGGGTCGCCGTGCATCCGATATCGCCGACGGTCACCAGAACCGGCTCCGGAGTGAACGGTTCACGCTGAGGCGGAGGCGGCTCCGGCCCCGAAACCCATTGCGGCCGACCCATTTCGGGTTCGGGCGTGCGATCGATCGCATCATCGGACATCGCCAGGCACCTCCCTGCCCGCGAAGGGGACGATCCCCCCCGATCCCCCCGCATCACGTCGGCCGGCGAGTCCTCGTTGCCGCGTCGTCGCCAGCTGAGGAACCTTCCACGTTACTACTCGTCAATGCCGCTCGACAACTAGTAGACGGTCAGCAAATATGCATTCCAGTTGATGACTGTGCAGGTAGAGCGACCGCTGCGGACGACGGAGGCAGCGAACAGACCACCACCTCCGCCGTCCGGCGACCGATCAGCGTTCGGTGCGCTCCCAATGGAACGGGCAGTGCGTGCCACCGAATCCGATGGTGGTGGCGCGGTCGAACCGGAATCCGTGCTTCGCCGGGTCGATGGCGCGGATCCAGTTCGCGTCGAACTCACACATCACCGGCGTCAGCTCGGACGCCGAATGTGCAACCAGCACATCGTGATAGAAGCACTGGACGACATCCACGTGATACCGCTGGCTGTCGTCCGCAGGTCGCTCGAAGGTGAATCCGGCGCCGAAGGCGTGTTCCTCGCGCGACTTCGACACCGCGACCATGGCGGCGAACGGGTCGTCGGCCGAGTCGAGCATCGACCGGGTCGCTTCCTGAACGGCGTCCCCGAGCGGTTCGACGAACGCACCGCGCAGCGCGGCAATGGTGGCGTCGCGGCCCAGCCGAGGATGCAAGGTCCGGTAGGCGACCACCAAGGCCAGGGTCATCCGCAGGTTGTAGCGCGCGGGCTCGTCCACACATCGGTCCGCGTCGGCGGCTGCCAACTCCGCGAGTTCCCGGCGCATATCGGCGAACAGGCCCTCGGGCAGGTCCGCATCGGGCAAACCCGCTGCGAGGTGGTCGAAAAACGCTTCGACGACGGCTGCCGAATCGCGTGCCGCATCGGGCACGTATTCGTTGTCGGCAAGGTCGAAGGGGTCGGTGTGCATACTGCGTCCTTTCGAGACATCGCCGGTCTCGAACACAGCACAACCACAAGGCGGGGGTCGGCCGTGCCCGTCACCGACGAGCACGCCAACGCGCTCCACCGACCTACCTGGCGCTGACGATATTCTTGGATAGTCCCGCGGCTGCGAGACATTCGCAGCATCCCACGCGCGGCAACTCTTGTCCAATACCCCTGGTACCGAACCCTTTTCGCGGTCGGCAGGCCCGCGTGGTCAGCAGTCGCACAGCAGACCCCCGACGGACGCATCCCAAGGGTCGACATACCCGATCCGGTCTGTCTAGACTGTCCAGATGGGGACACTTCAGCTAGACCAGGAGGCAGAGACGGTGCAATGGCAAGTTCAGGAGGCCAAGCAACGATTCTCCGAGGTATTGCGCGCGGCGGAATCGGACGGGCCGCAGACCATCACCCGCCACGGTGACGCGGTGGCGGTAGTCCTCGATATCAACGAGTACCGCAAGCTGACCCGACCGGACATCAGCTTCGTCGACCATCTCCTGGTGACGTTCTCGGGTCTCGGCGACGACGTAGCCGATGTACTCGACGAAGTCGAGAGCGCGCGACAGCACAGCATGCCGCGCGACGTCGACCTGTTCGACGATGCGGCCGGGTAGTCGTGCGGGAGCGGAACGCTAGCGAGGCGCAGCCGTGAGTTACCTCCTCGACACCAACGTGCTGTCCGAAATCATGCGCCCGAAGCCCGCACCTGCGGTTCTCGACTGGTTGAGCAAGGCCCGCCTGGCCGACCAGTGGCTCAGCGTCGTCACGGTCGGTGAGCTGCGCCGCGGCGTCGCGTTGCTGCGCCACCGGGGCGGGACAGCGCGGGCGCAGGTCTTCGAGCAGGCGATCGCCGATATCGAAACCCGGCATGGCGATCGGATCCTGCCCGTCACCACCGAGATAGTCCGGGTATGGGCCCGCATCAGCATTCACTCGATCGACATGGCGGACGGGCTCATCGCGGCCACCGCACTGACGCACGGCCTAGCCGTGGTCACCCGCAATGTGAAGCACTTCGAGGAGACGGGAGCGGCCGTGATCAACCCGTTCGGGTGAGGTGGGTCAGCGGCTGTCGAAGGCGCGCAGCAGTTCTTCGGCGGCCAGTGCGGCGGTGAGGGTTCCGTCGCGGACCTGCTTTTCCACCTGTGCGCGAATGGCTTTCACCGCGGGATTGTCGGCGAGGCGACGCAGCAGCTGATCGTGCACCATGGTCCACGTCCAGTCGATCTGCTGACGGCGGCGCTTCTCGTCGAATTCGCCTGCGTCGGTGAGGACCCGGCGATGTTCGAGAACGGTGTCCCAGAACTTGTCCAGCCCGATACCCTCCAGGCCGCTCATGGTGAGCACCGGCGGACGCCACAGCGCGTCGTGCGGGTGGATCAGCCGGAGCGCGCCGGCGAGTTCGCGGGCAGCGGACTTGGCTTCCATCTCGTGCTTGCCATCGGCCTTGTTGACCGCGACCAGATCGGCCAGCTCCAGCACGCCTTTCTTGATGCCCTGCAACTGATCACCCGTGCGGGCCAACGTCAGAAAACAGAAGACGTCGACCATATTGGCGACCGTCACCTCGGACTGACCGACCCCGACCGTCTCCACCAGAATCACGTCGTACCCGGCGGCCTCGAGTAACACGATGGTCTCCCGGGTCGCCTTGGCCACCCCGCCGAGGGTGCCCGCGGTCGGCGACGGCCGGATATAGGCGTTGCGCTCCACCGACAGTCGCGCCATCCGCGTCTTGTCACCCAGGATCGAACCACCGGTCCGGGTGGACGACGGATCGACCGCGAGCACCGCGACCCGATGCCCCTTGCCGATCAGATCCATCCCGAGCGCATCGATAAACGTCGACTTGCCGACTCCCGGAACACCGGTGATGCCAACACGATTCGACACCACCGCCGTCTCGGAACTGTGCTTGTCCGGCGTCAACTTCAGCAACAACTGCTGCGCTTGATCCCGGTGATCGGCGCGCGTCGACTCCACCAGCGTGATCGCCCGCGCCAGGGCGGCCCGCTCCCCCGCCCGCACCGCCTCGGCCATCGCGTCGATGTCGATCGCCCGACCGCGTCGAACGGACTCAGCACTCTCCGCCCGCGAGCCCGGCTCGCGAGCGGCCGACCCACCCGATGCCGGCCCCTGACCCGCACCGGACGCGTCCGGCCGAAGGCCGCCGTCGACCGAGGTAACCGCGGGATCGCGCTCGCTCATTCGGTCGCGGCGGAATCCTCGGCGCCGCTGCCGCTTTCGGGAGACAACTCCGGGTGGCCGAGCTCGGTGGCGAGCTTCTTCAGCAGATCGATCGCCGCGTCGGCGATGACGGTGCCCGGCGGGAAGATCGCCGCGGCACCGGCCTCGTAGAGCGCGTCGAAGTCACCGGGCGGGATGACGCCGCCGACGATGACCATGATGTCGGGTCGCCCCGCCTCGGCCAGCGCCTGCCGCAGGGCGGGCACCAGCGTGAGGTGGCCCGCCGCGAGCGAGGACACACCGACAACGTGCACGTCGTTGTCGGCGGCCTGCTGCGCCACCTCTTCCGGCGTCTGGAACAGCGGGCCCACATCGACGTCGAAGCCGAGGTCGGCAAAGGCGGTGGCGATCACCTTCTGGCCCCGGTCGTGCCCGTCCTGCCCCATCTTCGCGACGAGGATGCGCGGGCGACGACCTTCCGCCTCGGCGAAGGCCTCGACCAGATCGCTCGCCTTGGTGATGTTGCTGACCTTCCCGGCCTCGTCGCGGTACACACCGGAGAGCGTACGGATCTCGGCCTGGTGCCTGCCGTATACCTTCTCCAGCGCGTCGGAGATCTCGCCGACAGTGGCCTTGGCGCGGGCGGCATCGATGGCGAGGGCGAGCAGGTTATTCTCCATGCCGCCCGCGGAAGAGGCTGCGGCACGGGTCAATTCGGCCAGTGCGCGTTCGACCGCGCCGGCGTCCCGATCGGCGCGCAGCTGCCGAAGCTTCTCGATCTGCTCGGCGCGCACCCGGGAGTTCTCGACCTTGAGCACCTCGACCTGCTGGTCCTCTTCGGCCTGGTACTTGTTGACGCCGATCACCGGCTGCTGCCCGGTGTCGATCCGCGCCTGGGTGCGCGCGGCGGCCTCCTCGATGCGCAGCTTCGGGATGCCCTCACCGATCGCCTGCGCCATGCCGCCGTGCGCTTCCACCTCGGCGATGTGGGCGCGGGCCCGGTTGGCCAGCTGATGGGTCAGCCACTCGACGTAGTACGAACCGCCCCACGGGTCGACCGGCCGGGTGGTGTTGGACTCCTGCTGGATGAGCAGCTGGGTGTTGCGGGCGATGCGGGCGGAGAAGTCCGTCGGCAGCGCGAGCGCCTCGTCCAGTGCGTTCGTGTGCAGCGACTGGGTGTGCCCCTGGGTCGCCGCCATCGCCTCGATGCAGGTGCGTGCGACGTTGTTGTAGGCGTCCTGCGCGGTCAACGACCAGCCGGAGGTCTGCGAATGTGTGCGCAGCGACAGCGATTTCGAGCTCTTCGGCTCGAACTTCGCGACCAGCTCGCTCCACAGCAGCCGCCCGGCGCGCAGCTTGGCGACCTCCATGAAGAAGTTCATGCCGATGGCCCAGAAGAACGACAGCCGCGGCGCGAACTTGTCCACCTCCATGCCCGCGTCGATACCGGCCCGAATGTACTCGACACCGTCGGCGAGGGTGTAGGCCAGTTCCAGGTCGGCGGTCGCGCCCGCTTCCTGAATGTGGTAGCCGGAGATGGAGATCGAGTTGAACTTCGGCATCTTGGCGCTGGTGTAGGCGAAGATGTCGGAGATGATCCGCATCGAGGGCTTCGGCGGGTAGATGTAGGTGTTGCGGACCATGAACTCCTTCAGAATGTCGTTCTGAATGGTTCCGGCCAGCTGCTCCGGCGCGACGCCCTGCTCTTCTGCCGCAACGACATACAGCGCGAGGATCGGCAGCACCGCGCCGTTCATCGTCATCGACACGCTGACCTGGTCCAGCGGGATGTGGTCGAACAGCTGGCGCATGTCGAGGATGGAGTCGATGGCCACACCGGCCATGCCGACGTCACCCTGTACGCGCGGGTGATCGGAGTCGTAGCCGCGGTGCGTGGCGAGGTCGAAGGCGACCGAGAGACCTTTCTGCCCGGCCTGAAGGTTGCGGCGGTAGAAGGCATTCGAGTCCGCGGCGGTGGAGAAGCCCGCGTACTGCCGGATGGTCCACGGCTGGTTGACGTACATCGTCGGGTACGGGCCACGCACGAACGGGGCGACGCCGGGCACGCTGTCGAGCGGATATCCCTCGGCCGCAACGGCATCCCGGTCGGCCTTGGTGAACACCGGTGGCACGTCGATGCCTTCGGGTGTCGACCACTTCAGCTGCTCGGGCGCGTAGTGGTTGGCCGCGGCCGCCTCGCGGACGAAAGCCTCGACCTGCACGGCGTCTACCGCGGCGGGCTCGGGCGCCCGTTCGGTCAGCGGCACCTCAGCGAAATTGCCGATCAGGTGCTTGATCTCACGAGTAGTCATCAGGCTCCCACCTTCTCCAACAGGCCGGACAGCGCGGCAACCGCATCGATCTTCGCCGCGAGGAATCCGTCCGGACGCTGCGCGTCATCCACCTCGGCGATCGCCTTCGCGGCACCCGCCAGCAACACCGTTTCCACGCCCGCGGCACGCAACTGCTGCACCGCCGCACCGGCTTCCGCGCCGTAGCGCTTGTCCGAACCACACAGCACCGCGATCGGCGCACCGGCTTCGGTTGCCGCCGCGGCGATGCCGTCCACCGTCAATGGTCCGGGATTGACGGACTCGATACCACCGGAGGCGAGCAGATTCGCGATGAAGGTCACTCGGACGTTGTGCTCGGCGACCGAACCCAGCGGCACGAGCAGCGCTTTCGGCCGCGCACCGTGCGCCGCCAGATAGGCGTCGGACCGGTTGCGCAGCGCCTCGAACGTGGCGCCGTAGCGGGCCACCTGATCGGCCTGGCGCGCCGCCTCGGACAGCGGCGGTTCGGCCAGGTTCGGGAATTCGTTCACCCCGGTGACCGACGTCTTCCGGTGCGCCACATCAGTATCCCTGGCCGCCTTGGTGGCGGCGATGCGCTCGGCGATGAGCCCACTGTCCAGCGCGGCGAGATAGCCGCCCGCGGCCTCGATCTCCTGCATGAACTCCCACGCCTTCGCGGCGAGCGCGCCGGTCAGGTCCTCGACATACCAGGAGCCCGCACCGGGATCCTGCACGAAGCCCAGGTGCGACTCCTCGAGCAGCAGCAGCTGGGTGTTGCGAGCCATCCGGTCCGCGAAAGACTTCGAGACGCCGAGCTCACCGGCGGGCAGCGCGGCATCGAACGGCAGCACGGTCACCGTGTCCGCCCCGCCGACCCCGGCGCCGAACGCCGCGAGGGTGGTGCGCAGCAGGTTCACCCACGGGTCGCGCTGGGTCATCATGGCCGCGGAGGTCACCGCGTGCTGCGGCGCGCCACCGAAATCCGGTGCGCCGCACACGTGCGCGACTCGGGCCCAGAGTTGGCGTGCGGCCCGGAATTTGGCGATCGTGGCGAATTGATCGTCGGTGGCGGCGAAGCGGAAGCTCAGCTGCTCCAGCGCATCCGCGATATCCAGGCCCTCGGTGAGCGCGCGCAGGTAGGCCAGGCCGGCGGCGACGGCGGCGCCGAGCTCCTGGGCGTCGGAGGCGCCCGCATTGTGGAAGACGGTGCCGTCCACGGTGATCGCGCGCACCGTCTCGGCGCGCGCTACCGCCGCCCCCGCCAACGTGACCGTCTCCGCGAGCTCGATGTCGGCGGTTCCGGCGAACCGGCTGGTGAGCGGCGCCGCACCGAGCGAGACGTGAATGTCCTTGCGGGAAGCCGTTTCATAGCTGTCGAGCGCGGTGTACAGCTGCGCCGCCGCCTCGACAGTGGCGGTGCCCGCGTCGAGGGTGACCGGCGCGAGGTCGAACAACAGCCCGGACAGCGCGGTGGGCAGCTCGGCGGCCGGTACCCCGCGATCGCCGACGCCGAGCCAGACGGCGCTGATCCCGCTGCCCAGACCGGCCAGGATCTCCCGATTGACCGCAGCCGCATCGTCGCCGCCGAAATGCGCGCTGACGTACCAGCCGCGGTGGACGTCGCGGGTCGCGTCGCCGCCCCGGACGAACGGATAAGTACCGGGCAGTGGCTGCTCAGGCAGCTCGTCCTTGCGCGTGTACAGCGGGGCGATGGTCAGCCCGTCGTAGGTGGTTTCCGCGAGCAGATGCTCTGGTTCCGCGGGCAGGTCGGCGATCTCGACCCGCCGGACCTTGGCCAGTACTCCGGCCACGCCCTTGCGCCACGCGGCGAACTGCGGAACCGGATCCGCGCCCGTGGGCGCCACATCCGGCCCGGGCTCTGAAGCAATCGGCATAGCTTGCTTTCCTCTTCCACTCGACTGCAGGCGCACCCGTGGTGTGTGCCGAAACCGCCGCATTCGCCCAGTTCAGCGACTACTTTGGTTAACGAGCATTCGTCCCGTTTCTTCTGATGCTAGCGGGACCGCTACGACACGTTGTCCCCCAGTACCACTACCACCCGGTAACCTGGCCCCGGTGACCAGGCTGATCCGTGACCCGCGCGTGCTCGCGACGATCGTCGGCATCGCCGCGTTGTTCGTCGCCGCGCTGCTGGTCCCGCTGCCGAGTCCACAGCAGATCCAGGACTGGGCGGGCTCGGTCGGGCCGATTTTTCCGTTGGTGTTCTTCGTCGTGCACGCGCTGGTGACCGTCGCGCCGATCCCGCGCACGGTGTTCACGGTGAGCGCCGGGTTGCTCTTCGGTCCGGTGCTCGGGATCGCGCTGGCCGTCGGCGCGACCACGGTCAGTGCCGCGCTCGCCGTCCTGCTCGTGCGCGCGCTGGACCGCGAACAGGTCGCCTCGCGGCTCACCCACCCGGCCGTGCGCTCCGTCGACGATCGGCTGCGGCGGCGTGGCTGGCTCGCGGTCGGCTCGCTGCGCCTGATCGCCTTCGTGCCGTTCTCGGTGCTCAACTACTGCTGCGGACTGTCCTCGATCCGCTTCTGGCCGTACATGGTTGCCACGCTGCTCGGTGTGCTGCCCGGCACCGTCGGCACCGTGATCCTCGGCGATGCCCTCACCGGCAACACCCACCCGGCCCTGATCGTGTTCTCCGGTGCGCTGATCGCCATCGGCGTGCTCGGGTTGGTCGTCGACGCGCGCTGGAACAGCGGCGAGAGTGTCGTACCGGCCGAGGAACCCACACCAGCCGCAGCCGCCAAGTAGCCCGCCCGGTCGGTTCAGTCGACGGTCAACTCGATCGGGACGGCGACCACGTCGACCATGGCACCGTTGCGCAGCACGGTGACCGGCAGTTTGACACCGATCGCCTCGGCGAAGAGCTGGCGTTGAATGCCCTGTGCGTCACGGACTTCGGCGCGCCCGACGCTGAGGACCAGATCGCCGCGGCGCAGGCCCGCCTGCTCGGCCGGACCGCCGCGGACCACCTCCATGATGCGGACACCGGCGCTCTGCCCGGTGCGGGCCGCGACGGCGGCGGGTAGCGGTGCGGGCATGCCCACCAGACCGAGGTAAGCGCGGCGCACTCGACCGTCGGCGTGCAGAGTATCGATAATGCGCCGAGTGGTCGCGTTGATCGGAATTGCCAGGCCCAGACCGATTCCCGCGACGGCGGTATTGATGCCGACCACCCGGCCCGCGGAATCCGACAGCGCGCCACCGGAATTGCCCGGATTGAGCGCCGCGTCGGTTTGGATCACGTCCTCGATGACCCGTCCGGCGCGGCGCGAGGCCACCGGGACGGCGCGGCCCAGCGCGCTCACCACCCCC
>NZ_BJXA01000114.1 GCF_007990755.1 Nocardia ninae NBRC 108245 | reverse complement strand
GAGGAAACAGAAGACGACGACGAGCGCGACGCACCCGTTGGCGGCGCCCGGGTGCAGCCGCCGCGGCTGAACAAGGACGAGGACGCGGAGCCGTTCGCCGAGCAGGCCTACGACGAGGACTTCGACGACCGCGCACCGCTCGCGGCACCGGACGAACCGGAACCGCCGCGCCGCCCGTCGCTGGCCGTGGTGCCGGACGCGCGGGCCAGGGTGCGCGAGGACCGCAGGACCGCCGACGAGTGGGCCCCCGAACGCCGCGACGAATGGTCGCCGGAGCCGCGCGACAAGTGGTCGCCGGAACCGCGCGAGGAATGGTCGCCGGACGAGCGCGACAAGCGGGTCCCCGAGCAGCGCGACAAGCGGTCGCAGGCCCCGCGGGACGAACTGCCCGACGACGACTGGGCCGAGGAGCCCGTTCGCCGCCCGGCGGTGCGCGACGACGATGCCGCGGCCGAGCCGCCCGGCGGTCCGTTCCACCCCGGCTTCCGCCCGTACCAGGGACCTGTGCCGCAGTGATCGGTGCCGCTCGCACCAGCGCGGTGCGTCGATCGCACGTGCGCAGGTGACCGAAAACCCTGTGGTCGCGCGCCTGCCCGGCGCGACCCGTCCCGTTGCATTGATCACCGGACCCACCTCCGGCATCGGTCACGGCTACGCGATGCCTACGTCGTATCCTTCACGGAAGGGTTGGCAGGTGGCCTGGCCGGAACAGGTGTCCGGGTCCAGGCCCTGTGCCCGGGATTCGTGCACACCGAATTCCATGAGCAAGCCGGTATCGATGCGTCGTCGCTGCCGGAAGCCTTGTGGCTGAGTGTCGACCAGATGGTTGCCGGTTCCCTGCGTGATCTGGAGAAAGGCCGGGTGCTCAGTGTGCCCGGTGTGCAGTACACAACGCTTACCACCGTCGCCGGGATGATCCCGCGAACCCTGGCGGCCCGACTGAATCGCGGCCTGTTCACCACACGCGGAAGGACTTAGGAATGATCGACGAGGCAACCACGAACGAGTCGGCGCTGGGCACCGCGGCCGGTTCCGATCGAGATAGATTGGCCCAGCTCGTGCGCGAGCTCGCCGTCGTGCACGGCAGGGTCACCCTGTCCTCGGGCAAGGAGGCCGACTACTACGTCGACCTGCGTCGCGCGACCCTGCACCACCGCGCGGGACCGTTGATCGGCAAGCTGCTGCGCGAGCTGGTCGCGGACTGGGATTTCGACGCCGTCGGCGGGCTGACCATGGGCGCCGATCCGGTTGCGATGGCCGTCATGCACGCGCCCGGCCGCCCGATCGACGCCTTCGTGGTGCGCAAGGCCGCCAAGACACACGGCATGCAGCGCCAGATCGAGGGGCCCGACATCGTCGGCAAGCGGGTGCTGGTCGTGGAGGACACCACGACCACCGGAAACTCGCCGCTCACCGCCGTGCGCGCGCTGCGTGACGCGGGTGCGAACGTCGTGGGTGTGGCCACCGTCGTGGACCGGGAGACCGGTGCCGATCAGGTGATCGCCGCCGAGGGGCTGGAGTACCGCTCCATCCTCGGACTCAAGGATTTGGCCCTGGGCTAACCTGGGCAGCGGTCTAGTTCTTCGAAGGCGAAGGGTCGTCTCCAGTGGTGAGCATTGCAACAAACAAGAATCGCGACAACGTTGCGATGCTCGGTATCGGCGCCTATCGGCCCCAGCGCATCGTCAGCAACGACGAGGTGTGCAAGGTACTCGACTCCACGCCCGAGTGGATCTACGAGCGCACCGGCATCCGCAACCGGCGCTGGATCAGCGGCGACGAGACGCTGCAATCGATCGCGGCCGCGGCCGGTGAGCGGGCGATCGTCAACAGCGGCATCGACCGGTCCAAGATCGGCACGCTGATCCTGGCCACCTCCAGCTGGCTCATGCTCACCCCGCACGGCGCCCCTTCCGTCGCGCACGACCTCGGCATCAACGGCATCCCGGCGTTCGATCTCACGTCGGGTTGCGGCGGTTTCGGCTACGGCCTCGGCGTGGCCGCCGACCTGATCCGGGCGGGTTCGGCGGAGTACGTGCTGCTGATCGGCGCCGAGACGATGACCGTCGGACTCGACCCGACCGACCGCGGCACCGCGATGATCTTCGGTGACGGCGCGGGTGCCGTGGTGATCGGGCCGAGCGAGGAGAACGGCATCTCGCCGACGGTGTGGGGCAGCGACGGCGAGAACGCGGGTGCGATCGCCCAGGACGTCAACTTCCTCGACTACATGGAGAAGGCGCAGGCGATGCAGGGCACCGACCCGGCGGTCGAGCCCCTCGGCCGGATGTCGCTGCGGATGGAGGGCCCGCGCGTCTTCCGCTGGGCCGCGGTCACGCTGCCGCGCGCGCTGTCCACCGCGCTGGAACGGTCCGGGGTGGCGAAAGAAGACATCGAGGTGTTCGTCCCACACCAGGCCAACTCCCGGATCAACGAGTTGATGAAGAAGAACCTCGGCCTGGCCGACGACATCCCGATGGCCAACGACATCGAGCAGACCGGCAACACCTCCGCCGCGTCCATTCCGCTGGCGATGGAGGAGATGCTGGTGAGCGGCAAGGCCAAGGGCGGTCAGCTGGCGCTGCTGCTGGGCTTCGGCGCCGGGCTGAGCTATGCCGGTCAGGTCGTCACGCTGCCACCGAAGCCGACCGAGCCGAGCTTCTGACGCCATGCGGGTGTTCCGGGCGGGGTTCCTCGCCGCGGCCGCGGTCACCGTCTACGCCGCCGTCACCGGCCGCGAGAAGGTGCAGTGGATCGCGAAACCGCTGATGATGCCGCTACTGGCGGCTGACGTGGTCACCGAGGGAACCGACATCGAGCGCACCGATCGCGTGGTGCTGCTGGGGTCGCTCGGCGCCGCCACGCTCGGTGACATCCTGCTCATCGACCCGGACAACGATCGCCGTCTGATCGCGGGGGCGTCGTCGTTCGCGGTGATGCAGACCGGGTATTCGGCGCTGTGGTTGCGCAAGGGTGCGCGCCCGCAGGCCGAGGTGGCGCTGCCGCGACTGGGTGCTTGGCTGGCGGCGGCGGCGCTGCTGCGCGCGAAGGCGCCGAGCGTGGCCGCACCGCTGACCGCTTACGGTGCGACGCTGGGTACCGCGGGCGTCCTCGCCTCGGATCCTGCGCTCGCGTCAACCGCGAAAACCGTTGCGGGGGTGAACATACCGAACTCCGACCCGTGTAGTCGGCTAGGGCTCGGTGCGCTGCTGTTCACTGTTTCCGACGGTTTGATCGTGCTGCGCCGGCTGTTCGCGCGCAGCGAGCGCAGCCGCAGTCTCACCGAAGCCGTCATCCTGACGACCTATGCCGCCGCCCAATTCCTGCTCGCGGATCCCAGGGCGCACGCGAAAGCCGTTGCCCCGATGGCGTGATCGTCCGCTCGACCGGATCGGCGTCAGTCCCGTCGATTCGGTCGAGCGCACGGCTGGATCAGGTATTGGCTGTGGCGCCGGCCGTCTGCAGGAATAGCTCCAACGCGGCTAGCACCGCTTCCGGCGCGTCCTCCTGCGGAAAGTGACCCGCATCCGGGAGTTCGATCACCGGGGCGTCCGGGAACGTAGCGCGAAAAGCCGGAATAATGTAGCGCGGCAGTAGGGCGGTGTCGCGCATTCCTTCCAGTAGCACAGCCGGTTTGGCGCGCAATGCCGCTGCGGCGCTCGGATCAGGTTCCGGCAGTGGTGGTTTCATGCCGGCCGCGACGATCTGCTGTGGAAAACGAATTACACCTCGGCATTCCGCGCGATCGGTGAAGTGACTTGCATAGGCGCGGACCCATGTCGGTGTGACGATCTCGGGACGGGCGATGGTCTGCAGTGCCAGCATCAAGTGGGTCACCGTGTTCCCCGCGTTGCCCAGGACTTCGGTCAGCGTGCCGTCGGCTTCCGCCACAGCGGCCCAGCGGAACCAGGCGCTGTCGGCGTGGTTGCCCGCCATGAGCTCACCATATCCGGGCGCCCCCAGCGGAAGTACTGTGTTGATCGCGATGATGCGGTCGATCCGATCAGGGTGGCGCAACCCGAAGCCGGCACCGATCGGCCCGCCCCAGTCATGTAGCACGAGCGTGATTCGGTGCAGGTCGAGCACGTTTACAAGCAACTTCTCCAGATTGTCGACGTGTTCGCGCGCAAGATAATCGGAATCTGCTGGTGTGGCGCTCTTTCCGAAGCCCATATGGTCGGGCACCACGACGCGGCGCTTTCGGGCCAGCGGGTCGATCAGGTTCCGCCACAGGTATCCCCAGGTCGGTTGTCCGTGTAAGAGAACAAGGGTTTCGTCGGCATCGGGCGGGCCCTCATCGACGTAGTGCTGGCGAAAACCGGCGGCCTCGGAATACCGGGCGCGGTAAGGCCAGGTGCCGTCGAAAGTCTCTGCACTCGGGATCATTGTTGCCTCTCTCAGTTCGAATCGGGCTCGGCGAGGCTAATCGGGCTCTACTGCCATCTTCTGTCAGTGGAAAACTGACTTCTCATGCGGGCGAGCAGGTTGTTATCGATCGTGCTGTTGCTACAGGCCCGGGAACGGATGACGGCGGAGCAACTAGCCCGGGAACTCGAGGTCTCGGTGCGCACGATCTATCGCGACGTCGAATCCCTGAGCCTGGCGGGTATCCCCCTGTATGGCGAAGCGGGTCACGACGGCGGCTATCGGCTGGTCGACGGGTACCGTACGCGCTTGACCGGCTTGACCGCGGATGAGGCGGAGGCCTTGTTTCTCGCCGGTCTACCCGGCCCGGCCGCCGATCTCGGCCTGGGTGCGGTGCTGGCTACCGCGCAGCTCAAGCTGAAGGCAGCGCTACCCGATGAATTGCGCGAGGGCGTCGGCCGCATCCAGGAACGTTTCCACCTGGACACCTCGGACTGGTACGCCGATCCGGACAGCACCGCGCAGTTGGCGGCGGTGGTCGAGGCGACGTGGAGCCGACGTCGCATCCGGATGCGGTACCGGCGGTGGGCGCAGCCGCGGGAGGTGGACCGTGTGGTGGCGCCCTACGGCCTCGTGCTCAAATCCGGCCGGTGGTACCTGGTCGCCGAATCGGGCGAGATTCGTACCTACCGAGTATCGCAGATTCTTCGAATACAACTGCTGGACAATGCTTTCGAACGTCCCGCTGAATTCGATCTTGCCTCGAGTTGGTCGGCATACTTGGCTGATTTCGACGCTCGCCGCTATCGGGGCGAGGCGCGGATTCGGCTGTCGGAACGTGCGCTGGAGCGTCTCCCGCACCTGCTCGAACCCGCATTGGCGCGCGTAGCCAGAAACACCGCCGAGCCGCCGGATCGCGACGGACGGATCATCGTGACCATGCCGATGGAGACAATTGAGCACACCGCAGGTCTGCTGCTGCGGCTCGGTGCGGAGGCGGAAGTGCTGGCGCCCGCAGAGCTGCGCGACCGGATGGCCGAGATCGCCGCCGACCTGGCAAGGATCTACTGCACCACAGGTGATGCGGCGAAAGCTGTTGTTAAAGCACCACAATGATCCGATCGCGGTTCGCGGGGTCGACCCGGATCGAGAAGGTCTCACCCACCGCGAGGCGCGGTTTGTCCGCTGGGGTGACGTCGAAAACGATTGTCCCGCGATAGCTTTCGGATCCCGGAACGGTCAACTCCAAGTCCAGCTCGGTCAGCTCGCTCTGATGATCGGTGCGCCGCAACGGATGCACCCCGTGCACTGTCGCCCACCCCTCCAGTCCATCCCGCCACAGCCGCCGATCGGCCTTCGACGGCCGCGACGCCAGCATCATCCCGATCCCCACGCATGATCCGAACAACCCGACCAACGCCATGATCTGGTACGGAATCGTCCCCGGTGGCGTGTGCCGCACCACCCACCCCAGCCATACCCCGAGCACAATCAGGTACCCGGCGGTCACCGCGAGCACCGTGCGCAGAATTCGCCCGTGATCCATCCCAGCCTCCACCCCGACTGTCAGACCTTCAAGGATAGGCCCGTAACGCCACTGACGTGCGCAAATCAGGAGGCAGCCGCTCGGATGAAACGCCGAGTCACCCCTTGAGACGCAGGACCGCGAGGACGCGGCGGTGGTGGGTGTCCGACGGCGGCAGGTCCAGTTTGGTGAAGATGTTGCCGATGTGTTTTTCCACCGCGCGCTCGGTGACGGTGAGGGAGGTGGCGATGGCGTTGTTGGACAGGCCCTGCGCCATCAGCTCGAGCACTTCGCGTTCGCGCGGGGTGAGGCGGGCCAGGGAATCCTGCTGGCGGGATGCGCCCATCAATTGGCTCACCACCTCCGGGTCCAGTGCGGTGCCGCCGGTGGCGACACGATGGAGTGCGTCGACGAAATCGCGGACATCGGCTACCCGGTCTTTGAGCAGGTAGCCGACACCGCTCGCGCCACCGGCGAGAAGTTCGGTGGCGTAACGGGTTTCGACCCACTGGGAGAAGACGAGGACGCCGGTCATCGGATACTTGCGGCGCAGTTCGATGGCGGCGAGCAGGCCCTCGTCGGTGAAGCTCGGCGGCATGCGCACGTCCACCACGGCGACATCGGGATTGTGCGTACCGACCACATCGCTCAACGTCGTCGCGTCGCCCACCATGGCGACCACCTCGTGGCCGCGCTCGGTGAGCAGGCCGGCGAGCCCGTCACGCAAAATCGCGCTGTCCTCCGCAATCACGATGCGCAGCGATTCGTTCATCGTGATCCGTCCTTCGGTAGCAAGATGGTCACCACGGTGGGTCCACCGGTCGGGCTCTGCACGGTGAGGGTGCCGTCCACGGTGCGTGCCCGCGCCGCCAGGCCCGACAGTCCGCTGCCCACGGCGAGTGCGCCCTCGGTCGGTTGCAGGACACCACCGATTCCGTTGTCCCGCACGGTGACCGCGATGGTCCGGGCGTCCGTCGGCACCACCGAGATCCAGGCCCGGGTGGCATCGGCGTGCTTGACCACATTGGTGAGCAGCTCGGCGACCGAGAAGTAGGCGATCGCCTCGATCGCCGGACTCGGCCGTTCCGGCAGGTGCACCCGCAGCTCCACCGGGACCGAGCTGCGCGCCGCCAGCGTTTCCAGCGCCGGGCCGAGGCCGAGTTCCAGTGCGGGCGGGTGGATTCCGCGCACCAGCTCGCGCAGTTCGGTCAGCGCTTCTTTGGAGCTGGCGTGCGCGTCCGCGATCAGGTCGCGCGGATCCCCGCCCGAGGACAGCCGATCCTCGGCGCGACCCAGCGCCATCGCGATGGTCACCAGTCGCGCCTGGGTGCCGTCGTGCAGGTCCCGTTCCAGCCTGCGCAGCGTGGCGGTGGAGTCGTCGACCGCCGCCTGCCTGCCCTGCTGGAGTTCGGTGATGCGCCGATCGGCCGCGGTCGCGCTCAGCAACGCGATGGTCAGCAACCCGTGCAGCCAGCACACCGCGCGCACCAGCCACGGCGCCAGGAAGCAGCCGAGCAGGCCGACCGCGGCGAAGCCGAGCACCCGCGGCCAGGTTTCGATGTAGTAGTCGCCGAACTGGAACATCGAATGATGTTCCACGCCTTGGGCATCGAGGTTGATCGGATCGAGCAGTGCCCACGGGATCGGCGAGAGCGCGATGACCACCAACATGGCGACCGTGGTGAGCACGAAGAAGCCGACCGCGACACCGAGCACCGCCTGCGCGAGCAGGAACAGCGCGACCCGCCAGCTGGTCCGATCGGTGAACGCGCCCTTGACGAAGCCGATCAATCCCGGCTCGGGCCGAAACGGCGGCGGTGGCGTCACCCGCACCCCGAGCAGATCCTTGGCCAGCGCCCGATAGATCCGCCCCCAGAGCCGGCCGCCGAGCAGGATCACCGCCAGGATCGGCACGCCGATGATGGTGAGCGAGATCATCAGCCCGCCGCCCCAGCCGAGGTACATGTAGGTGACGGCCAGGCAGCCGAGCACGAACACCGTGAAGACGTAGACGAGTTCTTTCCAAGTGCGGGCCTGGAACGGGGCACGGAGCATGGCACGGGCCACCGGCTCGCCGGACCGGCCGGCTTTGCCTGGCGTCGGGTCGAGCACGAGCGTGGGTTCGGCGTGGATCTCGGTCATGGCTTCCATGGTTATCGGGGCGAGGGCGGTCTTCGATGGAGCTGGCCGCCGAATGTGTGGTGTAGCCAGCTACACCAACTACCATCCTGCTGATGAGCTACCCGCCGCAGCCGCCACCGTACGGTTACCAAGCCTACGGGGGTTACGGCCCGCCGCAGGAACACCCGCAGGCCACCATGATTCTCATCCTCGGCATTCTCAGCCTGGTGTTCTGCCAGATCCTCGGCCCGGTCGCCTGGGTGATGGGCAAGAAGGCGCTCAACGAGATCGACGCCTCGGGCGGTTCGCTCGGCGGTCGCTCGAACGTCATGGTCGGCTACGTCTGCGGGATCATCGCCTCGGTGCTGATCATTCTCGGCATCCTTTTCGTCGCGCTGTTCGTCGTCCTCGGGCTGGTCGGGGTCTGGAGCAGCAGCAGCACCTACTGACCTCGCTGCTCCGGCCGCGTGCCGGTCGAGCGGCGGCCGGAATTAGCATCGTCGGAGTGAATCACCCAGTGCCCGACGCGGCCGAGCAGGACCCACCCGGGCCCACCGAGTGGGGCGAGCACCCGCACGGCGTCGGCCCGTGGGCCGCCGAGCACGGCGAGCCGCCGCCGCAGGACTCGCACTTCGACCCCGAGTTGCTCGCCGCAGGCGACCGACGCAACGTGGTCGACGCCTACCGCTATTGGACGCGCGAAGCGATCGTCGCCGACATCGACCGGCGCAGGCACCCCTTCCACGTGGCCATCGAGAACTTCGGCCACGACGCCAACATCGGCACGGTGGTCCGCACCGCCAACGCCTTCGCCGCCGCGGCCGTGCACATCGTCGGCCGCAAGCGCTGGAACCGCCGCGGCGCCATGGTGACCGACCGCTACCAGCACATCGAGCACCACGCGACCGTCGCCGAGCTGCTCGACTTCGCCGCGCGCGAACAATTGACCGTGGTCGCGGTGGACAACGTGCCCGGCTCGGTCCCCCTCGAAACAGCCGACCTACCCCGCAATTGCCTCCTGCTGTTCGGCCAGGAGGGCCCCGGCGTCACCGAACACGCGAAAACCGCAGCGGCGATGACCGTTTCGATCGCCCAATTCGGCTCCACCCGCAGCATCAACGCCGGCGTCGCCGCGGGCATCGCCATGCACGCCTGGGTCCGCCAACACGCCGACCTCGCCGACGCCTGGTAGTCCAGTACCCCATCCGCCCGCGCGTGCCACACTGTCAGCGGGCGATACCCGCGTGGGAGGAGGAAGCGATGACTGTCGAAATGCACTGGCCTGATCATCTGCTGACCCTGGAGGACTGGATCGCGCTGCCGGAGGACAACAGCCGTAGCTACGAGCTCGTCGAGGGGGTTCTGGTCGTGTCACCGAGGCCGGTGTCGATGCATCAGCGTGCGATCTGGCGCCTCGCTGCTCAATTAGAGCCGCAACTCCCGCCCACCCACGGCGTACTGACCGAGGCCGAAGTCCTGATCGACGCCGGACCGCCGCCCACCATCCGCGTCCCCGATGTTCTGGCCGTGCCCACGGCAGGGATCGATGCGAACATTCCCCGCTGGGATGCCGCGGATGTGCTGCTGGCCGTCGAAATCCTCTCCATCGGCTCCAAGCGGACCGACCGGGTCACCAAGTTCGCCGAGTACGCCGAGGCCGGTATCCAGTACTACTGGCTCATCGACCTCGACGAGCCGACCAGCCTCACCGCCTACCACCTCATCGACGGCGACTACGAGCTGGTCGCCGAGCGTTCCGGCCGGGCAACGCTCGACGTAGCCGAAACATCGGTCGAACTCGACTTGACCACATTGACCAGTACCAGGGTCGGCTGAGCCGTTACGATGGCCGCGGGGCCGTCGGCCTCGAAACAACTGCACTTCAGCGACCTCGCCGACGCCTGGTGAGGGGTTACTCTGCGAGCTGTCCGACTCGTTGCCGGGCCACGCCGAGCAGGGTGGCTACATCGACGTCGGGGACGTTCTCACGCCGTAGCTCTTTCACCAGTGCTACCTGTTCGGCTTTGAGCTCGTTCGACAAGCGGTCGATCTCGGCGCGGAGTACGGCAATGCGCTCGGTCCGTGGTTGCACGTCGTGGGCGTCGCCGAAGTCGTCAACGATCAGTGTTGTTTCGACCTGAGAAAGCGGAACGTCGAGTTTGGCGGCGATAATGGTCCGCGCCTCGTAGCCGACATCGGTGAGATGGCGCGCCTGCCCGCACGGATCATCCGCATAAACGTCGGGAATGGTGATTTCCCACCAACGGCCGACGCGGTTCGCGTGGACTTCGTAGGTAATGGACTTGCTCACTGTTCTTCCTCCTCCGGGCAATCGCAGGACGCAACAGCCTTGTTGATGGTGCGCACAACTCCCGGCGAGATGGATTTGTGTCCATCCGGGACGCTCACATCGTGTTTGCCCGTGCGGCAGCCGTAGATGGTGTGGCTACCTGCACCATCGCGCAACCGGGACCAGCCCTCGGCCTTGAGGCCTTTGAGGACTTTCCTGGTTGGCTGCTCTGCTAGCATTACAAATGCTAGCACGCTAGCCAGAAATTAGGCAAGCGTACTAGCAACCCGAATGTGCGCTGCTGGTAGGTCCCGAAACAACTGCACATCACTTGTGTAACAAATCGGGCGCGGAAATCCGGGCGGTGCTGGCACCATTGACGCATGACCACGCGGAGGGCACAGGATCCGGGGCGCGCGACGCCGCGGTCACTGGGTGAGCTCTCACCGGGAGGTGGAGAGGCTGTGGTGACACCGGCGTTGTGGTCCGAGCGGGCGGACATGGCGGAATCGGCGATCGTGTCCCGGCATCTGCGCGCGTTGTGGGCGCTGCCGGGGACGCAGCTGGGGGTGGTCGGCTGGCCGGCGACCAAGCGGGAGCGCGCGTTCGGGTCGTGGCATTACTGGTGGCAGGCGCATCTGATCGACTGCGCGGTGGACGCGGCCAACCGGGTGCCGACGCCGGTGCGCCGCAAGCGGATTGCCGCGATCGCGCGCTCGCACCGCATTCGCAATATCACCGGCTGGACCAACAGGTACTACGACGACATGGCCTGGCTGGCCATCGCGCTGGAACGCGCGGAGCGGACCGCGGGGGTCACCGAGGCGCGCAGCGGGCTGATCGCGTTGGAGAAGCCGCTGTACGACGGGTGGAATCCGGCGGTAGGCGGCGGCCTGCCCTGGCGTATCGGCGCCGACTACTACAACACCCCTGCGAATGGCCCGGCCGCCATCGCATTGCTGCGGCTCGGCAGGCACGGGCGCGCGCAGGAGATGGCCGACTGGCTGGACGCGACGCTGCGCGACCCGGAGACCGGCCTGATGCTCGACGGCATCCACTTGCCGTCCGGCGAGATCGAGCGCCCGGTGTTCACCTACTGCCAGGGCGTAGTGCTCGGGCTGGAAACCGAGTTGGCGGTGCAGACCGGTGCCTCGCGCCACGGCGAGCGAGTGCACCGACTGCTCGGCGCGGTCGACGAGCACCTGACCACCCGGGGTGTCATCAACGGTGGCGGCGGCGGTGACGGTGGCCTGTTCAACGGCATCCTGGCCCGCTACCTGGCGGTCGTCGCGCTGATGCTGCCCGGCGACGACGAGGCGCAGCAGGCCGATCGCCGGTGTGCGGCCGCGATCGTGCGCGCCTCCGCCGAGGCCGCCTGGGCCAATCGGCTGGAGGTCGAGGGCGAGCCGCTGTTCGGGCACGACTGGGGCAAGCCCGCCACGCTGCCCGGCGGCATCGCGGGGGCGGGCCGGTTCACCCCCGGTGGCTCGGTGACCTCGTCCAGGGTGCCCGAACGCGATCTATCGGTGCAACTGTCCGGCTGGATGCTGATGGAGGCCGCGCACCAGGTCAGTGCGGCCGGGCTGTAATCCCTAGTCCGACTTCGCTTTTACCGAGGTCACCGGCGGCAGATACTCGCCGATCAGCGTCCGGTGCCACCACGCCCGATCGCGCAGCAACTCCTGCCGCGTGGTGAAGCGGTACTCGTAGAGCCGCGCCCGCACGTACTTCGGTGGCGCGTCCGGGAACGGATTGTGCCGCAGCAAACGCAGCGTCGCCCGGTCGTTCGTCAGCAGCCGCTCGGCGAACGGCAACAACCACGGCCGTGCGTAGAACGGCGAAAGCGCCGCGAACCACATCAGCCAGTCCAGCCGCAGATGGTAAGGCGCCCACTGGCGGGGCCGCCGTCGCACATCGCCCGGCTTGCCTTCGAATTCATACTCCTGCCAACGGGTCTGCTCGGAGAGGTCCGAGTCGGTGGTTCCCTCGAACACCAACTCCGGCCGCGTCCGGCCGATGGTGCCGAAGGCGCCGTAGGTGCCGACGAGGTGATAGGCGTTGAAGGACATATTCATTCGCTGGTCGCTGGAGAGCATGTTGCGCACCGGCCAGTAACTCAGCGCCAGGGTCAGCACCGTGCACACGATCACCAACGCCGCGAACCACATCGGCGCCGACGGCAACCCGGGTGATTCGGGCACCGGCAGTACCTTCGCCACCAACGATCCATCGATCACGGTGAGCGCCAGCAGAATTGTCACCCAGTTCAACCACGCGAAGTTCCCGGAGATAACCAACCACAGCTGGGTGACGACGACGATCCCCGCGGCCACACTCGCCACCGGCTGCGGCGCGAAAAGCCCGAAGGGCACGATCAATTGGACGAAGTGGTTGGCCGCCACCTCGACTCGGTGCAGCGGCTTGGGCAGATGATGGAAGAACCAGCTCAGCGGCCCGGGCATCGGCTGGGTCTCGTGGTGGTAGTACAGACAGGTCAGGTCACGCCAGCAGGTGTCACCGCGCACCTTGATCAGACCCGCGCCGAACTCCACCCGGAACAGCAGCCAGCGCGCCAGCCACAACACCAGCACCGGCGGCGCGGTCTCGTCGTTGCCGAGGAAGATCGCGAGGAACCCGGCCTCCAGCAGCAGCGATTCCCACCCGAACCCATACCACCGCTGCCCGACATTGACGATCGACAGATACCCCGCCCACAGCGCCGCCCACATCCCCATCGCCGCCCACAACGGCACCAGATCGGCCACGCCGGCCACCAGGGCGGCCGACAGCCCGACTCCGGCCCATGCCACCACGGCGAAGAACCGATCCGAATAGTGCAGTTGAAAAAGGCTCGGCGCCAACCGGAACGGCGTCCGCGCCACGAAGCGCGGCACCGGCAGCATCCCGCGCTCGCCGATCAGCGCCCGGAACTGCAAGGCCGCGCCGAGGAAGGCGATCAGGTAGATAACCGCCAGCCCACGCTGAAAGATCAGCCTGCTCAGCCAGTACTCCGGTGCCGTGAACCAGTCCATGCCCGCAGCTCCTCGGACGGCGGGAATTTGCCCGTGTCAGGCGTACCCGGTCCGATCGCGCGGAAACCCGACGGTCAGTTCTCGGCGTCGACCGCCATGCTCGGCGTGGTCTCCAGATCGAACTCCTCCGGCGGCTTGGCCATCTCCTGCCGGTAGTGCCGGATCCCCAGCCCGGTCCCCAGGACCAGGCCGACCACCAGCGTGCCGATCACGATGGGCATCAGCCACGGCACCCGATCCAGGAAGCTGCCCGCGTAGTACCCGATCAGCAGCAGCACCGGCGCCCAGATGATCGCGCCGATCGTGCTCGCGATGGTGAATTTACGGTGGTCCATCCCGGCCGCGCCGGCGACCGTCGGGCACAGCGTGCGCACCCACGGAATCCAGCGGGCGATCAGCACCGCGACGAACCCGTGCCGCTGCAACAACTCGGTGACCCGTTGCAGGTTGCGGGTATTGATGTAGCGGCCGTTCTTGCGCGCCACCAGGCGGTGCCCGGTGCGCGCGCCGATGACGTAACCGACCTGGTTGCCCGCGATGGCCGCGACCATGGTCCCCAGCGACAGCGCCCACACCTGCGCCTCGCCGGAGGCGTGCGAGGCCATCACCACACCCGCGGTGATCAGCATGGAGTCGCCGGGCAGGAACAGCCCGAGGATGACCGCGCATTCGAGGAAGACAAAGGTGAGTACCACTGTCCAGACGAGCGCGGGCCCCGCTGACATCAGCGGGTCGAAGGTGCCCACTGCTAGGGGCGAGGACGCCGCGAACACGCGCTCAGCGGGTCGGCTCGTTCGTCGAGACGGTCAGCTCGGCCTCAGGCCGAACCGCCGGCTCCGCGCGACGATCGAGCAGCTTCTTCGCCACCGCGATGATGCCGGGCAGGATCGAGACGAACACGATGAGCAGGAAGATCGCCTCGACGTGATCCCGGATGAACGCGACATTGCCCAGGAAGTAGCCCAGCACGGTGATGCCGCCGCCCCACAGGATCGCGCCGACGATGTCGAAGGCGACGAACTTGCGGTAGTCCATCTTGGACACACCGGCGAGCACCGGCATGAACGTGCGCACGATCGGCACGAACCTGGCCAGGATGATGGTCTTGGGCCCGTGCTTCTCGAAGAACTCGTGCGTCTCGGTGACGTAGTGCTTCTTGAAGAAGCGGGTGTCCTCCTTGTGGAACAACGCGGGCCCGATGGCCCGGCCGATCCAATACCCGCTCTGGTCACCTGCGAACGCGATGAACGTGACGGCGGGGACGAGCACCCAGATCGACACCGGCGGATTCGGCTGCGCGGCGAGCAAGCCGCCGGTGAACAACAGCGAATCGCCGGGCAGGATCGGGAAGAGCAGACCGGTCTCGATGAAGACGATCGCCAGAATGGCCGGGAGCACCGCGTTCTTGAGCCACGTCTCCGTGAGCAGGTGCATCGGGTCGAGCAACTCCGTGAGTGCGAGGTTGCTTGTCACCGATTCTGTCGCTGCCAGCAGAATCACGCGGTGGTCTCCTGTTCTGGATACGGCTGGCCTGATCACTTGCCATCGCATCGGAGGCGGCCAGCGCAATTACCGGGCCCACAGTACCGGGTTCGGCTGAGAAACCCCGCCCTGTGCGCGAAACTACCTGCTGGTCACCTGAAGGTTCCGTGCTGACTACCGCCTGGTCACTCGTGCAGGCACTACACGCCCTCCCTGGATACCAGGCGAAACACTGCTGTCCTAGGGTGGTGGCTGACAAAATAGGTCTTTGCCGCAACAATCACGGAGGTCTTACTGTGCCCATCGCGACTCCGGAGGTCTACGCCGAGATGCTCGGTCGGGCCAAAGCGAACTCCTTTGCCTTCCCCGCCATCAACTGCACGTCGTCGGAGACGATCAACGCGGCCATCAAGGGCTTCGCCGAGGCGGGCAGCGACGGCATCATCCAGTTCTCCACCGGCGGTGCCGAATTCGGCTCCGGCCAGGGCGTGAAGGACATGGTGACCGGTGCGGTCGCGCTGGCCGAATTCGCGCACGTGGTCGCCGCGAAGTACGACATCACCATCGCGCTGCACACCGACCACTGCCCCAAGGACAAGCTGGACGGCTTCGTCCGGCCGCTGATCGCCATCTCCCAGGAGCGGGTGAACAACGGTCAGCACCCGCTGTTCCAGTCGCACATGTGGGACGGCTCCGCGATCCCGATCGACGAGAACCTCGAGATCGCCAAGGAACTGCTGAAGTCCTGCGCGCAGGCCAACATCATCCTCGAGGTCGAGATCGGTGTCGTCGGCGGTGAAGAGGACGGCGTCGAGGCCGAGATCAACGACAAGCTCTACACCTCGCCCGAGGACTTCCAGAAGACCATCGACGCGCTCGGCGCGGGCGAGAACGGCAAGTACCTGCTCGCCGCGACCTTCGGCAACGTGCACGGTGTGTACAAGCCGGGCAACGTGAAGCTCAAGCCCGAGGTGCTGGCCGAGGGCCAGCGGGTGGCCGCGGCCAAGCTGGGCCTCGGTCAGGACGCGCAGCCGTTCGACTTCGTCTTCCACGGTGGTTCGGGCTCGCTGAAGTCCGAGATCGAGGATTCGCTGCGCTTCGGTGTGGTGAAGATGAACGTCGACACCGACACCCAGTACGCGTTCACCCGCCCGATCGTCACGCACATGTTCACCAACTACGACGGTGTGCTCAAGATCGACGGTGAGGTCGGCAACAAGAAGGTCTACGACCCGCGCAGCTACCTCAAGAAGGCGGAAACCTCGATGGCGGCACGTGTCACCGAGGCATGCAACGATCTGAAGTCCGCGGGAAGGTCGATCAGCGCCTGACCCATCAACCCACCGGGGGCTCGACAGCTCATGTGTCTGGATGTGCGCGTGCTCGGGCCCGTCCGGTTGCTAGTCGGCGGTGAGCCGGTGGCGGTCGGCGGGCCCAAGCCGCGGGCTTTGCTGGCCGCACTCACCGTGAATCGGCGGCGCGCCGTGTCGTCGGCCGCGCTGGCCGACATGGTGTGGAACGAGGATCCGCCCGACTCCTACGCCGCCAGCCTGCAGGTGTTCGTCTCGAATATCCGCAAGGCGCTGCGTAATTCGGGTGTGGATCCGGCGCTGGTGTTGCGCACCGAATCCTCCGGCTACCGCCTCGAAGTCGCCGAGACCGCTTGCGATCTGGGACGTTTCGAGGCGAGCCGGGAGGCCGGTAGCCGCGCGGTCGCGCTCGGCGATCACGCCGGCGCCGCCCAGCTCTACGGTGCCGCGCTGCGCGAGTGGAGCGGCCGGGCGCTGGCTGATCTGGCCGGCCTGCAATTCGCCGACGGTTTCGCCACCGCGATGGACGAGGAACGGCTCGCCGTCGCCTCCGCTCGGATCGACGCCGAAATCGCCTGCGGGCGTGCGTCATCGGTGATCGGAGAGCTGGTCGCGATGACCGGCGAGCATCCGCTGCGCGAGCCGCTGTGGGGTCAATTGATCACCGCGCTCTACCTGTCCGGGCGACAGGCCGACGCGCTCGACGCGTGTCGCCGGGTGCGGACTGTGCTCGCCGACGAGCTCGGTATCGATCCCGGCCCGGCCCTGATCGAGCTGGAACACCGGGTGCTGCGCCAGGAACCGCTCGGCACCGTCGAGCTGCGACAGGTCGAGCGGATGGCCGCGGCGATGACCGAGACCGTCACCGAGGCGCCGAGCACGGTGCGCAGCGGGCAGCTGCGACTACCGGACGGCCGGGTGGTGTCGATCGCCCAGGGCGGCCTGCGCATCGGCCGGATGACCGACAACGACCTGGTGCTCGACGACCCGAAGGCCAGCAGGTATCACGCGCACATCATGCCGAGCCGGGCCGGACTGCTGATCAAGGATCTGCACTCGGCCAACGGCGTTTTCGTCAACGACGACCCGATCGAGAACGGTGCCCTGCTCGCCGACGGCGACCAGATCCGCATCGGCGCAACGATGTTGACCTTCCAGGCCGTGCAGTAGTCACTCGTTGCAGGCGAAGCCGTCGCCGTCCCGGTCGAGCATGGGGTTGTACTGTGGCAGCCCGCGGTAGATCGGCCCCGCGTAGTCGGCGCGCGCCTGTTCGCAGGTGGTGTACACCCGTCGCTTCTTCTCGGATTCGCCGTCCCGCTGCGGTTTCTCGTGCGAATCGGGGCGCGCGACAAAGGCGGCGGTGGGGGTCTCGGCGATGGCGGTCGGCGGTGCCAGGGTGAGGGCGCCGACCACTAGGCACGCGGCACCGATCGCGGGGGTCACGCGGCGTAGTGCTGTTGTTCTCACGACATCCATCCTGCGCCGAAATCACCCAGCCGTGGGGTGCGGATTTCGTGCGCCGGAAAATGTTCGGACCGCCCAGTCCGACCTGCGGTGGAGCCGCTGCCCGCGCCGCGCTACGTCAGCCGGACCTCAGCGATGGCCCGCCCGAACAGCTTTCGGCCCGCCGAGGTGCCGCCGAGCACGATGGTCGCGGTGCGGGTGTGCGGATCGAGCGACTTGATCCGGCCGGCGAAATCCACCGTGCTCGCCGAGTTCGGCCCCACCGGAACGAAACCGGAGAACCGCACGCTGAACTTCGCGATGGCGGTCGGGTCGCCGAGCCAGGAGGTCAGGTAGCCACCGGCCAGGCCCATGGTCAACATGCCGTGCGCGACCACCGTGGGCAGGCCGACCAGCTGGGCGGCGTGATCGCTGAAGTGGATCGGGTTGGCGTCGCCCGAGACTCCGGCGTAGTTGGCCAGGTCACCGCGGGCCAGCCGGAAGGAACCGGCGGGCAGCTGATCGCCGACGGACAGCTGATCGAAGTCGGGCAGTGTGTGCACCGGCGCGAGCTCGCGGTCGGCGGGCGGCGCGGGCAGCTCGCCGAGACCCAGCGGGATCAGTGCCGAACTGTCGTCCGAACCGCTGCCCGCCGTGGGGAATTCGACCACCTGGCCGTGCATCATGATGTTGTCGACCACGTCGGTGAGGCCGGGATCCACCTCGGCGCCGCGGCGCGCCACGATCGTGGTCGAGCCGATGAGGGCCAGCTCGCCGTGCTGGTTGACCAGCGCGGAGCGGACGACGACGAAATCGTTGTCGCCGAACTGGCGGATCGACTCGATCAGGATCTCGCTGGTCAGCTGGTCGCCGGCCAGGATGGGCCGATACGCCTGGAAGACCTGATCGGTCTGCAGGATCTGCGAGAGGTCGTATTCGGTGAGCACCGATTCGAGCAGCGAGCGGGTGCCGGACGACCCGATGACCGAGGCGAAGGTCGGCGGTGCGATCACACCGTCGTGGCCGAGCTTGCGCGCGTCGGCCTCCTGTTGATGCGCGCCGTGGTGATTCTGCACCGCTCGCGCGAATTCGCGGATCTTTTCCCGGCCGACCTCATAGTGGTCCCGAACGCGGAACCGCTGGCCGGCCAGTGTCACCGCCTGCTGTACGTCATCGGTTTCGAGCGCCGTCGTCTGTTCCCTGCCCATGATGCGGCCACGCTACTAATGAACAGGACCGTTGACCAGCTGAGTGTGAGCAGCGCTACCGTGGATCGATACGGAATTGCTATCGAATTTGCCTGTTCTTCATTTACCGGCTCGCGAAGGGTTTGCGAGGCAGTTCAGTAGTAATGTTCATCGGCTATCAAACGTGTTCGGCTGCCCACTGAGTGGGCAGCCGAACAACATTTATTGTCGATTTCGTCGCGGGCTATTGCGGAGCGCTGGACGGCGGGTCGCAGACCTTCCAGCCCGCGTCGGTGCGCTGCAGGTCGAACGTGCGCGCGGAGCGCTTGGCCGGATCGGCCTCGGTATAAACCGTCGCCTGCGCGATCGCCGTGTCGTCGGTGATCCGGATGGCATCCACGCTGTCCACCACCGGAATAGTGCGGCGTTCCATCGAGAGCTGATGCACGCCGGCGAATTGATCCGCCGGAATGCCCTGATAGAAATCGTGCAGCGGACCACAGGTGGTCTCGCGCAACGTGGACAGGTCGCCGGTCTTCAGCGCGTCGGTGTAATCGGAAATCGCGGCGCGCACCTGGGTATCCGGCGAATTGTCCGTTGAGTTCA
>NZ_BJXA01000113.1 GCF_007990755.1 Nocardia ninae NBRC 108245 | reverse complement strand
CCGCGCCGGCACCGACTCCGCCTGCCGAGCCCCCCGCCGAAACCGCTGCGCCCGCGCCCGCCGCGTCGACGAAGCCCGCAGCCGAGGAACCGGCCAAGCCCGCCGCCAACGGCAAGACGACAGCCAAGCCCGCGCGCACCAAGCGCGGCAAGGCACCCATGCCGTCCTGGGAGGACGTCCTGCTCGGAGTGCGCAGCTCGGGCCACTGAGGGAGACCCCCAAAGCTGAACGACAAGAAGGCACGCCACCACGGTGGCGTGCCTTCGTCGGCTACGCCACATGCTTGTGCAACCGGATAGCTGGGTTCCCCAGCGTGTTCAGAAGCTGAAGGTGCGCCTGGACGGGCTCGAGGCGAGTAGATTTTTTGGTGTGTTGTCGACTGCGCGCGACGGCGTCGGGCGGTTCACCGCAGCGGTGAATTGTTCGAAACCCCCGTGCGTTGCTCGAAGTTCGCGGAGCTGATTCGTGCAACCATCGGGAGGTGCCGGAAATGCTATCGAAAGCTTCGTCCCTCTGGTACGTCGACGCACCCGATCCGTTGACGGTACTGCGCGCCAACCATGATCCGGATCCCGATGCCGCACTGGCGCTTGCGAAACAGCTGCACAGCGACCGGGACGTGCTGCCGATCATGGTCGGTACGCTCGCGGGCTGCGCGGGTCCGGACCTCGACGAGGTGTACATCGGTTGCTACCCGGGCGTGACGGTGGTGTGTTCGGCGCAGGCAGCCCGCATCCACCCGACCGAGTTGCCGGAGTTGCTGGTTCGTCCGCTGGCTTCCGAGCACACCTATCTGGTGTCCTTCGACACCGCGCATGGTTGGGGTGCGTTCGCGCATTGGGAGCGCGGCGAATTCCGCAGGGCGTTTAGTTCCAGCCGGGTGAACATCCTGGAGGACGAGGGCCTGCCGCTGGTCTGGGAGCGTCCGTACTGGGCGGGCGAACATCCGGTGCGCTGGCAGGCGGGCGAGCTGCCCGACCCGCAGACGCTGCCGTTCGACCCACCCGATTTCGCCGACGCCGCCAACAACGAGTGGCTCGGCTTCCACTACCGCGCCCCGGCCGCCGAGGGCGCGCTGGTCCCCGGCGACGTCGCGGTGTGCGGGTTCACGCTGTACCCGAAAGGCCAAGCGCCCGACCCGGCCACCCTCGCCCCGCAACAGCACGAGCCGGCCACCATGCGCCCCAGACGCGGTCTGTTCAGCTGGCTACGCGGGCACGACCGGGTGTCCTGACCACGTCTCAGCCCGCTAACCCGTTGATCAGCAACGCCACCCAACCCAGCAGCACGCCCGCCGCACCACCGCCGACCACCCACCTGGTCACCGGCTCCCACCGCATCCGCCAGGCGGTCGGCGCGGCGCCACCCGCGGCGACCAGGTTCACCGCCACCGCGAGCAGCGGATGCACCTCGGCGAGCGCACGACCGAAGGAGAACACCGCAACCGCGGCCAGCAGCGCGACCATGATCGCGACGCCGACGCCGGCGCCCCACGGGGTCGGGCCCTGATACGGCGGGTAATTCACATCCGTACCCGCTCGTAGAAAGCCATCGCGGCCGCGGTGGCGACGTTGAGCGAGTCGGTGCCGGGTGACATCGGGATGCGCGCCCGCACATCGGTGGCTCGCATCGCGTCCTCGCTCAAACCCGGTCCTTCGGCACCGAGCAGCAGTGCCACCCGCTCCCCCGTCATCGCCGTGGCCAGATTCACCGCCGCCGGGTTCGGCGTGAGCGCGATGATCTGGAAGCCCTTGCGCCGCAGTATATCCAGACCGTGCGGCCAGTCAGGGACGGAAGCGAACGGAACGCGCAGCACGTGGCCCATAGACACCCGCACCGCGCGCCGGTACAGCGGGTCGGCGCACCGGTCGCCGAACAGGATGGCCGCGGCGCCGAGACCGGCCGCGTTGCGGAACATCGAACCGATGTTCTCGTGATCGTTGACGCCCTCCAGCACAGCGACCGTGCTCGCCTTGTCGAGCACCTCGTCCAGCTCCAGTTCCGCGGGCCTGCGCGCGACAGCGAGTACGCCGCGGTTGAGGTGGAAGCCGACCACCTCGGCCATCACCTCGGCCGAGGCGCGGTAGTAGGGCACGTCGACAGCGACAAGATCGTCCGCGAGTTCTGCGCGACGCTTCTCCACGCCGAGCAACGCGGTCGGCGCGAACCGGGAGTCCAGCATCCGCTGCACGACAACCACACCCTCCGCGATCACCAGGCCCTTCCGGCCGGGCAGATCGGGTCGGCGGTCGGCGGACTTCAGGTCGCGGAAGTCATCGACCCGCGGGTCGGCGGGGTCGTCGATATCGATCACTTCGGCCACGGGCTACATCCTGCCGGGTAATCCGGACAAACACCGGCACAGGTGTGATTTCCGCCGGTGGGGAGGCGCGTGAGGTCGCCTCCCCGGCAGTTGGCGACGGTAGGTGTAGGTCCGCCGAAATTGGAGTGCGGCGCGGTGTCGCGGCGTGGGAGGGTGCAACGATGACGCTGACGCACGGCATCACCATCCGATCGGCCACCCCCGACGACGCGACCGCGATCCGGACGCTGGTGGCCACCTCCTTCGGCGGTCGGCCGGACGAGGACGAACTCGACCGCTACCGACAGCTGTTCCCACCGGAGGACGCGATCGTGGCGGCGGACGGCGCGCGGATCGTCGGACACGTGCAGTCCAGGACCATGACGGTGACCGTGCCTGGCGAGCGGGCAATCGACGCCTGCGGAATCGCCGCGGTCGGCGTGGCACCGACGCATCGGCGGCGCGGCATTCTGCGCGCGATGTACACCGAGCAGCATCGGCGCACCGAGGCGGCCCGGCTGCCGCTGACCATCTTCACCGCGAGCGAAGCCACCATCTACGGACGCTTCGGTTACGGCCCGACGGTGCGCGAGAACGCGGTCACCATCGATCGCCGCTTCGCCGAATTCCGGCCGACCGCCCCGGATCCGGGCGGTGTCGACCTGGCGGCGCCGGACGAGGCCGCCGAGCACGTCAAGGCCCTGTACGACCGATGGCGCAGGCTCGTGCCCGGCGCGCAGGTGCGTCCCGATGCCTCCTGGGCCGGACTGTTCGCCGACGCGGAACGCTCCCGGCGCGGTGGCACCAGCCTTTTCGTGTTCACCCACCCGGATGGCTATGCCCTGTACCGCTACCACTACCGCGAGACCGGCATGGACGTCGACGTGGTCGAGCTGCGCGCGGTGACCGTCGAAGCCCACGCTGCGCTCTGGCGGGCGCTGCTCGGGCTCGATCTGGTCAAGCAGGTGTCGGCCACGCTCAGCGACAACGATCCGCTGCCCTACCTGCTGACCGACACCCGGCTGGTGCGGACCACCGGACGCTATGACGGACTGTGGTTGCGGCTCATGGACATTCCCGCGGCGCTCGCGGCACGCACCTATCAGCGAGACCTGGATCTCGTACTCGCGGTGACCGATCCGTTCCGCGAGGCAGGCGGCACCTTCGCGCTCACCATCCGCGACGGCCTTGCCGAGTGCGCTCCGACGAGCGCAGCCGCCGATATCGAACTCGGCATCGACGTCCTTGGCAGCATGTACCTCGGTGCCTACCCCGCTCGGGTGTTCGCCGCCGCAAACCGCCTGCAGGCCAAGGACACCAACCACCTGCGCGCCTTCGAAGAGGCCTTCGGCACCGACCGCGACGCCGTACTGGGCTGGTTCTTCTGAGTCATGCCGTCGAGTGGCACAGGGTGGCGGGGCCGCCACCCTGTGCCACTCACCAACTGTGATCCAGGAGAAATGTCCGGATCGCCGCTCTGCTGGCATGCTGGTGGGCATGAAGCCGATTCAGCTCGTCCTCAACGTTCTCTGGCTGGTGTTCGTGGGGTTGTGGATGGCACTGGGCTACATCCTGGCCGGGATCATCTGCTGCATTCTCATCATCACGATTCCGTGGGGCATCGCATCGTTCCGGATCGCGGCGTACGCGCTGTGGCCGTTCGGCCGGACCACGGTGGAGAAGCCGGGCGCGGGCACGGGGTCGCTGATCGGCAACATCATCTGGGTCGTCGTCGCGGGCTGGTGGCTCGCGCTCGGCCACCTGCTCACCAGCATTCCGCTGTTCATCTCGATCATCGGAATCCCGTTCGGCTGGGCCAATTTGAAGCTTATCCCGCTGTCGCTGTTCCCGCTCGGGCGCGACATCGTGGACAGCGATCAGCCGTTCGGCGCCCGCTAGTACCGGCGAAAGCACCGGCCGGGCAAGGTCACTCGGATTCGGCGACGATCTGCTTCATGATGGCGACGGCCTTGGTGAGCACCACGACCTGATCCTCGGTGAGGTTGGACAGCTGCTCGGTCATCCAGGCTTCGCGGGCGTGGGTCTCATCGGCGATGAGGGCACACCCCGCGTCGGACAGCGAGACGATGATCTGCCTGCCGTCGGTCGGATGCGGCTTGCGTTCGACCAAGCCGAGATCGGTGAGCGAGGCGATGACGCGCGTCATCGACGGCGGCTGGACGCGTTCTTTGGCGGCAAGCGCCCCGGGGGTCATCGCGCCGTCGCGAGACAGGGTCGCGAGGGCGGAGAGCTGCGTCAGCGAAATCTGCGAGTCGGCACGGCGGCCACGCAGATGACGCGTCAGACGAACCACCGCCAGTGAGAGCTCACCAGCGAGGGCTCGAACATCGGATGGCGTTGTCACAGAGGTGAACGATACGGGAAGGGTGCGCGTCCGACGTGTGTTCTCGCCGCTAGGCTATGACTGTGACGCAGAAAGTGCCCCAGATCCCGGCGCGGCTCACCGACCCGCGGCCGGTGCTCGCGGTCGGGAGCGCGCTGTGGTTGCTCGCCACCGTGGTGGTGTGGGCCACCGGCGACCGGTGGGCTTCGGTGCTGCCGGTCTGCCTGATGGGCATGGTGGTCGGCGTGCTCGCGCTGGGTATTTTCCTGATCCAGCGACGCGGGGCGCGCCGCGGCGACAAGGGTGCGCAGACGGGGCTGTGAGGCCGCTCAGCCGACCTGGAAGTCGTTGGTAGTTCCGGTGAACGGGTGCAGTGCGCCGTCGGGGCTCAGGCTGTCGGCGTAGTGCTGGAAGCGATACCGGCCCGGCGTGGCGTCGGCGGGAATGTCCCAGGTGAACCGTGCCACGGATTCGGCCGAGCCACGCTTGCTCCAGAAGAACTTCACCGCCCATTCGCCCTCGTTGGCCACCCGCACCCACTCCCCTGACGCCTGCCGGCGCTGCACCTCCAGGAAGGTGCCGTTGCGGCGGATGTTGTGTTTCGGGTGGGCAGAGACGAATTCGGCGGCGACCTGTGTGCCCGGGGCATACGCCGGGGCAGGCTGGGCCAGCACGTCGCCGAAGGTGCGGCCGAGCGGAACGGTGTCCGGTCCCGCGCCGGGCTGGAAATTCGGCTGCAGGTTGGACACATCGCGCGGGGCCGGACCGCGCGGCACCACCTGACGGGCGGCGAATGACGTTGCCAGCCGGGCGAATTCCTGCTGATAGGCGCAGAGTGTGTAGCGGCCGAACAAGGTCGAGGCGCCCTCGTACTGCTGTGCGTCGTATTCCTCAGGGGTGGTGACGTATTCGTGGTAGGCATTGGCGTAGCCCTGCAGGAGCACCTGCTCCAGCGGCACACCGAGGGCGGCCGCGACGGCACGGCGCACGCGCAGGCCCGAGGTGATGGTGAACTCCCCGCCGGCGGCGGCCAGGTAGAGCTCGCCGACCCGAACGAGCTGGATCGGCAGCACATTCGGCACCCACGCGACCGGCGGCATCAGCCCGAACGGCACGGCGATCGCTTTGGGCGCCTGGGCATCCGCGAGCCACGCGGGCACGGGGGCGTCCTGGCCACCCAGCGCCTGCAGGAACGGATTGCGCACCCCCTCCGGGATGGGCGCGCCGGGAAGCCCAGGGCCGTCCTCGATGCTGCCCGCGATGAGCGAGACGCCGGCCGCCGCGGGGGCGGTGCGCCGCGGCTGTCCGTCCGGGGTGAACCGGCCGTCGACGGCGATGTCGGCCAGGTCGATGTAGCAGAGCATCGAGTCGACCGGGCCGCTCATCGATCGCGCTTGGGCCAGTGCGGCTTTCGACGCCGCGTACTGGCGCTCGCCGATGATGCGGGTGTTCTCGAACTCGTCCTCGGTGGGGCCGGAGCCCGGGCGCAGATTCAGGTTCGGCGACATGTCGCCCGCGTTGGTCTGCGCGAAGGCGGCGACGAAATCCGGTGCGCCGTCGAGGTAGCGCACGCCGTGCTCGATGTGCTCGTAGGCGAAGGACGCGTAACCCTTGTTGTCCGAGCTGATCAGGCGATTCTCGTTGGTCATCGAGGTGTTGTGGGTGGCGAACCAGGTGATGGCGCCGACCTGCCGACCGCCCTTGACAAGGGAGAGGGCGGTCACCGCCGGATCGATGGCTCCCGGGAAGTGTTCTTTGTCGGCAACCGGATTGAGTTCCCAGGCCACCCGCGACCGGTTGACGCTCGCGTCGTGTAGCTCGCCGCGCCCGAGGGCCAGCGAGCCAGGGCCGAGATCGGCGTCCGCGGCGACGACGGCCGCCACGATGCCGTCGACCTCCGCGTCGTACACCTGCTGCTGAAAACCCAAGATGGACAGGTTGTATGCGTAATCGTTACTGGAGCCGCCGCAGGTCGCGTGCGAGTGCGTCGAGGTGAGCAGCACGTTCTGCTCGGTGTATCGATCGCCGAAGCGGCGAGCCAGCTCGGCGAGCACGCCGCGGTGCACGGACTGGAAGATCATGCCGTTCTCCGCGACGACGAACGCGATGCGCCGCCCGCCGTGGCCGATGATGAACGCCCTCGCCCGTGGGCGCAGGTGGATGCCCACTGTCTGCTGCTCGAGCTGGGAATAGCCCATCATTCCGCATTCCGCGGCCGGACCGGTGATGTCGGAAAGACCGACACCGATCTCGTACCCGCCGGAGCCGGGAACGGCCGCCGCCGTGGCACCGAACGGGCCGGACATGGCGGGCACCGTCGCCGCGGCGGCCAGCGTCGCCGAACCGACAACGCTTCGGGCAAGAACGGCTCTGCGCGACAGCGACATACGCGCCTCCTTCGATCTGATGGCACTGAACCACACAACTGGTCACTCGTCCAGTCGAGATTTTTCCACCGACGAATTGACTGCACGCTTCGCGAGCGCTTAACTCCCTGGGGTGTCCTCCCGATTGAGCGTCGAAGAAAGACGGGCCCACCTTATCGAGGCCGCGATCGGTCTTGCCGAAAAAAAGGGCGTTGCGGGCGTGACCACGCGCGATGTCGCCCAAGCGGCGGGCGTCTCGCTTGGTGTGGTCCATTACTGTTTCGAAAACAAGGACGCGCTGATGACCGAGCTGGTCAAGGCGCTGTCGATGGAATTACGTGATTCTGTCGACGCCAATGAAACGGTATGGCAGGACGTCGGAAGTGGAAAAGAAGCACTTCAAAAATTGATCCGCGCGGGACTCGAACTGATGTGGCTCAACATAGAAGCCACTCCGGAACGTCAACTGCTCACTTATGAAACGACGACTTACGCACTGCGCGAGGGTGAGCAAACTCCGGCGAAACTCGCGATTGCCCGCGAGCAGTACAACTTCAACGACTCCACCGTCGCCGACATCCTGGAGCACGCGCGCGACGCGACCGGGAATCAGTGGTCGGTCCCGCTCACCTCGCTCAGCCGATTCACCCTCAATGTGATCGACGGAGTGGTGCTGCGCTGGCTGGTGGACAACGACAGCGAGAGCGTGCGCGCGCAGCTCGATCTGCTCAGCCACATGATCTCCGAGTACGCGGCTTAGCCCGCTATCGCTGCGGCACAGCCGGATTCGCGGTGACCTACCGCGGCACCCGGAAATGCACGGTGTCGCCCTCGCGCCACCAGGGCACCGAGGCGGTGGCTTCGACCGCGCCGTGCAGACGTACCGTCAGGTCGTCGTGCAGCACCAGGTCGCCCTCCTGCGGCGGCAATGAGAAGAGTTGGCGCAGTACGACACCCAGCGGCTCGGCAGACCAGCTGGTGCGGCGACCCGCGCTCAGCACCTCGGCGGTGACGGACTCCGAAACCAGCGGCAGGTCGAGCAGCGTCGCCAGCGCGGGTGCGGTGTCGATGTCGCCGACTACCAGGCGATTCGGGGGCAGTGCGAGACCGAACCAGGGCTGGTCGAGGACGACGGCCTGCGCCGGATCGACGACTGCACCGGACAGTGCGCGGACCCGATCGGGCAGCTCGAGGTCGGCGAGATCGAGGTGGTCTGCGGCGACAGCGGCGGCCAATCGCGCGTGAGTTCGCGAAATGACCTCGGGGGTAGGCGTTTTCTCGGCGTCCGCGAGAGCCTCGAGCAAAGCGGCGGCCAATTCCGCAGTGATCACCGCAGGGTCGGCGAGTATCGCGCGGACCGCGGCAGCGTCCTCCGTCAGGCCTGGCACGGCGAATGTCGGCAGTAGACCGGCGAATTCGGTGTCCGTGGGGTGGCGGAACAAACCCAGTGGGGTGCCATCGATGCGCGCGTTGGCGCGCAACCACCACGCCGTGTAGCCCTCGCGGTCGGTGAGCAGACGGCGGGTGCGCGGGGTGGACGCCAACTGCCACAACGCTTCCGGCCACGCGGCCTCGTCCACCAAGTCCAGATCGCGGACGGCGGCCAGCTCCGGCGGGTCCTCCGGCAGCGTCGACCACCAGGAGTCCTCGTCGTCCAGGTCGTGGTCCGGGCCGGTCGGATCAGCCTCGACCACCACGCTGAAGTCCCAGCCGACGCCGATGGCCCGCAACGCTTGCGCGCCATAGCGTTCCACCATGTCGGGGTCGATCGAACTGAACGGTGAATCCTCGACCAGCAGCTCACGCAGTGGTGCGTCGGGCAGCAGCAGTTCGTCGGCGGGCCGCGATTCGCCCTCGGCATCGGGCAATTCGAGCAGCCCGAGCCAGGACGGGAGGGCGGCCGGATCGGCGTGCGCGGCCAGACGGAGCACGGCATCGGTGATGTCCGGGTCGTCCGGGTGGTCTTCCAGCTCGGCGCGGAGATCGGGCTCGCTCAGCAGATCTTCGGCGGTCGCCGAACGCGCACCCAGCCGGGCCAGCAAAGGGTGCGCGGCTTCCGGGTGCACCAGCCTGGCCCAATGCACCGGGATCGCGACCTCGAGCTGGTCGTCGAGCACCGCCGTACGCGGACCGGTGACCAGGCGTCCGTCGGCCAGCGGAACAGCAAGCGCGCCAAGTTCTTCGGCGGCCAGCGGATCCACCACGAACGGCTCCAGCGCCGCGTACAGCGCGTACCACCAGTGCGGTGGGCGCTCCAGCCCGCTCGACAGCTCCGCCAAGCGCGCCAAACCCAGGCGGTGCACATCCAGCACGCCGAGCGCCTCGGCCTGCCCGCGGCCGGACAACTCCGGGATAACCAGTGGGCCTACGACGTCATCGAGCAGTCGCGCCAATTCCTCGGTCAAGCCGGTGAGCGCGCTCGCCCGGGTCGGGACGGCGACGTCGATCTGTTCGCGGGGCGAATCGGCAAGCAGCCCAACGGTCGAATCGTTGAATGGCCCGCCGAGCGAGTCGGCAAGCGGCCCGCCGAGCGGATCGGTAAGCGGTACGTCGACCGAATCGGCGGTCGATGCTCCGACGGATTCGGCGATTGCTGCGTCGAACAAGGCGAAGCTGTCGGCTTCGGGGGTCTTGCCTGAGGGCGAGCTCGATGCCGCCGTGCCAGCCGTGCCGGGTGTGACGGGCGAACCGTGCTGCGGCACGGGGTCGTACAGGCCGGTGGCTGCGTCGTCAGCGACTTCGGGGGTGGTGTGCCGGGTGGCGACGACCGGCAGCCAGGGATGGGCCTGGAGGTCGCGCACGAGGGCTTCGCGGAGCAGGCCGTCGGCTTCGCTGCGGGCGAAGGCGGGGGTGGGGACCAGGACGAGGCGGTCGCGGGGCGGCAGGGCGCGGGCGAAATCGGCGTAGCCGGTGGCCAATTCGGTGAGGCGGGCACCGGGGAGCAGGCGGCGGCGGTCCGGCTGCATGGCGATGTCGGCGATCAGCAGGGCGGGGAGGGACAGTTCCTCGTCGGAACGGGTCGGGGCGCGCAGCACATCGGGGGCGGCGGGGCTCGGCCTGCCGTTGCGGATCGGGAGCAGCCAGCGGGCGTGTGGGGCGCGGTACTGCCACCAGACTCGGTGTGCGTCATCAGGACCGGCGACGCGCACCTCCTGCAAGCCGTTCCCGAGATCGGTGGTCGTGCTGGTGAATTCCGCCGTATCGATCGTGATGCTCTGTAGCGCAGGCAGTTCCAGCAGCAGATCGATGGTTTCCGCGTGCATACCCGCGAGCAGTGCGGCGGCATCCACATCAGGGCGCAGCCGCAAGACGACCTCGGTATCGAAACCGGCCATCGGCGCGGCCTCGATCGGCCAGGTCATCCGCAGCACCGGTGGCGCGAAACCGTCGGCATCCTCGGCTGAACTGCCCGGGATATGAATGTTGTGCTGCCGCAGGGCGTCCCACGTCAGGTCGCGAGAGAACCGCAGCGACCCGGTGGCAGAACGCAACTCGATCTCATCGCTGACCGACAGCACTGCGGTGAAGCCGACGCCGAACCGCCCGACAGCGGTGACATCCGACTTTCCGGACGCCCGCAGTGCGGTGAGCGCGTGCACCCCGGAGACATCCAGCGGCGCACCGGCGTTGGCGACATGCAGCGCGCCGTCGTCCAGCCGAACCTGCAGCCGCCCGGCGACGCCCGCCTTGGCGGCCGCGTCCGCAGCGTTCTGCGCCAGCTCGGTCAGCAGCCGGTCACGGTACCCGGCCCGCACCAGATCCGCCTCGGTCGCCGCGTCCTCCCGCAACCGGGTCGGCGAATCACGCCATGCGGCCAGCACACCCGCCCGCAACGCCGACGTGCCGAACGGATCGGCCGTCTCGGTCAGTTCTGCGGCGATGACTCGACCGCCCGGCCCTCAACCTCGGCCGCACCCTCGGCAACCTGCTCGTCACCCGAAGACGCCTGCGCGCCTTCAGCGTCGTCAGCCTGAGCCGCCACGTCGGCAGCCGCCTCGCCCGAGTTATCCACAGGGGACTCGGCATCCGCAGTAGCGTCGCCAGTTTCGTCGGCGGCCCGCGCAACCACAGCCTCGCCGGCAGCGCTGTTGGCCGCACTCGGCTCCGCCGCGCCGCTCGACTCGCCTTCCGCCACCGCATCGCCGACCACGGTGTCCGAGGCAGACTCGGTAACCGCAGCGGCAGAGCCACCTTCGTCATCGGCTTGCAGGCCGGCACTCGGCACGGAATCCGAAGCAACCGCGTCACCCGCGGCAGCACTGTCGCTTTCGACGACTGCGCTCGGCGCCTCGGTGACCGCGGCACTGGGCGCTTCCCCAGTCGGTGTCGTCTCGGTGACAACAGCGGCGTCCGCTGACGCGGTCTCGGCCTCCGACGCAACGGACGCGTCGGGCGTTTCCACCACTGGGGCGACCGCATCCGTGGCAGCCGCTTCGACCTCGACCACAGGCGTTTCCACCGCAGTGTCGGCAACCTGCACCGCATCGGCCTCAGCCGCGGAGGTTTCCACAGCACTGTCGGTCACCTGCGGTGCAGCAGCCACATCCGCTTCGGCGGCAGGAGTTGCCGCTGGGTCCGCCACCTGCGTCGCAGTCGCATCAGCTTCGGCCGCAGCGGTTTCCACGGCGGAGTCGGCCACCTCTGTGGCAGCTTCGGCCGCGGGGGTTTCCTTGACCGGCGCCAGCTCCTCGGCGGGGATCAGCTCCACTGCCGCATCGTCGAACGCCTCGTAGAGCGGCGAACCACCGCCGGTGGGGGCGACGGTGTCGGAGTGGGCGCCGCAGCCGTAGGCGGCGTGTACGACGTGGCCGTCGGCGCCCATGGCGTTGCCGCAGACACCGAAGGCGGCGCGCAGGGAACCGGCGAGCGGGAGGTAGAAGCCACACAGGCCGCAGGTGGACGGTGCCGCCTTGGCCATCTCGGTGTCGGGGCCGAACTCGCCGTACCAGCGCTCGGCGGCCATTTCGCGGCCCTCGAGGCTCAGCACCTGGGTGCGGCCGAGGCCGATCTCGGTGGCGACCTCGTCGACGGCCGGGTCGCCGTTGGCGACGTAACCGGGCACCAGGCGCGGGTCGTTCGGCGGCGGGGCGAGCAGATCACCGGGCGCGAGATCGCCGGGCCTGATCCGCTGGTCCCACGGCACGAATTCGGGCGCGACCAGCGCGTCGGGGCCGGGCAGCAGCGCCGATTCGCTCACCGTCGCGTAGTCGGCCTCCGGTGGGGCCGCCACCACGACCGCCCACTGCCAGCCGCGATAGCCGGGCAGTGTGGCCTCGAAGCGATGGGTCGCCGCGCTGTCGTCCTCGGCAGCCACGCCGAGATGTGCCCCGACACCAGCTGGTTCCAACTCCAGGAGCGCACGGCGGGCCAGATCGACGGCGTCGGCCAAAATCGGCCTGACACCGGACTCAGAAACAGAAACTGCGCTCACGGCCTACATTTTGCCGTATGAAACGCAATCGGCGTTCGTTGGCCATAGGTGTGCTGGTCGGTCTGGTCATCTGGAGCGGGTGTGGCGCGGCCGAAGAACCGTCGCCCACGATGAATATCGAGGTCGTGGCCACCAGGTCGCACGATCCGCGCGCCTTCACTCAGGGCCTGGAGATCCACGGCGAGGTGCTCTACGAAGGCACCGGGCTGTCGGGCGCGTCGAGTGTGCGGGCGACGAACCTCAGCACCGGAGTCGAGCTGGCCCGGGCGGACCTGCCCGCGCCCTTCTTCGGCGAGGGGATCACCCTGGCCGGGGACACCCTGTGGCAGCTGACCTGGCAGAACCGCATCGCCTTCGCCAGGGACCCGCACACCCTGGCCGAAGTCGGCCGCGCGTCCTACGAGGGCGAAGGCTGGGGGCTGTGCACCCGGGCCGGGCGGCTGGTGATGAGCAACGGCACCGACACCCTCACCTTCCGCGATCCGGTCACCTTCGCGCCGACCGGCTCGATCCGGCTCACCAGCAACCACAGCGCACGCCTCAACGAACTCGACTGCGCCGAGGACGGTTCGGTGTATGCCAACGACTGGCCCAGCGATCGCATCCTGCGCATCGATCCGGACTCCGGCCAGGTGCTCGCGGTCATCGACGCGGGCGCGCTGCTGCCGCATCTGACGCGGACGAGCGAGGACACGCTCAACGGAATCGCGCAGCTCCCGGGCACCGACCGGTTCCTGCTCGCCGGCAAGAACTGGCCGACCACCTTCGAGGTCCGCTTCGTGCCCGCCTGAGCGCCGCGGCCGCGAGTCGCTTGCGATTCGCGGCTGCGGGGAAGTCCATGGACATGCCCCGCCGTCCGCGACGCGACGAACGTCACCTTCCGCCGACACCTTCGAGAGCGAGTGAACGCCCAGTACCGAAGTACGACAGAATTGACGACGTGACTACTCCCCGCGAACCTTCCGGTCCCGACCGTGATCGGTGGGACGGCGAGGAGTACCCGCCGGTCGAGCGGCATCCCGGTTTCGACCGGTATCCGCCGCCGAACGCGCCCGCAGGCCGCAGGTCGCTGCCACCGCTGGACCCGGACCGCGCATACCGACCGGAGCCGCCGACCCGGCGCCACGAGGTACCCGTCTCCCCGGATGCCGAGACCCGCAGGCACGCGGCACCCCGCGTCGATCCGTCGCTGGCCAAGAGTCCACGGCGCGTCTTCCCGCATCGCCCGGAACCGCCACGCCGTCCGGAGCCGGAGCACTCGGCCCCGCCACCCACCGCACCGCTGCCCGAGCAACCGGACGCCGCAGCGGCCACCGAAGCCCCCACGCCGCCCGGCACCGCGCGCGTGCCACGCAAGCTCACAGTTACCCGCGTCGCCGCCATGCGCGGCCGCCAGCTGACCGAGAAAGGCATCGCCACTTTCCAGCGCGCGGCCAAGGCCGACGGCGCGGACAAGTCCGGCCTCACCGCGCTCACCTACGCCACGATGGCGAACTTCGCACTCGACGCCGCGGTCGCCGTCTCGCTGGCCAACACGCTGTTCTTCGCCAGCGCCACCGCGGAGAGCAAGACGAAAGTCGCGCTGTACCTGCTGATCACGATCGCCCCCTTCGCGGTGATCGCCCCGCTGATCGGTCCCATGCTCGACCGGCTACAGCACGGGCGCCGGGTGGCGCTGGCCACCTCGTTCGCGTTGCGCGCGGTGGTCGCGGTGGTGCTGATCCTCGAATTCGACAGCTGGGCACTGTATCCGCTCGCGCTGTGCATGTTGATCGGCAGTAAATCGTTCTCCGTACTCAAGAGCGCGGTGACGCCACGCGTGCTGCCACCGGATATCGACCTGGTACGCACCAACTCTCGGCTCACCGTGTTCGGGTTGGTCGGCGGCACCATCGGCGCGGGCGCGATCGCCGCACTCGCCGCGGCGATCGCCGACTCCAAGGGTGCGCTGATCTTCGCGATCGTGATCGCCTGTGCCGGAACCTATCTGAGCCTGCGCATCCCGTCCTGGGTCGAGGTCACCGAGGGTGAGGTGCCCGCGACGCTGAGCTATCACGCACCCACCGAGGTCCTCACGCCGGAGAAGGAAGCCACCACCCCGCCGCGCAAACGCAGGCAGCCGCTGGGCCGTTCGGTGGTGACCGCGCTGTGGGGCAACAGCGCCATCCGGGTGCTGACCGGGTTCCTGACCTTCTACGTCGCGTTCGTCGCTAAGGCCACCGAGCACCGCCCGGCCCAGCAGGCCGCCATGCTCGGCGTGGTCGGCGCGGCGGCGGCGCTGGGCAACTTCACCGGCAATGCCACCGGCGCCCGGCTCAAGCTCGGCAAGCCGACGCTGATCGTGCTCGCCTGCACCGCCGCCTGTGCGCTGGTCGCGCTCTTCGCGACGTTCACCAACAATCTGCTGGGTGCGGCGATCGCCACCGTGGTCGCATCGGGCACCAGCGCGCTGGCGAAGGTGTCGCTGGACGCCGCGATCCAGGACGATCTGCCGCCCGAGTCGATCGCCTCCGGTTTCGGCCGTTCGGAAACCGTGTTGCAGCTCAGCTGGGTGGTCGGCGGCTCGGCGGGCGTGCTGCTGCCGACCGACTACTGGAAGGGTTTCGCGGTGATCACCGCGATCCTGGTGATCGGCCTGGTGCAGACCTTCGTCAGCTACCGCGGCCATTCGCTGCTGCCCGGCCTCGGCGGAAATCGTCCGCAACACGCGGAGCAGGAAGTACCCCCTACCCGGCCGATGCCACACACTGCGAACGCATACCGTAGGCCGGCGTCCAGTGGCGGCGAGACGAACCGTATCCAACCAGGAATAGGAGACCCCAGCCAGTGAGCGAGCGAACCTTCGACACAGCAGCTGTGCTCACGGCGCGGCCGTGGGTCAGCGAGGTGGCGGCGTGAAGAACCCCCGCACCATCCTCGCGCTGGTCGTTGCCGCCCTACTCGTGTTCACCGTCGCCTTCGTCGGCGTCCTGGTGGTCCTCGTGCGCAACGCCGACGAGCACGACCCGGTGATCACCGCCTACGCCCACGGCAAAACCGTCGAGGTCGAACCGTACGTCTACTGCTCGGTCAAAATGGAAGACTGCCGCTACGGCCAGACCGTCCAGCTGGATGTCCCCCCGGACTACCCCTTGCAGCTGTCGCTCCCGAAGCAGATCGCCGACGCCCCCTGGCTGGCCCAGCTCGTCTACGCCCGCCCCAACGGCGACCGCATCGACCAGGTGATCAACCACACCAACTTCCCCGAGGGCGCCATGGCCGTCACCATCGACTCCCGCCCGGAACCCGACCTGCGCCTCGTCGGCCTGGAACTCCAGCTCCCGATCCTCGCCCTGGACAAGGACACCGGCAAGGAGTTCTACCTCCCCCACGCAGCCTGGTCGATCAGCACAGCGTCGTAACCCTCGCGCACAGCACAAGGGTTACGACGCGGCCAAAAATTCAGTGGTCGAGTTCGCGCGCTACGGCGCGGACTACCTCTGAGATGCGTTGTGCGGTTTTGCGATCCGGGTAGCGGCCCTTGCGCAGGTCCGGCTGCACCGTCGCTTCGAGCAGGGTGATCATGTCTTCGACCATCCCGTGCAGTTCGTCCGGTGTGTGCCTGCGGGCGACGGGCTCCTTGCGGGCGCGCTCGCGTTCCTGGCGTTCTTGGCCCTGGCGGACCGAGGGCGGCGCCTCGAGCAGTTTGAGGCTCAGCGCCTGCGGTCCGCGGCGGCCCGCGGCCATCCCGAATTCGACGCGCTGGCCCGGCTTGAGTCCTTCGACTCCGTCGGGCAGCGCGGACGAGCGGACATAGACGTCCTCACCCTCGTCTTGGGAAAGGAAGCCGAAGCCCTTTTCGACGTCGTACCACTTCACCCTGCCGGTCGGCACTGCGCTCACCCGTTCATCATCGAAAACTCGGACCCCACCGGCCCGAGCACATCTGTCCACGGAACCTGCTGCGGCACAACGCCGCGAACAGGTCCTTCTTCTGTTTGCGAAAAGAACGCGCCCAGCAGTGATGCGGGACGCGCGTGCCTAAGAGTCTACCCCGGTGCCCATAACGCAAGCACATCAGTTTTACGGTCATGCGGTGACGAACCCTCCCGCTCCGCCACCGTCCAGCGACGCCGATCCCGCATCGAGCGGGGGCGGCGGGCGCAGGCCGGGTGATTGGTTGCTGCAAGTCGCGCTGGCGCTGTTCGCGCTGGGATTGCTGGCGGTCATCGCCATCTTCTTGATCCCGGTGCTGTCGGACGGCACGCCGGGGCTGTGGCTCTATTTCGCCGCGATGCTCGCGCCGCTCGGGTTTCTCGTCGCGATCGTCTTCACGCTGCGTTCGGGTCGGCGCTCGCGCTGATCGACCTGACTGTCGGCTGGTCGCGATGACTCGGACCTGGGCGTCGTGCCGATCTGACGGATCGGCCACCAGCGGGCTGCGAACGGGTTACCCGAGTCTGTCGTTACCAAATCCCGACTGTGATCCTAGTCACATAACGGAGAGGTCACGGACCGGTGACGGCCCGGCACTGGTCTGAGCGCACCGCTTCTAGCTGCAAAGAAGGGGCTACGTCGGCGCCGAGACCGCACCGAGACCCGCTCGTACACGCCGGTTATCAAATGGTGATTTTTCCCGGCGATCGTCGTACCGTTCTTAGCGAGCCGGGACAACCGGCAACCACCGGCCCGCCGCACCGAACCTCGCCCCGCGGGACCCGGAAACCCGACGGAAACGTAGGGGCGAGGGCGGGCATGACGACCTCTCAGTCCAGCCCGACCGATGACCTCGCAGGTGCGTCGAGAGGAAGACGAACCCGATATGAGTGGACGCCATCGCAAGCCAAGCTCCACCGGGCGCACGGTTGCCAAGGTTGCCGTGACCGGCGCGATCATGGGCACCGCAGGTGTGGCCCTGGCAGGCAACGCCAGCGCGGCACCCGACTCCGACTGGGATCGCCTCGCACAGTGTGAGGCCGGCGGTAACTGGGGCATCAACACCGGCAACGGCTACCAGGGCGGGCTGCAGTTCTCGCCGAGCACCTGGAAGGCCCACGGCGGCGGCGAGTATGCCGCCAGCGCCAACCAGGCCACCCGCGAACAGCAGATCGCCGTCGCCGAGAAGGTGCTCGCCTCCCAGGGTTGGGGCGCCTGGCCCAGCTGCTCCTCCAATCTCGGCCTGAGCAGCGCACCCACTCCGCGTTCGGCTCCCGCCACCAACGAAACCCCCCGCTGGAACCCCGCGCCCGCGCCGCAGGCGCAAGCCCCGCAGGCCGCACCGGACAGCACCCAGCAGGTCTTCACGGCCGTCGACCGCGCGCTCGAGGTCGTGCAGAGCCAGGGCGTTCAGGTGCCCAAGGAAGCCTTCGACTTCTTCAACGCCGCCAAGGCGAGCAACACCAAGCTCGATCCCGCCATCGTGAACTTCTACGAGGCGAACAAGGGACTCCTTCCCTCCTGATCGACCACGAATAAGGCCCCGCATCCTCGGATGCGGGGCCTTATTCGTATCTACGGACTTTCCGTCCGGAAATCAGCGGTTGATCACCGTGTTCGGGTGCATGTAAGGCAGCTGATCCGCCGGGACCGGAAACTCGGTGTCCTCACCGTACGGCGAGAGCCCACCGGAACGGGTCGACGAGAGTTCGGTGACCGCGTGGTCACCTTCGGCGACCTTCGGCCAGCCGTTGTCGACATAAGGTTTCTTCGATTTGTTCACCACAAGCCTCATGCTAATGCCGCCGCTGCGAGTCTTCAGGCCGGACCCTGGTGTGGCGCTCGGCACGTCGGCGACCGGCGGTATGGACGCGCTGGAGTCGGCCGAGATCCGGTGAGTTACCCGCGTGCTACCGAAATCGGGCGTGACGTGGGTATCCGATGTGCGCCCCGGCAGGCCACGGCCCGAGACCGTAGGCTGGATCGGATGACCGCGACCTCCCTTGCCGGGTGGCTCGGTGCGCGTACCGATGCCCAATTGGTAACGCTGCTCGAGCTCCGGCCCGATCTGGCTGTGCCGCTGCCCTCGTCGATGGCCGTGCTGGCCGCACGGGCCGAGCAGCGCGCCTCGGTGCTGCGCGCCACCGATGACCTGGACACTCTCGATTTCGCGCTCCTGGAAACCCTTGCGGTGCACGGGGTGACGCGGACCGAAAGCAACGGCGCCCCGCTGACGCGCGCCGAGTTGCACGTGCAGCTGAGCGATCGCGTGCCCGCCACCGCGATCGACGCGGCCATCGAGCGATTGACCGCCCGCGCCCTGGTCTGGACCAGCGAGGACGAGCTGCATCTGATCACCGCGGCCGTCGAGGCGCTGCCCTGGCCGATCGGCAGCACCACCGAGATCCCCGATTCGCTGACCGAACCCGAAGTGCGCGACGCGCTGCCGGAACTCACCTCGGCGGCGCGGGCATTGCTGGACAAGCTGGCCAGCACCGGCCCGCGCGGGCGTACCAGGGACGCCGCGCCGGGCACCCCGGCCGACCGCCCGGTCCAGCAGCTACTGGCCCGCAGGCTGTTGAACCGGATCGATGACGAGACGGTCGAGCTGCCGGTCACGGTCGGACAGGTGCTGCGCGACGAACCGGTCACGCATCCGCACGCGCTGACGCCGCCCGCCCCGAAACCGAAGAAGCAGGCCGCCGCCGACGTGAACGCCGTCGCGGCGGGCGAAGTGGGCGAACTGTTGCGGCACTGCACCGCCGTCCTCGACATCCTCGGCCAAGCGCCCGCCCCCGCTCTCCGCGCGGGCGGACTGGGTGTTCGGGAGCTACGTCGTATTGCCAAGCAAGCCGGCATCGACGAGCCGCGGGCGGGTTTGCTGGTCGAGCTGCTGGCCGCCGCGCGACTGATCGAGAAGGGTTTGCCGGACCCGCCGCCGGAGGTCGATTCGGCCGACGATTTCTGGGCGCCGACCCCTGCGGTCGATGCCTGGCTGGAGGCGCCGCTGGCCCGCCGCTGGGTCGCGTTGGCCATGGCCTGGCTCGAATTGGACCGGATGCCGTGGATGATCGGCATGCGCGACGCCAACGACAAGCCCCTCGCGGCCCTCTCGCTGGAGCTGCGCAACCCGCACGCGCCGCGTGACCGGCACGCCATGCTCGGCCTGCTCGCCGAGTATCCGTCCGGCAGTGCCCTCACCCCCGCTGATATCGGCCGCGTGCTCGCCTGGCGGCAACCGCGCTGGCGCAGGCATTTTCGGCTGGAGTCGGTGGAGCAGACGCTGGCCGAGGCCGCCGCGCTCGGCTTCGTCGGCCGCGGCGCGCTCGGCTCGCCGG
>NZ_BJXA01000112.1 GCF_007990755.1 Nocardia ninae NBRC 108245 | reverse complement strand
GAGGCCAGCGCGCACGCCGACCACCTCGTCGCCACCGCACAGGCCGAGGCCGACCGCGTCGTCGCCGACGGCAACGCCGAGTTCGAGGCCGTCACCGCCCGCGCCCGCCTGGAATCCGAACGCATGATCGACGCGGGCAAGGCTTCCTACGAGCGCTCCGTCGCCGAGGGCGAGGCCGAGCGGGACCGCCTGGTCGCGCAGACCGAGGTGGTGCGCGCCGCGCACGCCGAATCCGCGCGGGTGATCGACGCGGCGCACGCCGAGTCCGATCGGATGCGCGAGGAGTGCGACGTCTACGTCGACTCCAAGCTCGCCGACTTCGAGGAGACCCTGAGCAACACCCTGCGCACCGTCGGCCGCGGCCGTCACCAGCTCCGCTCCGGTGCCGGCGCGCCCGACTACGCCGCCGACTACCGCCGCTAGAGCCGGTTTGAGGTCGGCGGGACCCCTCGCGTATCGTGGTGTGGTTGCCCATTCCCCCGATAGTGAAGTGAGTTCGTGATGCCCGCCGGTTCCGGTTCTGCCCCGCGTAAGGACTCGGCCACGCGCCGAGAGCCCGACGCGGCCTTCGTGCTGGACGTCCGCAGCCTCGGCCGCAGGGCCGGGACGATGCGCGAGCTCCATCGCACGCTCACCACCGTCGAACGGATCGGGCTCGACCTGGTCGGCGTCCCGGTCGGCGCCGAGGTCGTGCTCGACCTGCAGCTGCAGGCGGTGTCCGAAGGTGTGCTGGTCACCGGAACGGTGTCCGCGCCGATCGAGGGTGAGTGCTCCCGCTGCCTCGAGCCGTTCACCGACAGCGTGAACATCTACCTCACGGAGTTGTTCGCCTACCCGGACAGCACCACCGAGCAGACCACCGACGACGACGATTCCTACCGCATGATCGATGACACGATCGACCTCGAACCGGTGATCATCGACGCGATCGGCATCGAGCTGCCGCTGCAGCCGCTGTGCACGCCGGACTGCGCGGGGCTGTGCGCGGAATGTGGCGTGCGGATGGCGATTGCGGGTTCTGAGCACTCGCATGAGATACTTGACCCTCGCTGGGCCGGGTTGGCGAAATTTGCCACCGCATCGCCCGGCAACGGCAGCCCCGACGAGGGTGCGGCCACCGCAGCAGACCAGTCAGCCGAAATGGCAAGCAATATGACAGAGGAGAAGTAGTCGTGGCCGTTCCCAAGCGCCGGATGTCCCGTTCCAACACCAGGTCGCGGCGCAGCCAGTGGAAGGCCACCGCGCCGACCCTGATCACCTGCCCGAACCGCGCCTGTGGTGAGAAGACCCTGCCGCACATCGCGTGCCCGTCCTGCGGCACGTACAAGGGCCGTCAGGTCACGGCGGCTGTCTAACAGTTCGAGCTGTCGTATCGACGTGAGCGATGAACCCGATTCGTCCGGTGGACACGCGAGCCTGCTCGCAGCGCTCGGCGTCGAGGTGCAGCCGGAGCTGCTGCGCCTGGCGCTGACGCACCGGTCGTACGCATATGAAAACGGCGGCCTGCCGACCAACGAGCGCCTGGAGTTCCTCGGCGACTCCGTCCTCGGACTGAGCATCACCGAGCGGCTCTACCACGAGCACCCGGACAAGTCCGAGGGCGAGTTGGCGAAGCTGCGCGCGAGCGTGGTGAACATGCATGCGCTCGCCGAGGTGGCACGCCAGCTCGGCGAGGGCGGCCTCGGCGTGCACCTGCTGCTCGGCAAGGGCGAAGAGCTCACCGGCGGCAGGGACAAGCCGAGCATCCTCGCCGACGGCATGGAGTCGCTGCTCGGCGCGGTGCACCTGGAGCACGGCATCGACGTCGCGCGCGAGGTGGTGCTGCGGCTGTTCGCCGACCTGCTCGAGCGTGGTCCCCGGATGGGGGCCGGCCTCGACTGGAAGACCAGCCTGCAGGAGCTCACCGCCGAGCGTGGCCTCGGCGTGCCCAGCTACGAGATCACCTCGACGGGCCCCGATCACGACAAGGAATTCACCGCGACCACCGTGATCGGTGGCCGGGCCTACGGGCAGGGCGTCGGCCGCTCCAAGAAGGAAGCCGAGCAGAAGGCCGCGGGCACCGCCTACCAGGCGCTGACCGCCGAAGCCTGACGTGCCCGAACTTCCCGAGGTAGAGGTCGTCCGGCGCGGCGTCGCCGAACACGTGGTCGGTCGCGTCATCGAGTCGGTCGCGATCACCCATCCCCGCTCGGTGCGCAGGCATCTCGAGGGCGCCGCCGATCTCGCCGCACGGCTGACCGGATTGAAGGTCGCCGCCGCCGAGCGGCGCGGGAAATATCTCTGGCTCACCTTCGACGAGCCGGACACCTCGCTCGTCGTGCATCTCGGCATGAGCGGCCAAATGCTCGTGCAGCCCGCGGACGCGCCGCTGGAGAAGCACGCGCACATCCGCGCCACCCTCGGCGACGGTACTCAGTTGCGCTTCGTGGATCAGCGCACCTTCGGCGGCTGGGCGCTCGCGCCGCTGGTCGAGGTGGACGGCACCCTGGTGCCGGAACCGGTGGCACACATCGCCCGCGACCCGCTGGATCCCCGCTTCGACCCCGAAGCCGTGGTGGCCGCGGTGCGCGCCAAACACACCGAGATCAAACGCGTGCTGCTCGATCAGAGCGTGATCTCCGGCATCGGCAACATCTACGCCGACGAATCGCTGTGGCGCGCGAAGATTCACGGCAGCCGGCTCGCCTCCGGCCTGTCCCGTCCCGCCGTGCGCGCCTTGCTCGCCGACGTCGGCGCGGTGATGGCGGAGGCGCTCGCCGCGGGCGGCACCTCGTTCGACGCGCTCTATGTGAACGTCAACGGCCAATCCGGCTATTTCGAACGCTCCCTTGCCGTCTACGGCCGCGAGGACGAACCGTGCCGTCGCTGCGGAGCGCCTGTTCAGCGGGAAAAATTCATGAATCGTTCCTCGTATTCTTGCCCGCGGTGCCAACCGAAGCCTCGCGGTCGTTAGCGGGCGCGAGTTACCTTTCTTGTAGGCGGTTCGGGAAGTCGGTCCGGCCGTGGAGGAAGGACATATGCGCAAGCTCACCTACTACGTAGCCTCGACGATCGACGGTTACATCGCCACCGATGACGGATCGGTCGATTTCTTCCCGGTCGGCGGCGACCACGGGCCTGCGATCATGGCGCAATATCCGGAGACGTTGCCCACCAAGGTGCGTGAGTCGCTCGGTATCGACAAGCGCAACCGCTACTTCGATACCGTGCTGATGGGACGCAAGACCCACGACTTCGGGGTGCGCACCGGGACGTCGAGCCCGTACGCGCATCTGAAGCAGTACGTGGTGTCGAAGACACTGCCGGAGAATCCGGATCCCGACGTCGAACTGATCGCGAGCGACCCGCTGGGCAAGGTGCGCGAACTGAAGCGCGCCGAGGGGCTCGGGATCTGGTTGTGTGGCGGCGGGGAGCTCGCCCAGGAATTGCTGCCCGAGATCGACCAAATCTTCCTCAAGCTGTACCCGGTCCTGCTCGGCCGCGGCCGGTCGCTGTTCGGTTCCGGTCCCAGGCTGCCCGATGCGGCCAAGTTCCGGGTGATCACCAGCCGGGTGTTCGAGGACGGAGTGGCCTTCATGAAGTACAGCAGGATTCGTTAACCGCTGTGGCGGCAGACGATTCGAGCACACCTGACCCGGCGGCCACGCCGGGCCCGGTGGAGGTGCTGCGGGAGATCGGCTTCTGGCTGGAACGCTCGCGGGCCGAGACGTATCGGGTCAAGGCGTACCGCCGGGCCGCCGATATCGTCGCGGAGCTGCCCGATGAGGAACGCGAGGTGCACCGCGCCGCGCACAGCTGGCGCGAGATCGCCGGGATCGGGCCGAAGACCGCCGCCGTCATCGAGGAGGCGTACGCAGGCCGGGTGCCGCAGTACCTGCTCGACCTGCGCAACGCGGCACAGCCGATCGGAGCCCCCGGCAAACCGCTGCGCACCCAACTGCGCGGCGACCTGCACACCCATTCGGACTGGTCCGACGGCGGCAGCCCGATCGCGGAGATGATGGGTGTCGCGGCGGCCCTCGGGCACGAATACTGTGCGCTGACCGATCATTCGCCGCGCCTGACCGTCGCGAACGGACTGTCCGCCGACCGGCTGCGCAAGCAACTCGACGTGGTCGCCGAGCTCAACGATCGTCTGGCGCCGTTTCGCATCCTCACCGGCATCGAGGTCGACATCCTCGACGACGGCACCCTCGACCAGCAGGCCGATCTGCTCGCCCAACTCGACATCGTGGTGGCGAGCGTGCACTCGCACCTGCGCGCGGACAGCGCGACGATGACCAAGCGGATGGTGTATGCGGTGGCCAACCCCAACGTCGACGTGCTCGGCCACTGCACCGGCCGGCTCGTCACCGGTGGCCGCGGCACCCGGCCCGAGTCGAGCTTCGACGCGGAGATGGTGTTCGAGGCGTGCCGGACCTACGGCACCGCCGTCGAGATCAACTGCAGGCCGGAACGTCGCGACCCGCCGTCCCGGCTGATCCAGCTCGCCATCGAGATGGGCTGCTACTTCTCCATCGACACCGACGCGCACGCGCCCGGCCAATTGGACTGGCAGGGCTACGGTTGCGAGCGTGCCGTCGCGAATGGTGTTGCGGCCGAGCGGGTCATCAACACCTGGCCGCTGGCCGACCTGCTCGCCTGGACCGAGGTGCACGAGGCCTGATGGCCGCCCGGTTAACTGTTGCCGAATAGTCGTGCCGGGCCGGGGATCTGCCGCGATCGCCGCTGAGAATGGTTGCCAGACAGAGTAGGTGGGGGTGGGCGGGCCGTTGGGCGAGTTTCCGGTCGAAATCGTGCTGGCGGTCATCGGTATCGCGGTGCCGATCGGCGCGTTCCTGTACGAGTTCGTGCTCGTCGGGCGCAAGCGGCTCGGCTACCGCGTGCAGATGGACACGCCTGTCACCGGTGAGGTCGCCTCGGTGTTCCCCGGCGTGCTGCCGCAGCTGCGCCCCTCGCTGGACGGCGCGAGTCCAGATCTGAAGGACCTCTCGGTTGTCTTGGTGCGCATCGAGAACAGCGGCGCCACCGATATCGACACCCACGACTACAAGGCACCCGATCCCGCGCGGATCGGCCTGCATCTACGGTTCCCGCAGCGCTTGGTCATCGGCATGGCGGTGACCGAACTCAGCGATCCCGGCCTGGCGGACAACCTCGATCGGGACTCCGGCATCGCGGTGCGCGAGGACATGGCCGGGCACATCGGTGTCATCGATCTGCCCAAGGTGCCGCTGGATCGCGGTGAGCACTACAAGATCCTGGCCATCCTGCAGCGCTCCGAAGGCACGGGGGAGTACCCGGTGCCGGTGCTGACCGGCGGCATCAAGGGTGGGCGCATCCAGGAAACGCGAAGCCGCACCGGGATTCCCCGAATGATGTTGGGGCTGACCATCTTTCTGGTGCTGGTGATCATCGTCCAATTGATCGTCAACGCACTGGAGCCCACGCCGACGCCGCTGGAGTGTGCCGAGGGCAAGCTCACCGTGGTCGGATCGTCGGCCTTCGCGCCGGTCGTCCGAGCAGCCGCCGAACAGTACGGTAAGCGTTGTACCGGAGCGCAATTCGCCTTCGCCTTCGAAGGCACCGAACGCGGGCTGGACCGGCTGGCCGAGGAAGGCAAGGGCAACGCCGGCCTGCTGGCCATCAGCGACGGCCCGAAGGGCAGCGGGTATCCCGCCCTGGTGCATCGCCCGCTGGCGCTGTCGCTGTTCAGCATGATCGTCAACAAGGGCGTCGGTGTGCCGAGCCTCACCGAGGGACAGATCCGGGACCTCTATCAAGGCCGGATCGGCAACTGGCGTGAGGTGGGCGGACCGGATCTGCCGGTGGTGCTGGTGAATCGGATCGCAGGCTCCGGTTCTCGAAATACGTTCGAGCGCAGGCTACTCGGCGGGAGTCAACCCGATCGTCCGCACGTGAGTTGCATCGCGATCAAGGGCACGGTGCTGTCCGCCGCGACGCACTGCGAGGTCCAAGTCACCAAGGACATGCAGAAGGCCGTCGGCGAAATCCCCGGCGCCATCGGCTATTCGGAGTACTCCGAGGCGGTGGCGGCCGAACTGGCGACCGTCGCGATCAACGGCGTCACCGCGGGTCGCGACGCGGCCATCGCTCGCACGTACCCGTTCTGGGGCGTGGAATACGCCTACAGCCACGGCGAGCTGCCCGGTGATTCGCTGGCGGCGGCCTTCCTGCACTACCTGGTCGATCAGGCAGGCAAGGACGTGCTCCGGGCCCACGGCAACGCGCCGTGTGGCGAGCTGCCCGATCCGGCCAGGTGCCTGCCCGATTCGTGACCGCGTGTCACATTTCCGGCGGCTGTCTCGTCCCATTGGTGTAGGAGAGCACACCGACGAAAGGACGACACCGTGTCACGGATGAAGCTCGCAGAGGTTGCGCCGGAGTTGTACCAGGCGTGGTTCGCCGCCGAGGGGGCGATTCGCCGCGGTCCGCTGGACCCGGTGGTCCGGGAGCTGGTCAAGATCCGCGCCTCGCAGATCAACGGCTGCGTGTTCTGCATCGACCTGCACACCACCGACGCCCGCTTGGCCGGGGAAACTGAAAAGCGCATCTTCCAGCTCGATGCCTGGCGTGAGTCGGCGCTCTACACCGAGGCTGAGCGCGCCGCCCTCGCCTACGCCGAAGCGGTCACCAAGCTCGGCGAGCACGGGGTGAGCGACGCGGTGTGGGCCGATGTGGAGAAGCATTTCGACGAAGGCTCCAGGGCGGGATTGGTGGGAGTGACCGCGATGATCAACCTGTGGAACAGGATCGGGGTGCCGCTGCGGATGCAGCCCGACGCCGGCTGAGGTCGCAGGCTCGACCTCAGTCCGTCGGCGGCAGGAACGGCCGTGTGAAGTAGTCCTCGACCGGCAGCGGCCCGGTGTACCGCCGGCACGGGCAGCGCACCCACTGCCACGTGGCGGGCGCGACCGACCGCCGCTCCTCCGCGTGGCACTCCCCGGCCTGCGGATCGTGGATGGCGAGGTCGTGGCCGCAGCCGCACTTCGCGGCGCTGCGCCGCGCCTTGCCGCCCACCGCCCCGAGGTGGCCGTACCGTCCGAGGGCCCAGCCGAGGCCGAGGATGCCTGCGCCGACGGCCAGGGTGAGAGGATCGAACATGGATTAATTGTATGTATACGTATGCGCGGTTACCGGCGGAAGGCCCCGTTCTGTCGGTGGTATCGGCGAAGATGGCCTCATGACGGAACTATCGCTGCGTGAGCTGAACCGAACCCTGCTGGTGCGTCAGATGTTGGCGCAGCGGGTCGCGATGACACCGTTGGAGTTGGTCCGGCATCTGGTCGCCGTCCAGGGGCAGGAACCGAACTGGCCCTATGTCGGCCTGTGGACTCGGCTCGCGGAGTTCCGGCACGACGACCTGGCCGCGTTGCTGCGTGAGCGAAAGCTGGTGCGCTCCGCCATGATTCGCCGCACGGTGCACCTCGCCGACGCGGACGACTTCCGCTGGCTGCGGCCCACCGTGCGCCCGGTGGTGCTCGCGGCGCTGCAGGCCCCCTACTACCGTGACGAGATCGAGGGCTTGGATCTGGACGAGCTGGCCGCCGCGGGACGGGAGCTGTTGTCGGGCAGCATCCGGTCCCGGTCCGACCTCGGACAGCTACTCGGCGAGCGTTTTCCGGACCGGAACCCGCGCAGGCTCGCCGAGTCGGTGGAGCTTCTGGTGCCCATGGTGCACAGCCCGGTGACCGGGGCCTGGGGCAAGTGGCGCAACCGCTCGGTTACCGTCGCGCTCGCCGACGAATGGATCGGCGCGCCGATGGCGACCACGCCGCAGGCGGAGACCATGATTCTGCGCTATCTGGCCGCGTTCGGGCCCGCCACCGTCGCCGACATGCAGGCGTGGGCCGGGGTCACCCGGCTGGCCGAGGTGGTGGACGAGATGCGCACCCGCCTACGTGTTTTCACCGACGACCAGCACCGGGTGCTGTTCGACCTGCCGGACGCGCCGCTGGCCGACCCCAATCTGCCGGTGCCGGTGCGTTTCCTGCCTGCTTTCGACAACGCGCTGCTCGGCCACAAGGACCGGCGCAGGATCATCAGCGAGCAGGACCGGCAGCGCATCGCCAAGGAGGCGTCGGGGGGCGTGCCGATGTACCTGGTCGATGGGTTCGTGCACGGTCGGTGGGTATTGGACGACACCACTATTCGGGTCACGCCGTGGCATCCGCTGTCGGCCGCCGACGAGGACGCGGTGCGCGCCGAGGCCGAGCGGCTGCTGCCGTTCGTGGTGCCTGGGCAGGACGGGAAAATCGTGATCGAGGGCTGAGCCCGCTGTCCACCCCGGTGGACATGTTGGGTGCAATCGGCAAAGGCGGCTCCCACCTGCCGATCTCGGCAATCGATCAGCAACGTATCCGACTGCATGGTTTGAGAGTGCCGTGGTGAGGTACATCACTGGCGGCCCCCCTGGTCGAGAAATCGGCGACCAGGCCAACCAAGCCCTGTGGACGGCGGTGCGGCTGAGCTTCACCTCCGCTGAGGCGGCCACCAGTTCGAGTTCGGCGCCCGGTGCTCCGAAGCACTGGGTGGATGCGAGAGCTAACGGTTGTGCCCCTTGGAAGGAGGGTCGATGAGCGCGCGTAGCGAGCGAAAAACGAACCCAGCCGCCATCAACGTCCTGGCGGAGTCGAGCACCGGTGAGGTGCGGTCATGAGTCAGCGAAGCGGTCGAATCCGCGATGCGGTAGCCCTGGCGAATGACGGTGCCGAGCGCGGTGGCGTGAGCCACTTGCCGATGTCGGCGCAGACGGCGTCCTCCGAGCTGCTGTCGATCGACCACGCCGGAACCCGATTCCGTATCGCGATGGTTGTCCCGCCGTACTTCGATGTGCCGCCCAAGGCCTACGGAGGTGTGGAAGCCGTCGTCGCCGATCTCGTCGACTCGCTGGTGGCCAGAGGCCACGACGTGACCCTGCTCGGCGCGGGCAAACCGGGCACCAAGGCGAAATTCGTTCCGCTGTGGGACCGCATCTGCCCCGAGCGACTCGGCGAACCCTTCCCCGAGGTCCTGCACGCGCTGCGCGCCCGACGGGCGATCGAGAAGCTCGCCGCGGGCGGCGCCATCGACCTCGTGCACGAGCACACCTTCGCGGGCCCGCTGAACGCCCCCGCGTATAGGGAGCTTGATTTGCCGACCGTGGTCACCGTGCACGGTCCGGTCCAGGGCGAATGCTATGAGTACTACCGGGAAATGGGTGACGACGTCTCGCTCGTCGCGATCAGCGACCGGCAGCAAGAGCTGGCCCCCGATTTGAATTGGGCTGGGCGCGTGCATAATGCTCTGCATCCCGAGGAGTGGCCGTTCCGTGCCGACAAGGACGACTACGCGCTGTTCCTCGGCCGCTTCAGCGAGTGCAAGGCGCCGCACCTGGCGCTGGAGGCCGCGCACGCCGCGGGCATGCCACTCGTGTTGGCGGGCAAGTGCAGCGAACCGCCCGAGCTCAAATACTTCGAAGAGCAGGTACGCCCATTGCTGACCGACCAGGATCACGTATTCGGCCTCGCCGATGCCGCCGCGAAGCGGAAACTGTTGGCGGGAGCCAAGTGTCTGCTGTTCCCGATCCGTTGGGAGGAACCCTTCGGCATGGTGATGATCGAGTCCATGGTGTGTGGCACACCGGTCGTAGCGCTACGCGGCGGCGCGGTAGCCGAGGTGATCGTCGATGGGGTTACTGGCCGCATCTGTGACGATCCCGCCGAACTCACCGCCGCCATCGCCGAGGTGCAGACGATGGATCCGGCGGCGTGCCGCAAGCACGTCGAGGAGAATTTCGGTTCGGATACGCTCGGGCGCGGCTACGAGCAGGTCTATCGCAAGCTGATGCGGCCGCGGAAACGGATCGACTACCGATGGCGCAAGGACGAGATGGTGCCGGTGCCGGTCGCGGCGAGCGGACTCGCGTGACGGCGGATCCGACCGCCGCGCTCAGCCCCGCTCCACTGAACTCCGGTGAGCCGACGGGTTTCGGTGGAGCGGGTTCGGTCACGCTGGTCGAGGGCGGCACCTTCTGTCTGTCGAACCGGCTCGGCGATGTCGAGCCGGGCCGCCCGCACGGGCTCTTCTTCCGGGACGCGCGCGTCGTGTCCCGATGGGAGCTGCTGGTGGACGGCCATCTGCCCGAACCGCTTTCGGTGCTCAGTCCGGAGGCGTTCGCCGCGCGGTTCGTGCTGCGAAGACCGCCGACGGCCGGGCTGGCCGATAGCACGTTGCTGGTGGTGCGCGAGCGGATCGTCGCCGACGGCATGCACGAGGTGCTCACCCTGGAGAACATGGGGCGCGAGCCGACCGCGGTCACCCTCGAGCTGCATGTCGACGCCGATTTCGTGGATCTCTTCGCGGTCAAGGAGGGCCGCGCCGGACACGGCAGAGCCGAGGTGACGGTGGCCGAGGGGGAGCTCCTGTTCCACGATCGCGCCGATCGCATGCGCGGGCTCTCGGTGTCCGCGAGCGTCGAACCCACGGTATTGCCCGGCACTTTGGTGTGGAAAGTCGTCGTGCCCGTCGGCGCGAGCTGGCAGACCGAGATCACCGCCCAACCCACGTTGGGCAATCAGCGGTTCCAGGTGCCACTGGCCCCCGGCGAGCATTACGGTGTCAGCGCTCCCGGGCGCAAGATCGAGGCCTGGCGGCACACCGCCACCGACATCGCCGCCTCGCATCCGGAGCTCACCCAGGTGCTCCGGCGCACCGAAAGTGACCTGGGCGCCTTGCAGATTCACGACGATTCCGGCGACAGCAGACCGTTCGTCGCGGCGGGTGCGCCTTGGTTCATGACCCTGTTCGGCCGGGACAGTCTGTTGACCGCCTGGATGGCGCTGCCGCTCGAGGTCGATCTGGCGCTCGGTACGCTGCAGCAGCTCGCCGAACTGCAAGGGCAGACGGTGAATCCGCTCACCGAGGAGGAGCCGGGGCGGATCATGCACGAGATGCGCCGCGGTCCGGCCGGTGGGCTGGTGCTCGGCGGCAACATCTATTACGGAACCGTCGACGCCACACCGCTTTTCGTGATGTTGCTGGCCGAATGCTATCGCTGGGGCGCGGATGCGGAGGCGATCAGGCAGCTGCTGCCCGCCGCCGACGCGGCGCTGAGCTGGATCGAGGACTACGGCGACCGGGACGGCGACGGGTTCGTCGAATATCGGCGGGCCACCGACCGCGGCCTGGTCAACCAGGGGTGGAAGGACAGCTGGGACGGCATCAACGACCTGCAGGGCCATATCACCGAGGCGCCGATCGCGTTGTGCGAGGTGCAGGGGTATGTGCACGCCGCGCTGCTGGCCCGCGCCGAGCTGGCCGAGGCCTTCGATGATCCGCGCCGGGCGACGGAGCTGCGTGATCAAGCGGCGGAGCTGCGCGGCAAGTTCGCCGAGGAGTTCTGGCTGCCCGAACGCGGCTGGTACGCCGTCGCGCTGGACAAGGGCAAGCGCCGGGTCGACGCACTGACAAGCAATACAGCGCACTGTCTTTGGTCCGGCATCGCCAGCGACGCGCATGCCGCCGAATTGGTGCGGCGGCTGTCCGGGCCGGAGATGGACAGCGGTTTCGGGTTGCGCACGCTGTCCACGAAGATGGGCGCCTACAACCCGATGAGCTACCACTGCGGCTCGGTGTGGCCGCACGACACCGCCATCGCGGTGGCCGGTCTGCTGCGCTACCGCCACGTACCGGGCGCGGTCGACCTGGCGACCCGGCTGGCGACCGGATTGCTCGACGCCGCAACGGCTTTCGACGGCAGACTACCCGAGCTCTACTGCGGCTTCCCGCGCTCGCGGTTCCCGACCCCGGTGCCGTACCCGACGTCCTGCTCACCGCAGGCCTGGGCGAGTGCCGCCCCGCTGTTGCTGGTGCGCTCGTTCCTCGGTCTCGACCCCGACGTGCCCAACCGCACCATCACCGTGCGGCCGCTGGTGCCGCCGGAGTGGGGCCGAATCACGTTGGCCGCGTTGCGCCTCGGTCCGATCACCATCGACCTCGAGGTGGAGGGCGCCCAGGTGACCGCCGCGCGCCTACCCGACGATTGGCAACTGATCACCCGATGAATTCCCGATCTTGGTATGAACCACCCCGCATCGGGGTACCCCCCGGGTGTAAGCATTTCAGGCTGATAGACAACGCAGGCTGGAGGTGCACCATGCAGACATCGCGGGATATGCGGGACCTGTGGAGTACACAGCACCGCGACTGCACTATCGAGCCCATGGATCTAGACATGGAGCTCGCCCAGTTCGTCCGCAGTACCCACGCAGGCCACGGCCCCGACTGCTGCCAATACCTGGCAGCCGCGGCCTACTACTTCGACCACGCCGAAGTCGGCTGAGCCCTGGGGTTCTCGCGCCCACCGGCGCTGCTCGGCCCAGCTGGCTCAGGCCACCCCTGAGCCAGCTGGGTCGAACCGGTTCTTGCGGCAGCCCATTTGTGTTGTCCGGCCGTAGGATCGAAGGGTGGCTATCGCTCAGTTGAGTTTGATCACCCTGAACTGCTCCGACAAAGAGGAACTCGCGGTGTTCTGGGCCGCGCTGCTCGATGGTGAGATCGTCTATCGGACATCGGAATTGGCCGTGGTACACACCGAGCGCGGGTCACTGTGTGCGCTGACGGTGCCGGACTACCAGCCGCCGACTTGGCCCGCGGGTGAGACGCCGAGCCACATCCATCTCGATCTCAGGGTCGATGACCTGGACGTCGCGCAGGCCGAGTCTGTTCGCTTGGGCGCGAGGGTTGCGGACCTGCAACCGGATCCAGAGCTATGGCGAGTGCTGCTCGACCCGGCCGGTCACCCGTTCTGCTTGACCTCCCGAGCCCCGCTGCTTCCGCTCGGCCCGCGTCCGAACATCCAAGAAGAGGGCTGAATTCGCGTGTGATCGCGGCCAATCTTGAGCGGGCGCGCCGTGATGTCCCGTTCGGCGGGGTAGCTGATGATCGCCGGGACATGGTGGCGGCGAACGTCGAGTGGGCGTGCCGTGATGTCCCGTTCGGCGGGGTAGCTGATGATCGCCGGGACATGGTGGCGGCGAACGTCGGGTGGGCGTGCCGTGGTGTCCCGTTCGGCGGGGTCGCTCATGGTTGACGGGACATGGTGGCGGCGAACAGCGAGTGGGCCGCGCCGTGGTGTATCAGTCGGCGGGCGGATGAGTGCGGAAGGGCCGGTGACGGTGTGTCACCGGCCCTTCGTTCGTCAGGTCAGGCGCGGAACGGGTAGCGCTGGTCGAGGTCCAGATTCAGTTCGACCACGTTGACGCGGGGTTCGCCGAGGAAGCCGAGGGTGCGGCCGGACGTGTGCGCGTCTACCAGTTGGCGCACCTGATCCTCGGTGATGTTGCGGGCCTTGGCGATTCGGGCGATCTGCAAGTCCGCGTATCGCGGTGAGATGTGCGGGTCCAGTCCGCTGCCGCTGGCGGTGACCGCATCGGTGGGGACTGGGGTGTCGACGGTGGCGTCGCCGAAGATCGGGACGATCCGGCCGGCCGCGTAATCCGCACCGGGCTCGGCGCATTCGACCCGCACACCCTTGTAGGTGGCCAGGAACGGCGTCGCCGGGCACGCCTCGTTGACGCTCACCACCCGGGTGGGATGGGAGACCTCACCGTCGGCATCCCGCGGCCCGATCACCGAAAGCACCGCCCCGACACCGTCTTTCGTGCAGAACGGCCGGGCGCCGTCGACCCTCTCACGGTCGCCGACCTCCTTGCTGCGTGCGCACACGGTGGACAGCAGGCTCAGTTTCACCTCCGATGGGTCGGCGTCGAGGGTATCCACAATGCTCTCCGGGCCGAGGTTCGACGCGGAGGTGGCCATCGGGTCGTACCCGTGCTCGCCCGCCGCGGACGGACGGCTCTGGAAGTACTGCGCCAGCGCCTTGCCGTCGGCATCGGTGAACGACTGCCCGATCAGGCTGGAACCGACGACCTGACCGTCGGCCGTGAGCAACGACCCGTCCGACTTGTCGTGCAGCCCGGGCAGCTGAGCGACCGCGAAAACCGCTAGAGGATAGATGATTCCGGTGATCGCGGTGAGCACGAGCAGCGCACGCAACGCGGCCAGGTGCTGCCGGACCCAAGTGGAGAGGCGCATGTCAGGACATCCCAGGGAGGAGTTGGACGACGAGGTCGATGAGCTTGATGCCGATGAACGGCGCGATGATGCCGCCGAGCCCGTAGATGGTCAGGTTGCGGCTCAACAACTTCGACGCGTTGCTGGGCGTGTAGTTCACCCCGCGCAGCGAGAGCGGGATCAGCGCCACGATGATGATCGCGTTGAAGATGACCGCGGACAGGATCGCCGACTGCGGGCTGTGCAGCCGCATGATGTTCAGCGCGTCCAGGCCGGGGAACAGCGCGATGAACAACGCGGGCAGGATCGCGAAGTACTTGGCGATGTCGTTGGCGATGGAGAACGTGGTCAGCGCGCCGCGGGTGATGAGCAACTGCTTGCCGATCTCGACGATCTCGATCAGCTTGGTCGGGTCGGAGTCGAGATCGACCATGTTGCCCGCTTCTTTGGCCGCCGAGGTGCCGGTGTTCATCGCGACACCCACGTCTGCCTGGGCCAGGGCAGGCGCGTCGTTGGTGCCGTCGCCGGTCATCGCGACCAGCCGCCCACCGTCCTGCTCCTTCTTGATCAGCGCCAGCTTGTCCTCCGGCGTCGCCTCGGCGAGGAAATCGTCCACGCCCGCTTCGTCGGCAATCGCCTTGGCGGTCAACGGGTTGTCGCCGGTGATCATGACGGTGCGGATGCCCATCCGGCGCATCTCGTCGAAGCGTTCCCGCATGCCCTGCTTGACGACGTCCTTGAGGTGGATGACGCCGAGCAGCCGGGCGGTGCCGTCCCTGAGCTCGCCGACGACCAGCGGTGTGCCACCGGAGGCGGACACGCCGTCGACGATCACGCCGGCCTCGCTGGGCACGGTGCCGCCTTGTGTGCGAACCCATTCGATGACCGCACTGGCCGCGCCCTTGCGCAGCTGGTGCCCGTCGGCCAGGTCGACGCCGGACATGCGGGTCTGTGCGGTGAACTCCACCCAGGTCGCGCCGGTCAGTTCACCGGGCGTGCGCTCGCGCTTGTTGTACGCCTGCTTGGCGTAGACGACGATCGAGCGGCCCTCGGGTGTCTCGTCGGCGAGGCTGGACAGCTGGGCCGCGTCGGCGAGCTCGTCGGCCGAAATGCCCGGCACCGGAACGAACTCCGCGGCCTGCCGGTTGCCCAGGGTGATTGTGCCGGTCTTGTCCAGCAGCAGCGTGTTCACGTCACCGGCCGCCTCGACCGCGCGGCCGGACATGGCGAGCACGTTGCGCTGCACCAGCCGGTCCATGCCCGCGATGCCGATGGCGGAGAGCAGCGCGCCGATGGTGGTCGGGATCAGGCAGACCAGCAGCGAGACCATGACGATGCCGGTGATGCCGTTGCCGTCCAGCGCCGAAGTGTCCGGCACGCCAGGGTTGTTCGCCTTCGAGAAGATCGCCAGCGGCTGCAGGGTCACCACCGCGAAGACGAAGATGATGGTGAGCGAGGCGAGCAGGATGTTCAGCGCGATCTCGTTGGGCGTCTTCTGCCTGCTCGCGCCCTCGACCAGGGCGATCATCTTGTCGATGAAGCTCTTGCCCGGCTCCTGGGTGATCTGGACGACGATCCGGTCGGACAGCACGGTGGTGCCGCCGGTGACCGCGGAACGGTCGCCGCCGGATTCCCGGATCACCGGCGCGGATTCGCCGGTGATCGCCGATTCGTCCACCGACGCAATGCCTTCCACCACGTCACCGTCGCCGGGGATGACCTGCCCCGCCTCGACGACGACGTGATCGCCGCGCTGGAGTTCCGGTGCGGCGACACCTTCCTCGACGATCGGCCCGCCGGGCGTCCAGTCCACCAAATGTCGTGCGACGGTGTCGGTCTTGGCTTTGCGCAGCGTGTCGGCCTGCGCCTTGCCGCGCCCCTCGGCCACCGCTTCGGCGAGATTGGCGAAGATGACGGTGAGCCACAGCCACACCACGATCGCCCAGGCGAAGAAGGTCGGGTCGGCGATCGCGAGCACGGTCGCCCAGACCGCGCCGATCTCGACAATGAACATCACCGGATTGCGCCACATGGTGCGCGGGTCGAGCTTGCGTACCGCGTCGGGCAGCGAGGTGAGCAGCATCGTCGGATCGAGCGCACCGCGCGCGACGCGCTTGTGTTCCAGCTGCTTCTTCGACTCGGTGAAATCGTCCGCAGCGCTGGTGATTTCGGTCGTTGGTGTGGTCATTTCAGTGGATTCCTTCAGCGAGCGGCCCGAGCGCGAGTGCGGGCAGGAAGGTGAGCGCGACCAGGATCACCGTCACACCGACGACCATGCCGATGAACTGTGGCCGGTGCGTCGGCAGCGTGCCGATCGACTCGGGGGTGTTGCCCTGCTTGGCCAGCGACCCGGCGAGCGCGAGCACGAAGATGATCGGCAGGAACCGGCCGAAGACCATGGCCAGGCCCAGCGCGGTGTTGTACCACTCGGTATTGCCGGTGAGACCGGCGAACGCTGAGCCGTTGTTGTTCGCCGCGGAGGTGAAGGCGTACAACACTTCCGAGAGTCCGTGCGGCCCGGAGTTCAGCATGCCCGCGCGTTGACCGGGCAGCGCCATCGCGATCGCCGTGCCTACCAACACGATCAGCGGACTCACCAGGAAATAGGAAGCGGCCAGCTTGATTTCGCGCGGCGTGATCTTCTTACCGAGGTATTCCGGTGTGCGCCCGACCATCAGGCCCGCGATGAAGACGGTGATCACCGCGAGGATCAGCATGCCGTAGAGCCCGGAGCCAACGCCGCCCGGCGCGACCTCGCCGAGCTGCATGTTGAACATCGTCATCATGCCGCCGAGGCTGGTGTAGGAGTCGTGGAACGAGTCGACCGCGCCGGTGGACGTCAGCGTGGTCGCACCGGAGAACGTCGCCGAATTGGCCACGCCGAACCGGGTTTCCACGCCCTCCATGGACGCGCCGATGGCGGTGGGCACGGTGCCGTGGTGGGCCAGCTGGAAGATATTGCTCAGCGTCACGCTGATGATCGCGATCGTGCCCATCACCGCGACGATGGCAACGCCCTGCTTCTTGCTGCCGACCATCCGGCCGAACGTGCGCGGCAGCGAGAAGCTGATCATCAGGATGAGGAAGATCTCGATCCAGTTCGTCCAGGTGGTGGGGTTCTCGAACGGGTGCGCGGAGTTAGCGTTGTAGAAGCCGCCGCCGTTGGTGCCGAGCTCCTTGATGACCTCCTGGCTGGCCACCGGCCCGCCGGGGATGGTCTGCTCGGTGCCGTTCAGCGTCTGCGCGACCTGGTCGTGCAGGTGAAAGTTCTGGATCACGCCCCCGGCGACCAGCACGATCGCGAACACGAAGGCGATCGGCAGCAGGATGCGCAGGGTGCCGCGCACCAGGTCCACCCAGAAGTTGCCGAGATCGCCGGTGTGCCTGCGGGCGAAGCCGCGCACCAGCGCGACCGCGACGGCCATGCCGACGGCCGCGGAGACGAAGTTCTGCACCGCGAGCCCGGCCATCTGCACCAGGTGCTCCTGGGTGGACTCACCGGAGTAGTTCTGCCAGTTCGTGTTCGTCACGAAACTGACGGCGGTGTTCCAGGCCAGCGCGGGCGTCATCTCGGTGCCCGGGTCGTTCAGGTGCAGCGGCAGCCTGCCCTGCAGCAGCTGCAAGAAGAAGAGGAACAGAATGCTGACCGCGGAGAACGCCAGCACGCTGCGGGCGTAGACGCCCCAGGTTTGCTCGACCTCCGGTTGTACGCCGATGGCCTTGTAGATAACGCGCTCGGCGCGGGACTGCTTGGTGTTGTTGTAGACCCGGTACATGTAGTCGCCGAGCGGTACATGGACCAGGGCGAGCGCGATGATCAGGGACGCCGCGAAGGCGATCCCCGCCGTTGTCGTGTTCACCTAGAACCTCTCGGGGAAAAGCAGCGCCACGACCATGTAGACCGCGACGGCGATGGCGAGAACCAGACCGATCAGGTTCGCTATCACAGCTTTTCCACCCCGCGCTGGATCAGGCCCAGCAGGGCGAAGATCGCCACGGTGAGCACCGTGAACACCACGACAGACATGTTGACCAACCTCCATCAAGCGCTCGTGTTGTGGAGCGCGCCTTGGCGAGTCAAGTCTTCGATCAGGCGCGTGCCGAGGTTCCTTACGACTCCTTTGCGCGCGAAACGGTTGCCTTTGCGTTTCGTTTACACCCCGGCCGGGGATAGCTGAAAGGATGCCGTCAAAGAATGCGGCGAGAGCGTCAACACACCGTAAAGATCGGTCCGATCTCCCTGCGCAGAGGTAGTAGTGGAGAGCCGGCCAGGCGGACCCCTCCAGCGCAACCGGTTGTCCGCATTGGTCACCAGAGAGGAACGTCATGTCGGCTGTCACCGTCGCCGTCATCATCGGGTTCGTGTGTTGTGCGCTGTTGATTCGCGCGCTGGGCGCCCGCCGCGACGAGCGGCACGTGCCCGGCCTGGTCGTGGACGGCGACCGGACCCGCGTCGCGGAACCCGGGGCCTTCGATGTCCGGTGATCGGACGCAGCGCGCCGATCCGTCCCGCGGGTGCGCCGCGCCGGGGTCGCGACACGCAATGATGGACGAGTGAAACGCGGCCAACTACGCATCTACCTCGGCGCCGCGCCGGGAGTCGGTAAGACCTACGCCATGCTCGGCGAGGCCCACCGGCGGCTCGAGCGCGGCCGCGACGTGGTGGCTGCGGTGGTCGAGACGCACGGCCGAGCGAAGACCGCTGAACTGTTGCAGGGGATCGAGCGGATACCGCCCAAGATGCTCGAGTATCGCGGCACCCTGCTGCCCGAGCTCGATCTGGCGGCGGTGCTGCAGCGCGCGCCCGCGGTGGCCCTGGTCGACGAGCTCGCGCACACCAATGTTCCCGGCAGTAAGCACGAAAAGCGTTGGCAGGATGTCGAAGAGCTGCTCGCGGCAGGGATCGATGTGGTCTCCACGGTCAACGTGCAGCATCTGGAGAGTCTCAACGATGTGGTCGAGCAGATCACCGGAATCCAGCAGCAGGAAACCGTGCCGGACGCGGTGGTGCGCGGCGCGGATCAGGTCGAGCTCGTCGACATCACCCCGGAAGCGTTGCGCCGCAGGCTGTCCCACGGCAACGTCTACGCCGCCGACAAGGTCGACGCGGCGCTGCGTAACTACTTCCGGCCCGGAAACCTCACTGCTTTAAGGGAATTGGCGCTGCTGTGGCTCGCCGACCAGGTCGACGCGGCGCTCGCGAAGTACCGGGCCGACCACAAGATCACCGATCTGTGGGAGGCGCGTGAGCGGGTGGTCGTCGCGGTGACCGGCGGCCCGGAGTCGGAGACGGTGGTGCGCCGCGCCAGCCGCATCGCGACCAAGGCCAGTGCCGAACTGGTGCTGGTGCACGTCGTGCGCGGCGACGGGCTGGCCGGTGTCTCCACCGAACGGCTGGCCCGGCTGCGCGAACTGGCCGCCAGCCTGGACGCCTCGCTGCACACGGTCACCGGCGACAATGTGCCCGCCACACTGCTGGAATTCGCTCGCGAAGTGAACGCGACCCAGTTGGTCCTCGGTACCTCCCGCCGTTCGCGGTGGGCGCGCATGGTCGACGAGGGCATCGGGTCGGCGGTGGTGCAGCAGTCGGGCAAGATCGACGTGCACATGGTCACCCACGAGGAAGCCCACCGCGGTCTGCGCCGGGGTTCGCTCATGCCGCGCCAGCCGATCCGAGCCTGGCTCGCCGCGGTGCTCGTGCCGCTCGCGGTGTGCGGGATCTGCGCCGTGTTCCTGGACGGCTACCTCCAGCTCGGCGGTCTCAGCGCGGTGTTCTTCATCGGCGTCGTCGCCGTCGCGCTGCTGGGCGGCGTTGTCCCCGCGGCCTTTTCGGCGCTGCTGTCCGGGCTGCTGCTGAACTGGTTCTTCGCCGTACCGCGCTACAGCCTGACCATCGCGGAGCCGGACAGCTTCGTCACGGTGGTGGTGTTGCTGTTCGTCGCGGTCGCGGTGGCGGCGCTGGTCGATACGGCGGCCAAGCAGACCCGCCAGGCGCGGCGGGCCTCGCAGGAGGCCGAAC
>NZ_BJXA01000111.1 GCF_007990755.1 Nocardia ninae NBRC 108245 | reverse complement strand
GGCCGGGGCTGGGAAAGTCCGCCCCGAGCCCGATTTCGCGACCTTCGTGCACCCGTTCTGGGACCTCGCGTGCACCCGTACTGGAACCTCGCCTCGGTCGCCCTGCATTTTGAACTTTTTTTGTACTTCGGCGCCTTATCCGTGTGGTCGACTGGATCTGCGAGCCCGCGGCCAGCTGGCGGGAGATCGTCGGCAAGGACAACTTCTCCCTGGAGGTGCTGAACAACGTCCCCACGATGGGACATCTCCAGGGCAAATTGTTCGCTATTGACGAAAAAAGCGGAAACACGCTGACAGACATGGACATTCAGGCGTGTCTCGGGAAAAGAGGGGACAGAAGGGCAGCCATGCCAGACCTGGTGTTTCTCTGGAAACCCCCAGGTAGGAGGTATGGCTGGTGCTGGTGAGGTCGTCATGATCGACACGCATCAACGGTGTTGATTGTGAAAAATGTCGAGCTCTTGTGATCCACTTGGTGAGCTCAACCGCGCTCTCAACGAGGGAACGGGAGGGTGCTGCGCCGACCTGCGTCAACAGGCCGGCCAGCCAATGTCCGAATGTCTCACCCAAAAGAAACAAACAGGAACCCAATGACTGTAGCCAAAGTCGGCGAACGCGCCGATCATTGCCACCCCGCCAGTCCCTGGCATCGTCGTCGGAAACGCTCTGACCAGTGCAAACGCGGATTGAAACAGTCGGTGAACCCTCTTCGTAGTCTCCTCCCATCGCATCAACGATTAACTCGGGAGACCTACTGATGATGGAACTGTTCGCTGGCGGCGGCGCGCTCGCTGTGGGTGTGGCATGGTTTCTGGCTCGATCCGGCCGCCGGTCGGGGCGTACGGCGGACGTGCACTACAACGGGCTGCTGCGACTATGGGCAGGGATCTTCGCCGTGGCGCATAAAGATCCGGGCCGGCGCGAAGATGCCCGCAAGGTTGTCCGCGACACCCTGGGGCCACCACCGCGCAGGCAAACCCGTCGACGGCCCGCACCGCCGCGACGGCCACCGGCGCGTCGGCGGCATCGCGACCCGAAAGCTCGGCGCGACGCCCGGCGCCGAGAGCATCACTGACGAGTCTCGCCGCGGATTCGGCGCGGGCCCCGAAAAATTAGGGTTGACATACTTTTTCGGGCCCGCGTGCGCTGCCTGGCCGCCGATAACATTTCCTTATCGGCGGTCAGGACCGAGGGTCCGGACCGGCCCAATCCGGTTGGTAATCCGGGTGATCGCGCCAGATTCCGGCGATGGCCCGCAACGTCGGGATGTACTCCAGCCGCGACCGCTCGGTGTCCGGCGTCTCGCCGAACAGATGGCTCAGCTCGCCCTCGTACTCCAGCACGGACAGAACCGCGGTCCGCAGCGCCACGACGTAGCGTCCGCGAACCGGATCGTGTTCGTCCTCGGCGAGGCGGGCGACGATGAAGCGCTCGATCCGGGGCGGCTCGGATTCGGTCATGGCGCCGACTAGGCCAAGTTTGAATGTCGTACCGCATCATTCGTGATGCAGTAGGCAACCCGAACCATTTAGTTCAGCTGGCTTTCTTGCGTGGCCGGCCGCGCCGCCGCGCAGGGATGTCGATCCCCGCCGCGCGGGCCTCTACGACCCGGGTAGCGACGAGCGCGGCGGTGATGCCGAGTTCTGCGCCGATTTCGGTGTAGGTCATCTCGGTGCGAGCCAGTTCGATGATGCGTTCCCGGCGTTCGTCGGCGCGTGCCTCGAAGTCTTCACGGGCTTCGGCGACGGTCCGCTGAATGGTGCGTGGGCTCACGCCCAGGCGGTGGGCCAGGGCCCGTGCGGTTTCGGTGCGGCGTCCACGGATCGGTTCAGTCATTTGTCCCTCACAGCGATCATTGCGGCGCGGTCGGCGACGCGACCTCGCCGCGTCTCACCTGATTTTCGCCCACCTTTGCGACCGCGGGCTGCCTGGATCGTGCTGAAGGTGGCTTCGTAGACGGCAGGGCCGTCGGCCCACAGGCGCGATCGGGTGGTGATCCATCGATGGATCGAGTTCACGATCGCACGCAGCTCCGACATCGGCAGCGGATCGGGCTGGCCGGTGACAGGGTGCCGGAATGTGGCATTGATCTGTGCTGCCTTGCCGTGCAGCGCAGCCAAGAGGCCGGCGGAGTCGCCGAAGTGGTGACGAACCTCGCGATACGCCCAGAGGCGCGCGCCTTCGAACATGCAGCAGTTGCGGCCCAGGCCGACCGGGTTGTCCCGATGCCTTGGCTGCTGGCGCCAGTTCTTGGGAGGCATGTTCGCCCCGAGCTGCTCGGCGATCTCGCCGAGGTCGAACAGGTGGTCGTGGATCCACTCGGTTCGCCATGCTTCGTGCAGCGGGTTTTTGGTGATCAGCCCGGAATAGCCGCGGTCGCCGTCCAGGGCGCGCCGCAGACCCTCCGTAGTCGCCGTTGCGAACGCCAGCGGGGCGCGGCGGGCGTACTCGGTGCGGGTGAAGTGCTCGCGCAGCGCCCAGATCGCATGGGCGCGGCCGGTGTGAGGGGTTTCCACGAGCAGGTTCGGCATCGGATGCGAGCCAGCGGCTGAGACCGCCCGAGTTGCGGCGTCGGTGTGATCCACGTCGACCACGAGCAGGTTCGACACCGAGCTCGTATTTGCCTCCACGTAGCGCGCTAAGCGCGCAATGGGCCGAGGCTGGCGGTAGATGCCCGCGGACAGGTCATCGGACGCGTACGGGAACATCGGCAGCCATAGTTGCCCGTCCCATAGCTCCGGCCCGTTCTCGATCATGGGCGGCAGCCTCGCACGCAGCGAACAGGATTCGGCGCAGACACGCCGCAAAATTAAAAATGCGTCATCGAACCAAGTCAGATGTATGCCTTGAGGTCGACGTGTCGCAAAATTAAAACTGCGTCACGAAACCAAGTCAGATGTATGCCCGTCAGGGCACCCCTTGACGCTCTTCCAGCCCGAGCGGAGCGAGGCCCGCTACGCCCGCGGATCTGTCCAGCACGAGACCACCTCTAACCGTGCACTAATAGAGATATGCGCATATATGCATTAGACAATCCTCGCCCTTCTCTGGCTCGGAACCCCCTGGTCGAGCACCCACTGACTCGGGCCCACCTCGGGTAGGTATCTACTCGTTCACCCAACGCCACTGGAAGGTTGACCAGGGCTCTGCTTGCGGGAGTAGCTGATTCACTGCGGCGACGACACCCGGCCATGTCCCAGGTATGTAGTCATCGCCGGATAGCCAGCCGCCAGGCATTACTTTCGGTCGCCACGCCGTGATGTCTGCCGCCACGCTGTCGTAGTCGTGACGGGCGTCGAGGTGAACCCACGTGAGCGAGGCATCGGCGAACAAGTTGGCCGACGACTCCGAATCACCAACCACGAGCAGGACCTTGTCGGCGAACCCGCAGGCGATGAGATTGCGATGAAGGATGCCGGCGAAGGTACCGCCGCCCTCGGACGCCGCCGCGCCGTGGGCGTCGATGCCGCGAAGCCCTTCCGGCCCACTACCACGACAGGTGTCGACTCCCAGGACAGTGAAGTGCTTGCCGCTGTCTACGACAACTTCCGCCAGCGAGCACAGACTGCGACCAAGGTAGTTGCCGACCTCGATGAAAGTACTTCCCTCAGGGAAGTGATCGACTGCTTCTTCCTGAGCATCTCGCCACGCGAACCAGCCGGGTATGTCTTGCCAACGCCTTACCGCGGAAGCGGGTTCGTTCGGATGCGACTGCATCTGTCCGACGCTACGTTCTTGTTGCTGTACGGCGTCATCGTTCATCGGACCCACCGGGCGAGCTGCGAGCTGTCCGTGTCAACGATGATGTGTCGGCACGCCATCATGAGGGCGGCGTGCCGGTCTGAATCGGTGATCCGGGGTGAAGTACCGCCGACGATTGTCGGCACTGTGGTGATGCAGAGCTCGTCCAGTGCGTGATCAACGGCGAGCTGTCCGGTCAACCGCGGGCCACCTTCGCAGATCACGCGATGTAGTCCAAGGTCGGCGAGGGCATCAAGAAGATCTCCAGTGTCGATTCTGTCGGCCCCGAGTTCAATCACGGTGGCTCCTGCGTCAGCGAGGTTGCGCTTAGAGGTGGTCGCAGCGCTGGCAGTCGTGAAAATTATTGGCGGGACCGATGTTTGGGTCAGCAAGCGCGAATTCGGGTCGAGGTCAGCGCGTCCTGTGACGACCGCGATTGGTGGCACTGGTGCCAGGCCGCGCGTGCGTCGCCGCGCGGCGCCGGCCGACGTGACGCGTGCGCCAGCGTAGTTTTCGGCGCGTGCGGTGGATGCCCCGACGAGGACGACATCCGCGAGTTCCCGCAGCAGCTGCAACACCCTGTGATCCAGGGTGGTTGCGAGCCCGCTGGATGTTCCGGTCGCACCAGTAGCTGCGCCGTCCAGACTCGCAACGAAGTTCGCTCGGATCCATGGACGTGAAATATCGGGATATTCGTACAAGTCGGTCAGGTCGTCATCGCTTAGTCCATGGGCAGAGACGACGTACGGGACACGGATGTCCTTTGTCATTGCGGCTTAGCCTGCAATTCTGTGCGCCGGCCAAGGTGGCGTACGTCGTAGATCCGGCCGTCGACTTCGACGGTTCCGACGAGGTTCCGCGAGCCGGTGACCTCTCGGACGAGCACCTCCAGGCCGCGTTCGTTCGCGGCCGCGACCCAGCGGCGCAGTTTGGTCTCATTGTCGCTATAGGGATCTTCGTAGTGCGCGACGAAGGTGGTAACTCGGTCGGCTGTATCCATCGAAACTCTCTCCTCTATAGGGCTGTTAGTCGGTGGCTGGTTGTCGGGGCGAGCATGAAGCATTGCTTGTACCGCCCGCACTCGTTCCACGAGGAAAGCCCGCCGGCGAGGTCGAGATTCGACGTGTTGATCGGTTCTGGTTATTTGATCCGGATGTTGGCGATAGTGCAGTCCTACATCGTCCAGGAACCACCCATCTGCCAAGGCTGATGCGGTCAGCATCATTCCGGTGTCCTCGGCTGTCGGTAGGGCCATCCAGCCGCCGACACCTATCAAAAGCTCACGTCTAATGCAGATCGTGGTGGGATGCACGTTCAGTAGGTAGTTGTGCGAAATCCACCAATCGAAGACTGAGCCGCGCGGTAGCGGTCCGCTCGGCGGATCACCTTCGAACGCGACCAACGAACCATCCGACATGAGATCGAGAGCGCGGCATGTTGTCCACCCGATCGTCGCCTGACCCGACAAGACCGTGATGCTCTGTGCCAGCGCCGTAGGCGGTAAGACATCGTCAGCATCCAGGTTGCGGATGAGCGAGCCCGCAGACCGTTCCAGGGCGAGATTTCGAGCGGTCCCCGGCCCGCCGTGTGGACCGGATCCGGGTTTGACCCGCTCGTCCTTTGCCGCCTCGTCGGGCAGGGGAAGTTCGCCTTCACCGTCCAACTGGATGAGCCATTCCCAGTCCCAACCGTCCGGCATCTGCTGAGCGCACAACGATTTGTAAGCATCAGCAAGAAAGTCTGCGCGTGGTCGATATGCCGGTGTGATGACCGAGATCAGCACAGGTCCTCCAGAGAGAATTCAGCTCGATAGATGATCTGATCAGCTACGACAACCGTGGTGTTCGTTTCCACGGCCTGACATCCCGCATCCCACAATGTCTTTTTGCGCACCATCACCGGCACCGTGGCCGGCATCGCGAGTTCCGCAGCTTCTTCCTCAGTCGGAAGTCGCGATTCGATAGTCAGCGTGGCTCGCCGAACATCGATGCCACCCTCGCGTAACCATGTCTCGGTCGTCCGACCTGGCACTTCATCATCGGGGGTCCGCAGACCAGCAGTCTGGGCTACGCGATCCAACATCCACGACCTCATCACCTGGTGAGGTGTCTCAGCGATGAGATACCTGAAAGTCCGAACGAGGATCATTCCATCACCGAGCAGTTCCACCACGTCTACCGGAGTCTCGCGGTCGTAGGCGATTTCAACGGTCACGTCGTCCATGCCGGTGATCTGCTCGAAGGTGACATCCGGGGACGCATTGGTCGATTCGAAACGCTGGTCAATCGGCCGAACAACTTTCGGTCGTGCCCGCACTCGCACACCGCGCCGCGGCGCGTCCGGAGTGGTGACTAATACCCCCTCGTTGATCAGGTGCAGAACCGCTCTGTTGATCGGCGCGTGGCTGTTCGTGCCGTAGTGCTCGGCAAGCATTCGCATGGCCGGGAGCGTCTCGCCGGGAGACCACTCACCAGCCTCGATCCGCCGCCTGAGATCTGTGGCGATCTCTCGCCACAACGAACTCGAGTTGGGCACGACTCCTCCTTGTTTGTTGCCGCCAATCGCTTGACGGCGCTCCGCTTTGGCGGTAACAATACAGGCATGACTTTGTTACCGCCAAACGCGGAGGTTGGTCCATAATGAGGCGATCGTGGAAGTTCGTTGGAGTAGTTGCGCTGGCGTTTGCGCTGGTAGCGATGCCTTATATCGGGGCTAGAACCGTCGCCGACATCCTGTTCTGGACTGTCGTGGCGTGGTTCGTCGCCCGCTGGTTCGTTCGGTCGCACGGCCCATTCAGCCGTGCCCGGGTCGGGGCCCGACGATGATCGGCGCGGTCGCGAAGACGGACGCCGCTGTCGCTCGCGCCGGCGGGCAGGTGTTCCGGGCGCTTCCCGGGCCGGTTCAGCTGGCGCTGCTGGTGTTCGGCCTGTTGTTCGCGATGTCGGCGTGCTCGATCGCGTGGCTGGACTACCAGTCCTACACACCGTCTCCGAATGTGTGCCGTCACGATCAGGCGGCCCGGGCGGCGGAGTTGGGTTGTGTTCCGCCGCAGACGGTTCCGACCCCGGCGGGGTGGCAGCGATGAGCGCCGGCCTACTGACCGAGTACAGGACTCGGTCGGGTCGGTTGGTGTTCGTCGGCCAGTGCTACGTCGACGCCAAGCGGCGTGAGCCGCGGACGTTGCGTGTGGAGGCGATCGAGGCCCCACGCCTGGACTTCAAGGGCATCGAGCGGTGCCGGGTGCACGTGGTCGTTCTCGATGAGAACGAGGACATCATCCGCGACGTGCCGATGGAGGCCGATCGGCTGGTGTCGGCGGTGTTCAAACGTCTCGATTCGGTGGCCGGACGATGAGCGAGCAGCCCGTCGAGGGCGGGATACCTACCTATGAGTGGCGGACCGCGCCAACGCATTTGCGGACGCGCCGCCAGCTCGCCGCCGAGGGCCTGCGCCCGAATGGCCAGGACATCGCGGGCAAGGTGCATCGCGATTTTCGTCGCGGGCCGGTGACGGCCTACCTCTACGACATCAATCTTGCCGCCGCGAAGCGGCAGGCGACGCCCGCGCAGCTGGCCGCTTTGGAGAAGGCGACTCACGAGCGGCAGCTGCGCGCGGCGGAACGCCATGGGGTCGAACGCAGTGAGTTCGACCAGGTCAGTGATCCGGGTCCCGCGTGGGCCGATTCCACACCGAGCGTGCGTGCGTCAGTTCCGGGGCACGCATTCGCCGGTCTGATCGGAACTGCTCGTGACCGTGATGAATGGGAGCGCTAGATGAGTAGCCGAATTCTGAACCCTCGCGACATGGTCGTTTTGACCGTGCTCGCCGAAATGTATGGCGCGTCGCTGGATCGGGTGGCGCGGATGCTGGGGCTGTCGATGCAGTCCGCGTACCGGTACACCGCGAAGTGGCGTGCGGCGCATCTGATTTCGGATTTGAAGATGCGCCCGGTTCCGGGCCCGATGTGGGTGTTCCCGACGCGGACCGCGCTGGAGGCGGTGTTGCCGTTCTACACCAAGTTCTGGACGCCGACACCGAAGATGGCCGCGCACGTGGCCACCGTGCTCGATGTGCGGTTGGCGCTGGTCGGGCTGGATCTGGATCGCTGGATTTCCGAGCGTCAGCTGCGCGCGGCGCAGACTCGTCCGGCCCTGGGCACGCTGCGTGGACATGTGCACGACGGCCGCTTCTACAAGGCCGATGGGTCGCTGTGGGCGGTCGAGGTGGAGCTGACGGCGAAGAACGCCACCGCTGCCCGGTCGGCGGTGGTGCGAGCCAAGCAAGCCGCGGCTGCCGGTGGATGCGACGGGCTCATCTACTACTGCAAAAACGAGTGGCTCGACGCGCGCAGGCAGCCGATCCGGCACAGCGACGAGATCCGCAACGTGATCACCCAGGCTGCGCGCTACGCCGCCGATGCTGTCGAGGGCCCGCCGATCCGGGTCGCGGACCTCAGCGATGTCCTCAAGCCGAGCAAGCAGGACACCGGAACCGGCCTGGTTCGTCCGGGTCTGACGGTGATCGAGGGCGGAGCCTCTGATCACGGTGACCCCGACGCCCTGCACGGTGAGGCGGTGTCGTCATGAGCTGCAAACCTGTTCTGACACCGGCCGATTGCACGCCGGTGACCGCGAAGATCAATCCGCCGCCGGCCGTGCCGCCGACGACTGAGGTTCCTGCGCACGGGATTCCGGTGCATCCGGTTGCGCCGCCGATTTTCGGTGATGGCCCGGACTCGATGCTGTTCGGTGGGATGTTGCCGATTCCGGAGGGTCTGACCTGGGCTCGGGTGCTGGATTGGGTGATCGGTATCGGCGTCGTGTCGATGGTGGTACTGGTCCTCGCGGTGGTGTTGATCGGTCACGCGGCGTGGCGGGCGTGGACGCCGGCGCGGATGCGGAACTGGACGTTCGGCGCAGTGTTGGCGTTGCCCGGTGTCGCCGCGCTGACCGCGTGGGATATCGCTGCGCCGAACAAGAAGTGCGCGGACGGGTTCGCGCAGCTGCTGGACGGCCGTTACGTCCACGGTGTCGCGGTGATGCTGGTGCTGCTGGTTCCGATCGCCTGGTTCCTCGCGACGATCGGCTACACCAGCCGTCGGGTGCAGCTGCTCACCAACGGCCGCCAGGACCCCGCGCGCACTGAGCGGGCGATGTGGTTGCACGCCGAGCGTGAGCAGCGAGCAGCTGCGCGGCTGTCGCGCTACCGGCTCCCGTTCACCACCGGTGGCTGGAATCCGCACATTGTGATCGGCCGCCTGGCCGTGGAGGACAGTGCCGCGCCGCCGAAGGGCCGCCTGCGGATGCTGTTGGCACGCCATGAGTCTCGGCTGATCATTCCGTGGATCAACCTGCGTGAGCATATGACCACGGTCGCGAGCAGCGGTAAGGGCAAGACCACGTTGATGCTGCGGTTGCTGCTGTCGTGGCACACCACCGCGTGGATGCGGCATCGGCAGTGGTGGCGCATGGACCGGCCGGGCCGGCCGTTGTCGATGGTGATCGACTGCAACGGCGGGCCCGAATCGGTGAAGGTCGCCCACCGGCTGGTGCGCTGGTATCAGGCAATCGGTGTTCCGGCCGCGCGGATCGGCATCGTCGGTGTCGACGCCGCGGACCCGAACGCCGTGGCGCTGGCGCTGTGGAGCATCCCGAAGCTCGATGACCTGCGCAGCGTCTTGAGCGCGATGATTTCCGGTGGCAGTACCCCGACCACCGACACCGAGCGCTACTTCCACAACCTCCGCGAAACCCTGATTCACCTGGTCGTGGACGCGCCGATGAGCGTGGTCAACGGTGTCCCGCACGGCAGCAATCCGCCCCGGGACTGGATCGAATTCCTGTCCCGGTTCGATCCGGTCCGCCTGGCCAAGCTGTGGGGTGGGGTGTGGGACGACACCGTGGCCTGGACCGGCGTGCGGGGTGTCGATCGCGAGATCGCGGCCGTGATGGCCGGCAAGCAGCCGGTCATGGACTCCGCGGGCAGCGAGTTCGGGATTTTGTACCGGCTGCTCGGTGACTCGTTCGAGGGCGAAGCCCAGATCACCGACTTTGATTTCCTCTACATCATCTTGGAGGGCGTCAAAGCCGCGGACCGGGCCCGCGCACAGTTCGCCGCTTTGGGTTGCATGTTGGAGCAGCTCGCGGACAAGGACCACCAGCGCGAAACCCTTTTGGCCGTAGACGAATTCAGTGCCGTCTCCGATGGCAAGACCCGCGCCAAGGCATGGGTCGAGAGGTTCCGCAAGGCCAAGATCGGCAGCTGGTGGCTCGCGCAGTCCTGGCAAGGCCTCGGTCACGACGACGACGCCCGCACCGCACTGGTCGCCGCCGGTTCCGGTGGTGGCCTGCACGGCGGGCACGAGTTCGGCGTCGAAAAGCTCGCCGAGGGCTACGGCACCAAACGCCGCTTCGATCAGACCCGCAAGCTCATCGGCGGCGCCGCCACTGGTGACGAAGGCAACGTGCAGGCCGCCGAGAAGTTCCTCTTGGAGCCGAACAAGGTCCGCCGCATGGGCAAGGGCGATGTCGTGTTCGTCGCGGCCGGCCGGGCCCGCTGGGGCCGAGTGTCCTTCGTCGATGACAACACTCTCGGATCCGTGCGCCCGCTGCCCGGTCTGGCGCAGACCCGCGAAATTCCCGCCGACCCGCGACCACTCGCGCCGGTCATCAACATGCGCAAGCGCCGCGCCTGAAACCCCAAGGAGCACAACAATGTCCAATCCCGATCCGACTCCTGATGAGCACGGTGAAGAGATCACCGGCCTATCCGCCGAGCAGCGCCAGGCCGAACTCGATGCCCTCTCCGCTCATGACGCCGAGCTGGCCGGCACTCCGGCCGCCAAGCTCGCGGCCCGATTCGACGGTGTCGTCCCCGATGGCGGTGTGATCGGTCGCGCGGTCACCGATCGTGAGCAGCTGCTGCCGCGGGCCCGCCGCATCCGCGACACCGCCCGGATCTGGGCTCCCGCGCTCGCGTGCACCGCGGCGTTCCTCACCGCCGCGCTGGTGCTGGATCTGCCCGGACCCCTGGCCGTCTACGGGTTCGCGCTGGCCGGATACGCGTGGTGGATGTGCGCGGGCCGACCCGGACCGATCGAGGCAGTTCGGATGCTCTGCTATCGCGCCGTGGACACCGGCCGCTGGATTCGTCGTCACGTGACGCGACTTGCGGTGCGCCGCAACGCCTATGAAACCCGTCGCACCGATGCGCGGGCCACGAGCAAGTAACCCTCTGGAAGGAAATCCGTTGTCTGCCTACGACTATCCGGCGTTCTTCACCGCTGCCGAACTCGACACCGCTCGCGGCTACCTGATCGCGTGCATCGAACAGAACTCCTACGGGGCACCCGGGGAGCCCGCCGCCAGCGAGATCGACGCCTTGCCCGCCCGCGAGATCATCGCCCGCGCCCTGCGGTTGTGGCCCGAAGGCTGGGACCACTTCCGCGAGTACTTCGCCGAGGACATCCGCGACGCCGAGCAGCAGGAAACCGCGCGTTGGCACGCCGAGGCGGCCCGCGCCGCCCGCTGGCACCTGTTTCCTGCTCGGCTGCCTGCGGCGGCGCGGCAATGGGGCCAGTGCACCGCGACCGCGACCGCGGCCGTGCACGCGGTCGGTCTCGACCTGGCCGGCATCCGCAGCCGTGAGCCCGAGCAGTGGCGCCATATCGCCAGCGTCCTCGGTGTCCCGGTGCCGGTCGCGCTGGCCTGGGCGATCGAGGGCCGGATCCGGCAGCGCCTGGCGCTGCTCGCCCGCCCGGTCCGGCGCGCTCTCCGTACATCCGTATTTCAGTAACTCACCCTGGAAAGGAACGAAACCTATGAATACCAGTTTCCCGCAAAGGTTTTGGGCAGTACTCAGCGGCGCACCGCGTCCGGGATCATCACCTGATCCCGCACCCGAGGCCGCGGCGTCGGTGCACGAACCGGCCTTGAGCTGGATGCCCTGGATCGAGCCCGCACTACCGGACTGGTTCTGGACGTTGCCGGCCGCGACCCTGCTCGCTGTGCTCGATGTCGATGGCGCCCGGTTCGCAGCGTCGGACTCGATACACGACTTCTACTGGGCGCAGCTGCGCGAGATGGCGCTGCGCCTGGTGGTGGATTGCCCGTCCGGTTCGCCCTACAGCACCGCCGATTTCCTGTCCCGGTTCGACCCGGTGAAGCTGTCGCGTCTGTGGGGCGGGGTGTTCGACAGCGCCGTGCCGTGGACGGGCATGTCCGGTATCGACCGCATGATCGCCGCCGTAGTCGGCGGGCCGCGCTCGGTGCTGACGTGCGTACACGCCGAAGTCCTCAACCAACTCCGGCATTGGGCTGAATTCCCCGAGCAGCTGCGTAGCGCGGTGCTCACCGCCGAGCCGACCTTGTCCCTGTCCCTGCCGACCGAAACGGAGATCTGATCATGTCCGACCGCAGTCCTGAAGACGAAATCATGAGCGAGGCACGCAAATTCGCTGCTTCGATGTCAACGACTCTGCGCCGCTACAGCCAGGCCGCGAACTGGTTGGACAAGCGCAAGATCCGCAAGCAGATCAAGCAGGCGTGGCGGGGCGAGCTGCGCCAGGCCGAGCTCGATCGAGCCCACCAGCTGACCTGGACCGCGAACTCGGTCGAGACGTTCCGGGCGCACTCGCTGGCGGTATCCCGGCGCGCCAATGACCCGAACGTCGACCACGATCGCCGCTACCGCGACGCCCAGGCCCTGGCCAGGCATCGCAACGACATGGCCGAGCGGGTGCTGCGCAATCCGCGCCTGACCGAGATCGAGCAGGGCATCGCCTTGGACCAGATCGACGCCGCGACGGCGTTCCCGCACATCTCCCATGGCCACCGCAACCCGCTCCAGCGGGCCCGGCGTGTGAAAGGCATTGAGGCGCTGCGTTACCGCGCCCAAGTCGCGCGGGCCCGGGAAGCCGCGGGCATCGAACGACCGGGTCGCGAGAGTGAGCCGATCCGGTACACGGCCACGGTCGCTTCGCAGGCGCAGGGCAGCTCGATGTGGCTGGCGCAGCCGACACGGCGGTTCGTCACCGAGCAAGGCGCGGTCGATTGGATGCACCGCCAGGTCGCTGACACCCACTGGCACAACGACACCCGCGTGCAGGTCGAGGCGTGGGACCTCGATGACACGACCGCCCCGATCTACGCCGACGAAGGCCGGCCCGACACCGTGCGCGGGCACCTCGCCGCTCACGCGACCGACCTGCGTGAACGCGGTGCGCGGCCCGAACTCGCTGACGGTGAGGTCAATGATCCGTGGCGGCGTGATGAGCAGGCTGTTGGCAGAGAGCCCGAATGGATTACTCAGTTGACGCCGGATCGCATCGCGGCGGTCCAGGATCTGCGTGACGCTCAACGGCGGTGGACCGAGCAATCACCGACCGCTTCGCCAGACCGACTCGTGCAGCTGGCCGATTCCTGCCGCGATGCCGGGAATGGCCTGCGTAAGACCGGGTTGAGTTGGGATGACGTGCGTTGGGTGACAGATCATCCGGCGCAGATCGATCAAAGCCTCGTTGCGCTCGGCGCCGAACAGACCCGGCCTGACCAGGAGCGCACCGACCTGTATTCGTCCACGATCAGCTGGCTGCCCGAGGGCGAGCATCAGGTGGTCAACAAATCGGCTCAGCACGCCAGCGAGCGGGAGTCCGCGAACTGGACCCGTCGCCAGCTAGACGCGATCCGTCCGGCGCCGGGCACCAGCGTCCACATCGCCGCCTACGACCACGACGGCGAAGGCCACTGGGATCCGGTGTTCCGGGCCGAGGGTGCCCGCTCGGTGCTGGCCCAAGAGGTCGACGGGTGGCGCGAGGGAATCGACGTTGAAACCTACGACCCAGCTACCGAGGCCGACGTGAACGCCGACCTCGCGCGGGACTTCTCGTCATTGCAGGACCGTCACCGGCTGGCGATCCAGTACAACAACCAGCTCGTAGAGCGCAACGCCGCGCTGGTCCAACAGCTGACCGCACTCACCGCCGAGCGCGACAAGCTGCGTGGCGAGCGCGACGAAGCGGTGCGCACGCTGGTCGAGCGCACGCCCGCCGAGCAGCGCCTCGGTAGCCCGGAACGCCAAGCCGCCCAGGCCCGCGACGAGCACGCACCCGAGCGCGATGGCACCGACCTTGCCGAGCTGCGCGCGCAGATGCGCGAGGCCGGCGAGCACACCACCGCCGAGCATGAGCGCCAGGACCACCGCCGTGATGAGGAGTGGGCCGATGCCGAGGAATCCGCGCGGGACTACAAGGCCATGAACGACGGCCAGGACCGGCGCGACGCCAAGCAGGCCAAAACCCGGCCGTCAATTCCCGGTCATGCGTTCGCGGGCCTGGTCAACGGCCGCGAGCAGGAACTGGAGATGGAGCGATGAGCACCGAAAACACCACGCCCGACATGGATTTGGATGACCCGTTCATCACCCGCTACGCCGAGAAGGTCGAAGACCCGCAGGAAGTGCTGATGCGGGCGGACTTCGCGCGCATGCAGCACGTGCTCCACACCATGGACCGCATCGAGGTCGGCGCCGAGTTCGAGCAGCTCACCGAGCAGGCCGACGAGATCGATCTGCGGTGGCTCGACGGGAGCACCGAGGAACGCGAGGCCTGGACGTATCTGGCCGACGCCCACCACGACTGGAAACACGCACCCGACACCATGCGCCGCTTCCACGACCAGATCGCCCACGACCGCGCCGGCGGCTGGGACGCGCTGACTCCGATGCAATGGCACAGCCAGCAGCAGGCCCGCGAGCTGACCGGACACGGGGCCTGGTCGACGCCCGAACGCGAGGCCGGCCGCGACCCGATCCCGGGCCACGCATTCGCAGGCCTGGTCAACGGCGTCGAACGCGAACAGGAGGTGGAGCGATGACCACGATCCACGACGTTCGCGCGGTCGAGCAGACCATGCCCGCCCGCGCCAGCACTCTCGGTGAGGTTCTGCGCGATACGTCGAAACCGGTGACCCTCGGGGACGTGGTGCGGGCCGCTGAGCCCTACGCCGGCCACGAGAAGGTTCTCACCGCCCTGCAAGGGCGAGCCGCGGGCACCACCGCGATCGAGGCCCGCGCTGATGTCGTCGGAGTTCCGGCTGACGACCTCACCGCGCGCCTGGTCGCCGCGAATGAGCGTGCTGCCCAGCTCGAACAGCAGCTCGCCGCACTCACCGCGGAACGCGATGCCGCCGAACACAAGGTGGCGGAGCTGGCCGACCGTAACCGCGAGCTTGCCAGCGATCTCGATGACGCGTTGGACCTTGCCTCCGAACGCGCACTGTCGGAAGGCCGGGAGCGGCTGGTGCCGCAGCCGATCTACGGGCACGCCTTCGCCGGGCTGGTCAACAACCACGACCGAGAGGGGATCGAACGATGATGTCGCCCACCGACGCGACGCTGTCGCCCACTGGCGCGCGCCCTGCTGTCGCGGTGTCGCCGGGCATGTGGAATGTCGCCGAGGTTGTCGCCTTGCTGTCGCTTGCGGCGGTGTCCATCGCGGCGTTCTCGTGGTCCGCGATCGCACTGCACGGGGTCGCGGTCATGTCCGGTATCCCGTCCGGATTGGCCTGGGGTGCACCGGTCATCGTGGACGGGCCGATCATCCAGGCGGCTTTTTCGCTGGTCGCACTGAACCGTCGCGCCAAGCTCGGGGTAGCGATCCCGGCCGCGACGCGGCGGTTCTTCTGGATCGAGCTCGCTGCCGCTGAGCTGGTGTCTTTGCTCGGCAACGGTGTGCACGCCTGGACCGCGGACGGGCTGAAGCTGCCGCAGCTGGCCGCTGCGGCGGTGGCGGGTGCGGCGCCGGTGGCCGCGCTGGCTGTCACTCACGCGCTGACCGCGCTGCTGGAGGTTCCCCGCCATCCAGAACCGCAGGCGACAGCAGGCGACGGTGTCGCCGCGACAGGCGACACCGAGGCGACAGCACCCGAAAGCGAGGCGACACCAGCGGAATCGGATGCGACAGCAGCACGCGACGCCGAGATCCTGCGCCTGCATCTGGCAGGCCATTCCTACCGCGAAATCGCGCCGCAGGTCGATCTGCACCACGGCACTGTCGGCAAGATCGTCGCTCGGCTCAAGGCTGAGGGCGACACCGGCGCGCAGCTGGCGCTGCCCGCCGCATCCAACGTCCGGCGCATCGCCGGATAACCCAACACAACCCGCAACCGAATTCACTCAGGAGTAACTGTAATGACCTCGTTCATCATGTCCGACGCCCCGAAAGTCGTTCGTGGCGCGTTCACCAAGCACGACGAGCCCGGCACGACCGTGGCCGGGCTGGTCGTCTCCCAGCAGATGGTCAGCCAGCTCGATCCGAAGACCGGTAAGCCGAAGCTGCGTCAGGGCCGCCCGATTCCGCAGTTGGAGGTGGTGATCCTGACCGGGTGGCAGACCGAACCGGAGGACGACGGCGCCCGGAAGTTGTTCGTGCGCGGCAACATGCAGAAGGCCATCAAAGCCGCTGTGATCGCCGCGGGTGACACCGACTTCCGCAACGGTGCCCGGCTCACACTCACGTACACCGGGACCGGGCAGGCCTTCAGCGCCGACTACGCCCCGCCCAAGCTCTACCAGGCGAAATACGAGCCACCCACCGAAGCTTCGCTCGCCGAGGTCGCCGCCTACCTGGAAGCCGACGACGAATAACGCGCTGATCAGCGCCTGAACACCCGAAAAGGGCCCCTGCCGAGTTCCGGTCGGCAGGGGCCCTTTCGCGTGCCCGCAGCTCTACGTGACGGGCCCGACTATTCTCCCCCATCCCTTCCTCATATAGGCCAATCCTGTGCCGACGTGACGGTTGCTCAAGGGTGGCCGCAGGCCATCGCGCAGCGACCGGAGCGCAGCGCAGGCCCTTGAACTGCCGTCACGTCGGTCAGACACTCGACGGCCGAGGAAGGGTCCCCCAGCCGATCATGCTCGGCATCCGGCTGCCGAGCTCGCGCCTGGTCGGCATGAGAAAAACCTGCGAAAAAGCTGGAAAACACCGAGCAGACAGGCCGGAATCAAGATCACGGTTGCCTCTCGGCTCTCTTCTCACCCCTCCCCCTCTCTGACCTGGTGAGACGGCGTTCCGCCGTCGATTTCTCCTCCCCTCCCCAAACCCCCATCTCATACACACTTCGTGAGCATGAGATGGGGGTTTGGGGAGGGGAGGAGAAATCAAGATCAAGTAAGTAGGTAGGTAAGAGAGGGGGAGGGGTGAGAAGAGAGAAAAGAAAAAGACAAAAGACTCTGGTTGCGTTGGGTGGCTATCGGTGCGTTAGCTGTTTGGTTGCGTAAGAGACGATCCGACGCCGTTGGCGTCGCTTCCAGCTGGTCAGCTCAGGTGGGTATGCGCCGGTCCAGGGATACGCGAATACCAGCGTGTACCGGAACAATGGGCGGCTCACGCCGGGTGGTTGGTGCGCGGGCGCCGGACGCCCGCGTGCGCGCGCCGCGCTCGCGGAACTACTGCGCGGCCTTCGGCCGCGTGGCCCTGGGGTGGGTCGGCCTGCATTGTGTTCCCGCGTCCCTCACGCCTCAAGGGCGCTACGCGTCGGCTCCGCCGATGACCCTGCGGGCCACCCTTGACCCGTGAGCCTCTACGCGGAAAAGGCAGGCCTTATCGGGCAGGCGATGCCTGCCCGCCTCGATGTGCAGACCGACCCACCCCAGAGGCCAAAGAACCGCCGACGCTCCAGCCGTGAGGTCTGCCGCGCGACTCAAGCCGGTATACCTGCCCATACACGCCCGTACATAGCCCATACCCGTGTATGGGCAGGTGTGGACGCGTTAGGCCGGTAGGACTTCTCGGACGAACCAATCCGGCCCGAGGACCGAGGAGACATAAGCCGCGGCCTCTCCAGGCGTCACGAGGAGATCCCGGTCGACAAACACCGTTCGCTGCTCGCCGAGCTCGTGCTCGATGACTACGAGATGTTGTGCTCGATCGGTTTCCACGTGTCACCCCTTCCCCTGGTCCGTATATCCGTATTTCAGTACTTCAGCCGATTTGTTCCGAAACCGCAGGGCACACACCGAGTGTGCAACGGTGCCTGCGGCGCGCCCGCGCTCCGGTGTACTCGATGTATGCAGAGCGACGAACTCAACTACGACGACGGCGAGCAATGGCGCTGCGCCGAATGCGGGCACGTGGACACGATCGAATGGGACGACGAGCTGGAGCAGACAGTCGGCCTGCCCGACGTTGTCGCCGGCGACAACGGAGAGGTCACGCTGCTGTGCAGCGAATGTTCATTCGATGCGTGCTGAGCGTCGGTCCGGAGTGCCGCGCAGCTGCGCGCGCAGTTAGCACGTGTGGACGAGCTCGATGACCTGCGGCAACACCTGTCCGTATATCAGTATGTCAGTATTTCAGGTGATTCGTTCGGTCACTGAATCGGCGACCTCGGAGTCGGACAGCAGCTCGTAGACCAGGGCCACCATGACGTCCTGGCTGGTGACTCTGGACTTGCCGAGTGCCGCTGCGGTCTTGTTCTGCCAGTCGACCAGGCGCCGGTATAGCTCCGGTGGCAGGTCTACCGTGCGCCGGATCGGCTTCACCGTGACGCCGCTGCCATGGCTGCGCGGTGCGGGCGGTTCCGGTGTGCCGTCGTTGCGCGACTGCCGCCCGCCGCTGGTGTTCTTGGTGCGGGCCGCGCGGGCCGCAGCGGCTTTTTCGGCGTTCTCGCGGATGCGGTCGGCTGCGGTACTCATGCGCTCACCTCGTCACTGTCTCGTTGTTCAGTATTTACGGAGTTCAGTAGATCATCGACGGCATCGGCATAGGCGGTGGCTTGCGCGTTCGTGATGGAATTGCCGTAGCCCTGCGCGAACAGCTCCTTACGCGGGATCACCACCCGCAGGACCCGGACACCGTCCTTCGTTATCAGTTCCCGATAGGTCTCGGTGGACGCCGCGTTGGCAACCGTGCGAGTCAGCAACGCAGTCACCTCGGGTGCCTGGTCCACCTCGTCTTCGACTTCCTCGAGCAGTTCCAGTACCGCCGGCATCCGCTCGTACTCCATGCTCGTTGGTGCCATCGTGATGACGATGTGGGTGGCGAGTTTCGCCGCGGACTTCACGATGCGCCGAGAGTCCTTCATTGGCGGGGTGTCGATCACGACGACGTCGACATCGGGGTTGATGACGCCGGGCAGCTGCTGGTGCAGCTTCGGAACCGGCATCGAGATCACCGGGAACGGGAAGTCGCCGAGTTCGGACCAGCTGATCAACGATTCGTTCTCCGGGTCGGTGTCGACGCCGAGTACGTTGAGGCCAGCCTCGTGGAGCACGTGCAGAATCCAGGCCGCCGAGGTGGTCTTCGTACTTCCGCCCTTGAGGTTCAGCATGACCAGGATCAGCAGGGCACGACCGTCGCGCTTCAGTAATTCCGTATGTACTGACATCAGTAGACTATTCCTATTCGTTGTCCTGGTCGTGGTACAGGTGTCCGAGCAGGCCCTGAGCCCGCGCCAACGCGCGCCCGAGCTCGCCGGCCTTGTTCGCTGCGTCGTTGAGGTACGCCGAGGCTTCCAGCGCGGTCACGCTCGCCCGGTCCGCCGGTTCGGTGTCGTGTCGTAGGTTCGGATCGGCGGCCAGGTGATTATCTGCCCAGTCTGCGAGCTGGCGTAGCACCTGGTCTTGGGCATGTGCCGCTGTGGCGAGACGGCTGATCACGATGTAACCGTCCGGCGCGAACGGCAGCGCCTCGGCGGCCTGGTTGGCGATGGTGGCGTGCGCGAGGTAACGAACCAGCTCGTCAATCGCTTCGGTGGCCGAGGCCAGCGACTCCTCGGAATGCGGCCCGCTCAACGGCCAGTGCTCGGCGACGATCTTCGCGCCAACGACCTCGGTCATGAGATTCTCCTCCGGTCTACGGCAGTCATTAGATACTGATTTCAGTAGATTGTCAGGAGCTGAGGGCGCGTCGCGCCGAACCCGTTCGGCAGTTCTCCTGATTTACTGATTTCAGTATATCAGTAAATCAGTACGTGAAAGCCCTGTTCAGCCGTACTGTTCAGGTAGACCGTGTACGCGGATGGACGCAGCGCTCCGTAACCGGGGGTGTGTAGATGACGTAGCCGCACCGAACGCAGCGATGGGTCCGGTGTCCACCACCGGCTGCAGCGAGGCAAGCCAGCGATCCGAACAGCACTCGCCCCGGTCCGAGTCGATGGCCGCGTGGGCAGGAGACCGGAAGGGGTTCTTCCCATCCCCGACGCGTCCGGTAAAGACGGCCGGCCTCGACTATCCGGCCATCGCTGAGCCGGTACACCGGCGCGAACTCCTCGAACACGCTTTCGATCCTTACACGGACTGGACGGCCGCTCGGGATAGTCTGCGGGGCGTGGTGAATGTCGGGGACCGAGTCAGGATCGGAGTCAGTGGCGTGTCGGTGTTCACGGTCGTGGAGATCGAGGGCGACCGTGCGGTAGTCGAGTCGATCGAGGACGTGCCGGGGCGCTACCCGTGGAGCGCGCGGGTGGCCGATCTCGTACCGGCCGAGGACTGATCTACTGAAATACGGATCTACTGATTCGAAGGGTGTGACCCATCAACGGCGAAGGGCGTACCGATGTTGTCCGAGGCGGATGCGACCGGAGGGTGGTCGTTCCATGATGTGGAAGGACAGGGCGTCATCCTGACGAAGCGGATGTACCGCCGTCAGCTTGCCGTGTGGCAGGACGGGTCGCTGTTCCAGTTTCAGGTCGACACCGACACGACGACGGTGAGGATGGGACGACGCAGCACGGTGTCGGCGGCGAAGCTCGCCGCGGAGAAGGCGGCCAGGCCGGCCTCGATCTAAGGCTCCGGT
>NZ_BJXA01000110.1 GCF_007990755.1 Nocardia ninae NBRC 108245 | reverse complement strand
GCACCAGCGCCGGTGCCGCCGCCAGGCTGCCCGTCGCGCGGGCCACGAATCTGACTCGCACGCTGAAGGATTGGGCCTCGCAGGGCATTCAGATCGTCGGCCTCGACGCAGGCGGCGACACCACCCTCGACGACTTCGACGGCCGCGAACCCACCGTCATCGTGGTCGGTTCGGAGGGCAAGGGCCTGTCCCGTCTGGTGCGCGAGAACTGCGACTCGATCCTCGGCATCCCGATGGCGGGCCCGGTCGAATCCCTCAACGCCTCGGTCGCCGCGGGCGTCGTCCTCGCTGAGATCGCCCGGCAGCGCCGGGTCTGATTCGCCGCGGGAACGGGCGACGCCCGGTCCCACTCCGCTCGAAATCCGCAGTCGGGCCGATCGGTCGCGTCATGGACGTCGGCCGGTCGACGCGAAGTCGGGCCACGGCATTGGGCGGCAAATGGACTCCACCCCCGTAGAATTCGGCGTGTGGTCATACCCAATCAGCCCATCGGGAGTCCGGTCGAGCACCCGAACGCGACGGCGGTGCTGTGGCTCGGCGTCGCGAGTGTGCTCTGCTGTGGCGTGCTCGGGCCGGTGGCATGGGCGATGGGCAAACGCGCGCTGGATCAGATCGAGGAATCCAACGGCGCCTACGGTGGCCGCGTTCAGGTGGTGGTCGGGTACATCCTCGGCATCATCGGCACCATCTTCATGATCATCTTCGCGCTGCTCTATCTGATGATCCTGCTCGGCGGCAATGCCTAGGCCCTGTGTCTAATCGAGGCTCGGCCGTTCGCCCTTGTCGTCCCAGGCCGGCCACTCCTCGCTGACGCTGCCGGTCCACTGGGGTTGCCTGCGTTCCTTGAACGCCGCCATCGCCTCGCCGCCGTCGATGCTCTTGCCGACGTGCTCGTTCAGGTCGGACTCCAACTGCCCGACCATGGTCGGGCTCATGCCGAGCCCCTCCCACAGCAGCCGCTTGGACATCGCCACCGGCAGCGGCGCGGACCCGTTGGCGATGTCGTGCGCGACGGCCAGCGCCATCGGCAGTACCTCGCCGCCGGGCAGGCAGCCGTTGGCCAGGCCCATGGCCTTGGCCTCGTCACCGTCGAAGGTGCGGCCGGTGAGCATGATGTCGGCGGCGTTGGCCATGCCGACCAGCCGGGGCAGCGTCCAGTGCGAGTAGCCGTCGGCGAGCACGCCGCGCCGAATCTGATTGAGTCCGTAGACCGCGTCGCGCGCCATGTACCGCAGGTCGCACTGCAGTGCGAGGGCGAGCCCGATGCCCACCGCGTGCCCGTTCACCGCGGCGATCACCGGCTTGCGCACCCGCCACGGCGCGGGCTCGATGGTGGCGCTGACATCGCCGACCCGGCTCGATAGATCCGCGCCCGCGCAGAACGCGGGCGGTGTGCCGGTGATGACGACGGCGCGGATGGCGTCTTCCACATCGCAGCGGCGCAGCGCGGCACCCAGTTCGGCGGCCATCGTCGGGGTGAAGGCGTTCTGCTGAGCGGGCCGATTGAGCGTGAGCACGGCGATGCCCGCGGAGACATCGACGTGCAGTTCCGAACTCATGCCAGCGATGTTAGTCGAGCCTGGCCCGCGCCGACCCGGCCCGGAAAAACCTCACTCAGCCACGCAGTACTTTGCGGCCGATGGCGTACTTGTGCACCTCGGTCGGGCCGTCGTAGAGGCGGAAGGCGCGGATGTCGCGGAAGATCATCTCGACCACCGTCTCGTCGCTGATGCCGATGCCGCCGAGCACCTGCACGCACCGGTCGGCCACCTTGAACAGCTCCTCGGAGACGTAGGACTTCGCGATCGAGCTCTCGTGCCGCGCCTTCTCGCCCTGATCCATCAGCCAGCAGGCGTGCCAGATGGTGAGCCTGCACTGGTGCAGCGCGATCTCGTTGTCCGCCAACATGAACGACACGCCCTCGTGCTCGCCGATCGGCTTGCCGAACGCGGTGCGGGTGCGCGCGTGGTCCACCGCGATGCTCTGCGCGCGCTCGGCCGCACCGAGCCAGCGCATGCAGTGGGTGAGCCGGGCCGGGGCCAGGCGCAGCTGGGCGTAGCGCAACGCCTGACCGGCGTCGCCGAGCAGCGCGGACTGCGGCAGGGTGAGGTTGTCGAAGCGGACAACGCCGTGTCCGGCAACGTAATTGCGGTCCATGGTGTTCATGGTGCGTTCGATGACGATGCCCGGCTGATCGCCGTCGGTGAGGAACAGCGTCGGCCCCGCGGGCAGGTGCGGGTTCTCCGCGAGGCGCGCCATGATGATCCACGTCTTGGCGCCGTTGGCCCCGGTGATCAGCCACTTGCGGCCGTTGACGGTGAAGTTCTCGCCGTCGAAGGTGGCGGTGGTGGCCAGCTGCGCCGGGTCCGAGCCCGCGCCGTCGGGTTCGGTCATGGCGAACACCGAGCGGTGCTGTCCGGCGATCATCGGCGCGAGGTGGTGCTCGATCTGTTCCGGGTTCGCCACCTTGGACAGCAGGAACATATTGCCCTCGTCGGGCGCCGCGCAGTTCATCGCGATCGGCCCGAGGGTGGACCAGCCCGCCGCCTCGTAGATCACCGCCTGCTCGAGGTGCGAGAGCCCGCGCCCGCCGAGCGCTTCCGGCGCCTGCACGGTGAGCAGCTTCTCCTCGCGCGCCAACTCCACCAGTTCCTGCCGCAGCTCATCGGTCGGCCCGTGCGCGGTGAGCCGGGGATCCCGCTCGAACGGCACGATCTTGTCGATGACGAACCGGCGCACTCGATCGCGTTCGGCGGCGAGCTCGGCGGGTATCGAGAAGTCGATCATCGTTGGTCACCAATCGTTCGGGGGTGCTTGGGTCGAGCATACGAAACCCTGGTCGAGCGACTGAAGGCACCCGCCATCAATGGCATGGCAGCCGCTCGCCCGGTCCGTTATCCGAACGTTATGCACCCCGTGCCGAAGATGCGTAGAGATCTGCGGCCATGTTTCGACGCGCCACGCGCCACCCAGCTGAGATCCGCACCGACTCTCTGGACCTGCACTCCTTGGGGACCTCCGAGGCGGTGTGGATCCCGCGAGGCCGTTGTTTACAAACGGGGCGGATGCCGTTGGCAGCGCACGCTCAGCGAGCGCGGGCGGCCTGCCGACGGCGGGTACCCACTACCCGGCAGACGAGGTAGAGCAGGAACGAGATGGTGGTGACGAACGTCGACACCGGGACGCCGGGCGCCAGCGACAGCAGAATGCCGCCTACCGCGGCGATTTCGGCGAAGACCACGGCGAGCACGGTGGCCCGCACCGGATCCGCCGTCAGCTGTGCGGCCGCCGCGGCGGGCGTGATCAACAGGGCGAGCACGAGCAGCGCTCCGACGATCTGCACGCCGAAGGCGGCCGTGATGCCGAGCAGCACCGCGAACACGATCGAGAGGGCGCGCACCGGAACACCGCGCGCCACCGCCACTTCCGGGTCCGAGCTGGCGAACAGCAACGGCCGGTAGACGATCGCGAGCACGGCCAGCACGCCGACGGTGCAGGCGGCGAGCAGGGTGATGCCGCCGTTGCCCACGCTGACGACCTGCCCGGTCAGCAGCGAGAACTTCGATCCCGCCCGATCGGGGCCGAGCCACAGGAAGAGCACGGACAAACCGAGCCCGAACGACAGCACCACCGCGATCACCGAATCACGTTCGCGGGCACGGGTTCCCAGCAGGCCGAACAGCACCGCCGCGACCACCGACCCGGCGATGGCGCCGACGCCGACCCCGATGCCGGCAAGTAGCGCCGCGGCCGCACCGGTGAGCGACAGCTCGCTGGTGCCGTGCACAGCGAACGACATCTGCCTGCTGATGATCAGCGGGCCGATCACCCCGGACAGCAGCCCGAGCAGCGCGGCGGCGAGGACAGCCTGCTGCACGAAGTCGTAGGAGAGCAGGTTCGCGGTGGTACTGAAGTCGAACATCTTGCCGAGCACGCCGGACAGCTTGTCGATCACGAGCGGACCTCACGCGAATCCCGTTCGGCGCCGACGATTTCCGGCGCGTCGGCGCGGAAGCCGTCGGCACCGTGGCAGTGTGCCCCGGCGGTGCCGAGCGCATCCATCGTGTCGCCGGTCCCGACGACCACCAGCCTGCCGCGCACCCGCAGCACATCGACCTCGGTCTGGTACAGCTCCGACAGCACGGCCGAGGTCATCACCTCGTCCGGTGTGCCGATCCGGAACTTGCCGTCCACCAGGTACAGCACCCGATCCACCAGCGGCAGAATCGGATTGATCTCGTGCGTCACGAAAAGCACTGCGGTGTCGTGGGTTCGCCTGCGCTGGTCGATCAGATCGGCCACCAGACGCTGGTTGGCCAGATCCAGGCTGAGCAGCGGTTCGTCGCAGAGCAGTACCTTCGGATCGCCGACCAGCGCCTGCGCCACCCGCAGTCGCTGCTGCTCACCGCCGGACATGGTCTCCAGCGGCGCGTGCGCGAACCGCTGCGCGCCGACATCGGCGATGGCGGCCGCGACCGCGCGCTTGCGGTCGGCCCGCGCCCGGAGCCCGAGCCCCCAGCGGTGGCCGTCGTAGCCGAGGCCGACCAGGTCGACGCCGCGCAGCTGCACCCCGGCGTCGATCGTCTTCTGTTGCGGCACATAGCCGATGTCCGGGTTGCCGGTGCGGGCAGGCGCGCCCGCGATCTCGGCGGTGCCCGCGCTGAGCCCGAGCTGGCCGAGCAGCACCTTCAGCAGCGAGGTCTTGCCGGATCCGTTGGGTCCGAGGACCGCGACGAATTCGCCGGGCGCCACGTCGAGCGCAAGGTCCTGCCAGAGTGTGCGGTCGCCGAAGGACAGCCGGGCACCGTCGAGCCGGACCGCCGAGGCGCCGTTCGACAGTGCGTGCCGTTGCGTGGGTTCGGTCAGCGCGGCCCCCTTGGTCGGTCCGTTACCGCTCAACTCAATGCCGCGGTCAGTGCCTGAGCGTTCTTGGTCTGCCATTGCAGGTAATCGGTGCCTGCGGGCAGGGTTTCGGTCACCTCGATGATCGGCAGACCGTTCGACTGCGCGACCGAGCGCAGTTCCTTGGTGATCTTGTCCTGCGTCTGCACGTTGTAGACCAGTGCGCGAACCTGCTTGCCGGTCAACAGCTCCCGGGTCGCGGCGACCGCGGCGGGGGCGGGATCGGTCTCCTGCTCGATCGCCTCCTGGAACTCGTGCGGCGTCCGATCCGTCACGCCGGCGGCGAGCAGCAGGTAGTGCGCGAGCGGTTCGGTCTGCAGCACCGGCGTCTGCGGATGCTCGGCGGCGAACTTGGTAGCGATCGCGGTGATCCCGGCCAGACCGTTCTTGAAGGTGGTGGCGCGCTCGGTGAACGCGCTCGCGGCACCGGGGGCCAGCTCGCCGAGGCTGGTGGCGATCTGGTCGGCGACCGCGGCGACCGTGTTCAGGTCGTAGAAGACGTGCTCGTTCTCGTCGGCTTTGTTCGGCCGGGATTCGAACGCGTCGACGGTGCGCTTGTCGCGACCGGCCACGGCCTTCTCAGCGAACTCGTCGTAGCCGCCGCCGTTGTAGACGACCAGGTCGGCGTCGCGCAGCTTGGCGGACTCGACGGCGGAGGTCTCGTGCGAGTGCGGGTCGGCGGCGGGGTCGGTGATGATCGACTCGACCGAGGCGTCCGGCCCGGCGATGGTGGCGGCGATATTGCCCCAGACGTCGGTGGAGGCGATGACGGTCGGCTTACCCGAATCCTTCGCGTCGCTGCCGCAGGCGGTGAGCGCGAGTGCGGCGGTGACCCCTGCAGCGACGACGGCGAACCGTCTGGCGAGGCTTGTCTGCATGCTGGGGTACTCCTGTGACGCTCAACAGCTGGTGACGCACTCGAGCGGTGACACGACGCAGCTTAATGGAAATGGTTTCTGTTTCACTTTAGCAACCGCGCGCCGCCGACACGAGCCGGACCCGCCGACACGTCGATCGTCGGCGGGCCCGGCCCGGGAAAACGGGTGGAAAAGGCTCAGACGAGCGCCTCCACCGGCTGGCCGAGCAGCTGGGCGCAGCGCAGCAGGCCGAGGTGACTGTAGGCCTGCGGGTGGTTGCCCAGCGAGCGCTCGGCAACCGGGTCGTACTCCTCGCTGAGCAGTCCGGTCGGCCCGGCCACGTCGACCAGCTGGGCGAACAGCGCCTCGGCGTCCGAACGCTTGCCGATCAGCAGGTACGCCTCGACCAGCCAGGCCGCGCAGAGGTGGAAGCCACCCTCGCCGCCGGGCAGGCCGTCGTCGTGGTGGTACCGGTAGACCGTTGAGCCACTGCGCAATTCGGCCTCGGTCGCGACGACGGTCGCGGCGAAGCGCGGATCGGACGGATCGATCAGCCCGCTCAACCCGATGTGCAGGGTCGCCGCGTCCAGGTCGGTGCCGTCGTAGGCCGCGGTGAACGACTGGACCTCGTCGTTCCAGCCCTTGGACTTCACCTCGTCGGCGATGGTGTCGCGCAGCACCGTCCAGGCCGGGTCGACTTCACGCGCGAACTTCTGTGCCAGCGTGAGCGCCCGGTCGACGGTCAGCCAGCCCATCACCTTGGAGTACACGTGGTGGCGCGGGTTGCCGCGGATCTCCCAGATGCCGTGGTCGGGTTCCTGCCAGCGCCGCTGCACCGCGGAGACCATGGCGCGCACCAGTTCCCAGTCCGCGTCCGGCAGGGCCTGGGCCGGATCGGTGATGCCCTGCACCTCCCGCGCGTGCGACAGGCTCGCGATGAGATCGACGATCGGGCCGAACACGTCCAGCTGCACCTGCATGTTGGCCGCGTTGCCGACCCGGACCGGGCGCGAACCCGCGTAGCCGGGCAGCTGGTCGATCACGGCTTCCGGCGGCAGCGTCTCGCCGTACAGCGTGTACAGCGGGTGCAGGCGCTCGGGGCCGGGCAGCGTCTCCAGCACCCGGTGCACCCAGCCGAGGAAGTCCTCGGCCTCACCGAGCGAGCCGAGCGACACCAGCGCCTGCGCGGTCAGCGACGCGTCGCGCAACCAGCAGTACCGGTAGTCCCAGTTACGCACGCCGCCGATGTCCTCCGGCAGCGACGTGGTGGCCGCGGCCAGGATGGAACCGGACGGCGCGTGCACCAGCCCGCGCAGCGTCAGCGCCGAGCGCTTCATCAGATCCGGCTTCAGCGACGGCAGCTGCAACGTACCGGCCCACTGCGACCAGTAGCTCTCCGCCGCTCGTCGCCGCTCCAGCTCGTCGGTCTTGGCCGGCGTGAGATCGGAGGTGCCGCAACGCATCTCCAGCACGATCGGACCCTTCGACGGGTCCACCACGGCGCGCGCCGAGTCGTGCGTGCCGTCGCTGAGGATCTCCCAGGTCAGGCCGGGGGAGCGCAGCACCATCGGATCGTTGGTGCCCATCACTCGCAGCCCGTTCTCCGAGGCCTCGATGCTCACCGGCACCTGGCCGAATTCCGGGCGCGGTGCGAAGGTCACCACGGCCTTGGCGTCACCGGTGATCACTCGGGTCAGGTCGGTGCGGGTGGCGGCGACATCGTGGGGCAGGTAGTCCACCACTTGCAGCTTGGCCCAACGGGTTTCGACCGTCATGGTGCTGTCGATGTAGCGCTGCGAAAGCGGCAGGCCGGGCCGCTCCGGCTCGATGGTGAAGTGCCCGGCCTGCGGTCCGCCGAGCAGATGCGCGAACACCGCGGCCGAATCCGGTTCCGGATGACAGAACCAGGTGACCGTCGCGTCGGGGGTCAGCAGCGCCACCGAGCGCGGGCTGGCCAGCATGGTCAGCCGCTCGATCCGGGGCGCGCTCGCGCCGGCCAGCCAGGTGCGCCGCTCTTCGAGCAGGTAGGCCAGCGCGCAGGACACGTCCTCGGTGCTGTCGACCCGGTGCTTGGCCTGGCTCTCGCCGTCGCCGACCTTGATGCCGAGGTCCGGGCCCGACAGCACGCGGAAGGCCTTCTCGTCGGTCACGTCGTCGCCGAAGAACACCGCGGCCGAGGCGGCGGCCTGATGCCGGATGGTGTCGAGCGCGGTGCCCTTGTCGGTCTGCACCACGGCCAGTTCGATGACGGCCTTGCCCTCGGTCACCTGCACGCCGAACCAGCACGCCGGACCCTGCCGGACCTGCATCAAGGCCCGGTGCCCGATCTCCGGGCTGGCGTTGCGCACGTGCAGCGCGACGCTCGCCGGCTTGATCTCGACGGTGACGCCCGGGTTCTCCGCGGCGACCTGGGTCAGCGCGGTCTGCACCTCTTGCAGCAGTTGCTTGGCGTCGTTGTCGATGGCGTGCACGAAGCCGACGTCGAATTCCGAGCCGTGGCTACCGATCAGTTGCACCTCGACCGGAAGTCTCGACAACGCGGCGAGGTCACGCAGCGCGCGGCCGGAGATGACCGCGGCGGTAGTGCCGGTCAGCCCGGCGAGCGCGCGTAACGCGCTCACCGATTCTCGGTGCGGAAAGGCCTTCGCGGGGTCGGACACGATGGGCGCAAGCGTCCCGTCATAGTCCGATGCGACCAACAGTCTTGGCACTCGCGCGACCGTCGACAGTGCACGGCGAAGTTCCAGTGGCAGATCCTGTGCGCTCACGCATCCAACCTAGTGATCGGAGGAGTTTTTTCATGGGCGGGCAGAACAATACTGGGTTTAATTTGCCGCACCGACGCCCGCCGCTGTGCGTGCGCTGTATCCGATTTTCCGCGACTTCGACCCGGCGTGGGTGCCGGGCGCCCGAACTCGGGTCCGAGCGGCCGGGAGAGGTCGGTTCGACGCGTGCGCTGCGATCATGCCGAAGCGCTACGGGTCCCCGGTGGTGCCCGCAAAACCCGCGCTACCCACCCTTGCCGAGCAGACCGGGCGGGCGCGAATTCGATGCGCCCGCCCGGCTCTCGGCGTGAATGTGATTTTCCGCACGAATGCGGCGCGCGGCCCCGATTTGCCGGGAATGCGCTGGCTGTCCCAGTGCTAGCTGCGGTCGCCGAGCAGCAGGTCGACGGTCAGCTCGAGGCGCTCGGTCACGTCGGTCGCGGAGGCGCGCCGGGTCAGCCAGGCGACCAGGTTCGACAGCCACACATCGCTTATCACCCTCGCGATGGCCAGCTGCCGCTCGGTGGGTTCGCCGTCGTTCATGGCGCGGGCGAAGACCCGATCCATCACCTTGCCGACCCGATCGACCTCGGCGGCCGCGGACGCGTCGGCGAACATGAACGCACGCGTCATCGCCTCGGTGAGCAACGGGTCGCGCTGCATCATCCGGGTGATCTGGGTGAGCAGCAGGTGCATGCGCTCCTGCGGCGACTGTCCGGCAAGCGGCTTGCGCTTGCCCTCGATCTGCTCGAATTCGCGGGACAGCGCCGACACCAAAAGGTGCACCTTCGAGGGGAAATACCGATACAGCGTCCCGACTGCGACATCGGCGCGTTCGGCCACGGCGCGCATCTGCACCGCGTCGTATCCGCCCTTCGAGGCCAGCGCCAGCGTCGCGTCCAGGATGCGCTTACGCCGTTCCCGCTGCGCGGCCGAACTCAGCTCGTCCTCGCTGAGTGTCGTGACCGTCGCGGTAGCCGGCGCTGTATTGGATTGGCGGCGCTCGCGGGCCGCTCCGTGGTCACGCTCCGCTACCGCCTCCGCGGCCGTCGCTCGTGCCGCCGCGTTCGAGTCGGCCGGCTGCGATCGGGAGGGACTGGCCATTGGTGAGAGTCCTTTCCGGAAACGTCGTTCGTGGATCTGGCCCGAGTATCGGCTCGGCGGTCGTCTCTTGACTTCCGCACAGCTAGGATATTAGAACATGTTCTAGGTGTGGGAGTCACGCCGGGAAGGCGGTACGGAGTGTGACCATCGCCACCACTGACGAGCATAAAGCCGTCCAGGAGTCGATGCGCGGATGGGCCGGTTCGGTGCGTCCAATTGCAACAATGCGAACCGATCCGAGCACCTTCTGGCGCGCATACTGGCCGGGCCTTGCCGATCTCGGCATTTTCCGGGTCGCCGTCGCCGAGGATTCCGGCGGCGCGGGTGGTTCGGTGGCCGATCTCGCCGTGCTGGTCGAGCAGGCCGCGCACGATCTGGTCGGCGGGCCCGTGCTGGCAACAGCATTGGCCAATTTGATCACCGCTGGGCGGCTCGACGAGCAGTTGCCGTGCGGGGTTGCGCTCGACTTCGTTGTCGGCGCGGAGGTCAGCGTACCCGCCGCAGCCGATGAGTTGTTGCTCACGGGTTCCTGGGATTCGGTGCTCGGCGCGGCGCCGGAAACCGCCGTCCTGCTGCCGATTTCCACGCCGGACGGGCAGCGCTGGGCGCTGCTGCCACCGGACGCCGAAGGGCTTCGGGTGGAACCGCTTTCGCCGCTCGACCTGAGCACGCCGCTGGCCCGGGTGCACTGCGCCGACGTGCGGGTACCGGCCGATCAGGTGTTCGTATCACCGCACGCGGTGCAGGATCTGCTCGTGGTCCTCGCGGCCGCCGAACTGGCCGGCCTGGCCGGCTGGTGCCTGACGACCGCGGTCGAATACGCGAAGGTCCGTCAGCAATTCGGGCGCAAGATCGGCTCGTTCCAGGCCGTCAAGCACATCTGCGCCTGGATGCTCTGCCGGACCGAGCTGATCCGGGCCGTCGCCGCCGACGCCGCGGCCGCCGTGGACGAGGGCGGCGCGGAGCTGCCCATCGCCGCCGCTATCGCCGCGGCCACCGCGCTGGACGCCGCGGTCGATACCGCGAAGGACTGCATCCAGGTGCTCGGCGGCATCGGCTTCACCTGGGAGCACGACGCGCATCTGTACCTGCGCCGGGCGGTGGCGTTGCGCCAGTTGCTCGGTGGGGCGGCGCGCTGGCGGGCCAGGGTGACCGAGCTGACCCGCGCGGGTCAGCGGCGCACCACCGGCGCCGATCGGGTCTTCGCGGCCGAAGGCGTTGCGGCAGTGGACGGCGACAGTGCCGGCGAGTTGGCGGCAGAGGTGGCTCGGATCGCCGCGCTGCCCGCCGACCAGCAGCGCGACGCCATGGTCGAGGCGGGTCTGGTCATGCCGCACTGGCCGCGCCCGTACGGTCGCGGCGCGGATCCGATGACGGGCCTGTTGATCTCGGAAGAACTGCGGCGGGCCGGGCTCGCCGCGCCTGATTTGGCGATCGGCGGCTGGGCCGTCCCCACGCTATTGCAGCACGGCACCCCGGAGCAGATCGAGCGCTTCGCTTGGCCGACACTGCGCGGCGAGGTGGTCTGGTGCCAGCTGTTCAGCGAGCCGGAGGCCGGATCGGATCTGGCCGCGTTGCGCACCACCGCCAAGAAGGTGGACGGCGGCTGGGTACTGCGCGGGCAGAAGGTGTGGACCTCGCTCGGTGATCGGGCGAACTGGGGGATCTGCCTGGCCCGCACTGATCCTGACGCGCCGAAGCATCGCGGCATCAGCTACTTCCTCGTCGATATGGCCAGCGCGGGACTGCAAGTGCGTCCACTGGTGCAGATCACCGGCGAGGCGCGGTTCAGCGAGGTGTTCCTCGATGACGTCTTCGTCCCGGACGATCACGTGGTCGGCGCGCTGAACAACGGCTGGAAGATCGCCCGTTCGACGCTGTCGACCGAGCGAGTGGCGATGGGCGGCAACGGGATCGGACCGGTGCTCGAAGAGCTGATCGCGAAGTCGCCCGCCACCGGGCCTGGCGCGGAACTGGTGAACGACCGGCTCGGCGGATTCGTCGCCGAGGCGATCGGGGGCCTGCTGCTGGAGCAGCGCGCCGCCGTCAAGATGCTGGCGGGCGCCGATCCCGGCGCGCAGAGCAGCGTGCGCAAACTGGTCGGCGTCCGGCATCGCCAGGCGGTCGCGGAATTCGCCGCGGAGACGGCAGGTCCCGCCGGTGCGCAGGACTCCGAGGTGGTAAAAGAATTCCTGCTCACACGCTGTTTATCGATCGCCGGTGGTACCGAACAGATCCTGCTGACCGTGGCCGGTGAGCGAATTCTGGGCCTACCCCGCGACACGGACAGCTAGCGACGAGTCGACTGGGAGTAACTGTGGATTTCACCAGAGACGAAGGCCAGGACGCGGTGGCCGAGGTCGTCGTGAGTTTATTGGAGCGGGAACCGGCCCGTGATTACGCGTTGTGGCCGAGCCTGGTCGAGAGCGGCCTGCTCTCGGTCGCGCTGCCGGAGCGTTTCGGCGGCGACGGCATGGGCCTGCCCGAGGTATCGGTGCTGCTGACCGAGCTGGCGATGGACGCGGTGGCGGTGCCCGCCCTGCCCACGCTCGGCTTCGGCCTGCTGCCGCTGTTGTCGCTGCTGCCGGACAGTCTCGCCGAGCGGGTGTACCCGGAGGTGGCCAAGGGCGCGGTGCTCACCGCGGCGCTCAGCGAGCCGGCCGCCCCGTTCGCGGTCAAGCCGGAGACGGCCGCCGTCGTCGACGGCGACTCGGTGCGGGTCACCGGCCACAAGGTCGCCGTGCCCTACGGGGAGGAGGCCCGCTGGCTGCTGATCCCGACGAATTCCGGTATCGCGCTGATCGATTCGGACGCCAAGGGGCTGATCCGGGTGCCGTCCCCGGTCTCCGGCGGCATCCCCGAGTGCACCGTGCGGCTGGACCGGGTATTGATTCCGGCCGAGCAGCTGCTGCCCGGCGGGCTCGCGGACCTGCACCGACTAGCCCTCGCGTCGATCGGCGCCGTCGCGGACGGACTGCTGAAGGGCGCACTCGTGCTCACCGCCGAACACCTGCGTACCCGGCGCCAATTCGGCAGGCCGCTGGCCGAATTCCAGGCCGTCGCCCAGCAGATCGCCGACCTGTACGTCGTCTCGCGCACCCTGCACGTGGCCGCGGTTTCGGCGAATTGGGCGCTGGCACAAGACGATTCCAGCCCGCAGCATCAGGCCCGGATCGACGACGATCTCGACGTCCTCGCCTACAGCGTGGCCGCCGACCTCCCCGCCGCCATGCAGAAGTGTCACCACCTGCACGGCGGTCTCGGCGTGGACATCACCCACCCGATGCACCGCTATTACTCACAGGCCAAGGACATCGCTCGCTGGCTCGGCGGCGCATCGTTCCGACTCGATCGATTGGGGGCCAGATGTTCATCGACCTGACCACCGAGCAACGCCGGCTGCGCGACGAATTACGTTCGTACTTCGCAAATCTCGTGACGCCCGAAGAGGAAGCCGCGATGGCGGTGAACCGGCACGGCGACGCCTACCGCGACGTGGTGCGCCGGATGGGCCGCGACGGCTGGCTCGGCGTCGGCTGGCCCAAGCAGTACGGCGGGCAGGGTTTCGGGCCCGTCGAACAGCAGATCTTCTTCAACGAGGCGGTGCGGGCGGATGTGCCGCTGCCGCTGGTCACCCTGCTGACGGTCGGCCCGACGCTGCAACAGTTCGGCACCGACGCGCAGAAGAAGAAGTTTCTCCCCGGAATCCTCTCCGGCGACATCCATTTCGCCATCGGCTACTCCGAGCCCGAGGCGGGCACCGACCTCGCGTCGCTGCGTACCTCGGCCGTGCGGGACGACTCCGGTGACTGGGTTGTCAACGGGCAGAAGATCTTCACCACCGGCGCACACGAAGCCGACTTCGTCTGGCTGGCCTGCCGCACCGGTTCGGTCGAGTCGCGCCATCGGGGTATCACCATCCTGATCGTGGACACCACCGATCCCGGCTACTCCTGGACGCCGATCATCACCTGCGACGGTGCGCATCACACCAACGCGACCTACTTCGACGACGTGCGGGTGCCCGCGGACATGCTGGTCGGCGAGGAAAACGCGGGCTGGCGACTGATCACCACCCAGCTCAATCATGAGCGGGTCAGCCTCGGTCCGTCCGGCAAGATCGAGCAGCTCTACGACCGGGTGCGCGACTGGGCGCAGCCGCGCGGTGTGCTCGGCGAGACCGATGTGCGGCGCTCGCTCGGCCGCATCCACGCCATGGTCCGGTTGAACGAGTTGTTGAACTGGCAGGTGGCCGCCACCGTGGACGGCGACCAGGCCGGGGTGATCGCCGACGCGTCGGCCACCAAGGTGTTCTCCACCGAATCGTTGCAGGAGGCGGGCAGATTGGCGGAGGAGATCGTCGGCCGCTACGGCGATCCCGCCGAACCCGGCACCGCGGAGCTGCTCACCTGGCTGGACCGGCGGACCAAGCAGAACCTGGTGGTGACCTTCGGCGGCGGCGTCAACGAGGTGATGCGCGAGCTGGTCGCCACGGCCGGGCTGAAGCTGCCGCGAGTACCCCGATAGCCCCCAGACATTGCTAGTCGAGAAGGAGCCGCGCGTGCCGGAAACCATGAGTCCGGAGGCGATCGTCGCCGAGGCCGAACAGATCAAGGCGGCCGGTGATTGCGCGCCCCGCTTCGGGCGGGACCCGGTGAACCAGCCGATGATCAACAACTGGGTCGAGGCGCTGGGCGACACCAATCCCATCTACGTCGACGAGGCGGCCGCCAAGGCTGCGGGGCACCCGGGCATCGTCGCCCCGCCCGCGATGGCCCAGGTGTGGACCATGTTCGGGCTCAACGGCTTCCGGCCGTCCGACGATCCGCTGGGCAAGGCCACCGAGCTCCTCGACGCGGCGGGGTACACCTCGGTGGTCGCCACCGATTGCCAGCAGACCTATCACCGGTATCTGAATGTCGGCGAGCAGGTGTCGGTGACCAGCAGGTTGTCCGAGATTCGCGGTCCGAAGCGGACGGCGCTGGGGGAGGGTTGGTTCGTCACCTTCCAGACCAGCTGGCACGTCGGCGACGAGTTGGTCGCCGAAATGCTGTTCCGGCTGCTGAAATTCGCGCCCGGTACCGGCGCCGCGCCGAAAGCGCCTGCCGGAGAACGGGTCAAGCCGCTGGTCTCCTGGGATACCGAATTCTTCTGGGAGGGAACGAAAGCGGGCGAGCTGCGCATCCAAAAGCTGCCCGATGGCTCCCTGCGCCATCCGCCGATCCCGGCCCTGTGGAAGGACAAGTCGGAGCAGACCGACTACGTCGTCTCCTCGGGACGCGGCACCGTATTCAGTTATGTCGTGCACCACGCGCCGAAAGTGCCGGGGCGGCAGCTGCCCTTCGTCGTCGCGCTGGTCGAATTGGAGGAAGGGGTGCGGATGCTCGGTGAACTACGTGGCATCGAACCCGCCGAGGTGCAGGTCGGGTTGCCCGTCCAGGTGGCGTTCGAGAAGCTCGATGACGAAGCGACGCTGCCGTTCTGGCAGGTGATCGCATGACGGCCACCGTCGAGCCGACCTCCGTGCAGGTCGGTGCCGTGCTGCCCGAGCTGGTGATCACCGCCGATCCGACCTTCGTGATCAGTACCGCCCTGGCTACCAGGGATTTTCAGGATGTGCACCACGACAGGGACAAGGCGGTAGCCCGCGGTTCCAAGGACATCTTCGTCAATATCCTCACCGACACCGGGCTGGTGCAGCGTTTCGTCACCGACTGGGCCGGGCCGCGCGCGGTGGTGAAGTCGATCGCGCTGCGCCTGGGGGTGCCGCTGTACGCCGGGGACACCCTGACATTGACCGGCACCGTGGCCGCCATCGACGGCGACGACATCCACATCGACGTGGTCGGCAAGGACAGCCTCGGCGACCACATCACGGCGAAAGCCGTTATCGCCTACCGGAGTTCGCATGAGTGAGCCAAGTATCTCGGGCCACGCGGCCATCGTGGGCATCGGCGCGACCGACTTCTCCAAGGATTCCGGCCGCAGCGAACTGCGCCTGGCCGCCGAGGCGGTCACCGCGGCGCTGGCCGACGCCGGTCTGACGCCGGCCGACGTCGACGGCCTGACCACCTTCACCATGGACACCAACACCCAGGCCGCCGTGGCCCGCGCCGTGGGCATTCCGCAGCTGAAGTTCTTCAGCCACATCGGTTACGGCGGCGGCGCGGCCTGCGCCACCATCCAGCAGGCGGCGATGGCGGTGGCCACCGGCGTCGCCGACGTGGTGGTCGCGTACCGCGCTTTCAACGAGCGCTCGGTGTCCCGATTCGGCCAGTTCTCCACAGCTTTGGCGTCCGCGCCCACCTCGTCGGGGATCGATGCGGGCTGGTCCTACCCGCAGGGTCTGGGTACGCCTGCCGCGCAGGTCGCCATGGTGGCCAGACGCTACATGCACGTATATGGCGCCACCAGTTCGGATTTCGGGCGAGTCGCGGTGGCCGACCGCAAGCACGCCGCAGTGAACCCGGACGCTTTCTTCTACGGCAAGCCGATCACCCTGGAGGATCACCAGAATTCGCGGTGGATCGCCGAACCGCTGCACCTGCTCGACTGCTGCCAGGAGTCCGACGGCGGTGTCGCCATCGTGGTCACCAGTGCCGAACGGGCGCGTGACCTACCGCAGCGTCCGGCGGTGATCACTGCCGCCGCACAGGGTTCCGGCGCCGACCAGTACGTGATGACCAGCTACTACCGCGACGCGATGTCCGGCCTGCCGGAGATGGGCCTGGTCGGCGACCAGCTCTGGGCGCAGAGTGGTTTGCGGCCGGACGATATGCAGGCCGCCATCCTCTACGACCACTTCACTCCGTTCGTCCTCATGCAGCTGGAGGAGCTCGGTTTCTGTGGCCGCGGCGAGGCCAAGGACTTCATCGCCGACGGCGCCATCGAGGTCGGTGGCAGGCTCCCGCTGAACACCCACGGCGGGCAGCTCGGCGAGGCGTACATCCACGGCATGAACGGCATCGCCGAGGCGGTCCGCCAGATTCGCGGCACCTCGGTGAACCCGGTGGCCGATCTGGCGAACATCGTGGTCACGGCGGGTACCGGCGTACCGACTTCGGGCCTGGTGCTCAGCGCCAACTGAATCGGTGGGCTAACGCGGCGGTGTGCCCGGCTGGTCGTGCGTCGAGCAGTGGATGCCACCGCCGCCCGCGGCGATCTCATCGATCGGCACCGCGACCACATCGCGGCCGGGCAGGTGGTCCCGCAGGATGCCCTGCGCGCGGTCATCGGCCTGCCGGTCGCCGAATTCCGGCAGGAACACCGCGCCGTTGGCGATATAGAAGTTCGCGTAGCTGGACACGAATGCGTCGCCATAGCCGGTGATTCGATCAGGGTCGGGCTGCGGCAGGTCGATCACCTCCAGCTTGCGGCCGCGGGCGTCGGTGGCCTCGGCGAGCACCTGGCGGGCCTGCTCGCTCGACCGCGACCACGAGTCGGCGGGCGATCCGGGAAACGCGGTGTCCAGCAAGACGACTCCGGGCGCGACATAGCGGGCCAGGCAGTCGATGTGGGCATCGGTGATGTCCTCGCCGCGCACGCCCGCGCACCAGATCACCTTCTCGATGCCGAGGGTCTGCCGCAGTTCGGTTTCGAGCTGGTCGCGGCTCTTGCCGGGATTGCGGTTGTCGTTGACGATCGAGCTCTCGGTGACCAGCAGGGTGCCCTGACCGTCGGTCTCCAGGGCGCCACCTTCGGCGACGAAGGGGGCCTGGTATCGGGGAATCCCGTAGCGCGACAGTAGTTTCCGGCCTAGTGGACCGTCATTGTCGTGCGATTGCTTGTTGCCCCAACCACTGAAGTTCAGGTCGACGCCGACGACCTTGCCGTTCTGCTCCACAAAAACGGGGATGGTGTCGCGGGCCCAAAGGTCATCCACCGCAAGCGAAATCACCTCGACACCGCTGCCGCATGCACGCTGCGCGGCGTCGCGCTGACTGTCCCGTGCGAGCAGCACCACCTGCTCGTACTCGGCGATCGCCTGGGCCAGCCCGGCGATGTCCTTGCGGACGTCGTCGAGGTACGGCCCCCAGACCGCCTCCTGCGCGGGCCACGCCATGTAGGTCCGCGCATGGCTCTCCCACTCGGCGCCGAACCGGCCGCCGGGTCCCGCTTGCTCGGGTGTGGACGGGTCGGCTGAGCCGCAGGCCGAGACGCCCGCGGCGAGCAGGCCGGCGAGGACGCTGAAGGCGGATCGGCGGGACATGTGGGTCTCCATCACGGGCTCCGGGAGTCGATAGGTCTGCAGAAGTTCCTGACTGAAATTTCAGTCAGGAATCCACGGTACCATTGACCGCATGTCTCGTCGTGATTCGATCCTGGAGTCGGCCGCCCGCGTGGTCGCCCAGCGCGGTGTCCGTGGTCTGCGGGTGGAGGAGCTGGCCGAGGCGGCCGGCGTGTCCACCTCGCTCATCTACTACCACTTCAAGGACCGAGCGGGCTTGCTCGAGCAGACCCTGGATTTCATCAGTACCCGGGCCGAGCGCTACACCGAAACCGACATCGACCCCGCCGTCGATCCGGTCGCCCATCTCGAGCAACTGCTGCTGCTCGAACTCCAGGACACCCCGCTGGTCATCGAGAACAGCATCGCGTGGGGCGAATTCTGCGCGTCCGCGATCTTCCAGCCGGAACTGCGCGAACAGCTTCGCGAGGCCACCGTCCGCTGGACCGACTACCTGGGTTGGCTCATCCGCAGTGCTCAGGAACAGGGCACCGTGCCCGCCGATATCGCTCCCGCCGATGCCGCCGAACGCCTCACCGCGCTGATCGAAGGCGTGAGCATGCGCTGGCTCAGCGGCACCCTCGAATTAGCGCGTGCCCGCGAATTAGTCAGCGGCGCAGTCGCTCTCGAACTCGGCACGGGAGCAACCGCATGACCACTCAACACCTGGTCGATGTGCACATCCTGCTCATCCGCGACGGCCGATTGTTGCTCAGCAAACGCCGCAGCGACGACGAGTTCGACGGCCGCTGGCACCTGCCCGCAGGCAAACTGGAGGCGGGCGAATCCGCCACCGCCGCCGCGGCCCGCGAGGCGAACGAGGAAACCGGCGTGCACATCGACCCCGCCGACCTCCGCCATATCCACACCGCCCACGTAGTCGGCTCCGGCCGCGACCCCCGCCTCGGCCTCTTCTTCGAAACCCACCACTGGACCGGCACCCCCACCAACCGCGAACCCGACAAGTGCCACGAACTCCGCTGGTTCCCCCTCGACGCTCTCCCCGCCGACATCATCCCCTACTCCGCCGCAGGTATCCGAGCCCACTTCACCGGCACCACCTACAGCGAACGAGGGTGGCCCGCGGCGATCATTCCGGATCGGCTCGGCCTGGACGAAGGGGCCGACCACATCGAGCTAGACCTGCCGAGGGCGGGTGACCACGCACCGGGCGCGAACCTCGATTGATGTTCCTCGGCTAGGGGCAGACGCCGCGCAAGAAAATTCCCAGCAGCGTGCTGAGCTGGCGAACGCTGTCGGGGGTGCCCGGCGCGAGATCGGCCCGGCTGCCCGCGAATCGGTCGAAGACCGCGCCTTCGATGAGGGCGACGAAGTCGGCGGCTGTGGTCGAGGGGTCGGCGCAGTTCATGGCGCGGAACAAGTCTCGGGCGCGTTCGGTGGAGAAAAGGCTGTGGGCCAGGCGGGCGTGCAGGTCGGGGTCCGACAGCAATTCGAGGATCAGGGTGTGCCGGGCGATCAGGTGACTGCGGCGTTCACTGAGTAGGCGATCGAGCCAGCTGGCGATTCCGCGCGCAGTGGCATCGGGATCCACCGGTCCGGTCGGCGCGAGTTGGGCGGCGATGAAGTCTGCGCGGGAGCGGGCTGTGATCCGGTCCACGATGGCCTCGATGAGGGCGCGTTTCGTGCGGAAGTAATACGAGGACGAACCTGCTGGTAGGCCGAGCGCGGCGTCGATGCCGCGATGGGTCAGCGCCCGAATGCCCTGGGTGGCAATCAGTTCGATGGCGGCATCGATGATGAGTGCGCGCCGGTCGGTTGTGGACATGCTCACCTTTCCTGGCTCGTCCCGATCGCGTCCTCTACAAATGTAGAGGACAAGGAGGTCTCATGGAAAGCGAACCGGCATCGAAGGTCGTCTTGGACGCGGAGCAGGTGCGGGCGATGGGGCGGTTGGGGGAGTTGGTGGATCGGCGGGGACGGCCGGTCAAGAGACGGCGAGGGATCTATCTGTGGGGCAGGCCGGGGCGAGGGAAGACGATGGTGATGGATCGGTTCTTCGCCGGGGTGGGGTCGGATCGTAAGCGGCGCTTTCACTTTCATCAGTTCTTTGCTCGGTTGCACGAAGCCGCGCATGCGACCGGTTCGATCGATGCGGCGGTCGCGGCGTTGCTCGGTGATGCTCGGCTGGTCTGCTTCGACGAATTCCATGTGCACGACATCGGCGACGCGATGCTGATCGTGCGAATGCTCGACGCATTGTTCGCGCGCCGGGTGACGCTGGTGGTGACGTCGAATTATCCACCGGAGCAGCTACTGCCGAATCCGCTGTTTCACGATAGGTTCCTGCCGACGATCGCCCGTATCGCCGCCAACCTGGAGGTCGTCTCGGTGGATGGTCCGGTGGACTATCGCACTCGGGCAGACCGAACAATCACCCGCAGTACGGGTTTCGCCGCGGGTGCGTACCGAATTGTTTCCGCAGAACTGCCGGACGACACCCCGCCGCTCCCGGTCGAACATCCGAACGGCGAAAAATTGACTGCCGACTCGGTATCGGTGCAAATCGGTACCCGTCGGCTGACCGCCTTATCCGCCGACGACACCACACTCGCCATCGAATTCGCCGCGCTCTGCGGCGCTTCCACCGCTGCCACCGACTATGTCGAGCTGTCCCAACGCTTCCGGCGCTGGATAATCTGCGGCGTCCCGCCGTTACGCGATGTGCCACCGGACTGGGCGATGCGTTTCGTCAACGTGGTCGATGTGCTCTACGACGCCGATCGCGAACTGACCGTGTGCGCCCGGGTCCCGTTGGCGGACTTGGTCGACGGCGTCCGTGGCGTCCCCGATATTGCGCGACTCGCCAGCCGTCTTTGTGAACTATCCCAATTGGTGCCGTGCCGCATCGGATAGTTGTGCAACAAGTCGGCGACCTGCACCGGAGCGGCACCGCACGCTGTTAAAGAGGATGTATTCCGAAGTATTCGATTCCCTCCCGAGCGGACCATCCGGCATGTAACTATGTGGCTGTTTTGTGCAGTACTCAGATTTGGTGGTAATCAGTGGCTGGGGCGCGAGCGCCGATATTGCGCGTGATCGTGCTGATCACGCTGCTCGCCGCTGCCGCGATCGCGTTACGCGGCTACCTGCCCGGCGTGACCGAATCCCGTGGGGACAGCCGCTCCGCGCCGTCGGCGCTGTCGGTGGCGCTGATGCCGGTGCTGCTCATGGTGTCCATGGTCATCCTGATCGCGGGCGTGATCGCCAGCCAGCACCGCCTCCCGCTGGCCATGCCCGAACCCGACCGCGACACCGACCGGCAGCAGTGGCGGCTCGGCCGCGTCGGCCTGCTGGTGCTGGCCGGGCTCGCGGTGCTCGCCCTGGTGCTCGCGGCCGCCTCTGCGGTGTTCTTCGTCGGCGTCGGACGCGAAAGCGCACCCCCACCATCGACCTTCAACAACTTCAACTTGCCG
>NZ_BJXA01000109.1 GCF_007990755.1 Nocardia ninae NBRC 108245 | reverse complement strand
TCCCGTTGTTCGTTCCGCCGCCCAGCTCCGGTCTAGAAATGTATGAGACAGGCTGTTACGGTTAATCTGTGTCACATTAACCTCGACTGGATATGAGGTAGACGTCATGGCTACAAAGTCGGCAACGGCGCCGTCTCGGACCGCGGCGCACAACGCGTACGCGGGGATCCTGACGACGCTCTCCGAAGGTTCGGTGAACAAGCACTTCGATCCGTACACCGAGATCGATTGGGATGCCCCCGAGTGGGCGGTCACCCCGAACGACCCGCGCTGGATCCTGCCGCCGGACAGCGACCCGCTCGGCGCGCACCCGTGGTATCTCGCGCTGCCCGAGCAGCGCAAGATCGAGATCGGCATGTGGCGGCAGGCCAACATCGCGAAGGTCGGCCTGCAGTTCGAGGAGGTGCTGATCGGCGGCGTGATGAACTATCTGTTCGCCGTGGTGCCCAACGGATCGGCCGAATTCCGGTACCTCAACCACGAGGTCGCCGAGGAGATCAACCACACCCTGATGTTCCAGGAGATGGTGAACCGGATCGGCGCGGACGTGCCGGGCATGGGCCGGATCATGAAGGTGCTCGGCCCGCTGGTGCCGCTGCTCGGCCGGTTCTTCCCGACCACCTTCTTCGTCGCCGTCCTCGCGGGCGAGGAGCCCATCGACCACGTGCAGAAGCAGGTGCTGCGCACGGGCCGCGACGTGCACCCGATCATGCGTGACGTGATGCGGATCCACATCGCCGAGGAGGCCCGGCACATCGCCTTCGCGCACGAATACCTGCGCCACCGGGTCCCGAAGCTGGGGCGGGTGCAGCGCGGCACGCTGTCGCTGGCCTACCCGATCATCATGTTCATCGCCTGCGATCTGATCGTGAAGCCGCCGCGCTCGCTGTTCCGCGAGTTCGACATTCCGCTGAGCATTCGCCGAGAGTTGTTCTGGCGCAGCCCCGAAGCCCGCGCGCGCCGGCGCGACTTCTTCGGCGAGGCCAGAATGCTCGCGGCGGACATCGGCTTGATGAACCCGGCGGCGAAGCTGACCTGGCGGCTGCTGCGGATCAACGGCGGACAGTCCAGGTACCGCGGCGAACCGGTGCGTACCCGCTCCTGACCGCGCGGGACTCGGCGCTCACCCCCATGCGCGCCGAGTCCCCGGCATCCCGGTGCGCCCCTGCGCATCCGGCACCACACCGAGCACCTGGTGCAGCCCGAGCCCGCCGTCCTCGAAACCCAATGCCGACGCGGCCATGTAGAGCCGCCAGATCCGGGCGCGTCCGGCACTGGTGAGCGAAACCGCTTGATCCCAAGCACTTTCCAGGTTGGCTACCCAGGCGCGCAACGTCAGTGCGTAGTGCTCGCGCAGTGCTTCGACATCGCGTACTTCGAAGCCCGCGCGCTGCATCGCCAACGCGACCTCACCGACATCGACCAGCTCACCGTCCGGGAAGACGTAGCGGCCGACGAACGAGTTTCTGCCCATCACCGATCCGCCCGCAGAGGAGATCGCGTGATTGAGTAGTCGGCCTTCGGGCCGGAGCAACGCGCGCAGGGTGTCGAAGTACTCCGCGGCGCGTTTCGTGCCGACGTGCTCGAACATGCCGATCGAGGAGATGGCGTCGAACTCCTCGCCACGCAGATCGCGATAGTCGGCCAGCCGGATCTCGACCGCCTCGGTCAGACCCGCCTCGGCCACCCGCGCACGCGCCAGCTCCACCTGGGCGGTGCTGATCGTCACGCCGACCACCCGCACGCCATAGGTAGCCGCCGCGTGGATCGCCATCGAGCCCCAGCCACACCCCACATCGAGCAACCGCATCCCGGGCCGTAAACCGAGCTTGCGGCAGATCAGATCGTGCTTGGCGCGCTGGGCGTCTTCCAACGACACGCTCCCGTTCGCACCGCCGCTACCGTCGTCGTCCGGCGCGACGAATCGTGCGCACGAATACGTCATGCTCGGCCCGAGCACCAGCCAATAGAAGTCGTTGCCGACGTCGTAGTGATGGCTGATCGCCGCCGCGTCCCGGCGTTTCGTGTGCAGCGGCCCGCGCAGCGGACGCACCTCCTCGGGCGGTGGCTTCGGCCGCCGCCCGAGCGCACCGAGCTGCCGAGCGGCGTCGATGGCCTGCCAGGCCGCACCGACACCCAGCGCGGCGTCGCTCGGCGCGGTCGAGGCCAGCGATCGCAGAATCGCGAAGATGTCGCCGTCGAGGTCCACCAGGCCGGACACGTAGGCCCGGCCGATACCGAGTTCGCCCGGCGCCCAGACCATATGGCGCAACGCGTCTTTCGACCGGATGCGAATGGTTCCGGCGCAGGCACCCTCGGGTTCGACAGCGCTGCCGTCCCAGAATTCGAAACGCACCGACGAGTGGGGCCCCAGCGCGGCCCGCGCCAGGGGTTCGAGCACGGCCGCAACCGTCGTCTTGTCGCCCATATGACCACTATGGCCCGCGCCGCCCGCCCAGGGCGGCAACGACTGGCCGCGCGGCGCAGGTTCGCTGCCACGAGCATCGCGAAGCCCGCGAGTTGCTTGGTGTTTCGGCCTGGGCCGAATCATGGTGACCGCGCCACCTGCTCGTTCCTAGGCTGCTGAACAGCGACAACGAGGAGTTCGACATGGTGAAAGACGTAGCGGTGCAGGGTGAGGGTGGTGTCGCGCTGGCGGTGGCACGGATGACCGACAGCGTGCTGGCCGAGTGGCAACGCGGACGGCAGCGGTGGCAGTCGAGATGGGCGCGCCGGGACGAGCCGGTAGCGAAGGAGTCGCTGCTCCCGCCGAACGCCGCGGAGCTTTTGGTGCGGACGGATCCGCTCGTCGCGGTACGGTGGCGGGGTTCCTGGTGATCGGAGGTGCCGTGGTGCGGTATCGGGTGGACATGGTGCGCAGCGGGGGGTCGGACGCGGCCTGCGACGGCGCGGCCGCGCGGCGGCAAGGTGGCCGGGAATGAAACGGATCATCTGCACGCCTGACGATTTGATGCGGGTGCGCATCGGCGCTCCGCTCGGCGCCATCGCGGAGACAATGCTGGCCAGCCGGGTGGTGCAGCGCCGCAACGTCGCCGGTTTCGCGGGCTGGCGCAGCCAGATACGCGGCGCGATCCCGGCCAACTTCGGGGTGCTCACCGACATTCTGCCCGCCGACGATTCGTTCCTCGATCTGATCACGCCCACCCGCGGGGCCCGCACGATGTCCGCGGGTATCGAAGCCCTGCACCTGGCCTCGCGCGACGAACTCCGGATGGAAGTGGAAAGCGTGCTCCGCCGCCGGGCGGGGAAGGGGCAACGGCCGCTGCCCTCGTGGACGGCGGAGCTGGCCGACCGAGACGGCACCGCGCGCCGCACTGTCGCCGACGCCGTCGAGGCCTTCCACTCGGTGGCGTTCGCCGGCCGCTGGGCGCACATCCAGTCGTATCTGGAAGTGGCCGCCGAACGGATGGCGCGCACCCTCGCGACCGAGGGCGTCGAGCGGTTGTTCGCCGGGCTGCATCCCTACGTGAGCTGGCGCGCGCCCGTGCTCGAAGTGCACAGGACGACTCCCTGCCACGACGAGCACCTCGACGGCCGCGGGCTGATCATCATCCCCTCCATGTTCGCCTGGCCGGAACCGCTCACGCTGTACTCGTTGGTGGACAAGGACGCACCGATGACGGTGATCGTCCCGGTGCTGCGCGACATCGGTGATTTCGCGGCCGTCTGGGGTCCGCGCGCGCCCAACGAGGCGCTGACCGCCCTGCTCGGCCGGACCAGGGCCGCCGCCCTGCAGGTGATCGCGGAAGGGTGCAGCACCACCGAACTCGCTCGCCGACTGGGTGTTTCACCCGCGACGGCCAGCGAGCACGCGTCGATCCTGCGCGAAGCCGGGCTCATCGAGAGCTGGCGGCACCGCAACGCCATGCGCCACGAGGTGACCACTCTCGGTGCTGCCTTGCTCGACGGCGACCTCGCCAGCGCCCGCATCGCGTGATGCGCGACGTCCGAAAACCGCGTGAGTTCGCGCGGCCAGTGATCTAGCGTTCGGTAAATGGAGCAAGTCGTTCGATCCAGCGATCGGAAGGCCGTACTCGCGGCCGCGGTCACCGTGGTGCTGTGGGCCTCGGCCTTCGTGTTCATTCGAGCTGCGGGAGAAGACTTTTCGCCGGGCGCGCTGGCCTTGGGCCGGTTGGCGACCGGGGCTGTCGCGCTGGTGCTGATCCTGGTTGCCACGGGGGAGGGGATGCCTGCGCGGGCTGCCTGGCGCGGCATTCTGGTGTCCGGGGTGCTCTGGTTCGGGGTGTACATGGTGGCGCTGAACTGGGGTGAGCAGTACGTCGATGCCGGTACTGCGGCGATGGTGATCAATATCGGGCCGGTCATGATCGCGGTGCTGAGTGGACTGGTGCTGCGGGAAGGGTTTCCGGCGCGGCTGATGGCTGGGATCGCGGTGGCTTTCGCTGGTGCGGTCGTGGTCGGGCTGTCGAACTCGGGTGGTGGTAGTGCGGCTGCGCTCGGCGTGGTGCTGTGTATCACCGCCGCAGCCGCGTGGGCGGTGGCGGTGGTCGCGCAGAAACCCGCGCTCGCCCATGCGTCGGCGTTGCAGGTGACCACGGGTGGGTGTGTCATCGGTACGGTCGCCTGCTTGCCGTTCTCGGGTCAGTTGGTCAGTGAGGTTGCCGCTGCGCCGCTGTCCGCGACGTTGAGTGTGGTGTATCTGGGTGTGTTCCCCACCGCTTTGGCATTCACCACATGGGCTTACGCGCTGTCGCGCACCACGGCGGGGAAGATGGGTGTGACCACCTATGCGGTACCAGCCCTGGTGGTGCTGATGGCGTGGATCGCACTGGACGAGGTCCCCGGTCCGCTGGCGGTGGTCGGCGGGTTGCTGTGTCTGTCCGGTGTGGCGATCACGCGGTCCCGCGCGGACAAGCCGGTCGCCACGATCGTCGAGGGCGAGTCCGGTGTGCCGGCCGGGCCGGATGTGTCAGTTGAGCCGCGCGTGCCAGTCGAGCCAGGTATGCCGGTCGAGCCGGGTGACGCGGAAGACATTGCGCCACAACAGGTAATGAACCCCAAGTAGAGGCCCGCCCCTGCCTGGCGCGCAAGCCGCGGTGCACTGCTCCCGGTGGCATGGCGGCCGTCGGCAGTGACCGACAGGCCGCCTCGCCTACGATGGTCGCGGCCGGCAACCTAGCGTCGCAGGCGTTGCCGGCACGTGCACTGTCGGACCGACTGGAAGAGGTTGCCGTGGTAGACGACAGGAAGCCACGGCTCGAGGGCAAGCGCAAGCGGCGATGGGTTCGCAGGTCGTTCCGAGCGACTGTCGCCATGGCGGCGGGGCTGCTGCTGATCGTGGTCGGCGCGAATGTCCGGCTGTGGCTGGTCTCCTCCGGCCACCGGTTCGCCCCTGACGCCGCGCCGACGGCTCCGGTGGTGATCGTGCCGGGAGCGAAGGTCGGCCCGGACGGTGCGCCGATGGCGTACCTGCGCGGGCGACTCGATGTCGCGATCGAACTGCTGCAAGCGGGCAAGGTCCGCGAGATCCTGGTGTCCGGTGATGCCGCCGGAACCTCGGGCGACGAAATCGCCTCGATGACAAAGTATCTCGCCGACCACGGTGTCGATCCGGCGCTCGTGCGCGCCGACGGCGAGGGCTTGTCGACCCGCGCCACCTGCGAGCGTGCCAAGCAGCTGTTCGGCATCGATCGCGCGATCATCGTTACCCAATACCAGCACGTGCCACGCGCTGTCGCGCTGTGCCGCGCCGAAGGCATCGACGCCGACGGCGTCACCGCCTACTGCGACTGTCGGCGGATAACGCTGGTACGCAACAACATCCGTGAATGGCTTGCCGCTCCCAAAGCCATCGCCGCCTTGATCGGACGCTGACCGGACCCGCTCGCAACCATCGAACGGAAAGGCCCCTGCACCTTCGATCCTGAAGGTGGAGGGGCCTTTCCGCGCTACAGCTCTACTTGTCCGGGTCCGGCGGGAACTGTCCCTGCGCCGTCACGGTGGTGCCGTTCAAGGTGTATGTCACGACGGTGGGTCCGCCGGACGGGCAGCACAGCGCGTCTTCGGGCTTCACCCACCGGTACTGCACCGAGACCGTGTTCTTGGTCTTGCCGAGCACCGTGGTGTAGCCGTAGTACTTGGACGTGGCGGTGCCCAGGTACGTGCCGTTGGTGAAGAACAAGACGTGGTAGCCGGGATGGCTGCCGTTCCAGTTCACCAGCATCCAGGACAGGACGCCGGCGCAGCCCGCCGCGATCGGGTCGTTGCTGGCCTCCAGGATGACCCAGGGGTATCCGCCAGCGTTCGGGGCCAGCCGGCCCACCGCATTGCGGGCGAGCTGGGAATTGGAGTCGAAGCACAAGCCGTTGCCGCTGCCGTTGGGTGGCTGGTTCGCCGGTGGTGGCGGCGGGGCAGGTGCGGGTTCTTGTCGATCGACCGGCACGCTGGCGGGCGGCGTTTCCTTGGTGGTCTGCGGATCCGGTTGCGCCTGCGGCGGATCGCCGGGCTTACCGGTGTCGCCCGGCTGCTCGGGGGCCGGAGCGTTGCTCGGCCCGGCGGGCGCCGACGGAACCGCCGACGGGATCGGCGTCCTGGTCGCCTGCGGCGCTGAGCTCGAGTCGCAGCCGCTCGCGCCGAGTACGACACTCGCGGCCAGTGCGGCAAAAGCCCATGACTTGATGTTCATTGAACCCCCGGAATCGGTGTGGTCGGGTATGGAGTTGTTGCGGTGTCCCCGCAGTCGCTCCGGTTGCCCGAAGCGCGAACGCGGTCCTCCCTCCGCGCGCCTGCGACGACTAACTGGACATCGGGCTACTCCTTAGGCTTGTTACCGAGTTTCCGGCGATCTGGGCCAGGAGAAAGTTGGTGCCCCCACTGTCGGGGGCATCGACGTGACGGCGCGAATTGCCGCCGCTGCCGAGTGTCGGGTTGCTCGGGTGTGCCCGGCTTGCCAAGATGGGCGAACGTCTAGCACCACCGTTGACCTGCGTTTTCCGTCTGACGACACTGCGAAACGAGGGCGTTCATGCGGAAGTCGAGGTTTCCGGTGGTGCTGTCCGGCCTGCTGGTGGCCGGGTCGCTGGTCGCCGCCGCCCTGATGCACGAGCCGCGTGGCGCAGCGCGCGCGAACCCGGTGCCGGAAGGGCCGGCGCGCGCGGCGATCGGTCCGTCGCCCGACTTCGATCCCGCGTTCCAGGCGCGGATCGCGCAGGCCGAGGCGTACGCGAAGAGCCGTCCCGGGTTCACCGGCATCGTGGTGCGCGACCGGCGCACCGGCGCGGTGTGGCGCAATGCCGAGGCGGCGACGCCGATGTGGGCATGCTCCACCCCGAAGCTGGCGATGGCGGTGGATCTGCTGCTGCGCGACGACCTCGGCTCGGTCACGCTGACCGCCGAGGACCGCGAGCTGATGCACCGGATGCTGCATGCCAGCGACAACGACGCGGCGACCACGCTGTGGGACCGCTACGGCGGGGAGCAGGTGTTCGCGCCGAGGTTCCGATCATTCGGCATGGCGGGCATCGAGTTCGCCGACCAACATCCGGACTCCTGGGGGTGGATCCTGGCCACCGCGAACGACCTCGAACACCTCATCGACTTCGTCCTGGAGAAGCTGCCCGCCCGGCACCGCGACTACCTGGTCGGCGAGCTGCGCACGGTCGACGGTGGGGCGTCGTTGGATACCAACCAGCGATGGGGCGTCTGGGGCGCGGGCGATAAGGCGTTGCCCGGCAACAAGAACGGCTGGGCCGACGATAACGACGACGGTTCATGGCTGATGAACTCGGTGGGATTCGTCGGTCCGCGTGAGCGATTCACCGTCGCCATCATGAACAACACCCAGGTGGTCGAGGACGGCTACCAGGTCGGCCGGGAAACCGTGACCAAGATCAGCGAGATCCTGTTCAAGGATTACTTCAGCTAGGTCACGGCCGATACGGCGGCGCGACGCCCCAACCCCAGTGCGGCATAGGCGCTTCCAGCGGTGGCGTGGCATCCGGCTGAGAATTCGCGTGCGCAAGCCGGGTGCCCCACTCGAGGTAGGAGGCGAAGGCGGCGCGGAACTCGGGGTCGTCGGGCAACCCGACCTCGTCGGCGGCGTCCATCAGCAGGTTCACCCAGCGGCGCCGCTGCGGCTCGCTGATCGCCTTGCCGAGGTGTTGCCGGACCATGTGCGCGTAGCCGCCGCGTTCGGTGCTGTAGCTGTCCGGTCCGCCGAAGACCTCGGCCAGCCACATCGCGACGTACTTCGGGTGTCCGGGATCCATGCCACGGAACAGCGGGCCGACCAGCTCGTCGCGCAGCACTTCCCGATAGAACACCTCGGTGAGTTTCTCGAAAGCCGCGGTGCCGCCGGCCCATTCGTACAGGCTCGGCACCGCGTCCACGGCCGCCGTTGCTTCGCTGGTGGTCTCCGACATCGACGACTCCGCTCGAGAACTCTGCTGCCCATGATCAGGCGAACGTCATCCTAACGGGCACAGTCGATTCGCGTCGGCTTGCCGAGTGCCGCTCAGTTCCACTGTGATTGCGTGTGCGCCCGGCCGGATGATCCGGTGTTCGCCATCGCCTCGAGGTCGTCGAGGAACTGCTCGACGGCGTCCGATTTGATCTGTGGCGACTGGACTTGATCGCGCACGCTGTCGCTGGTGTGCCGCAGCACCTGCTGCGAGAAGTCGGCCTTGAGGTCGCGGGTCAGCTGCCTGCGCATCAGCTCGATCTGATCGCGACCCTGCTTGCGTACCCGTTCCACCTCGGCGGCGGCCGTCTCGCGCATTTTGACGACGATGTCCTCGGCGTCGGCGTGCGCGTCCTCGAGCAGTTGCGCGAGTTCGGCTTTCGCCTCGGCCAGCCCCTCGTCGTAGACCTTCTTGGCCTCGACGAGCCGGTCGGCCGCCTGCTGATTCTCCTCGATCTGCTTCTGGATCTCGCCCTGCGCCTTGGCCATCATCCGTTTCACCGGTGGCGCAACGTATTTCACGATGACCCAGACGATGACCGCGAAGCCGAACAGCTGGCTGACGAAAACCTGCCATTCGAAATGGATCTGGTAGATGCCCTCGGCAAGGATGTCGCTACTAGGAGTCATGACGACGCCCGTCCTGTCTGCTGGCCTCGGCTCGTGCCTGCCCGCCGATCATCGACGCCGACCACTCGGTTGGCCAGTGACCGCGCGAGTGGTTCGACTGTTTCGCGCAACTCCGCGGCGACCTGATCCGCTTGGGCCCGCAATTGCGCCTCGGCCTCCGCGACAATCGCGTTGGCTTCCTGTTGGGCCTGGCCGCGCATCTCCTCGAGAATTTCCCGGCCCTCGGCACGCGCCTTGCTCCGGATAGCGGCCGCTTCCGACCGCGCTTTCTCCAGTTCCGCACGATGCTTGGCTTCGGCCTCGGCGAACAATTGCCGCGCCTCTTTGGTCGTCGCCATGGTCTCTGCGGTCCGCTCTTCGCGTTCCTCCAGCACCTTGCGGATCGGCGGAACCACGAAGAACCAGATGACCCCGAGCACGATCAGGAAGATCAGTAACTCGACGAAGAAGGTGCCGTTGGGGATAAGGAAGTTCCCCTCGGCCACCACATCGGTTCTGGGAGACATGCCCGGTTACTTGCCGGGAGTCGCGAATACGAAAAGGGCCATGAAGGCTAGATTGATGAAGTACGCCGCCTCGACCAGACCGACGGTCAGGAAGAAGATGGCGCGCAACCGACCCTCTGCCTCCGGCTGACGGGTGACACCGTTGATCAGTGCCGCGCCCGCGAGGCCGTCACCGATGCCTGCGCCGATGGCACCGCCCGCCATGATGATGCCGCCGCCGATAAGGGCGCCCTGGATGATGGACGCGGTGGTTGGGTCTGCCATGTTCTACTTCCTATTCTCGGATGTGGACGCGATCGGCACTCGCCGATCAGTGGTGTTCGTCTTCCAATGACATCGACTGGCTGAAGTACAGGACAGTCAGCAGCGAGAAGATGAAGGCCTGAATGGCGCCGACGAACAAGTCGAACAGCTTCCATATGGCATTGGGGCCCCAGCTGATCCAGAAGGGGAACAACGTGATCACCGACAACATCACGCCGCCGGCGAACATGTTTCCGAACAATCGCAGGGACAGCGACAGTGGCTTGGCGATCTCTTCGATGACGTTGATGAACACCATCGGGCCCCAGCCCGTGTGCCCCTTGAGTATCTGCTTCACGTGCCCGAACGGGCCGCGCCGCGCGACGCCCGCGGACTGGTAGGCGATGAATACGAACAGGGCGAGTGCATAGACGAAATTGACATCCGCGGCGGGCGGTGCGAGCAACTCACCGTCACCGACCTGTACCGGCAGCACCGAGAGCCAATTGGACAGCAGGATATAGACGAACAGGGTGACCGCGAGCGGCAGGGCGAACGGCGCGACCTTCATGCCGATCGCGCTCTCCACCTGAGTGCGCATCTGGACCGTCACGGCCTCGAAGAACAGCTGCACGCCGTTCGGGACGCCGGAGGTGATCTTGAGCCGCAGGTAGAAGGCGAGACCGAGCACGATGGCCGCGGCGACCGACGTCGACACGATGGTGTCGACGTTGAAGGCGATGCCGAAGACATGGGCGACCGCGTGATGGCCGACTCGGATCTTCGGCTCCTCGGCGGGCGCCTCCTGGGCGAGCAGCGTGATGCTCGAGGAGACCTGGGCTAACGAAATGGCTGGGATCGTCATGGCGTCTGGCGAAGCCCTTTCAATTCAGGCAGGACGGTGTTGAAGACCAGGGCGACTTGAAAGAGCGCCAAGCCGAAGAAGATACCGACGCCATTGGGTCGCGCAAGGAAAGCCACCAGCAGGGCGACGACGGTAATGCCGAGCAGTCGTAGCGCCGAAGAACCTACCAAACGCTGCTTGCTCGGTGCCTCGGCATTGGCAATGCGAGTGATCGCCCAGAGGGTGAGTTGGGCATTCAACCAACCGACCGCGAGCCCGGCGCAGATGAAGGTGCCGAGCAACAGTCGATCGATCAGGCCGGTAATACCGAGCGCCAGCACACCCAGAGCGACTGCGGCAATGGCCGCGCGCCGTATCTGGAGCCTATTCACGTCCACACCGACACCGCCCTCGCCCATACCCCCACCTCATGATGGGGGAAGTGATGAATCGATAGCATACACATCCGAACCTCCCTGCGTGGCAAGGTTTTTGATCTTTATCGACATGATCTTGTAAATGGTCACAGACATCATCTGGTTACTCGCACGAGCCGTTCTTCGCGCACAACTCATACGAGCGCGACGCCATTCCTGAAGTTGCGCAGAGCCTTTTCGAAATGAGCTGACGTGGGAGAAGCCTGCCGTCCACGGACTCAGCTCGCACGCGACCGAGGAAGCCGGGGTCTGCGCTCGAGGAGTATAGCCAGTAGATTGGTGAATCGATGGCAACACAGCGACACTCGGCAAACGACTTGCCGATGACGTGTCACGCCGGTTTCGGGTTTGTCCGCACTTAAGAGTTTTGCCCGATTTGTCCATTTATTGGATGCTGATTACTTGCGGCCGGACCGCCCAGTTTGCCAACAAGATCGACAAACTCGGGAACTCACCCCATTTCGGGCACGCGCGCACTGTGACTGATCCCAGACCTGGCCCGCGACGCGTAATCCGCTGCATACCTCGGCCTTCCGTGGGCATTCGCCGTTAAGGGAGAATTCGAGTTACAGAGAGTTGGGCGCGATGAGGCCTGAGTTCGTGGTGCTGGCAAAGGGTTCCGAAGGCGGCGGTGCCGCATTGGATCAGGTCATCGTGTTGACCGGATCGGCGATGCTGGTGGCGGCGGGCTTGTTCTGGGTGGCCTATCTCCATCGCACGCGCCGCATCACCTGGCTGAAGAACGCGGCCGACCGGCTTGGCCAACTCGGCAACCGCCCCGGCTGGGTGGCGCTGCCGCTCGCGGTGTTCATCACCACCATCCTGACCGCGCTGCTCGGTTTCATCTGGGATGTGAGCCTGCACATCGGCAAGGGCCGGGATGAAGGGCCACTGGCCAATCCGGCGCACTACTTCATCATGATCGGCCTGTTCTTCCTGTTCATCGCCGGCATGCTGGCCGTGGTGCTGCCGCTCGACGAGAAGCCCGGTCCGGCCGCCATCCGGATCACCCGCACCTGGTACGCACCGGTCGGCGGGGTACTGATGGCCGCGGTCGGGCTCTACGCCCTCATCGGCTTCCCGCTCGACGACATCTGGCATCGGCTGTTCGGCCAAGACGTCACCCTGTGGGGCCCAACGCATCTCATGCTGATCGGCGGTGCCGGACTGTCGCTGGTCGCGGTGCTGCTGCTGGAGTTCGAAGGTCGCCTGGACCGGCCGGATCCGGACCGGGCGGACGGACGGCTGCTGTGGGTGTTCCGGGTGTTCGCCTTCGGCGGGTTGTTGATCGGAATGTCGGTGTATCAGGTCGAGTTCGACTTCGGCGTGGAACAGTTCCGCCTGGTGTTCCAGCCGATGCTGATCGTGGCGGCGAGTACGGTGGCCCTCGTCTCGGCGCGTTACACGCTGGGGCGGGGTAGCGCGGTGGTCGCGGTGCTGTTCGCCTTCCTGGTGCGCGGGGTCGTCGCGGTGCTGGTCGGCCCGATCCTCGGTGCGCCGCACAATGTCTTCCCGCTCTACCTCGGGGCCGCGGTGGTGGTGGAGCTGATGGCGCTGCTGCCGTTGATCCGTAAGCCGGTCTGGTGGGGCGCGCTCACCGGGTTGGCCGCCGCGACCGTCGGACTCTGGCTCGAATCACTCTGGGTGGGAAGGATGTTCGTCGACCCGTGGCCGACGCGCATGTGGCCGGAACTGCTCGCGATGGCGGTGCCGGTCGGGATCGCGGGCGGGGCGCTCGGCGCCTTGCTCGGCATGGTGCTGCGCGGTGAACCGCTGCCACGCCCTTCGGTGCGTCGTGGCCTAGTCGTCGCCGCGGTCCTGATCGCCGCCGCGGCCACGGCGAACGGCCTGCGCGTCGATGTCCCCGAAAACGCCTCCGCGACAGTGCGATTGCAGGACGCCGCGCCCGCGCCCGGTGGCCGAATGGTCACCGCGGACGTCACGCTGACGCCCACGGATCTGGTCGGCGACGATCCGGAGTGGGTCCAGATTCTCGGCTGGCAAGGCGGCACCGGCTCCGACAGTCCGGGCCGCGGATTAGTGATCGATCATCTGCAGCGGGTCGAGCCCGGACACTACGTCAGCACGAAACCCGTTCCGGCCTATGGCAACTGGAAGACAGTGCTGCGCGTGCACGACGGGTCCTTGCTGACCGCGCTGCCGGTGTACATGCCGGAGGATCGCGGGATCGACGCCGCGGGTGTGCCCGCGGCGAACGAGTTCAACCGCCCGTTCGTCGCCGAGATCACGGTGCTACAGCGGGAACGCTCCTTCGACCACCCCTCGTGGTTGCTCGCCGGGGCCTCGCTGATCGTGCTGATCTGCTCGCTGCTGGTCATCTGGGCGCTGGCCTGGGGCGCCGCGCGGATCGTGCTCGCGTATCGCAACGATGTCCGGGCGCAGGGACTGGCCGCGGCGGTCCGCCGGTGAGGTACGAAGACGGCATCGACATTCTCGCCGGTCACTCTGCGCTGCTGGCGATCCCGGCGTTCGTGCCCGCGCTCGCGGTGGTCGGCGTGGTCCTCGGTATAGCTATGCGTGATCGGCGCGCTGAGCGTCGCGAGGCCGGGCAGTCGGCCGACGACGCCGCGGTGCCCGATCCGCCTGAGCGGGAGGAGAATTCATGATCTATGCAGGCCGTATCGGCGTTGTCATCGCATTCCTAGCTGTGTCGGCGACGGTGACCGCGTGTGGCACGGCAACGGTGGACACACCGGCGGCCCGCACGGCGGCGAGCCAGTCGGTCGACGTGCCGCAGGAGGTAACCATCGCGGTCCGTATCGCAGGCGGGTCGGTCACGCCGACCAATGCCAGGACCGAGGCCAGGCTGTACCAGCCGATCGTGCTGAAGGTGGACAGCGATGCCGTCGACGAACTGCACGTCCACTCGGAGCCGAGCCAGAGCTTCGCGGTCGAACCGAGAGCCGGGCAGGAGTTCCGCTTCATCGTCACCGTGCCGGGACGGGTCGACGTCGAACTCCATCACGCCGGTAAGACGGTGACCACGTTGCTGATCCGGCAGTGACCCGGTCGCTGGCGCACGGGCTCAACGGCGCGGCCGATCTGCCGATTCCGTTGACCTACGCGCTGATCGGCGCCGCGTGGGCGTTGACGTTCTCGTTCGCGATCCTGCTGGTGGCCTGGCGGCGGCCGCGGCTGGATCCGGATACACCGGGACTGTTGGTGCCGTCCGCGCTACGTGCGGTGATCGATTCCCGTGCGATGCGAACCGTGCTCGCGGTGCTCGGTGTCGCCGCCGCGGTCGTGGTCGCGCTGGTGCTTGTGTTCGGTTCGGCTTCGCCGCAACGCAATCCGGTGCCGGGCGTGTTCTATATCTACCTCTGGGTCGGGGTGATGCTCGCGTCGCTGGTACTCGGTCCGGTGTGGAAAGTCGTCTCGCCGATGCGGGCGCTGCATCGGTTCGGGTGCTTCCTGCTGCGGCGCAACCCCGAGGACGGTGTGCGCCGGTACCCAGCGTCGTGGGGGTACTGGCCCGCGGTGTTCGGGTTGTTCGCTTTCGTCTGGCTCGAACTGGCCTCGCCCGAGCCGGGTTCCGTTGCGGCCGTTGGCTGGTGGCTGTTCGGCTATGCGGTGCTCACTCTGACGGGACTGGTGGTGTTCGGGACCGCGTGGGCCGAGCGCGCCGACCCCTTCGAGGTGTACAGCAGCCTGCTGGCGCGGCTGAGTCCGCTCGGCCGCCGTTCTTCGGGTGAACTCGTGCTGCGGTCGCCGCTGCAGAATCTCGCGGGCACCCCGGTGCTGCCCGGGGCAGTGGCGCTCGCGGCGACCCTGCTCGGCTCCACCGCCTTCGACAGCCTCTCGGCGATGCCCGGCTGGCGGAACCTGGTCGACTCGCTCGGTGGCGGTTCGGTTCTGGTGGCCACGCTGGTCCGCAGCCTCGGCTTGCTCACCGTCATCCTGATCGTCGGCACCGTCTTCACCGTCGCCGCCCGGGCAACGGGCGGTCTCACCCGTGCCGAGCGCACGAAGCTGCCCGGCGTGCTGGCCCACAGCATCACACCGATCATCGCCGGATATATCGTCGCGCACTACCTGACCTTCGTGGTGGAGAAGGGTCAGGCGACGGCGTTGCTGTTCGCGGATCCGTTCCAACGAGGCTGGGACATAGGAGGATTGGCGCACCGCGAGGTGGAGTACGTGCTGTCCGGCCATCCGACGGTGCTGGCCACCACGAAGGTGCTCGCGGTGCTGACCGGCCACATCCTGGGCGTCGCCGCCGCGCACGACCGGTGCCTGCGGCTGCTGCCACCCGAGCATCGCGCCACCGGCCAGCTCGCGCTGATGCTGACCATGGTCGGCTTCACCTTCACCGGTTTGTACCTGCTGTTCGGCGGATGATCAACCGGGAACGTACGGTTCGCCGTCGGCCTTGGGCGGCCGGACCTGTCCGACCGCGCCCGCCACGGCGATCACCGTCAGCAGGTACGGCGTCATCTGCAACACCTCGGTCGGAATGGGCGTCGCCAGCACCTGGAGCTGACCCTGCAGCGCCTTGGTGAAGCCGAAAAACAGTGCCGCACAGGTCGCGCCGATCGGATGCCAGCGGCCCATGATCACCGCGGCCAGCGCGATGAACCCGTTGCCCGCCGTCATCGCCTTGGAGAAGCCGCCGGTCGAGCCGATGGTGAAATACGCGCCGCCGAGCCCGACGATCGCACCGGCCACCAGCACGGCCTCGTAGCGGATGCGCAGCACGTTGATGCCGACGGTGGCGGCGGCGCGCGGATGCTCGCCGACCGCCCGGACCCGCAGGCCCCATCGCGTCCGATAGAGCACCAGGGTCACCACCGCGACCAAGACGACCATGGCGTAGACCAGCGCGGTTTGCTGGAACACCGTCGGTCCGAGGATCGGGATCGACGACAGCACCGGAATCGCGATGGGCTGCAAGGTTCCCGGGCTGTTGAAGCGGGCCGACCCGTCCGACAGTCCGGTGAGTTGATCGAACAGGAAGCCGGTGATACCGGTCGCGAACACCACCAGCAGCACGCCGAGCACGATCTGGTTGACCAGGTACTTGATCGAGAACACCGCGAGCAGCCAGGCGAGGAATACGCCGGCGATCATCGCCGCGACAGCACCGACGAGGAAGCTGCCGCTGACCGTCGCCACGATGGCCGCGGCGCAGGCACCGGCGAGCAGTTGCCCCTCGAGTGCGAGGTTGATGATGCCCGCGCGTTCGCACAGCACTCCGGCCAGCGCGCCGAGGATCAGTGGCGTGGACAGCGCGAGGGTGCCTTGGATCTGATTGGTCAGCGGGAACAGTTTGCCCGAGGCGGCCCAGCAGATGAACGTCACCACGAACGCGAAACCGAACAGCGCGAACGCCGCACCCGCCCACTTGCCGGTCAGCCCACGCCACACGTGCGCGACCGCGATGGCCAGCGCGAGAATCGAGAGCACCAGCGCCGCCGGTTTGGCGGGCACCCGCAGATCGCCGGGCCCGGAACCGTCCGGCGCCGACAGCCGGAAGTCGACATTGCCCGACTTGGTGAACACCGCCAAGGCGAGCGCCCCGACGGCGAGCACCAGCAGCAGGATGCCGAGCCGCAGCCGCCTGCGGCGGTGTTCGGGCGCTTCCAGTACGGGCGCGGCGGGTTCGGTGGTGGTGGTCATCAGTTCCACCCTTTCGCCAGCACGACATCCGCGCGTTCGGCGCGGATCCGGAACACCGCGCGCACCAGCGCGGGCGCGGCGACCAGCGCGACGATCACGGCTTGCAGCACGGTCACCAGGGTCAGCGGGGTGCCCGTCGCCGCCTGCATCTCGTTGCCGCCGGAGTTCAGCGCGCCGAAAAGCAGTGCCGCGAAGACGGTTCCGATCGGGCTGCCGCGGCCGAGCAGGGCGACGGTGATGCCGTCGAAGCCGAACGATCCCGCGATACCGTCGGTCAGCGGCAGATCGGTGCCGAGCACCTGCTGGGCGCCCGCCAGCCCGGCCAGGCCACCGGCGAGCAGCATGGCCAGCACGTAGGCGCGGCCGATGTCCATGCCCGCGGTGCGCGCGGCGTCCGGGTTGGCGCCGACGGCGCGCAAGCGGAAGCCGAGCGTCGAGCGCGCCAGCAGCCACCAGACCAGAACCGCAGCCAGTAGCGCGATCAGCAAGCCGAGATGCAGCCGGGTGCCGCCGAATTGGGCGAGCTGCGCGTTGTGGTCGACCACCGGGCTGATCGGCTCGTTGCGGCCCGGACGTTGGAACGCCGAGGTGGTGAGCAGCCAGGTGAGTCCGTAGAGCGCCACGTAATTGAACATGATGGTGGTGATGACCTCGTGTGCGCCGGTGCGCGCCTTCAGCAGTCCGATGATGCCGCCCCACACCGCGCCGCCCGCGACGCCGGCGAGCAGCGCGACCAGCACGTGCACCACCGGCGGCAGATGCAGCGCGAAACCGACCCAGCCCGCGCAGAGCGCGCCGGCGATCAGCTGGCCCTGCCCGCCGATATTGAACAGTCCGGTCCGGAAGGCCAGCGTCACCGCGAGCCCGGTGCAGATCAACGGTGTTGCGGCAACGAGGGTTTCGGCGAGCTGCTGACGTCCGCCGAACGCGCCGAGGAACAGCGCCCGGTAGGTGTCGCCGACCGCGTTCGCCGCCTCCGACACGGCATCCATCGGCCGGGCGAAGAAATACCCGAACGCCGACATCACGTCGGGGTTGCTGACGATGATCAGCAGCGCGCCGACGACCAGCGCCAGCAGCACCGCGAGCGCGCTGACCACCAGTTCGCGCACCCAGGCCCGGTCCTTCATCGATCCCTCCCCGGTAGCGCACCGGCCATCATCAACCCCAGCTGATCGCGGGGGGTGTCGGGACCGACGATGTCGACGATGCGCCCCTGATACATGACGATGATCCGATCGGACAACGCGTAGATCTCGTCCAGCTCGGTGGAGACGATGAGCACCGCCGTGCCCTGATCCCGTTCCCGGACAATGCGTTTGTGCACGAACTCGATGGACCCGACATCGAGCCCCCTGGTGGGTTGACCGGCGATCAGCACCTCGAGCGGCCGCGACATCTCCCGGGCGAGCACCACCTTCTGCTGGTTGCCGCCGGACAGCGAACTCATCGGCTCGGTGGCCGACCGGGTACGGATATCGAATTCCTCGATCCGCTTGGCGGCGTTGCGTTTCACCGCGCTCAACGAGAGCACGCCGTGCCGGGAGAACTCGGGCAGGTCGATCAGATCGAGGACCAGGTTCTCCGCGACGCTGAACGTGCCGATGAAGCCGTCGTGCGCACGGTCCTCGGGCACGTAGCCCATGCCCGCCTGCAAATGTTGCCGCGGTGTCCGCCCGACCACTTCCCAGCCGCCGACGGTCACTTCGCCGCGCACCGGTGTCCGCAGGCCGAGCAGCGCGTTGACCAGTTCCGACTGCCCGTTGCCCACCACCCCGGCGATACCGACGATCTCGCCGCCGTCGACGCGGAACGACACGTCGTCGACGACAACGGCGCCCGCCATGTCGACGACGGTCAGATCGCTGACGACGAGGGTGGCGCCGACCGGTTTCGCCGGGGTCTTGGCGACCACGAGCTCGACGGAACGGCCGACCATCAACTCCGCGAGATCGCTCTCCGCGGTGGTCGGTGCGACGGTGTCGATCACCGCGCCGCGCCGGATCACGGTGATCCGGTCGGCGATCCTGGTGACCTCCTTGAGTTTGTGCGAGATGAAGATGATCGAGGTGCCGCTCGCCGCGATCCCGCGCAGCACCTCGATGAGCTCCTCGATCTCCTGCGGGGTGAGCACGGCGGTCGGCTCGTCCAGGATGAGCACCTCGACATCGTTGGCCAGCGCCTTGAGGATCTCCACGCGCTGCTGTTCGCCCACCGAGAGATCGGCGACCAGCGCGTCGGGGTTCACCGGCAGCCCGTATCGCTGCGACAGCTCGCGCACCCGGCGCCGGGCGGCCTCGCGATCGAGCGCGGCGAAGCCCTTGACCGGCTCGCGGCCGAGGATGATGTTCTCCGCGACGGTGAACACCGGAACCAGCATGAAGTGCTGATGCACCATGCCGATACCCGCGGCGATCGCGTCGCGCGGGGAGTGGCAGCGGATGGCGCTGCCGTTCAGCAGGATCTCACCCTCGTCCGGCTGCAACAGGCCGTAGAGCATGTTCATCAAGGTGCTCTTGCCCGCGCCGTTCTCCCCGAGCAGGCAATGGATTTCCCCCGGCGCGACCGTCAGATCGATGTGGTCGTTGGCGAGGAAAGTACCGAATCGTTTGGTCAGACCGCGTAATTCGAGTCGCATGGCCGGCCGCGCCTACTTGACCGCGGGCTGCGCCTTGGACGCGAGGGTGATCTTTCCGCTGGCGATATCGGTGGTCAGCGCCTCGATTTCGCTCTTCAGCTCGGCCGGGATGGTGGCGTCGAACTGGTGATACGGCGCCAGGCTGACGCCCTTGTTCGACAGCGTGCCGACATAGGGCGTGTTGTCGAACTTGTTGCGATAGGCATCGGTCACCGCCGTCTGCACCGCGACATCCATCGACTTCTGCACGCTGGTCAGCAGCGAGGCGCAGTACTCCGCGGCACTGACACAGCCGTCGGTGTCCACCCAGACCGCGTTGACCTTGCCGCCGGAGGAGTGCACGGCCTCGAGCGCGCCGAGACCGGCCGGGCCGGCCACCGGGAGAATGATGTCGGCGCCCTGGCTGATCAGATCGTTGGCCTTGGTCTTGCCGACGTTCTTGTCCTCGAAGGTATTGGTGATCACGCCCTGCTGGGTCGCCGGATCCCAGCCGAGCAGTTGGACCTGCTTGCCCTTGCGCTGGTTGTAGTACGCGACGCCCTCGGCGAAGCCGTCCATGAAGATCGCGACGGTGGGGATGTTGATCCCGCCGAAGGTGCCGACCTTGTTGGTCTTGGTCATCCCCGCGGCCAGGTAGCCGGCCAGGAACGAGGGTTGTGCGGCGTTGAAGATCAGGCCGCGCAGGTTGGGCAGCGGCGGATTCTTCTGGGTGTCGGTGTAGGCGTAGTCGACGATCGCGAAATCGACGTCCGGGTTGTCCTTGGCCGCGGCGTAGGTCACGTCGCCGAGCTTGAAGCCGACGGTGACGATGATGCCGCACTTCTGCCGGACCATGGTGTTGACGTTGGTCGGATAGTCGTTGTCCGAGCGGGACTCCAGCTGCGCCTTGCTGATGCCGAGCTCGGCGACGGCGTCGGTGATGCCCTTGTAGGAGGTCTGGTTGAACGACTTGTCGTCGAAACCGCCGGAGTCCGACACCATGCACGCTTTGAAGTCCTCGGCCCCCGGCTCGCCGGACTTGCCCTGCTCCGACGGCGGCGTACCGCATGCCCCGACGGTCAGCACCAGCACCCCGGCCGCGGTGAGCGTGCGTAGCCACCTGCCCATACTTGCCTCCTGAAACGCCATAGCCCGCAACTCAACTCGGCGGAAGTGCCGCGAGAGTGCAGTGGAGCAGGAGTTTAGGCCGCCGAGCCGATCCTGGCTCGGTTTCCGGGCCATTCGCTGACCGGCGGCCGTTGCGCTATGCGTGCGCGGGCGCCGAACGCAGCACCAGGACGGTGATCTCACTCGGCGCGAAAACGCGCAGCTGCGGACCCCAGAATCCGGTGCCCCGGCTGGTGTAGAGCTGGGTGTTCGCGCCGTGCCTGCTCAGGCCCGCGACCACGGGTTGGTCGAGGCGGACCAGGTAGTGGAACGGCCAGATCTGGCCGCCGTGGGTGTGGCCGGAGATTTGCAGCGCGACGCCCGCGGCCGCGCTGGCGGTGATCTGCTTGGGCTGATGGGCCAGTAGCACCACCGGGAGCCGCGGGTCCGCACCGGCGAGCGCGGTGGGCAGGTCGGGTCCGTGCCCGGGCAGCGTGACGCCGGTCGGGTCATCGATGCCTGCGATCACCAGCTCGTCGCCGCCGCGGGTCACCGTCTGGTGCTGGTTGTGCAGCGGTTGCCAGCCGATCGAGGTCATGTGGTCGATCCAGCCCTGCGCGTCGCCGAAGTACTCGTGGTTGCCGGTGATGTAGAACCGGCCGAGCGGTGCGTCGACCTTGCCGAGCGGGTCGACCTGCGGGTGTCGCTTCGCGACCGAGCCGTCCGCGAGATCGCCCGCGTGACAGGCGATATCGGGGCGCTGGGCGTTGACGACGTCGACCACCTTTTCCGACCAGCGCAGTCGGTTCAGCGCGGCGAAGTGGGTATCGGTGACGACCACGAGGCGCAGTCCGTCGAAACCCTGTCCGAGTCCGGGGAGGGTTACGTCGACGGTGCGTACCCGAGGCACCCGTCGCGCCTCGGCGATGCCCCAGCCGACCAGGGCGGTCGCCACCGCGAGAACGCCCACCGCGACGATGCGCGAGCGGTCCGGATCGTGCACGCCCGCCAAGGGCAGCACCAATCCCGCGACGTTGCCGATCACCGACCAGCTGAACGCCACCCACGCCACACCGAGCAGCGTGTCGCCGACGATGGATGCGGCATCGGACTGTGCGGGCCCGTGCCCGAGGAACATCGCCGCGGGCAGGCACGCGAAGGCGAGCAGGAAGATCGCCGAGCCGAGCCAGAACAGTGGGCCGGTGCCCTCGGTGGGGGCGCCGACCAGGGTCCACCACGGGACCACGAACAAGAGGGCGGGGATCGCCAAGAACAAGGCAACGCGGGGAACGTACTTCAAGAGACCATCCTCGTCGGCGCGGGTTGCTGCGCGCGGTCCCTCCGCCCGGCGCGGGCGCTATCGACGATAACAGCGCTGCCATGACAACTCAGCGACGAACCACACCGCACGGTTTGTGCGATGTGGTTCGGTTTTGATCAGGACGGGTCAGCAGGTTCCGGTGCCGCTGCCTCCGCTGCCGGGTGCGCCTGCGACCAGGCCTGCACCGCCGCTGCCGCCGTTGCCGCAGTTACCGAGGGT
>NZ_BJXA01000108.1 GCF_007990755.1 Nocardia ninae NBRC 108245 | reverse complement strand
GGCGCGGTGGCCGCGCTGCGCGACGGCGGGTGCGATCCGGTGATCGTGGTGCTCGGTGCCACCGGTCCCGATCCGACGCCGCTGGACCTGCCCGCCGACGTGCAATCCGTCTGGGCCGCGGACTGGGCTACCGGGCTCGGTGCGTCCGTTCGGGCCGGGCTGATCGCCGCCGCGCGCACCCCCGCCCGCTTCGCCGCGATCATGCCGGTGGACACCCCGGACGTCGGCGCCGATGTGGTCGCCCGGGTCACCGCGGCCGCGTTCACCGCGCCGAGCGGCCTGGCCCGTGCTGTGTTCCACAACACACCGGGGCACCCCGTTGTGCTCGCCCACAAGCACTGGACCTCGATATGTCAGGAGGCCGTAGGAGATTCGGGTGCGCGCACCTATTTGTCGCGCAAGAACGATATGGTGTGCGTCACGTGCGACGATTTGGCGACGGGCGTCGATCGTGACTACCCGGCCTCGTCCGCACGGTGATCGGAGCGGGCAGATGCGGGACATCGTCGACGACCTATTGCGGGTATGGCATTCCGGGCGCACCGGCGGGCTGGCCACCATAGTGCGCACGATGGGCTCGGCCCCCTTACCGGTCGGCTCGGCCATGCTCGTCGATCCGGACGGCGGCGTCTACGGCGCGGTCACCGACGGCGGGCTCGAGGAGATCGCCTACGAGGCCGTGCTGCATGCCGCGCGAACCGGTCAGCGCGCGATGCACCGCTACGGCGTGGCTACCGGCGTGGCTGGCAGCGCGGACCGCGACGGCATGATGGATGTGTTCGTCGAACCGTTCTCGCGCAGGCACTTTCCCGAGTTTCCCCTCGTCGCCGCGGAGATCGCGGCGCACCGCCGGATCACCGTGTTCACCGTGGTGTGGAACTCCGATGCGGACCTGATCGGCCAGCACCTGATCACCGACAAACGCCACGGCACCGAACTGCTCGCGCTACCGGATTCCGATGTGTTCGTCGCGTCGTTCGCCCCGCCGCCGCGGCTGATCATCTTCGGCGCCAACTCTTTTGCCGCCGCGCTGACCGTGCAGGCCAAGCTGCTCGGCTACCGGGTCACCATCTGCGACTCGCGGGAGAACTTCGCCAAGCCCGAGAAGTTCCCCGGCGCCGAGGTGGTCGTCGACTGGCCGCACCGGTACCTGAACACGCTGTCCTCGGCCGGCGAAATCGACGGCAGCACCGGCATCGTCGTCACCTCGCACGACCCGAAGTTCGAGATTCCGCTGCTCACCGTCGCGCTCCGACTACCCGAGCTCGGCTACCTCGGCGCCATGGGTGCGCGCACCGTGCACACCCAGCGCATGGAAGACCTTCGCGCAGGCGGCTTCTCGGAGGCGACGCTGTCTCGTTTGCATTCCCCCGCCGGGCTGGACGTCGGCGCGCGCACCGCCGCCGAGATGGCCGTCGCGATCGCCGCCGAGCTGATCGCCGCCAGAACCGAGCATGCCGGACGGCACGCACAGCACAGCACCACCCCGCAGCCGCTGAAAACTGTTGTCGGACTGAGCAGTTAAGTTTTCAGCCCCGGGTTCTCCGCATACACCTCGCGTAGCACGGACAGGTCGAACAGCTGATCGGCCGTGATCGCCAGCTCGGCCGCCCGCAACGCGGTGATGTTCTGCTCGATCAGCCGGTCGGTCATGGTCAGCAGCCCGTTGGCGGCGGTATCCGGCGAGGTGACCAGATCGTTCTGCGCCACCGCCTGTTTCGTCTGCTCGGCCAGGTCGAGCTTTTGATCCTTGCCGTACACCTCGACCGCGAGCCGCGCGGACTCCGCCGGGTCGGCCACCGCGTCCTTCCACCCCTTGATCTCGGCGACGAGGAAAGCCTTCAGCTTCTCCCGCTCCTTGTCGATGGTGGACTGTTCGACGGTGAGCGTCTCGGCCACCAGCGGCAGGTTGTAGTCGGCGAATAGGAAGTGCGTGTTCGCGAAACCCTTGGCCGTCAAGGTGATCGGCTCGTTGGTCACGTAACTGACCCAGCCGTCGACCTCCCCGTTGGCCAGCGGAGACGGATCGAACTGCGCGGGCACCATGGTGACATCGCCCGGCTGCATGCCGTTGGCGGCGAGCAAAGCGTGGAAGATCTGCTGATTGGTGTCCTGCACCCCGATCTTGCGGCCCTTCATGTCCTCGGGCGTCTTGATCGGCTTCGCGGCCGAGCTGACGATCGCGAAGGGATTCTTCTGATAGGTGGTGGCGACGATCTTGGCGGGCAGACCCGCCAGCACCGCTCGGGCGGTGGTCTGCGGCGCGGACAGGCCCAGCCAGATCTTGCCGGTGTCCAACCCGGCCTCCACCGAGGTGCTCGCCGCGCCGCCCGCGATCAGCTCGACCGAGCCGAAACCCGCCTCCTTGAAATAGCCCCTGCTATCGGCGAAATACTCCCCGGCGAACTCGATGTTCTTCAGCCAGGACAGCTGGATCGCGACGGTTCCGTACTGGGAGCCGTCCGGGGTGGAACCGCCCGACGAGTCGGTGGCGTCGCCGCCGCACGCGGCGAGCAGACCGGCGCCACCGAGCGCGGCGCCTGCCAGCGCGGAACTGCGAAGCAGCGACCGTCGGTTCATTGTCGGCCCGGTACTGCTTTCGCCATGCATGACAGTCACCCTAGAAGCAGGCCACAGCGCCGATATCGCGAATCGGGAGCCTGGATTTCGCCGTCGTTACGCGCCGACGCGTTTTCGATCGCCGCGAGCCGATATCGCGCCGATGGATGACATCGGTCCGTGCGCTGGTTGCACCACAGGTGAACCCGATCATCGCGCTGCTCGACGCCAAGCTGCACATCGCAGGCTCGGAGATCCTTTGGCGCGAGGTGATCGGTAACGGTTTCGGCCTCGCCGCCGCGCTCGGTGGCATGCGCCGTCGCGTCTGGGCCTGGCCGATCGGTATCGGCGGGAACGCGCTGCTGTTCACCGTTTTCGTCGGCGGCATCTTCAACACCCCGCAGCAATTGAACATGGCGGGCCAGGCCGGGCGGCAGCTGATGTTCATCGCGGTCAGCGTCTACGGCTGGTGGAGCTGGCATCGGCACGCCAACGAGACCGGTCTCGAACACCGCGGCGTCGAGCCGCGCTGGGCGAGCAATCGCGAACGCCTCGTCCTGGTCGCCGCCATGTTCCTCGGCACCGCCGCCTTCGCCCAGCTCTTCGCCGTCATCGGGTCCTACGGTCCGTGGGCCGAGGCCTGGATCTTCACCGGCTCGGTGCTGGCCACCTACGGCATGGCCCGCGGGCTGGCCGAGTTCTGGCTGATCTGGATCGCCGTCGACATCGTCGGTATCCCGCTGCTGGTGAAGGCGGGTTACTACCCGTCGGCCACCCTCTACTTCGTCTACGCGGGCTTCGTGGCCTGGGGCTTCGTCGTCTGGATGCGCAGCATTCGCCCGGTGCTCCCGCCCGCCCCGGTGCCGCTGGCCACCACCCCCTAGGAAAAGTTCGCCTTCCTCTAGGGGGTCGGCGTCCGCCCCGATGCGATGGTCAGCACCGTGCTCGGCGAGCGCCTGCTTCGCGATCCGCCGACGGCGTCAATCTTTTTGTACCGCAGCATCGGCGAAGAGCTTGGCGAGGGTTTCCGCGATATTGGCGGACCGGTCGAAGTGGTAGCCGCGATCGGCGGCGTGGCCCGCGAAGAGGTGCCAGGCGGAGGAGGTGAGCATGCGGGCGATGGTTTCCTGATCGGGGCGCTCGGCACTGGGCGGGGTACCGATGTACTGCGTGACGATGCCCTCCACCAGGCCGACCAGGCCGTAGACGAGCGGGCGGTACGGCGCCACGTCGATGGCGAGCATGTTCGTCCACGACGAGAACTGTTGCCACAGCGACTCGGCCACCCGATGCCTGCCGATGGTCAGGCTGGTCTCCCCCGCCGCGTGCCCGTGCACCGGGCCGTTCTGGCCGAACTGATACAGATTGGGATGTTCGGCCGCCCAGCTCACCACCCGGCGCATGATCTCGTGGAACATGTCCTCCGCGGTCTTGGTCGGGTCGAGCACGAACAGCGCCTCCACCTCGGCCACGTAGTGGTCCAGGATGTACTCGCGCACCCGGGCGTCCAGGTCTTCCCGATTGTCGAACTGGCGGTAGACCACCGAGCGCGCCAGTCCGGCTCGCTCGGCGATCTGCTGGATGGAAACCTCGGCGGTGGGGCCGTGCTCCTCGATCAACGCGACGGCCGCCGCCAGGATCTGCGCCTGCCTGGTCGAGTTGTGTTCGTCCCAGCGCTGTCCGCCCGAGCGCCTGCGATGGCTACGCATGTGGGCGGGCGGTTTCACGGTTATCGACTATACGGCGGTGTCCGCACGCTCCAGCTCCGGCAGGAACCGGGGCCGCATCAGCAGCGGTCCGTCCGGACCACCGGTGAACGAGATCTGCCGCCGCACTCGCTGATCCGACACCGCGTCGAATTGCAGCTGCTGGGCGAAGGTGGCGACGACGAGCGCGGCCTCCATGTTCGCGAATCCCGAAGCGACACACATTCTTTTGCCCGCGCCGAACGGCATGGTGGCCTTTTTGTGTTCGCGCGCTACGTTTTCCGGCAGGTACCGGCTCGGATCGAACTCCTCCGGACGCTCCCACACGCGCTGATTGTGGTGCGACCCGTGGATCAAGGTGATCACCGTGGTGCCGGGTTCGATCAGGTAGCCGCCCAGTGCGTCCGGCTCTTTCGCCGTTCTGGCCAGCCCGACCACCGGCGGCAACACCCGCATGGTCTCGGCGACCACGGCCTGCGTCCACGGCAGCCGATCGAGGTCGGCGGCGGTGGCCGGGCGCGACCCGAGCACCGAGCGCACCTCCTCGCGCAGTCGCTCGCGGGCCTCGGGATGTTCGGACAGCAGCTGCCACACCCAGGTCAGTGCGGTCGCGGTGGTTTCCATGCCCGCGCCGACGAAGGTCATCAGCTCGTCGTGGATCTCCTGATCGGTGTATTGGTACCCGGTTTCCGGATCCGAGGCATCGATCAGCGCGGCGAGCAGGTTGTCCTTGCGCGTGATCCGGCCTGCGCGATGGTCGGCGATCAAGCCGTCCACCACGCGCTCGGCATGGCGCAGGTCGCGCATGGTGCGCGGCTCGACCACCCAGCCCGCCGCCCGCATGATCCGCATCGGCAGCCGCGAGTTCCCGGCGTCGTCGCGATGGCGGGAATGCCGGTGCAGCCAGGTCGCGACGTGATGCAGCGGATGACTGAGATTGGTCATGAAGCCACGGCCGAAGAACCGCAGCAGCCGATAGAGCACCACCTCCGACATCGGGCCGGTGATGTCGGTGCCGAACATCGTGCGCGACGTGACATCCAAAGTGAGGCGGTTCATTTCGGCGTTGACGTCGACCACACCGGCACTCGCGGACAGCTGTCGAATCCGCGCCACCGCGTCCCTGGCCGCCTCGACCATGATCGGGGCGAACCCATCGACGTTGCGCTTGGCGAAGATCGGCTGCACCAGCCGCCGATTGCGCTGCCACAGTTCGTCGTTCAGATCGGTCACCAGTCCGCGCCCGAACGCCACCGCGAGCATGTCGTAGTCGGGGCTCTTGGTGTAGTTGTTCTGATTGGTCACCAGCACATGCCGCGCCAACTCGGGGCTGCGCACGATGACGAACTTTGCGAACGGCACCCTGGCCACGATGACGTCGTCCTGCCCGGGGAAATTGGTCACGTAGTCCAGCACCGTGTGATCGCGCACCCTGGGCAGGATCCCCAGCGACAACCGCACCGACTCCCACCAGCTCACCGGCGTGTTGTGCCATCGAATGAAGGTCGGCGCCCAGCGGGGCGGGTGCAGCGTGGAATCGACTTCAGCGGCAGTGGAATCGACATCGGCCATAGCGGGCTCACCTTGCCTGAACGTTCATATGGGACGTGCTGTCCCACTCAGGTTAATGAGACGCCATGACCCAGTCAATGGGTGAACGCGGTTGCCGAACCTGGTCGAAAGCAGCACAGCCCGGCAAGCCATCCAACGGCTTGCCGGGCTGTGCGACCGCGAAGTCAGCGGCTACTAATTGGGCGTGTCACCCTCGTAGTCCATGTTCGCGGCCTGGTCTTCCCTGGTGGCGGCGGCATCGTCGGTCACATCCGGCTGGTCGACCTCGTCACGGTCCACCTCGGTGTCGTCGGGACGGTTGGTACCGGGTTCAGTGGTCATGGCCTCGGGCATGCCCGGCGCTACCGCGTTCAAACACGGTGGCGCGGCTAGACCACGTCGACCCGCACCCCGGTCGCGCGGATCGCCGCTACCGCCGACGGGTCCGCGTCGGTGTCGGTGACCAGCGCGTGCACCTGCTCGATGCTGCAGATACGGGCCAGGGCGGTGCGCTCGAGTTTGTCGGCGGTGGCCACCACCATGACGTGCCCGGAGCGGCGCACCATCTCGGTGGTGACGCCGGCCTCGTCGATGTGCCTGCATTGCGCGCCGCCCTCGGCGGAGATGGCGTTCACGCCGAGGATCAGCTCGTCCAGGCGCAGTTCTGCGAGAGCACGTTCAGCCAGCGGGCCGTGCAGTTCGTAGGACTCGCGCCGGGCCACGCCGCCGAGCACGACGGTGCGCATGTGCGGGCGCAGCACCATTTCACCGGCGATATTGAGGGCGTTGGTGACGATGGTCAGTTGCTCGTCGCCGGTCATGCCGAGGTCGGTGCGCCCGGCCAGCGCCCTGGCCACCGCGGTGGTCGTGGTGCCGCCGTTCATCGCGATGACCGCGCGCGGATCCACCAGTGAGGCAGCGTGTTCCGCGATCCGCTGCTTGGCCTCCCCGCCGGTCTGACGGTAGCGGGCGGGCAGGTCGTAGGCGACCGAGGTCGCGACGACACCGCCGTGGGTTCTGGTCGCCAGCTGTTGCTCGGCGAGCGCGGTGAAGTCGCGCCGCACCGTCGCCGAGGAGACGCCGAGGCGTTCGGCGGCTTCCTCCACCGAGAGCCTGCCGGAGTCGGCGAGCAGTTCGAGCAGCCGGTTCCAGCGCTGTGGTCGGTCGGTCGGTCCGGTCATCTCATACCGCCCTGCGGCATTCGAACACACCGACCTGCTGTTTTTCGTGGCACGCGAACAATCTGATCACAGGCACGCTGCCGAACGTAGAGATTCCGGCACCGCGATGCCAAGCCGGGTGCCGTCTCAGCGGTGCCCGGCGGCGGCCGTGGCCAGCGGAATCGTGAGGAACGAGGCCGCCGCTCCGGTGCGCTGGATGTCGTATACGCCACCCAGCAGCGCCGGATAGTCCTTCGGGTTGAAGATATGGGTCGGCGCGTCACCGGAGCCGATCGTCACCTGCAACCGGTGGCCGGGCTGGAAGACGTGGAAGGCAGGGCGGATCTTCACGTTGTACTCGGTCACCTGTCCCGGGACCACCGGCAGCATGGATTCGCGGGTACCGGGATGGAAGGCGCCGAGCACACTCCCGTCCGCGGCCCGCCACGTCCGATCCTCGTCCAGCGCGCGGAAGTTCCCGGCGAGCTGCCCGTCGGTCAACGCGATGGCCGTGCCGTCCGGCGCGATGTCCTGCACGGTCACGCTGAAGGCCGAGGCCGGAGTGCTCGAACTAGCGAAGAGGGTGGCGCCGATCGGGCCGCCGAGCACGGTCGGCTCGGTAAACGGCTCGGTGCTGTACTGCGGATTGTCCAGCAGCCCAGGCACATCCGGATGCGCCTGGAATAGTCCGCAGGGGTCGTCGACACCGGCCATGGTGGCGAGCAGCTGGTAGACGCCGGAGAAGTTGCGGGAGAACGAGGAGTTGCAGAGGGTGCCGCCATTGGCCGGAGTGAACGCCACCCGGTCCGAACCCACCGCAGCCGCAGGACGTTCCGGCGTCAGTCGACCGCCTTCCGCCAAATAGAGGTTCTGCGTTGGTGTTTCACGCATCGGATAGGTTGCGCTCTCGATCACCTTGCCGTTGACGTCGATCGCGTGCAGCGGCGTCTTCGTCTCATCGCTGCCGTTGCGGTCGTTCTTCAGCCACCGGTCGAACCACGCCAGTTGGAGGGCGTGCATGTCGAGATCGGTGTTGCGCTGCACGCCGGGCTGCACGTGAAACCAAGGGCCGGTGAGCATTTGGAAGCGGGCGCTGGATGGCGCGTCTGCGGGCATCGGCCCGTGGTGCGAGCGTCCGGCGTAGGCGTTCTGCAGCCCGGCGAAGGTGCGCGGCGTACCGTCCTGCAGCAGGTCGTACTGCCCGCTGACCAAGTACGTCGGAATGTCGTTGGCGGCGATCTGAGCCACCACGTTGTCGATCGCCCGCGACTCCCAGTACGGGCTGTTGTAAGCCTTGTCGCCGTCGAGCAGTGCGTTGAACACCGAATGCCAGGTGCCGTCCGCCCGGAAGTGCGCGAGCAGATGGTCCACGAAGACGCTGGTCAGCTTGTCCGGTTCGCGATACAGCCCGAGGATAGGCGCGAGCTGCGGCAGCACGGTGACCGGGAATTGCAGCATGGAGGCCAGAAAGGCGAGGTTGTAGAAGCCGTCGTGGTTCAGCAGATCCTGGAACGCGTGGTTGCCCGGCATCAGCGGGAACAGCGCGCGCACCGGCGAATCCGGTTCCAGCACACCGGCGGTGAAGAGTTCGGTCATCCCGAGGTAGGACAGGCCCCACAGCCCGATCTCGCCGGTCGAGTTGGGTAACCCGGCGGCCCAGCGGATCACCCGCTTGGCGTCCTCGCGTTCCTGTGGCTGCAAGATGCTCCACTGCCCGCCGGAGGATCCGGTGCCGCGGATGTCCACGATCACACTGATATAGCCGCGTTTTACGAAATAGTCGCCGTAACCCGCCGCGTCGCTCACCTGTTTGGCCACGTCGATGACCGTCGGCAACGCGTTTTGCAGAAGCGGTCCGACGCCGTCGTAGGACAGCAGGCGCATGAAGCCCCCGCTGTCCTTCCCGTACGAGGTCTGGGTCAGCACGATCGGGAACGGGCCGATCGCCGGTGCGCCGGAGGCATCCGTCGGATACCGGACATCCGCGCGCAGCACCACGCCGTCCGCCATCGGCAGCTCGACGTTCTTCTGTTCGCCGACGCCGTACAGTTCCGGTCCCGGATTCCACCCCTCGGGCAATCCGGTGCGGGAGTCGGCCGTCGGCAGGGCGTCCCCGCCCGCCGGTTCCGCGCTCGCGAGCGGCAGCACCGAGGAAACAGTGAGGACACCGATGGCGACCAGCGTGCGAGCCGTGGTCGAGATCGCCCTGACGAATCGGCTACGGCTCGGACCGCCGCGATTCAGTGGGTGAACGGTCATCGTCATTGATCACCCCTCGCTCCGGTGAGTGGCGGTCTTGCCTGCTCACCATCGTTCCCGTGGACGGTCAGGTCGCGGCGCAGCAGTTTTCCGGTGCTGGTACGTGGCAGTTCATCGAGGAACGTCACATCCCGCGGCACCTTGAACCGAGCCAGGTTCGCCTTCACGTGCGCCCGAACACCCTCGGCATCCAACTCGTGACCGGCCTGCCGCACCACGAAAGCCGCGAGCCGCTGCCCGAACTCCTCGTCGGGCACCGCGACGATGGCCGCCTCGGCAATCGCCGGGTGGGCGTAAAGTAACTCCTCGACCTCGCCGGGAAAGACGTTCTCGCCGCCGGACACGATCATGTCGTCGTCGCGGCCGTCGATGAACAGCCGCCCGCCCGAATCCCAGTGCCCCACATCGCCGGTGGACAGCAGGCCGTCAACGCTGTCCTTGGTGCCGCCGCCGGAGTACCCGGCGAACGACAGCAGGCTGCGCACGTAAATGGTGCCGCGCCTGCCCGGTTCGGTGACCAGCTCGCCGTTGTCGTAGAGCCGGACGGTGCATACCGTGGGCGGCCGGCCCACCGTCCCGGACGCCGCACGCCAATCCTCGGGCGTGGCGATGGCGGCGACGCCGACCTCGGTGGAGCCGTAGAAGTTGTAGAGCACATCACCGAACGCCTGGGTGGCGGCGTCGCCGAGCGCGGCGGGCAAGGCCGAGCCTGCGCTGAAAACGATGCGCAGACTGTCGGTCTGATACTCGGCCAAGACGTCTGAGCCGAGGTCGAGTATCCGGCGCAGCATGGTCGGCACGAGGACAAGTACCTGCGCTCGATGTTCCGTCACGGCGGCCAGCGTCGCCTCGGCGTCGAATCGCCTGCGCAGCACCACCGTCGAGGCCAGCGACAGTGCCAGGATGAACTGGTTCAGCGCCGTGCCGTGGAACAGCGGCGCGGCCAGCACCAGAGTCTGGTTGCGCCGCAACGGAATCCGCTCCAGCAATGCGGCAGCCGCCAGCGGTGACTTGATTTCACGCGGAACCCCCTTCGGTGTTCCGGTCGTTCCGCCGGTCAGTAGCACGAAGCCGCCCTGCCGCGCCGGCGGAGCCGGCTCGGCCGGGTCGTTGCCTGCGATCAATTGGTCGACCGTGGCAATGCCGCCCCCGGCGACGCCGTCGTGCACCGCGAGCACCCGCCGGACCTGCGGCGCCAACACCTGCAGCAGCTCGCTGAACTCCTGGTCGTACACCACGACCTCGATGCCCTCACGCGCCGCGACGTCGGCCAGTTGCGGCCCGGCGAACCCGGTGTTGAGCAGTACCAGCCGTGCGCCGATCTTGGCGGCGGCGAGCATGGTGTCCACCAATTCGCGCCGGTCTCGGACGAGCGCGGCGACGGTGCCACCCGGCCCGAGGCCGAGCGAGGTGAAGCCGCGGGCCAGGGCATTGCCCCGGGCCTCCAATTCCCGGTAGGTGAGCGATCCGAGTTCGTCGATCACCGCCACCCGATCCGGTTCCCGCCGTGCCGACATCCGCACCGGCCCGGCGATGCCGCCGAACTGCCGGACGGCGCGGGAGGCGCGCACCAGGTCGGCCGGTGCGAGCAGGTCGAACACACCGGCGCGTTGCAGCACGCCCACCGAGTGCAGATTGACCATCAGCGCCCGAACGGCACTTCCGATGGAGGACATGAACACTCCGTCCAGAGAATCGACGACCTCCTCGAGTAAGGCGGTCGACTCGACTCTAGGAGATTATCCTCATTTGGGCAAGACATCTTTTCAGATGCTTGGCCGAATTGATCCCGCGACGGTTCTGCTTGATTTCAGATCAGGTGGGAGCGAGTCCGGAGTTCACGAAATACGCGATCTCCTCGCAGATTTCGTCCAGACCGATCACCGTGCCGGGCAGAGTGCTCTGGACCAATTCCTGAGCCAATGAGTTCACCGCGCCGATCACCGCGAGGGCGAATAGATCGAAGCGCCTCGGTTTGGTCTCGCCGCGCTCGACCGCCCGCTCGGCCTCGCTGATGATCAGCGCGGAAAGCAGGCGCCGCTGCTCCCTGCGCCATTCCTCCACGGCCGCACTCACGCCGACCACTTCGACATAACAGACTCGGGCGGAGCGATGATCCTGACAGGTCACCGCGAGATAAGCGCCAAAACCCTGAACCACCCTGGTCGACAGCGGTTCGCCGACAGTTTCGGCCAGCGCCTCCAGTGCCCGCTCGACCGCGTGCGAGGTGATCCGATTGACCAGCGCGATCAGCAAAGCCTCACGGCTGCCCATATCTTCATAGAAACTGCGCGTGGACACATTGGCTTCCGCGCACAGGCGCTCGATGGAAGTGGCTGCGTAACCCTGGGTTCCGAATAATTCGAGCGCGGCGTCGATCAATCGCGTCTGCCGCTGGGCGACCCGCTGCTCCCGGGACAGCCCGCCGTAGCTGCGACCGTCTTTTGCTTCCGCTTCCCGCCGTGCCACCGTTCGATGTTACCCCGCACCCTCACCACCACCCCGGCACGGACGTCGGTCCGCGCCGGGCGCACCGCAGCTACTTCTGCCGGCCGATCGCCTGTCCGACGAGGGCTTGCGCCAGCGGCGGCAGTATCTCCGACAGTGCCTGCCCGAATTGCGGTTCCGTGAAGGCGCTCACCGGACTGGTGATCGAGCAGCCCGCGGGTACCGCGACACCGTTGAGCCGGTCCTTCAACCAGAAGAACGCGCCGGGCAGATGGGCGGGGACGCCGGAGATATGTTCGGCGAGGAATTCCCGGACGTATGTCACGCTCGGCGCGCCCTCGGCGCAGTATTTATCGACGATGGCATCGGTGCCCGCGATGGGAATGAGCTCGTCGTGCTGCGCGTGATAGAAGTAGATCGGCACGGTCGGCTTCTGCTGTCCGAGTGAGTTATCCGCGATCGCGGCCCGGATCTCCGGCAGGCTCAATGGATCACCGCCCTGAAAACTACCGAAGTAATTGAATCCGGGAAACAGGGTCGCCCCCTGCGGATGACACAGCACCTTCTTCGAGGCCATGACGAATTGCCCGAGCAGATCGACCTTTTCGCGCATTACCCGCTGCATGTCCGGATATTCGGTCGCAATACCGACGATCGCGGCGGAGATGAGGCCCGCATAGACGCCGCCATTGTTGTGCCGCACCACCTCGGCATAGTCGCCGGCCGCGACACCGCCCGCCGCGACGCCGACGATATTGAGTTCGGGCGCGTAGCTCTGCTTGATCTCCGGCACGAAGGCCGACGGAATCGTGCCGCCGGAGTAACCCCACAGCGCCGTCGGTGTCTGCGGTCCGTTCAACTGTGCGGGGGCGAAGTTCTCGGCGGCCCGAATCCCGTCGAGCGTTGCTTGCGCGTTCATGCGCGAGGCGCCGTACGCCGAATTCGGGCCCTGATAGTCGGGCATCGCGACGGTCCAGCCTTGCCCGAGACCCGCGGCGATCGGGATGAGCGTCTCCGCCGCGTTCACGTAATCGACCGGGATGGCACCGGATTGGGCGACATAGGACGGGGCACAGTACTGCGCGACGCTGTCCTCGGCGATCTGATAGGACAGCAGCTTCGCCCCACCGGCGGGCGCGGGCCCGCGCGGCTTCAGGATCGTGGTGACCGTCGAGATCGGCTCGCCATGGCTGTTGGTGGTGCGATACAGCAGCTGCCACGCATCGACATTCAGCTGCACGATGCCCATGAACGCCGGGTGGATCGCCCGTGCGCGCAGGATCTCACCCGGTTGCGCCGCGGCGACCGCGCCCGCGGCGGGCCGATAGAAGTCGTCGAGTTCGGGTGGCAGGGTCAGCGCGGGTGCGGGCTCGACCCGGACACTGCCCTGCTCGCCCGGCTCCGCCTGGCCCGAACCGAGGGCCGTCCACGCCGCCATCAGCGCGATGACGCCCAGGACGACGACGCGCCCACCATTGCGCACGCTCATCGAAGTGCCTTCCCGTAACCGCTCGTTACCAATATTGGTAAGGGATATTTTCAGATAACGGGCCAGAAGTCCAGTCTCAGACAGTGATGTGGTTAATGAACAGGAAAACGGCGGGTGGTGAAGCACACCACCCGCCGTACCCGACTACTTGACGCTGCCCGCCGTCAGACCTGCGACGAGGCGCTTCTCGATGAACGCGAACAGAATCACGACCGGGATGATACCGACCGTGGAGATAGCGAAGACGTATTGCCATGACGTGTCGTACTGGCCGATGAACTTCGTCAGCGCCACCGACAGCGGCTGGTTCTCCGCGGTGGTCAGCACCACCAGGCTGGCGGCGAACTCGTTCCAGCAGGAGACCACCACGAAGATCGTGGCGGTGACAATGCCGGGCCAGACCAGCGGCAGGCTCACCCGGACCAGGGTCTGCCAGCGGCTCAGCCCGTCCAGCATCGCGGCCTCCTCGATCTCCACCGGGATGGAGGCGAAGAAGCTGTGCAGGATCCACACCGCGAACGACAGGTTGAACGCCGCGTTCACCAGGATCATCGCCAGCCAGGTGTCGTTGATGCCGATCGCGAAGAACTCCCGGATCAGACCGGTCACCAGCACCGTCGGCTGCAACATCTGGGTAACCAGCACCAGGCCGAGAAACACCGCGCGACCCGGAAACTTGTGCCGCGCGGTGTAATACGCGGCCGGAATGGCGACGAGCAACACGAGCACCGTGGCGAACACCGAAATGATCACGGTGCTGGCCATATTGAAGGCCAGCGGCGTCTCCGGGGTGTCCCACATGGTGGCGTAGTTGTCCGGATGCCACGACTCGGGGATGTATGTCGGTGGAATGCGCAGGATTTCGGGCCTGCTCTTCAGCGAGCCGAGCACCATCACGATGAACGGCACCAGGAACAGCGCGGCGATCAGGACTCCCACGGCGGTCAATTCCCAGCGGCGCCGTTTCGGTTTCGCCCCGGGCCGCTCGGCCGATACGGCCACTTCTACCGCACCCGTTACCTTTTCGAGGTGCGCCACGTCCGCCGTGGTCATCGGTCGACCTCCTGTGCCGTACGGGACACCCGGTCGGTCGGCGGGTGCGGCTGTGGTCTCGTCACCCGTCGACCTCCTGCGTCGGCCGGATCACCTTCACGTAGATGGCGATGATGACGATGATCAGCACGAAGTTCAGCACGCTCATCGCCGCGGCCGTGTCGATCGCCTGGTTCTGCCGGATCAGCTTGAACATCAGCGTGGTGGTGGTGTCGGCCTCGAAACCCGCGATACTGCCGGTGATCACCTGCAGAATCGGCAAGGAGTTGAACGAGTTGATGATGTTGATGATCGTCGCCACCGCGATGGCCGGACGCAGCTGCGGCAGCGTGAGAAAGCGGTAGCGCTGCCACGCACTCGCGCCGTCGACCCGGCCCGCCTCGCCGATCTCGGCCGGAATCGATTGCAGCCCGGCCAGAATCGTGTAGGTGGTGAACGGGATCGAGACGAACACCGCGACCCCGATCGCGACCAGGAACGCGGGCGTCGGCTGCTTGGTGAAGCCGAAACCCCGGTCCAGCAGGCCGATATCGACCAGGAAGCGGTTGGCGATGCCGACGTCGGGATCGAGCATGTAGTAGAAGATCGTCGTCGTCATCACCACCGAGGCCGCCCACGGCACCAGGACCGCCATCCGCACCGCCGTGCGGCCGGGGAAGTCCTTGGCCAGGAACTGGGCCAGCCCCGCCGAGAGCACCAGGGTGATCAACACGACGGCGACCACCCAGATCACCGTGTGCGCCAGTACCGAGCCCAGCTCCGAAATCCTGAAGAGCTCGCGAAAGTTCTCCAGCCCGGCCGGACCGCGGTCCTGGCCGTACTGGCTCAAATCCCGGGTACTGGTCCACACCATGTAGCCGGCCGGAAAGGCGACGATAGCCGCGATCAAGACCAGCGCGGGCCCGATCCACGGTATCGCCGCCAGAGTTCCCTTCCGTCGCACGCTATTTCGCGGCTTCCTGAACACGCGCCAACACCTGGGCCGGGTCGGTGCCCTGCGCGATGGTGCCCATCTGCTGCCGGATAGCACCCTGCGCCGCAGCCCATTTCGGGTTGTTGCTCGGGTAGAACTGGGCCACCGCGAGGGTCGAGCCGAACGCCTTGGTCACCGGGTCCGCGGCCAGCTTGGCGGCCGCGCTGTTGGTGATCGGGATGAAGCCCTCTTTGGACACGAAGTTCGCGTAGACGTCGGCGCTGTAGAAGAAGTCGAGGAACTTCTTGATCGACTCGGTCTTCTTGCCGTCCTTCTTGAACGCCATCAGGTGATCGGCGACGCCGAGCGTCACCGGGGTGCCGGACTTGGTCGGCGTCGGCGCGGTCGAGTACTTCAGCGCCGGGTTCTTCGCGGCGATCTGACCGATGGTCGGGGGCAGGCCCTCGATCATGCCGATCTTGCCCTGGATGAACGCGTTGATGACGTCCTTGCGATCGGTCGCTCCCGGATTCGGCTGGGTGACACCGGCATCGGCGAGCTCGCGCATGGCGCGCACGCCCTCCAGGTTCTGCGGGGTGTCCACGGTGATCTTGTCACCGTCGGCCCACTGGCCGCCCGCGCCGAAGGTCCAGATGGAGGTCTCGCCCTGGGCTTCCTCGCTGCCGAGCGGCAGACCGTAGCCGGAGACACCGCCGCCGAGCGCCTGAATCTTCTTGGCCGCGTCGGTGAGCTCGGCCCACGTCTTCGGCGGCGAGGTGAGGCCGGCCTTCTCGAACAGTTCGGTGTTGTAGAACAGGGTGCGGGTGGAGGCGAACAGCGGCAGCGCGTACTGGGTGCCGTTGAGCGAGGCGTTCTTCGCGAAGCCGGGCTGGATGTCGGAGAGCACCGACGGCGAGACGATCTCGTTGGCGGGGTACAGCATCCCGTCGCTGGCGAAGCTCGCGTAGGCGTCGATGTTGAGGATGTCCGGGGTGGTCGACGTCGACTGGAGCTTGGTGCGCACCACGTCGTTGATCGAGTTCCAGGACTCCATCTGCAGGTTCACCTTGATATCAGGGTTCTTCTGCTGGAAATCCGCGATGATGCCGTCCCACAGCGCCTTCGTACCGGTGGCCCCGTCACTGTAGGCCGGGGCTAAGAAGTTGATCGTATTCTCGGAGTCGGCGTTATCTTTCGAGCCGAACCCACAGGACGAGATCGCCAGCGCGAGGCCGGTGACCATCGCGACCCCCGCAAGCACGCCGTGGAGTGGTCTTTTCACGAGTAGAACCTTTCAAATTTGCACACCGGGCGCCACTGGACAGCCGATGATGGGATCGAACTGATCGACCGACTATCAACATAGACCCAAGTTTGATCATATGTGACCGATTCGCTCGTAAATTTGACATGAACGATCACCGGGCGGATTCTGTTGTTGTGCCGATCTCCGCCGAAACCACGCCCGTGACCCACCTGGCCAACGAGGTCGCCACCCAGCCTGACGACTGGGCGCGCGCCGAAACGATCGCTGCCGAACATCGCGACATCCTCCCCCACAAGGGCGAGCGAGTCGCCGTGATCGGTTGCGGCACTTCCCTGTTCATGTCCAAAGCAATCGCGGCGCTGCGCGAGGGCGCAGGCCACGGTCTGACCGACGCCTGGCCCGCCAGCGAGGTCCGCTACGGCCGCGACTACGACCGCTACCTGGTGATCTGCCGCTCCGGCACGACCACCGAGGTGGTCAACGCCATGCGGGACATCCCAGCACACATTCCCCGCACCGTCATCTGCTCCAGCCCCGGCACCCCGGTGCTCGAGCTGGGCGATCCGATCCTGATCGACGAGGTCGACGAGGAATCGGTGGTGCAGACCCGCTTCGCCACCACCGCCCTGGCGATCCTGCGCTGGCACCTCGGCGAAGACCTCGCCCCGGTGATCGAGCAGGCCCGCGCGGTGCTCGCCGAGGACCCGGCCGTCTCGCTCGCCGACGTCCGGCACGCCGAGGAGATCAGCTTCGTCGGCATGGGCTTCGCCGCCGCCATCGCCGAGGAGTCCGGTCTGAAGCTGCGCGAATCCTGCCAGTCCTGGACCGAGTCCTACCTGGCCACCGAGTACCGGCACGGCCCGATCGCCATCTCCGCGCCGGGCCGCGCGGTCTGGGCCTTCGGACCGCTGGTGCCGAACTTCGCCGCCGATATCGCCGGTACCGGTGCGCACTTCGAGCACCGCGACATCGACCCGATGGCCGATCTGCTGCGCGTCCACCAACTGTGCGTGCTGCGCGCGGCCGATCTCGGCCTCGACCCCGACCACCCGCGTGGGCTCAATCGCTCGGTCGTCCTCGACCAGTGATCGGACCGACCCGGTGAAACTCGAACCAGCCGGTCACGCGCCACAGCACGAACCGGGAACTACTGTGCCAACCATGGGAGTCGCGCAGGACCCGGCGGCCGTTGCCGAAAGCACGGCGTCCTCGACCAGTGCCGCCGGTGCCGCGGCCGGGACTGCCGGGTCGACCGCGGCGGCGCACCGCGGCGGCACAGTGACGCGTCCGGTTGCGGCGACCCCGCAGCCGGACGCGTTGGCCGAGGACGCGCTGGTGCTCGGGCTCGATGTCGGCGGCACCACCATCAAGGGCGAGATCACCGATGCCGCGGGCCGGGTGCTTGCCGTCGGCACCGTCGCGACTCCGCAGGGCGAAACGGCCTTCGACGCGATGGGGGCGCTCGGTGACCAGTTGCTCGCCGAGCTGACCCCCGAACTTCGCGCTCGGGTCGGCCGGGCCGCCGTCGTGCTGCCCGGCATCGTCGACACCGTCCGGTCGATCGCGGTGTTCAGCAGCAATGTCGGCTGGCGGGACGTGCAGGTCGGTGACCGGTTCGTCACCCGCTGGGGCATTCCGGTGCTCATCGAACACGATGTGGCCGTTGCGGGTTGGGCCGAATGGCGCTTCGGGGCCGGGCGCGGTTACGACAACGTGTGCGTGGTCATCCTCGGGACCGGCATCTCCGGCACCCTGTCGGTCGGCGGGCACCTGCTGCGTAGTACGTACGGACAGGTCGGCGAATACGGGCACATCCCGGTGCGCGCGGACGGCCTGCCCTGCCTGTGCGGGAACACCGGTTGCGTCGAAACCGTGGCTTCAGGAGCGGCGATCGCCCGCGCTTACTCTCGCCGCACGGGTCGTGAGATCAGCGGTGCCGCAGAGGTATTCGCGCTGGTGGATACCGATACCGACGCCAAGGCGGTGCTCGGGGACGCGGTCGACGCGCTCGCCGACGGTCTGATCGGGATCGTGCATGCCGCGTGCCCCGAACTGATCATTCTCGGTGGTGGACTGGCGGGGGCTGGTGCCGCGCTGACCGATCCGCTGCATCGAGCGATCGCCGATCGGCTTCGGCTGGTGCCCGCTCCGCACGTCGTGCTCGGGGAGTTCGGGGCTCGGGCCGGGTTGATGGGTGCCGCGCTGTTCGCGAGGCAGGGGGCGCTCGAATGATCAGTACTGGGCGTTCGCAGCTGGAGGCTGGGCTTTCGGCTCTCCGGGCCAGGTATTGGCGTCTCGGGCCCGCGCTACTCCGCCCCGACGCCGTGCCCTCACGTTCCAGGGCTGAGATGCCCCTGCACTGGCCAGTGCTGTCGGCGGCCGAGGCTTGCCACGAGCATCCCGGAGGTATTGAGGTGGTTGCGTGCTGAGCGGTGCCGAGTCGACCATCCGTGGACGTGTCGTTTCCGCGAGCGCTCAGCTCGACGACGGCGTGGTCACCGTTGTCGATGACCGGATCAGTGCCGTGTTGCCGTTCGCGGAGTGGGTTGCGGCGCATCCGGATTCGGCTGCGCCCGCTTTTTCCGGCACGGTGCTGCCCGGGCTGGTGGACATGCACAACCACGGTGGATTCGGGCATCGGTTCGACACCGTCGACGCGGCGGAAGCGCGGGCGGCGGCGGAGTTCCACCATGCGAGCGGGTCGACGACCGTGGTGGCCAGCGTGGTCACGGCGGCCGCCGCGGACATGGTCGCGCAGACCGCTGTGCTGCGGGAACTGGCGGAAGATGGTTTGCTCGGTGGAATTCACGCCGAGGGGCCGTTCCTCTCGGAGGCACGCTGCGGGGCACAGGATCCCCGGTTCCTCCGTGATCCTGATCTCGAACTCACCGATCAACTGCTCGCGGCAGGCGGTGGGCAGCTGCGGATGATGACGCTGGCGCCGGAGCGTTCCGGTTATGACGCTGTCGCGCAACGACTTAGCGATCACGACGTGGTCGTTGCGCTGGGGCACAGCAATGCCGACTACACGTCGTTCCTGAAAGCGTTGCGGCCCACCGGGTTCGGCACCGTGGCTACTCATCTGGCGAACGGTATGCCGCCGCTGCACCACCGCGATCCCGGTCCGGTCGGCGCATCGATGGTCGCCGCCGCGGCCGGACATGCGACGGTCGAGTTGATCGGGGACGGTGTGCATGTCGACCCCGGTTTCGCCGCGCTCGTTTTCGTGACCGCGCCGGGGCGGGTCGCGCTGATCACCGATGCCATGCAGGCGGCCGGGTTGTCCGACGGTGAGTATCAACTCGGTCCGCAATCCGTGACGGTGCGCCAAGGGGTCGCCCGGATCGCCAACGGTTCGATCGCGGGCGGTATCAGCACGCTGCTCGACTGCGTGGCGCGCGCGGTGCGCGACTCCGGCGTGTCACTGGCCGACGCGGTGCTCGCGGCCACCTCGACCCCGGCGGCCGCCCTCCGGCTACCCGACGTCGGCGACCTCCGTACGGGCTATTTCGCCGACCTGTTGATAGTTGATGAGACGCTCCGGTTGCGCCGGGTGCTCAGGCGAGGACAGTGGTTGTCGTGATCCTCACCGTGACGATGAACCCGGCCTACGACATGACCTACCGTGTCGAGCACTTCGAGCGCGGGCAGGCGCATCGGGTCCGCTCGGTCGAACAACGCATCGGCGGCAAAGGTATAAACGTCACCCGGGTGTTGAATCAGCTCGGAAAATACGCCAGGGCAACGGGCTTCGCCGACCACGCGTTCGCCGCCGCCGCCGAGCTGGAGATGCCCGTCGACTTCGTGCACGCCCTGCCCTGGGTGCGGCGCACGGTGGTGATCAGCGAGTCCGAGGACGGCACCGCGACCGCGCTGTGGGAACCCGGCGCCCGGGTGTCCAATCCGCACGCCGCCGAACAGCTCGCGGTCCGCGTCGCGGGCATGCTGCCCGACATCGACGGCCTGGTCATCTCCGGATCGCTGCCCGGCGGCATCGCCGACACCTTGCCCGCGGAGATCGCCCGCACCGCCATCGCGGCCGACGTGCCGACCATCTGCGATGTCGACGGCGAGGCGCTGCGCCTGGCCGCCCAGATCCCCGGCGTCATCCTGATGCCCAACGGCGACGAGCTGTACCGGCTCACCGGCATCAAGTCCGCCACCGCCGATGAGGTCGTCACCGCGGCGTTCCCGCTGATCGAGGCCGGCGTCCGCGCCGTCATCGCCACCCGGGGCGCCGACGGCATGGTCGCCGTCACCGCCGAGGGCGCCTGGTTCGCCACCCTGCCCGAGCCGCTGGCCGGAAACCCCACCGGCGCGGGCGATTCCGCCACCGCAGCGGTGATCGCCGCCCTCACCGCCGACACCGTCCCCGCCTGGCCCGCCATCCTCACCGACGCCGTCGCCACCTCCGCCGCTGCGGTCGTGATTCCCGTCGCCGGGGAGATCGACCGTTGCCTGCGCACCCGGATCGCGCCCACCGTCCGGGTCACCCAGCTGGACCTACCCACCCGCCAAGAAACCACCCCCTGAGCCGATGCCGGGTGTGGTGAGCTCTCAGGAGATTTCGCTATGCCGCTGACACCCGTTTCCGCATTGATCGCCGCCGCCGGACCCGGCGGGCTCGGCGCGTTCAACGTGATCACCCTCGAACATGCCGAGGCCATCGCCGCCGCCGCCGAGTCGGCGAAACGACCTGTCGTGCTGCAGCTTTCGGAGAACACCGCGAACTATCACGGCAGCCTCGCCCCGCTGGCCCTGGCCTGCCTGCGCATCGCCGCGGACAGCAGCGCCGACATCGCCGTCCACCTCGACCACGCCACCTCCGCCGAATTGATCCGCACCGCAGTAGATCTCGGCATCCGCTCGGTCATGTACGACGGCTCCACCCTCGACTACGCCGCCAACCTCGCCGCCACCGCCGACATCACCCGCTGGTGTCACGACCGCGACGTGCACGTCGAAGCCGAACTCGGCGAAGTCGGCGGCAAGGACGGCGCACACGCCCCCGGCGTCCGCACCGACCCCGACGAAGCCGTCGAATTCGTCGCCGCCACCGGCGTAGACGCCCTCGCCGTAGCCGTCGGCTCCTCGCACGCCATGCACACCCGCACCGCCACCCTCGACAACGACCTCATCGCCCACCTGGCCGCCAAGGTCCCCGTCCCGCTGGTCCTACACGGCTCCTCCGGCGTCCCCGACGAAGGCCTGCGCGCCGCCGTCCAACACGGCATCACCAAGGTCAACATCGCCACCCGCCTCAACGTCCTGATGACCGAAGCCATCCGCACCACCCTCACCACCACCCCGACCCTCTCCGACCCCCGCAAATACCTCACCCCCGCCCGCACCGCCATCCAATCCGAAGTAACCCACTTCCTCCACCTCCTAGCCGGCTGACCGGCCCCCGCCGAGCCACAGCGACGGCCCCACTCACACTTCCCTGCCCCCAGCCGCCCCACTCCGCGCCAATCGGGCCATGACGGCGCGCCTACCCGCAGCTTCACCCCACCACGCCCCGACCGCCGTGGGGCTCTCCGCCGAGCGGGACACGACGGCGGACCTACTCGAAGATCCGCGCCACCACGTCCCGCCCG
>NZ_BJXA01000107.1 GCF_007990755.1 Nocardia ninae NBRC 108245 | reverse complement strand
GGCGCAAAGGTCCAGCCAGCGGCCGCCGTCCGGGCCGTTCAGCGGGGCGCGGGTCAGCGCCAGGGCGACGAGCTGACTGCCCTCGTCCTGCACCCCGGCCATGCCTTCGCGCACCGGCTCCAGTTTTCCGGGATCGCCGCCGTCCAGGTAGACCGCGTAGGGCGACCAACGGCCTTCTTCACCGCCGGTGACGAGCGCCAATTCCTCCGCCGTGATTTCCCCGGGCCGGGCGACGAGATGCACCGCAGGTCGGGCGTCATCGGCGGCCAGCGCGTCGCGCAGCTCCCCCGCCCGTGCGCCGAGCGCGTCCGCGAAGGCTTGCGCGATCCACACCGGATGCGCGAACTCGAAGGCCAAGCGGCCCACCGGATCCGAGGGTGCGAGCTGTTCAACCCATTCTTCGACCGTCTTCTCCCCGGCGCGCCGCAGCACCGCGTTCACGAAACCGGCCTTGCCCGCACCGAATTCGCTGCGCGCGAGCGCCACCGAGGTGTCCACCGCCGCGTGCGCGCCGATGCGGGTTCGCAGCAGCTGATACACCCCGAGCCGCAACACATCCAGCAGCGGTCCATCGATCTCCGCGATCGGCCGACCGGCGCCCGCCTCGATCACCGCGTCGAGCAGCCCGCGCGAACGGCACGCGCCGTAGGTGAGCTCGGTGGCCAGCGCCGCATCCCGGCCGGTGATCCGCCGCTCCCGAAGCAGTCCCGGCAGTACGAGATTCGCGTACGCGTCGCGCTCCCGCACCGCCCGCAACACGTCACGCGCGACGAGCCGAGGAGCATCGGCGGTCTCGCCCGGACGTCCACCCGTGCTCGATCCCCGATCCTTCGGTCCGCCACGTTTCGCCGACCCAGCCGAACGCCCCGCCGGATCAGCTGAACGCGAACCACTCTGGGTCGACTGCCCACCACGACCGGGTGCCGACCGGCCCGCGCCTGTCCCCGCGCCACCTTTAGCCGATCCCGCGCCTCGCGCAGCGCCCGATCGCCCTGTCGATCCGTCGGCCGCACGCGCCCCGCGCGGAGCCGAACCGCCCCGCGCGGATTCAGCGCTGCCCGACCGGTCATTACGCGGTCGGCCGGAATCACGAGACTCGTTGCCGCGCTTACGCTCCGGGGGTGTCATGCAATCACCGCGCCCTGCGCGAACTCAACCGCTGTTCCCCGCACGAACGTGGTCACGCCGCCTTGCGCGAAACCAGCCGCGCCGGCCCACCCGAAGCCAGTGGTCCCGCCCTGCGCGAAGCCGGCTGACCCGCTCTGCGCGAAACCAACTACCGCGTCCACCGCGGAGCGGGCCCCGACGGTACGGCCGGTTAGCGAGATCTTGCACCGTGCTGTCATGCTCCACCGCTCTCGTTGAGGTCGCGGCGCATCGCCACGGATATGAAGGGGGCGGGCCGTCTTCGGCCGCGCCAGGGTTGCGCTGTTGAGGCGCTCGATGACCGGCGTTCCACCACGACGCCCGGCGGCGAAAGCGTGCTGCTCCAGATGTGTGGCGACTGCACCGCGGACGAATTCCCGCCGCATCGGCCTGTCCAGACAATCGAGCATCGCCACTCGACTGCCGGGCCGGGCCGCAGCCGCGCGCCGCTGCAAAGCGTGGCTACCACCGCGGACCGAATTCCGCTGCACCGATGTTCCCGGACGATCGAGGATCGTCACTCGACCACCGCGCCGGGCTGCAATCGCGCGCCGCGTGCCCAGTCGAGGGCCGCCATCATGCGTTTGCCTTGGGGCTGAACCTGATTCAGGCGAAGCGCCGTGGTTGCGGTGCCGACAAAGACACCGGACTTGCGGACCTCGATGGCCCGCAGCGGCAGCTCTTCTTCCACCATTTCGACCGGACCGATTTTCAGGCGATTGCCGTCGACTTCCGTCCACGCCCCGGGCGCAGGAGTGACCGCGCGGATGCGGCGGGCGATGGCCAGCGCGGGCAGGTCCCAGCGGATGTGCGCGGCCTCGGCGGTGATCTTGGGCGCGTGCGAGATTCCCTCGTTGGACTGCGGAACCGCTTGCAGTGTCCCGTCTTCCACGCCGTCGAGGGTTGCTTCGAGCAACTTGGCGCCGCTCACGGCGAGGCGGTCGAGCAGGGTGCCCGCGGTGTCGGTGACGGCGATCTTCTCGGTCACCGTGCCGAACACCGGGCCGGTGTCGAGCCCGGCTTCGATCTGGAAGGTGGCTGCGCCGGTGATCTCGTCGCCCGCGTCGATCGCGGCCTGCACCGGCGCCGCGCCACGCCACGCGGGCAGCAGCGAGAAGTGCAGGTTGATCCAGCCGAATCGGGGGATGTCGAGCACCTGCTGCGGCAGCAGCGCACCGTAGGCCACGACCGGGCAGCAGTCGGGCGCGAGCGCGGTGAGCTGTTCGATGAACTCCGGTTCGGACGGACGACGCGGTGTCAGCACCGGGATCCCGTGCTCGTCGGCCAGCAACCCGACCGGCGACCTGGTCACCTTGCGCCCGCGCCCGGCTACCGCGTCCGGCCTGGTCACCACGGCGATCACCTCGTGCCGCTCGGATTCGATCAAGCGCCGCAGCGACGGCACGGCCGGTTCCGGCGTGCCCGCGAAGACGATGCGCATCAGCGACCCCGTCCGAACGGACCGGCCTGGCCCGTTCCGCTCATCGACCGCGACGGGCGCACGGTGACGCCCGCGCTGAACCAGTCGGATTCGCGAATGGTCCGCATCGCATCCTTACGCGCCGCCGGGTCGAGCCGATCGATGAACAGCACCCCGTCGAGGTGGTCGGTCTCGTGCTGCACGCAGCGGGCCAGCAGCCCGTCGGCCGTGAATTCGACCGGCGCGCCGTGCACGTCGACGCCGGTCGCCTTGACCCGCAGCGCGCGCCGGGTGTCGTAGCGCACCCCCGGAATCGATAGGCAGCCCTCCGGCCCGACCTGCTCTTCGTCGCCGACGACTTCCCACTGCGGGTTCACCAGATGCCCCGCGGCGTCATGAGTGTCGTACACGAAAACACGCAACCCCACTCCGATCTGCGGTGCGGCCATGCCGACGCCACCATCGTCGTGCATGGTGTCGGTCAGGTCGGTCACCAGCTGCTGCAGTTCCCGGTCGAATACGGTGACCTCCGCCGCGCGGGCGCGCAGGATGGGATCGCCGAACAGGCGAACTGACTGAATGGTCACGGCAAACTCCCGGAGGCGGACGAACACGGTCGTCTCATTCTAGTGAGACGACCGAATGTCCCCGATCCACCAGCCCGAAGCTGGTAGAACTCCATTGCGGTCGGGCGGGGTGAACTGTCCCCCGCCCGGCCGCCCTGGTCAGGAGTTTCCGGCGATGATCACTTCGGGAATGCCGGTGCCCAACATCACCGGACTGCAGACCGGCGCCGGGGTGCTCGGGTCGAGCACGTTCAGCAGCAGCTGCTGCACGAACGGGTCGTACACCATGTGGAAGTGTCCGGTCAGGTCGATCGCGCAGCGGTCCTGCAGCGAGATGTTCACCGCGCCGGGGCCGCGCAGCGCGATATTGCTGTTCGGCTGGATCATCTCGTCGACCTTGCTGCCGATGGTCGTGTACCTCGGGCCGGGCACGGTGTCGCCACCCGCGTTGAGTTCGACCATGATCGGCGAGCCCTGCGCCTGCTGCACCGCGGCGAGCGAGGTCACCCTGGCGAACGCCATCATGCCGCCCGGCACCGCATCCACGACGGGCACCAGTCCGTACATCACGCCGCCGTAGCTCGGCGACGCCAGCCCGACCCACTGGCCGACCTTCCGCGCACCGCCGAGCTTGTTGACGTAGAAGCGGGTGACCGTGGCGCCCTGGGAGAATCCGACCAGGTCGACCTGGCTCGCACCGGTGGCCGCGAGCACCTGGTCGACGAATGCGCCGATCTGATGCGAGCTGAGCACCACGTCCTCGGTGCCGTAGCTTTCGGCCCCCGGGGTGCCGCCGTAGTTGAGCGCGAAGACGCAGAATCCGGCGGCGGCGAGTTGCGGCGCGATGGCCGAGTAGTCCGAGTAGGCGCTGGAGTCGGTACCGTGTGCGAGGACGACGGGGCGCGGGTGGGCAGCGGACGGCTTGCAGCCGAAGTTGTTGGTGCCCAACGGGACCACGTTGTCGTGGGTCTTCAGATAGCGGGCCGCGCCCAGATGATCGGTCTGCGGCGGGCCGGGCTGGGTGGGGACCTCGGGCGGCCGGTAGCCGGACGGCTCGGCCTGCGCCACACCGGTGCCGAGTATCGCTACGGCAACCAGCGCGGCGGCCAACACCGCCTTACCCAAGTGTGAAAATCCCCAAACCCACAAACCCCGAAACTGTCGCATCTCACAATGATCTACCGAAACCGCCCCAAATGTGCAGTCTGACGCGGTGTTTCACATCCCGTTACTTTTCGGGGGTCTCGTCTTCGGCCAGAATTCGGTATAGCGACTTTCTGGTCTCGGTGAGCAGCTCCGCAGCGCGGGCCGCCTGCGCCGGAGTGCCCGCCGCCGCGACCTGTGCGACCGCGCCCATCAGCTGGCCGACGAGTTCGCGCAGGTCGATGGCCTGCGCGCCGACGTCTTCCTTGACGTCCGCCCACGGGTCGCCGATGTCGTCGCGATGCTCGGTGACGTATGCGGTGCCCGCCTCGGTCAGCTGAGCCGTCTTGCGCCCGGCGATCTTCTCGATGAGGACCAGGCCCTCGTCTTCCAGCTGTGCCAGCGCGGGGTAGATGGACCCCGGGCTCGGACGCCAGATGTCGTCGCTGCGTTCGCGGATCTGCTGGATGAGTTCATAACCGTGCATCGGCCGCTCGGTGAGCAGCAGCAGGACTGCCGCGCGCACGTCACCGCGCCGGCCCCGTCCGCCGCGGCCGCGACCGCGACCGAAGTGCGGTCCGAAACCGGGCCCGAATCCTGGGCCGAAGCCCGGTCCGAAGTCGGGTCCGTGCCCGTGTCGTCCGCCGCGGCGGAACCGCTGGCGGGGGTCGAAGTCTTCGCCGCCCGGGCGTTGCCGGGGGCCACGTCGGCCGAATTCTCGATGTCCTTGGTGTTCCATGTAAGCCTCCTCAGGCTCTCGTGTTCGTTTCATATTATCGACGATATATCGTCAATGCATCGAACGCAAGCGTCCGGGAGCATATTCCCGTGGCATCGAAGGCTCAGGAAGCCAGCGAATCGATCCAGCGCGCCAACCTCTCCCCCTCCGTCACCATCAGCTCCGGATCGCGGAAGGTGTTGGTAAGCAACGAGATTCCCTGATAGGCGGCGATCAACGCTACGGCGAGCTCCTCGGCATCAGCGCGACCCATGGCCGCGAACTGCGTCTCGACCCAGTCGACCAGCTGCCGCATGACACCGGCGAGCTCGCGGTCCAGACCATCGGCACGCTTGTCCAGTTCCGCGGCGAGGGTGCCCGATGGGCAGCCGAATCGCGCGGCCGTCTCCCGCTCGTCGACCCAGCCACTGATCAGGGCTTTGAGCCGGTCCTGCGGCGCGGGCAACTGCTCGAGGATGGCGATCAGGTCGTTCAGCGTTTGGTCGTGGGCGCCGATCGCGGCGCGGACCAGCTGATCCTTGGTTTTGAAGTAGTAGTAGACGTTGCCGACCGGCACGTCCGCGGCGTGGGCGATGTCGGCGATGGTGGTCTTCTCGACGCCTTGCTCATGGAAGACGCGGGCCGCGGCGGCGCCCAGCCGCTCGCGTTTACCACCCTTCGGCCGCTCTCCGGCTGCTGAGTTAGTCACACAACTCACTATAGACAACCTGGGCATTTGTCGATTACGTTCTATTTAGTCAGTCAACTAACTCAACGAAGAACAAGATGATCGTGGTTACCGGAGCAACCGGAAACATCGGCGCACACCTCGTGCGGACCCTCGCCGAGGCGGGCCGGCAGGTCACCGCGGTTTCACGAGGCGGTGGGGACGTCGCGCTGCCGCACGGCGTGCGCTCGGTGCGCGCCGACCTGGGCGATCCGGGCAGCCTCACCCCTGCCGTCGCAGGTGCCGAGGCGCTGTTCCTGCTCATCACCGGTGCGCAACTGGTGAGCGGCCCGGATCCGGACCTGCTGCTGAAGGTTGCCGAGGCCGGCGGTGTCCGGCGGGTGGTGTTCGTGTCGTCGCAAGGGGTTGCCACCAGGAGTGATGCCCAGGGCTATGCCCGGTTGATCGCCTTCGAAGCGGCCATTCGGCGATCCGGGCTGGAGTGGACGCTTTTGCGGCCCGCGGGTTTCTACAGCAATACCTACGCGTGGGCGGAATCCGTACGAGCCGAACGGACGGTCGCGGCGCCTTTCGGTGCGGTCGGCTTGCCGTCCATCGATCCCGCCGATATCGCGGCGGTCGCGGCCGCGGCTTTGACCGAGGACGGGCACGCCGGGCAGGTCTACACCCTTACCGGACCCGAGCTCAGCACACCGCAAGACCAGGCAGCGGCCATCGGTGCTGCGCTCGACGCACCGGTGCGATTCGTGGAATTGACTCGGGCGCAAGCATATACAGGGATGTCGCAGTTCATGCCCGAGCCGGTGGTCGAGCACACGCTGTCGATTCTGGGGGAACCGACCGCCGCCGAGCAGGAGATCAGCCAGGACGTGCTGCGTGTGCTGGGCCGGGCGCCTGCGAGTTATGCCGAGTGGGCCGAACGTAATCGAGACGTGTTCGTCTGATTACCGGGCGCGGTTGCTCACCGCCGGGCAAGATTCGCCCGACCACCAGACGAGACTCGCCTCGTCACCGGACGAGGTGTCCTACTCGACCTGGCCGAACATTCGAATGTGCTGTTCCTCCCGTCGGTCTCGGACGTCGATGCCGAGGCCGAGCAGTTCCTCTTCGAGTTCTTCTACGACGAGCGGCTTTTCGTCGGCGAGTGCGCGCCGACGAGCGCGCAGCAGGGCGTCGGCGGCCTTCCCGGTCTCGGGTCGGCCGTCGACCCAGCGAATGAAATCCGCGCCGAACGGGTCGTTCCGGGCCAGCCACGGATAGCCGTGATTGCGGAACGCGTTCTCGATATCGGTGCGCCGCAAGTCGTTTGCGCGGAACCGTGCGAGCCGGCGCTTGGTGTGATCGGTGAGCACCAGTTCGGCGTCCTCACGGAAGACGGCGGCGACGTGTTTGCGTGGCACGTGTTGTGCGCGACGCTCTTTGACCAGTTCGACGTGATCGTCGGCGACGGTGAGGGTCAGGCTCTCCTTGCGGCCGATCTCGAAAAGCACCAGACCCGCAACGATTCCGAGGCACGCTGCGGCAGGCACCAGCCACGCCGGCGGCATCGCCATCGCGACCTGGAGCGGACCGGGATCCAGGCCGACGCCGATCGCCCAGCGCCCGACCGGCGGGACCGCGAAGCCTAGGCCGCAGCCGACGGCCAGTCCGCCGATCACGAACAGCCAGCGCCACATCGAGGAGAAGCGCAGCACAGTAGGTGTGGCGGTGGTGGTCATGACTGCTCCGTTTCGATCGGCCGCAACAGCCGGGATACGGTCGCGCGCACCAGCGGGCGTGGGTCGCGCGGGTGTTTGTTGTCGGCATTGAGGAAGGCGCCGTCGATGACGGCGAGAATCCAGCGCGCGGTCTCCATGGGTTCGAACCCCGGATCGATCTGCCCGGTGTGGATGCCGCGTTCGACCAGTGCGCCGAGCGCCTCGGCACTCAATCGCGCATCCTCCACAACAACCTTTGTCAACTCCGCGTCCTGACCGAGGCGGCGCAGCAGCTCCACCATCAGCCCGGGCGCCGCCGGGTCCAGCGCCTCGGCGGCCAGTGCGTCGACGATGTCGAGAATGGCGGCGAGACAATCGGTTCGGTCGATATGACGGGCGATCACCGCGGTGTGCAACGGAATCGACAGCTCGAAGATCGAGCGGAAGACGGCGGCCTTGTCCTTGAAGTAGTAGAAGACGCTGCCCGAACTCAACCCGGCGGCGCGGGCGATCTGGGTGGCGGTAGTGCGTTCGTAGCCGTGGGTGGCGAACTGCTCGGCGGCGGCCAGCGTGATGGCGCGCCGGCGCTCGGCGACACGATTCGGATCGACGGTTCTGGCCATGGCCCGATCCTATCATTAACTGATCGGCCAGTTAAATAATAACAACGAGAGACCATTGCTACGGTTGGCTGGTGGTGGATATCAGCATCGAGACCGAAGCCCAAACGGCCCAACGACTTCGGCGGGTCATCGCGGAAGCGGACCTCGACGTGCACGACGGCGTGTGGTGTTTCCGGGAGAGCCCACTGGCCGAGCCGCCGCAGTTGACGCCGCGGACTCTCGCCGTGGTCCGTGACGCGGAGAGCTGGAGCGCGCTCGTCCCGTTCGCCGAGGCCGAGGGTGCCGAGGTGGAGAAATTCGGCCTGTTCTCGTTCCACTTCCCCACCGGGCTGGACAACAGCGGCTTCGTCGGCTGGCTGGCGGGCCACCTCAAACGCGCACTCGGCACCGGGGTGTTCATCGTCTGCGGCAGCAACCGGGACCGCGGCGGCATCTACGACTATTGGGGCTGCCCGGTCGAGTTGCTCGCCGCGGTCGAGCGGGAGATCGAGGCGCTGCGCACCGCCGAGAGTTAGAAGACGGGCGTGGTGCGGGCGCTCAATTCACACTTGTTGCCGAAGGTCTTCTCCCAGGTGACCGACCTGCCCCGCCAGGTGCCGGTGGCCATGGCGGTGACCGGCTCATAGACCTGCACGCAGACCGCGGTGGGATCGCCCGCAAGCTTGTCGAAGTCGCCGTCGGCCGCGGTCAGCGCGGCACAGGCCGCGTCCGCAGCCGGATGCTCGCCGCCGGTGGGCTCACAGGTGAGGGCGATGCGCGTCCCGGCCGAGCCCGGAGCTTGCGGAGAGACGGACAGGGTCAGGATCGACTTCGCCGGATTCGTATCGTCGGCGGTGCAGGCTGTGGAAGTCAGGGCGACGAGCACAAAGCACACGGACGCTGAGGTGCGGCGGAGCGAAGGGGTCGTCATCGGTCCACTCAATCACGAGGCACGGCGCGTTCCCCTTAAGTGCCTGCGAACTCGCCGCAGGGCGTGCCGAATTCGGCACCCCCGCGTTCCCGTGAGTGGCACACCACGGTGAGCCCCTCTCGACGTTTGCCGCAACCATGTGCCACTCGCGACCGGCAGCTCATCGTCGCCGCTGCGGACCGGAGGCGCTCAACTTTGTGGCGGACCTTCGGCACCAGGCGGAATCGAGAGTCATATCTACCTCTGCAGCGAGGCCTCGATCAGCCGATGTCGACCGGGTCGATCTGCACCCGCAGCGGCGCATCCGAACGATGCGTACTGCGGATGGCCTGGGCGGCGGTGAGCGCGCGTGCCAGTGCCGCGCCGGACTTGCGGTCGACGCGCAGCAGGATGCGTTCGACTTCGGCGGGTGAGTCGCCGGAGGAGAAAGGTTTGCGGGCGCCGTCTGGTAGCGGGACCGGGCCGAGGACGTCGACGTCGCCCGGAAGTTCTGTGGCGGTGAGCAATTCGTTGATGGATTCGGCGGTGCCGTCGACGGCGGCCATCCGCACGGCGGGCGGGAAGCCGACCTCGGCGCGGGAAGCCAGCTCGACCCGCGCGTGACCGACCGGGTCCCAGCGGACCAGAGCCTGCACGGTGGGGATGCCGGGGTCGCCCATCACGATGACCTGACCGCGTGACCGGACCAGGGTCGCGGCGGTCATCCAGCGGCGCAACGCATCTTCGGACGCCCGGAGGTCCGCGCGCCCCAACAGAGCCCAGCTGTCGAGCAGCAGCGCGACGCCGTAACCGCCGGGCAGTACCGGCTCGGCGCCGACGGTCGCGACCACGACCTGCGGGCCGGGCTCCACCGTGTCGAGCATTGCGCCGCCGCCCGATCCGCGAATCGGTACACCGGGGAACGCCCGGCCGAGTTCCTCCGCGGTGCGTTGCGCGCCGATCACCACGGCACGCAACGCGCGCGACCCGCAGGACGCGCAGCGGAAGGCGGCCTCGGTGATGCCGCACCAGCGACAATTCGGACTGTGTGCGGCATCGCCTTGCGAATCACTGTGCCGCGCACGACCATCCGGGAGGGCGAGCGGTCCGTTGCAGTGCCGGCACCTGGCGGGGGTCCGGCACTTCGCACAGGCCAGCGACGGGACGTACCCGCGCCGCGGCACCTGCACGAGCACGCCTGCGCCTTCCTTCAGCGCCGACCGCGCGGCCGCGTAGGCCACACCGGGGATGCGGACCGCACGCGCGACCGGATCCCGCTCCAGCGCGATATCGGTATCGCCGGGCACGCTGATCCGCGGCGCCGCGTCCCGCACCACCATCCGGTCGGCGACCAGGTCGTGCGCCCAGCCGGACTCGACGACCGCCTGGATCTCTGCGGTCCGTGCGAAACCGGCCGCGACGAACGCCGCTCCCGTCTCGTGCGAGCGCAGCATCGCTACCTCGCGCGCATGCGGATACGGCGACCTCGGTTCCGCGTAGGTGTCGTCGCCGTCGTCCCAGATCGCGATCAGTCCGAGGTTTTTCGCGGGTGCGAACACGGCGCTGCGGGTACCGACGACCACCTGTGCCGTCCCGCGCAACACCGCGAGCCAGCGCCGATACCGCGCCGCCGGTCCGAGGCCAGCAGACAGGCCGACCGCCGACTCCCCCATCAGCCGAGTACATTCCGTCAGCACCCGATCCAGATCCCGCTGATCCGGCACCATCAGAATCGCGCTACGTCCGCGTGCGACCACCGCGGCGGCCAATTCTGTCAATCGGCGCGGCCAGTCCTCCCCCGGCAACGCCTGCCATGCCGCCCGCGGACCCTTGCCTTGCTCCAGTGCGGTCATGAACGCCGGGCCGTGGACATACCGTCCCCACGGGCCGGGGTCGACGGTGACCTGTTGGTCGTCCTGCGCTGTCGCCGACCCAGACACAGGATCGGCACTGTCGTCCGCTGCACCTGTGGTTCGACTCGGGTCGGCCGCCGAATCCGCTGCTGGTTCCTCGGCATTCGAGGCGTCCGATTCCGTTGCGGCATCGTTGCCCGACGGCATGGACGAATCTTCTTGCGTCCCTGCGGACTCAGCCATCTCCGAGGCGGCGTCACCCGAGCTGCCTTCGCCTGCCGCAAGATCCCCGTTCACCGAATCAGCCACCCCACCAGCTGAATTCGCATTCGTCGGCACCTCGGCGGACGACTGCATCGGAGGGGTAGCACCATCTGTGCCGGACGACACGGACGAGACATCTTGCGTCGCTATAGGATCGGCCGCAGCCGTCGCAGAACCCTCACGAAACTCCGGAGCAACGTCCGGATCGAGCCCGACGGAATCGGTTTCGATCCGATTCGAAGCGGTGGTCGGGGATGCCGACTCCGCCGACTGCACTGGCTCATTAACGCCTGCTGGCGTAGTCGAGACACGTTGCGCAGCAACAGAGCTCACCGCACTGGATGCTACAGATGAGGCACTCGAATCCACCGCCGGTCCACCCGCAACCGAATCAGCTTCGACCCCAGTTGAATCGGCGACCCCCAGGTCCGACGCCGATTCCACCTTCAGCGGGGCACTCGCAGCCGAACCACCGCGCCGCTTCCCACCCTTCTTTGCAGAAGGCGAATCCTCTTGTGCCGCATCAACTTCAGCAGACTTCTTCTTAACCCCACCGGTTTCCGTACGCGCATGCCGCGGCGGAATCGCCAACCGCAACACATCGGCACGAGTACCCGCATACCGAGCAGCGACTGCAGTAGCCAGCTGCAAAATCTCAGGCGTCAGCACCCGCTCACCGGAAACAACCCGTTCCAGCGGGACCAGTTTTCCACCGTGATCACTGTGCGTGCGACGCTCCAACAGGTACCCGTCGACCAGCCGCCCCGCAAAGCGAACGCGCACCCGAACACCCGGCTGCGCAAGGACATCCAGCTCGGGCGGCACCAGATAGTCGAAGTCCCGGTCCAGATGCGCCGGAGACAGCAACGGGAGCACCCGAGCGATCGGGTGCTCCACGGCTGCGGGGCCCGCTGGCGGGACCCCCGGGATGGCGGGGGTTTCCGCCGCGGGTTTGTTCACTCGGGTGGCGTCGGCCTACAGGCCGACGGCCGCGCGCAACTTGTCCGCGCGATCCGTGTGCTCCCAGGGCAGATCGACGTCGGTGCGGCCGAAGTGGCCGTACGCGGCGGTCGGTGCGTAGATCGGGCGCAGCAGGTCCAGGTCGCGGATGATCGCGCCGGGGCGCAGGTCGAAGACCTCGGAGATGGCGGCCGAGATGCGGGCCGGGTCGACCTTCTCGGTGCCGAAGGTCTCCACGAACAGGCCGACGGGGGCAGACTTGCCGATGGCGTAGGCCACCTGCACCTCGACGCGGTCGGACAGGCCTGCCGCGACGACGTTCTTGGCGACCCAGCGCATGGCGTACGCGGCCGAGCGGTCCACCTTCGACGGGTCCTTGCCGGAGAAGGCGCCGCCACCGTGCCGGGCCATGCCGCCGTAGGTGTCGACGATGATCTTGCGACCGGTCAGGCCCGCGTCACCCATCGGACCGCCGAGCACGAACTTGCCGGTCGGGTTGACCAGGAGTCGGATGTTCGAGGTGTCCAGCGAGGGCAGCTCGAGGTCGGCGATCACGGCCTCGACGACCTTTTCCCGGATGTCGGGGGCGAGCAGGTTGTCCAGGTCGATGTCCGCGGCGTGCTGGGTGGAGATGACGACTGTGTCGAGCCGAACCGGCCGGTCGCCGTCGTATTCGATGGTGACCTGGGTCTTACCGTCGGGCCGCAGGTAGGGCAGCACGCCCGATTTGCGAACCTCGGTGAGCCTGCGGGAGAGCCGGTGCGCGAGCGCGATGGGCAGCGGCATGAGTTCGGGGGTGTCGGTGGTCGCGTAGCCGAACATCAGGCCCTGATCGCCCGCGCCCTGCTTCTCGATCTCGTCGTCGGAACCGCCGACGCGCGCCTCGTGCGAGGTGTCCACACCCTGGGCGATGTCGGGCGACTGCGCGCCGATCGCAATGTTCACACCGCAGGAGTTGCCGTCGAAACCCTTTGCCGAGGAGTCGTATCCGATCTCCAGCACCTTTTCCCGGACGATGCGGGGAATGTCGGCGTAGGCGGAGGTGGTGACCTCACCGGCGACGTGCACCTGGCCTGTGGTTACGAGAGTTTCCACCGCGACCCGGCTGCGCGGGTCTTCCGCAAGCAACGCGTCGAGAATGGAATCGCTGATGGCGTCACAGATCTTGTCCGGGTGACCTTCGGTCACGGACTCACTGGTGAATAGCCGGCTGCCGGACGTGCGCACAGTTCTTCCCTCTCCCTCAACGGGTATTCCTCTGGTTTGCGACAGTAACGCGATGCCGTCACGCCGCAACCCTTCATTTCAGACTATGGCAAACCACTGACGTTCCGAGCGCCGAGAGACCTCTATCTCAGACAGTTCGTCGCCCGGACCCCCCGGGCATCACGGTGCCGATGGCTTGCCACTCGGACCATTATCCAGTCTTGCAATCGATTTCAGCTCAACAACGGCCCGAGCGCGTCGAGCACCCGGCTGGCGAGCAGCGCCTTCGACCCGTGGTCGAGCGACTGTTCGGTACCGTCCGCACCGAGCAACCAGCCGTTGTTGGTGTCGACCTCGAACGCCTTGCCCTCGCCGACCGCGTTGACCACCAGCAGGTCACAGCCCTTGCGGGCCAGTTTGGCGCGCGCGTAGGTGAGCACATCGCCGTGCTCGTCACCGGTCTCGGCGGCGAATCCGACGATCGCGGTGCCGGGCAGATGCCCTTCGCGGCGCGCCTGCACCAGACCGGCGAGGATGTCGTCGGTCTTGGTCAGCGCGATGACGTCCGGCTCGCCGGCGCCCTTCTTGATCTTGGCCGCGGCCACATCGGTGGGCCGGAAGTCGGCCACCGCCGCCGCCATGATCACCGCGTCCGCGCCGACGGCGTGCTTGTCGACCGCGGTCTTGAGCTGTTCGGCGGTGGTGATGTGCACCAGGTCGACGGCCGCGGGCGCGGCCATCTCAATGGTGTTGCCCGCGATCAGCGTGACGTGCGCGCCGCGCTGGGCCGCGACCCTGGCCAGGGCATAGCCCTGCTTGCCCGAGCTGCGGTTGCCGAGGAAGCGCACCGGATCCAACGGTTCCCTGGTGCCGCCCGCGGTGATGACCACCCGGCGGCCTTCGAGGTCGCGCGGGATGGCGTCGGCGCGTTCGAGCAGCAGCGTGGTGAGCCCGAAGATCTCCTCCGGCTCGGGCAGCCTGCCCGGGCCGGTGTCGGCGCCGGTGAGCCTGCCCGCCGCGGGTTCCATGACGATCGCGCCGTGTGCGCGCAGCGTCGCGACATTGGCGACGGTCGCCGGATGCTCCCACATCTCGGTGTGCATCGCGGGCGCGAACACGATCGGACATCGGGCCGTCAGCAGCGTGGCGGTGAGCAGGTCGTCGGCGCGACCGGCGGCCGCGCGCGCCATCAGGTCGGCGGTCGCCGGGGCGATGACCACGAGGTCCGCCTCCTGGCCCAGCCGAACGTGCGGCACCTCCGGCACATCGGTGAACACATCGGTGTGCACCGGATTACCGGAGAGCGCTTCGAAGGTTGCCTTGCCGACGAACTGCAGCGCCGACTCGGTGGGGATCACCCTGACCTTGTGCCCGGTCTCGGTGAACCGCCGGACAAGCGCGCAGGCCTTGTACGCGGCGATCCCTCCGCCGACGCCGACGACGATCCGTGTGGTCACTGCGACGCCTCCGGCCTAGTTGAATTCACTGCGAGCAGTCCGGCTACTCGCCTTCGACGTGCTCGAGCAGGTCGGAGTGGATCTCGCGCATCGCGACCGAGAGGGGCTTCTCCTGCAGGCCGGGCTCGACCAGCGGGCCGACGTATTCGAGGATGCCGTCGCCGAGCTGGTTGTAGTAGTCGTTGATCTGACGCGCCCGCTTGGCTGCGTAGATGACCAGGGCGTACTTGGACGACGTGCGCTCCAGCAGCTCATCGATCGGGGGGTTGGTCAGGCCGATCGGAGTGTCGTATGCGGGAACGGTCTTGATGTCCGTACTGCTCACTAGGGGGGCTCCTGCGCGTTGGAAGGGTTACGAACTCGAATTTGTGCTAACGAACAACGATACCAACTGCTCACAGGCGGTGGTCACCTCGTCGTTCACGATGACGATGTCGAACTCGTCACAGGCCGCCAATTCGGTCCTGGCGGTTTCCAGCCTGCGCTCGATCACCTCGGGTGATTCGGTGCCGCGCGAGGTGAGCCGGGATACCAATTCCTCCCAGCTGGGCGGGGCGAGGAAGGCGAGCGTGGCTTCGGGAATTGCCTTGCGTACCGCGCGTGCGCCTTCGAGGTCGACCTCGACCAGTACGGGCAGACCCTCCGCGAGGGCGGCCCGTACCGGCGCGGCCGGGGTGCCCGAACGTTGCAAACCACCGTGTATATCCGCCCACTCGAGTAGTTCGCCCGCCGCGATCATGGCGTCGAACTCTTCCCTGGACACGAATCGATAGTCGAGACCGTCGACCTCCCCGGGCCTAGGGGCCCGAGTCGTTGCCGACACACTGAAGATCAGGTGCGGCAGTCGCTCGCGGACACAACGGACCACGGTCGACTTTCCGACGGCCGAGGGGCCGACCAGTACAACCAGCCGACCCTTCCGCGTTTGTTCGACCACCCTCGTTATCAGGCGTCGAAGTCGAACCGGGCGAGCAGCGCCTTGCGCTGCCGATCGCCGAGTCCGCGCAGACGCCGGGTGGGGGCGATCTCCAGTTCGCTCATGATTTCCGCTGCCTTGACCTTGCCCACCTTCGGCAAGGCCTCCAGCAGCGCCGACACCTTCATCTTGCCGAGAATCTCATCGGATTCGGCATCGGTGAGGACCTGCTTCAGGTTGGTGCCGCCTCGCTTCAGGCGCTCCTTGAGCTCCGCCCGAGCGCGGCGAGCGGCAGCCGCCTTCTCCAAAGCAGCGGCGCGCTGCTCGTCAGTCAGCTGGGGAAGGGCCACGGTTCCTCCGTCTCATCGTTCATTGCATCAACTCCTGCCGGTAACCCGGCAGTCTCAGCGACCGTACCCACGACCTCCGCCGATTGCGAACCCACCCCCCAGGTCAGCGCATGATTCCGGATGCCGTAGACGCGAGAGCAGCACGTTCCGCACCGATCCTCTGTCGCTGCGCAGATCGTACCGCCGAAATCACGAAATGCCTCGTCAGCAGGGGGTTTTCACGATTGACACAGGTTAGCGGAAGGGTTGCTATGACGTGACATGCGTCGCCAGCAAACATGCGCCCAGCCGACCAGGAACTTTCTCGAAAATGCCCGCGTGTCGCGTTGTCCGTCAGCGTGTCGTGGGCCACAGACCGGTCGAATGACCGATTCGGCACAGCCGCAACGCCGATCGATTGTCGAGCTGCCCGGCCGAGTTGTCGAGAGGCAGGTCAGGAGATCGCCCCGCTGGGCTGATCGAGGCCCGTCAGCTCATCCGGGCACCATCGGGCCGGGAAACGGGCGTAGCGGGGCACACAGGCCCCGCTACGGGCCGTATGCACACGTGCACATGAGCCCGGAAAAGCAGCGAGACCGGCGCGGATGCGCCGGTCTCGTGGCTTATTTCCGCAGGAACGCGAACGCGTCCTGCAGTTCGTTCAATCTGGCGCGTAAGGCCGGAACCGACGGCCCGTCGCGCAACACCTCCCGCGAGACGGCAGGCACCGCGGCCGCCAGCATCCCCTCCGAGACCAGGTCGCGGATGGTTTCCGGGCCGCCGCCCTGGGCTCCGACACCGGGCATCAGGATCGGCCCGTTGAGCGCGGACAGGTCCGGCGCCTCGGTCAACGTCGCGCCGATCACCACGCCGACGGAGCCGAATTCGGCGCCCTCGTTACGCGCGGCGGCCTCGTCGACCATCGTCTGGGCGATGGTGCGGCCGTCCCCCGCGATGACCCGCTGTACCTGTGCCCCTTCGGGATTCGAGGTGGCGGCGAGCACGAAGACCCCGCGGCCGTTGGCCTCGGCCAGGTCCAAAGCCGGTGCAAGCGAGCCGAATCCGAGGTACGGCGAGACCGTCACCGCGTCCGACCCGAGCGGGCCGTCGGCGAGCCAGGCCTGTGCGTAGGCGTCCATGGTGGAGCCGATGTCGCCGCGCTTGGCGTCGGCGAGCACCAGCGTGCCCGAGCCCCGCAGCACCTCGATCGTGCGCTCCAGCACCGCGATTCCGGCCGAGCCGTAGGTCTCGAAGAACGCGACCTGCGGCTTCACCAGTGCGACACAACCGTCGAAGGCTTCGACGCAGATCTCCGCGAACTTCTCCAGTCCGTCCGCGTCGGCGCCGAGGCCCCAGGACTCCAGCAGGCCCGGGTGCGGATCGATGCCGACGCACACGGGGCCGAATTGCCCCATGGCGTGCTGCAATCGGTCACCGAAGGTCTGCACCGCGCCCACTCCGTCCTTCGATCTCGGCTCAGCCACGCAGCACCGAATGCAGTTCCTGCAGCGAACGCACCCCGATCCCGCCATTGATGCTCGCCTCGATGCCCTGCACCGCGGCGGCCGCGCCCTGCACCGTGGTGATGCACGGGATGTTCACACCGACCGCGGCGCTGCGGATTTCGTAGCCGTCCACGCGCGGGCCGGAGTTGCCGTAGGGCGTGTTGAACACCATGTCGATCTCGCCGTCCCTGATCATCTCGACGATGGTCGGCTGCGGCGCGTCGGTGTCGGCGCCCACGGTCTCCGGGTCCGAGTGCTTGCGCACCCGCTCGCACGGAATACCGTTGCGGCGCAACATCTCCGCCGTTCCCTCGGTGGCCAGGATGCGGAACCCGAGGTCGTTCAGGCGCTTGACCGGGAACACCATGGCGCGCTTGTCCCGGTTCGCGATCGAGACGAACACGGTTCCCTCGGTGGGCAGCGAACCGTAGGCGGCGGTCTGGCTCTTGGCGAAGGCGGTGCCGAAGTCGGCGTCGATGCCCATCACCTCGCCGGTGGACTTCATCTCCGGGGAGAGCAGCGAATCCACGCCGGTGCCATCGGCCTTGCGGAACCGATGGAACGGCAGCACGGCCTCCTTCACCGCCACCGGAGCGTCGAGCGGGACGTGCCCGCCGTCGCCCTCGCTGGGCAGCATGCCTTCCTTGCGCAGCTCGGCGATGGTGGCGCCCAGCGCGATCCGCGCGGCCGCCTTCGCCAGCGGCACCGCGGTGGCCTTGGACACGAACGGAACCGTGCGGCTGGCCCGGGGATTCGCCTCGAGCACGTAGAGCACGTCGTCCTTGAGCGCGTACTGCACGTTCAGCAGGCCCTTGACGCCGATGCCCTTGGCCAGCGCGACCGTCGAGCGGCGCACCGCCTCGATATCGCTGCGGCCCAGGGTGATCGGGGGCAGCGCGCAGGCGGAGTCACCGGAGTGGATGCCCGCCTCTTCGATGTGTTCCATCACGCCGCCGAGGTAGACCTCTTCGCCGTCGCACAGTGCGTCGACGTCGATCTCGATGGCGTCTTCGAGGAACCGGTCGACCAGCACCGGATGCTCCGGGCTGAGCTCGGTGGCCCGAGAGATGTAGCCCTCCAAGGAGTTCTCGTCGTAGACGATCTCCATGCCGCGACCGCCGAGCACGTAGGACGGGCGAACCAGCACCGGGTAGCCGATGCTCGCGGCGATCTTCTTGGCCTGCGCGAAGGTGGTCGCGGTGCCGTACTTCGGTGCGGGCAGTCCGGCCGCGACCAGCACGTCGCCGAATTCGCCGCGGTCCTCGGCCAGGTCGATCGCGGCGGCGCTGGTGCCGACCACCGGGACGCCCGCGTCGGTGAGCCGCTGCGCGAGCCCGAGCGGGGTCTGCCCGCCCAACTGCACGATCACGCCGGTGACGTGCCCGGACTCGGATTCCGCGTGGTACACCTCGAGCACGTCCTCGAAGGTGAGCGGCTCGAAGTAGAGCCGGTCGGCGGTGTCGTAGTCGGTGGACACGGTCTCCGGGTTGCAGTTGACCATCACGGTCTCGTACCCGGCCTGCGACAGCGTCTGCGCCGCGTGCACGCACGAGTAGTCGAACTCGATGCCCTGGCCGATCCGGTTCGGACCGGAGCCGAGGATGATCACCTTGTCGCGCTCACGCTGCGGCGCCACCTCGGATTCCGCGGCGGGATCGAGCTCGTAGGTCGAGTAGTGGTACGGCGTCTTGGCCTCGAACTCGGCGGCGCAGGTGTCGACCGTCTTGAAGACCGGACGGACCCCGAGCCGGTGCCGCAGCGACCGAACGCCGGTCTCCCCCGCCAACTCCGGGCGCAGCGCGGCGATCTGACCGTCGGACAGGCCGTAGTGCTTGGCCCGGCGCAGCAAGGTCTCGTCGAGCACCGGCGCGTCCATGATCTCCTGGCGCAGCTCCACCAGACCGGCGACCTCGGCGACGAACCACGGGTCGACACCCGAAGCGGCAGCGACGTCTTCGATACTCGCGCCGAGTCGCAGCGCCCGCTCGACCTGGTAGATGCGGCCCTCGATCGGGGTGCGCAGGTCTTCCAGGATCGCTTCGACGTCAGTCCATTTGCCGTCTTCCTGGGTCCAGAAGCCGGCGGCCTTGGTCTCCAGCGAACGCAGCACCTTGCCGAGCGCCTCGGCGAAGTTGCGGCCCAACGACATTGCCTCGCCGACCGACTTCATGGTGGTGGTCAGCGTCGGGTCGGCGCCGGGGAACTTCTCGAACGCGAACCTCGGCGCCTTGACGACCACGTAGTCCAGGGTCGGCTCGAAGCAGGCCGGGGTCTCCTTGGTGATGTCGTTGACGATCTCGTCGAGGGTGTAGCCGATGGCCAGCTTGGCGGCGATCTTGGCGATCGGGAAACCCGTTGCCTTGGAAGCCAATGCGGACGAGCGCGAGACGCGCGGGTTCATCTCGATGACGATCAGGCGGCCGTCGGCCGGGTCCACCGCGAACTGGATGTTGCAGCCGCCGGTGTCCACGCCGACCTCGCGCAGGATCGCGATGCCGAGGTCGCGCATCTTCTGGTATTCGCGGTCGGTGAGCGTCATGGCCGGCGCCACGGTCATCGAGTCGCCGGTGTGCACGCCCATCGGGTCGACGTTCTCGATGGAGCAGACCACCACGACGTTGTCGCGGCTGTCGCGCATCAGCTCGAGCTCGAATTCCTTCCAGCCCAGGATGGATTCCTCGATGAGCACGTTCGCGGTCGGCGAGGCGGCCAGGCCACCACCGGCGATGCGGTCGAGATCCTCGTCGTTGTAAGCCATTCCGGAGCCCAGGCCGCCCATGGTGAACGAAGGCCGCACCACCACCGGGAATCCCAGCTCGGCGACCGTCTCGCGCACCTCGTCCATCGTGTAACACACACGGGAGCGGGCACTTTCGCCGCCGACCTTGGCGACGATGTCCTTGAACTTCTGCCGGTCCTCACCGCGCTGGATGGCGTCGAAGTCGGCGCCGATCATCTCGACGTTGTACTTCTCCAGCACGCCGTTCTCGTGCAGCGCGACCGCGGTGTTCAGCGCGGTCTGGCCGCCGAGAGTGGCCAGGATCGCGTCGGGGCGCTCCTTGGCGATGACCTTCTCGACGAACTCCGGCGTGATCGGCTCCACGTAAGTGGCGTCGGCGAACTCGGGGTCGGTCATGATGGTCGCCGGGTTGGAGTTCACCAGTGAAACCCGCAGGCCCTCGGCCCGCAGCACCCGGCACGCCTGGGTGCCGGAGTAGTCGAACTCGCAGGCCTGGCCGATGACGATCGGCCCGGAGCCGATCACCAGGATGTGCTTCAGATCGGTGCGGCGTGGCATCAGGCCCCTTCCATGAGACCGGCGAAGCGGTCGAAGAGATAAGCAGCGTCGTGGGGTCCGGCGGCGGCCTCCGGGTGGTACTGCACCGAGAACGCGCGGCCGTCGATCAGGCGCACGCCCTCGACGGTGCCGTCGTTGGCGCAGACATGGCTGACCTCGGCCCGGCCGAACGGGGTGTCGAACTGTTCGCCCTGCTCGCCTTCCAGCGCGAAGCCGTGGTTCTGCGCGGTGATCGCGATGCGACCGGTCCCGTGCTCGATCACCGGGATGTTGATGCCGCGGTGGCCGAACTTCATCTTGTAGGTGTCGCGGCCGAGCGCGCGGCCGAGAATCTGGTTGCCGAAGCAGATGCCGAACAGCGGCACGCCCCGCTCCAGCACGCTCCTGGTCAGCGCGACCGCGCCGTCCTGGGTGGCCGGGTCGCCGGGGCCGTTGGAGAGGAAGACCCCGTTCGGCTTCAGGTCGAGGATCTGCTCGATCGAGGCGTTCGACGGCACCACGTGCACCCGCATGCCGCGCTCGGCGAACATCCGCGGGGTGTTGGTCTTGATGCCGAGATCGACGGCGACCACGGTGAATCGGGGATCGCCGGTCGGCTCGATGGTGTACACCGAGTCGGTGCTCACCTCCTCGGCCAGGTCGGCGCCGAGCATCGACGGCTGGCCGGTGACCCGGCCGAGCAGCTCGTCGGTGTCGGCGAGGGCGGCGCCGGAGAAGATGCCCGCCTTCATCGAGCCGCGGGTGCGCAGGTGCCGCACCAGGGCGCGGGTGTCGATGCCCGCGATGCCGACGATGTCCTGGCGTTGCATCGCCTCGGGCAGCGTGCTGGTGGCGCGCCAGTTGGAGGCGCGGCGGGCGGGGTCGCGGACCACGTAGCCGGCCACCCAGATCTTGCCGGACTCGTCGTCCTCGTCGTTCCAGCCGGTGTTGCCGATCTGCGGTGCCGCGGCGACCACGATCTGGCGGTGGTAGCTGGGGTCGGTGAGGGTCTCCTGGTACCCGGTCATCGCGGTGCAGAACACCGCCTCACCGAGCGTCTCGCCCACGGCGCCGTAGGCCGCGCCGCGGAATACCCGGCCGTCCTCCAGCACCAGAGCAGCGTCTGTTGATGTCGTCATCCCTCGTCGTCTCCCGTCGTCGTGCTGGTCTGGTCCGCCTGCAGGCCACGCGTCCAAGCCGGGTACACCGACTTGTCGTCACCGCGGAAACCGGTATCTATCTCGGTTCCGGTGGGCAGCTTCCAGCGAACTACCAGCACACCATCTTCTGTCATCACTTTGCCCGCGTGCCCGCGCTCGGTGCGCACCGCGGTGATGGATTCCTGCGGGATCCAGATCACCGTCGCGCCGTCACGCTCGAGCAGAATTCCTCGTTCGAACCGGGTGAGTTCCGCCGTGGCCCGGAAACCCAAGTCACCCACCGCGATCCGGTCCTGCCAGCTGGGCGCCATGGTGCTGCCGAGATACAGTCCGGTGGTCGGCTCGAGCAGCTGGGCGCCCAGGTCGGCGGGCACGGCGGGCAGTTCGCCGATGCTGCTCACCTGGCGCGCGGCCCGGTTCTGCCAGCCCCGATACATCAGCCAGATGCACAGGGCGAACAGCGCGGCAAGCCCGATTACCCACAGTGTTCTCTCCACTTACGGACCTCCTGTATCCGATCGGCGGCGCTCCCGGTGCCCTGCGTGGTCACGCTTCGCTACCGCCTCCGGGCCCGTCGCTCGCACCGCGGGGTTACCCACCGCCTTGCCCTCGCGGGCGGTTACCCGGCCCCTCAGCAACGTCGTTGTCACTCGGGCCGGGAAGGTCATGTCCTCGAACGGTGTGTTGTTCGAGATGCTGGCGAGCTCCTTCGCGCGCACCGTCCAGCTGGCCTCGGGGTCGACCAGCGTCAGGTTCGCCGGCTCACCGACCTCGATCGGCCTGCCGTGCTCGTCGAGCCCGACGATCGCGGCGGGCTGCTCGCTCATCACCCTGGCGACACCGCGCCAGTCCAGCAGGCCGGGCTGCACCATGGTCTGCACGATGATCGACAGCGCGGTCTCCAGGCCGAGCATGCCGGGGCGGGCGGCGGCGAACTCGCAGCACTTGTCCTGCTCGGCGTGCGGGGCGTGGTCGGTGGCGACGCAGTCGATGACGCCGTCGGCCAGCGCCTGGCGCAGCGCGGCGGCGTCCGAGGCCTCGCGCAGCGGCGGGTTGACCTTGTTGACCGCGTCGTAAGTCTCCAGGCGCGAGTCGTCGAGCAGCAGATGGTGCGGGGTGACCTCGGCGGTGATCGAGATGCCTTGCGCCTTGGCCCATTTCACCAGCTCGACGGTGCCCGCGGTGGAGGCGTGGCAGATGTGCACGCGCGCACCGGCATCGC
>NZ_BJXA01000106.1 GCF_007990755.1 Nocardia ninae NBRC 108245 | reverse complement strand
GTCGACCGGCAGCGGTGCGGCGGCGGCATCCGCCGGGGTACGGGTCGGCAGGCCGTCGGCACCCGCCATGATCGTGCTCACATCCCAGAGCACCCGGGACAGCGGCACATCGAGGGCCGCGCAGATCGCGGCCAGCAACTCGCTGGAGGCCTCTTTGCGGCCCCGCTCGACCTCGGAGAGATAGCCCAAGCTCACGCGCGCGGAGGTGGACACCTCGCGCAGGGTCCGGCTCTGGGCGAGACGAGCACGCCGCAGACTGTCCCCGATGGCCTCTCGCAGCAGCGTCATCTCGTTCTCCTTCGCTCCCTGTCAGGGGACCCGCATGACACTCACGAGTGCCACGCACGCCGTTCTTTCTGGCACAACGTCGGACGAGGCCCGGTTGGTTCCCGTCCGACGCAAATCACTCACCTTGCCTGCTCGTACCCGCGTCCGGTCGGCGTACACATCGCAGCAGTTCCCGCACGGCGATGTGCGTCGCGCCGATCCTGATCGTCCACCGGTCCCCGAGGAGTTTCAACCGCATCACCTCGGTGTGCCCCGGCCCGGCGAGTCCGAGGAAGACGGTGCCGACCGGATGTCCGTCCTGCGAATCAGGTCCGGCCACACCGGTCAGTGCCACTCCCCAGTCTGCCCCGCATCGCGTGCGGGCGCCCACCGCGAGTTGTTCGGCGGTGCTCGCGGCGACCGGACCTTCGGTCTCCAGTACTTCGTCGCTGACGCCGCCGAGGCTGTGTTTCAGGTCTGTGGCGTACACCACGATGCCACCGCGCAGCACCGCGCTGGCGCCCGGGACACCCGCGATGGTCGCGGACAACAGCCCGGCGGTGAGTGATTCGGCGGTCGCGACGGTCTGGCCCGCCGTGCGCAGCGCCGAAACCAGGTCGGCGACTTGCCCGTTCGCGATCAACGGATCGGCCGGTGCCGAGGGTGCCTGGCTCATGCGCCGCGCGTTCGGCCCGGCCCGCCCGCGAACCACACCCGCATCGCCTGCCCGACGTAGTCCAGGCCGGTGATCACGGTCAGCGCGACGGCCACATACATCAGCACCATGCCCGCCCCGAGGAGCCAGCCGCCCAGTGGCAGCAGCAGGACCGCGATCGCGATCGACTGCATGAGGGTCTTCAGTTTGCCTCCGCGACCGGCGGGGATCACGCCCCGGCGCACCACGGCCAGGCGCAGCAGGGTCACGCCGATCTCCCGGCCGCAGATGACCAGGGTGATCCACCAGGCCAGATCGCCGAGTACGGACAACCCGATCACCGCGGAACCGATCAGCGCCTTGTCCGCGATGGGGTCGGCGAGCTTGCCGAAATCGGTGACCAGACCGTATTTGCGTGCCAGTTGCCCGTCGAACCGGTCTGTGATCGCGGCGATGCCGAACAGCGCGGCCGCGACGAGCCGCCAGAAGGTCTCGTGCCCGTCGCCCACGAACAGTGCCACCACGAACAGCGGGACCAGCGCGATCCGCAGCATGGTCAGGATGTTCGCGATATTCATCAGCGGCACCACGGGTTCGGCGTGCGGCGTCACCATGCTCGACGGGATCGGCTCGGACGCGGCCCAGCGTCGCTCGATCTCCTCGGGTTGCGCACTCATCGCCGCACCTCGCCGACGCTCGACTCCGGCCGGAACGCGAGCGGCTGCGCGATGGTTCGCCGGCTCACGATAAACACTCCAGACAACGCACATGACCGGCGCCTACCCGGCGCGTGTCATGCCGAACCCGCTGCCCGGCGTGATGCGGTGAGCGGGAGGACTGGATGTGCGGCACACGTTCAGCCTATCGGTAACCCGCCCGACTACTCTGCACCCCATGAACTCTCGGGGACCACTAGGTGGTTCGACCAGCGACGCACATCCGGGCGTGCCTCTAGGCGCGCAGAACGCCCCGCTGGTTGTCCGACGCGCGCGAACCTCCGACGTGCCCGAGATCAAGCGCCTCGTCGATGTCTACGCCGGTCGGATACTGCTGGAAAAGAACCTGGTCACACTGTACGAAGCGGTGCAGGAGTTCTGGGTGGCCGAGCTCGACGGTCGCGTCGTCGGCTGTGGCGCGCTGCATGTGCTGTGGGCCGACCTCGGCGAGGTGCGCACGGTCGCGGTGCACCCGGATGTCAAGGGCAGCGGGGTAGGCAGGCTCATCGTGGAGCAGCTGATCACGGTGGCGCGCGAGCTGGAACTGCGGCGGGTGTTCGTGCTGACCTTCGAGGTGGATTTCTTCGCCAGGCACGGGTTCGCGGAGATAGACGGCACGCCGGTGACGGCCGAGGTGTACGCGGAGATGTGCCGGTCCTACGACACCGGTGTCGCGGAGTTCCTCGACCTCAGCTACGTCAAGCCCAACACCCTCGGCAATACTCGGATGCTGCTCACGCTCTGACATCCGACGTATAGGAAGCGATCCCCCGTGCCGATCTTCGCCGTTCACTACACCTACTCCGCGGCCACGGTCCCGGACCGGGACACCCACCGGCCCGCGCATCGCGCCTGGCTGGCCGGTCAGTTGGAGGCGGGCAACCTGCTGACCAGCGGGCCGTACCCGGACGGGTCCGGTGCGCTGATCCTGTTCCGGGCCGAGGATGCCGCTGCGCTGAACGCGCTGCTCGCCGCGGACCCGTTCGCGCAGGAGAAGCTGATCGATGACGTGCGCGTCGTCGAATGGCTTCCGGTGCTGGGCGCTTTCTCGTCCTGAATCGATCACCTACCGATTCCCCGCTCACCCATTCGGTGGGCGGGGAATCGGACAACCAGGGCGGATCGTTAGGCGAAGTCAGCTAACTTGCGGCGACACACCGTGCGTGATACGGACATACCGCCTGTTCCACACGGCAGACTCGCGCCATGCGCACTTACGTAGCGGTTTTCGCGTCGACGGCTGCCACCGCGGGCCTGTTGTACGCGTACCTGGGTGTACCGGACAAAACGGACCCAGCAACCTCTTCCTCGGCCCGTCCGCTGACCCGGCCCGGGGTGGCCGACCCGGCGCTGTACCGAGCCGTCGACGGCTATTACTTCCAGACGCCGGACCGGCACATCACCTGCGGCATCCTCGATCAGCCGGTCGGTCAGCCGCGACGCACCGCGGGATGCCAGGGCGCGACCGGCCCCGCGCCGCCGCACATGCAGAAATGCTGGAGCACCGATCCGGCCGCCGCCGCGGTCGCGGTCGGCGAGGACGCCGGATATCTGTGCGTGAACCAGGGTTTCTACACCGGCCCCGAGGTCGTGCCCGGTGCCGGCCCTGGCGTCGGGCCGGTACTACCTGCCGGAGCGACCCTGAGCGCGCACGGATTCACCTGTCGGGCCGAGACTTTCAGCGTCATCTGCAGCAACGACGAAGACGGGCACGGGTTCGAGATCGCCCCGGACAGCAACCGGGTGTTCTGAACGTCAGCGCACCACTCGGTCCGAGCGGGTGCGCACCAGGCTGGCGACCGTCGCGATGACCAGGATGCCGAGGATGACTCCCAGCGACACCGCGGTGGAGATTTCCGGCACGCTGACGTGCTCGCCGCCATTGATGAACGGCAGCGTGTTCTCGTGCAGTGCGTGCAGCACCAGCTTCACGCCGATGAACGCGAGGATGGCCGACAAGCCGTAGGACAGATAGACCAGACGATCGAGGAGTCCGCCGATCAGGAAGTACAACTGCCGTAAACCCATGAGCGCGAACGCGTTTGCGGTGAATACCAGGTACGGCTCGCTCGTCAGACCGTAGATCGCCGGGATCGAGTCCAGGGCGAACAGCAGGTCGGCGAAGCCGATCGCCAGCAGAGTGAGGAACAGCGGGGTCAACACGCGACGTCCGTCGACGCGGGTGATCAGCTTGTCGCCGTCGTAGCTCTCGGTGGTCGGCAGTACCCGTTTGGCCAGCGCGACGATCCGGCTGTCGCGCTTCTCCTCGTGCTCGACCTCGTGGCCACTCTCCTTGATCAGCTTGGCTGCGGTGTAGATGAGGAACAGGCCGAAGAGGTAGAACACCCAGCTGAACGCGTTGATCGCGGCCGCGCCGACGGCGATGAACACACCGCGCATCACCAGCGCGATCACGATGCCGATAAGCAGCGCCTTCTGCTGATAGATCCGGGGCACCGCGAAGGTGGACATGATGATCAGGAAGACGAACAGGTTGTCCACCGAGAGCGCCTTCTCGGTGACGAAACCCGCGTAGTACTCCCCCGCGAACGTCGAACCCCACTGCCAGGCGACGAAACCGCCGAAGGCGAGGGCGAGCCCGATGTAGACGGCGGACCAGAAGCCGGATTCCCGGAAGGTCGGCTCGTGCGGGGTGCGCACGTGCGCGAAGAAGTCGAAGACGAACAGGGCGAGGATCACCACGATGGTGACCACCCACTCGAGTGCGGTTACCTGCATGCTGCGTGTCGATCAGTAGCGAGGGTCATGGCGTCCATAATGCCCGATTTGTCCGTTCCGGTCGGCTTGCGGGGTGATTGCTGACCATAATTTCACATGCGCTCGCCGCTGGTGCCATGCCACAGTGGCGACTGTGACCGACGACTACCTACTCCTCAACAAAGCCAACTGGGACGAGCGCGCCCCGGTCCACGCCGCGTCGCGCGATTACGCGGTGGATCGGCTCCTCGCCGAACCGGACTTTCTGAGCGAGGTGGTTCGGTTCGATCGTCCGTTGCTCGGCGACATCAGCGGGTTGCGCGCGGTGCACCTGCAATGCCACATCGGCACCGACACGCTCTCGCTGGCCCGGCTCGGTGCCACCATGACCGGACTCGACTTCTCCCCCGCGTCCCTCGCGCAGGCTCGGGATCTTTCCGAAAAGGCTGGGGCTCGAATCGATTTCGTCGAATCCGACGTCTTCGATGCGGTAACCGCGCTCGGCGGTGCGCAATTCGACCTGGTGTACACCGGAATCGGTGCGCTGTGCTGGCTTCCGAGCATCGACCGTTGGGCGCGAGTTGTCGCCGAACTACTGCGGCCCGGCGGACGGCTGTTCATCCGAGATACCCATCCGATGCTGGCGACGATCGACGAAAACCACACGGACCGCCTGGTTGTCGGCTACCCGTACTTCGAAACGCCGGATCCGATGGTGTTTTCCGACGGCGGCACCTATGTGGAGACCGACGCCGAGTTCCAGCAGACGACCACCCACGAGTGGAACCACGGGATCGGCGAGCTGGTGACCGCCGTGCTGAACGCCGGACTCTCGATCACCGGACTCACCGAGCATCACAGTGTGCCGTGGCATGCCCTGCCCGGGCAGATGACCCTCGGCGCCGGCGGCGAATGGCACCTCACCGAGCATCCGGAGCGGCTACCGCTCAGCTTCACTCTGCAGGCCCGCAAGCACTGACAGCGAACCTCCCCACCTGCGGCGATGAGATCGCTTCGGGTGGGGCGTGTCCCGGCGCGTCCCGTTCGAAAGCCGGGCGACGCGGTACAGAATGCCGTCATGCAAATCCGAGGAGCTCGTATCGCTGTGGTGCCGTGCGCCGTCGCGCTGGCGTTGCTGGCCGGGTGTGGAAACGACGACAAGGATTCGGGCACACCGACCTCCAGTTCGGTTGTGCCGAGTTCGCCCGCGGCGAGCTCGTCGGCCGCGCCGACCACCACGGCGACCGCCGCGCCGACTTCCTCAACCCCACGCCCCCATGCCTCCGGGCCGGTCGACCCGGCCCAGTACCGGCAGCAAATGGGGTACTACTTCCAGTCGCCGAGCGGTTCGTTCCTCTGCGCGATCCTCGATCAGCCGATCGACGACAACGCCCAGGTCGGCTGCCAGGGACCCACCACACCGGCGCCCGCAGAGTTCAAAGAATGCTGGAGCAAGAATCCGCAGGGCAGCACGCTGACCGTCGGCAAGCGCTCAGGCGCACGCTGCTTGAACCAGGGTGTGTTCGTCGGCGCGCCGATCGACGGCGGCAGCCGCGGCGGCGGGCGGGTGCTGCCGTACGGCGGGGTACTCACCGTCGGCGCGTTCACCTGTGACTCCGCCGAGAACGGAGTGACCTGCACGAACGACACCACCGGCGCCGGGTTCACGATCGCCCGCGAGTCCAACCGCACCTTCTGACCCGAAAACCGGTTCCCAAGCCGAAATTCGGATGTTAACGTCGGTACCACAGAACGCACACGATCAGGAAGGCGAAGACATGACCGGGACCCAGCAGCGACAGTGGTCGCGCAGCGGTGCCTGGCAGTCGCACGCCAACTCCGTGCTATCGACGGTCGCCTATCGACGGCTGACCGTACGGAGCGGCCCCTGACCCGTGTCTTCCACAGACCCGTGCAAGGGGTCACTCCGCGGCAATCGCCAAGGGGTGACCCCTTTTTCGTGTTTCGGTACACAACTACACAGCGACCAACACGGCAGTATGCCCGAGCGGCCGAAGGGGCCTGACTGTAAATCAGGTGTATTCACCACCGGAGGTTCGAATCCTCCTGCTGCCACCCGTGTTTCACATCCGTGTAGCTCAGTGGAAGAGCGGCACCCTCCGATGGTGCAGGTCGGTGGTTCGACTCCACTCACGGATACGAAACCCGATCCCTCGTAGCCCAATCGGTAGAGGCACCGGACCTAGATTCCGGGAGGTGCGAGTTCGAATCTCGCCGAGGGAACATACAACATCCACACAATTGACGTTCACGCGTTGACCTGGCGTTTCCGCGCAAACGGTTGTCGTGGTGACGCCTACGGTTGCCGCAGCACGGGCGATGTCGGGCAGCTGGTCGGCGGGCAGTTTGATGGTGATCGTGGCATGCGTGCTGTCGTGGAGCTGAACGGTGAGCTGTGTGACTTCGAAGAGCCGCTGGAGCAGTTGCTCTGGCACCTCGGGATCCCAAAACCCCTGACCGCCCTCTCTACCTACCCGTTTCGGCCTCCCGAATCCTGTGGACGGGCCTGTCCCCCAATAGTGAGACCCTGGTGGCGGTCAGCGACGAGCATGGCGTGACCTTGTGCCATCTGCCCAGCTGCGACACGGTGTGGTCCACCCCGCTGCCCGCCCTCGTCACGTCGCTCACCGCACTTCCCACGAGCCCATACCTCGACCTCGCCGTCGGCACCCAGCAGGGAATCGTGTTCCTGCGCCCCAAGCTGTCCGATGCCTGGTGCAAGCGCCTCGGAGTCGGCCAATACCCCGGGTGACGCCGCACATCCGCTACGAAGCCGCGCATGAACGATGCCCCTTATGATGTGTGCCGGTGTCGTATTCGAGGAAGAACCGCACCGCGCGGCCGTGCTGACAACGTTATTGATCTGGTTCCACCCCTGGGGGGTAGCACCAGTGGGCATCCTCAGCCGAACCGAAGTTGCCGTTCTCGTCCACGGTAATCGCAGTGAGCTCACCATTCGACTTAACCAGCCACGCGAGCACCTCCTCAACCGGAGATTTCTCCTGCCCCCAATAAAGATCACGGACGCGCCACCCCGCACCGGGCAGCGCGGCGATTACACGGTTCGCCCGTTCGAGATGCGAGAAGTCGGGGTAATCCGTGACCAAGCGCCGGACTCCACGTTCAGCATCGACAACCAGCGCGGTTCCCGTCGATGTATCCCATGCATCCACCTCTACCGACCGGCCTACGAGCGTATCGGTTCCAGTGAAGATGGCGATCCAGCCCGTTGGCGTGAAGCTCTGAATATTCGACACACTAGACATTATCCCCTACTGCCCATAGGAAAATTGACGGCACCCAACGTCCGCGACGCTCGATTGCCATGTGTCTCATTCTGCCGCCGAGTTTCCATCGTTACATCTCCCTGCGTGAGCTGGAAAATAGTTATTTTCATTTGATACAGTCCCATTAGACCGGAAAAGCGGTTATGATTTTTCCGGTGACCTCGTCCACAACTACGCGAACACCGGTCAAGTCGCCGCCTCCGTTCGCGGGGCCCGCCTTTCCGACCTTTTGGCCGAAGTCCCATTCATAAACCAATCCTTCTCGAGGCTCCCCGGTTTCAGGGTCCGGAGTATTCTTTTTAGGGGTTGCCCGTTGAAGAGTATCGTAGATTTTCTTTATTACCTTATCTTCTTTGCCCGTAAAGATACTTGACCTCTCATCGACCTCATCCCCGAGGGGACGGTGGCGGGCCTTAATGTGAGCCCAAGCTTTGTCGGTTAATGGCTTCTCTGCCGCTTTTTCTCCTCCAGCGGCAGCATCGCCAGCTTCCGCCGCGGCCCAGATGCCTATGATGACGGCACCAGCTCCGAGAGCCGCGAGACCCGCCCACCCGAGCGGACCGGCGCCCACCAGGGGCGGTATGGCCGGCGCCACGGCGCACGTGGGGCATCTGCCGCTGAGGTCCAGGCTATTGATCGGGTCGCCATTGACATAGTCGTAAGCGTTTGCTGACCCGCCGGATACGGGATCGGCTTGCAGGAACCGGCCGAGGATGGGTAGGTAGGTGCGGGCTCCCATCTCGAGGGCTTGTTGGCTGGCGATGTGTTCGATGGGGACGGTGTGTTGGCCGAGGTATCCGAAGTCCATGCCGCCTTCGGCGGTGGCGGGGATCGGGATGTCACCGATGGTGCCGGTGGCGGGGTCGATGTTTTGACCGTAGGGGTCGTAGAGGTGGAGTGTGCCGGTGCGGGTAGCGGTGTGGTCGGTGGTGAGCAGGATGTCGCCGTGGGTGTTGGGGTAGGACCAGTTGGCGGTTTTGGTGTCGGTGTAGCTCTTGGTGAGCAGAGCGCCGCCGGGTAGTTTCAGCACTCGTTGGCGCAGGGTTCCGGACTCGTCGAGGACGACATCGGGGCCGCTGGCGTCGGAGGTGAAACCGTAGCGGGTGACCTGTGCGGGTTTGGCGTTGTCGCGGACGGTTCGCTTGGTGATGCGGTCGGTGACGTCGCGGGTGTAGTCGACGGAGCGTCCGGCCGCGGTGGTGGTGGAGATGTGTCGGAGGGTGGAGTCGTATCCGAGGGTGTCGGTACCGATTTTGGTGGCGTTTCCGTAGGTGTCGTAGGTGAATGACAGGGTGGTGGCCCCGTTGGTGGATAGCAGCCGGTCGGCGTCGTCGTAGCAGTAGTTGGTGGTGGTTGCCGGGGCGCCGTTGAAGCTGTCGGTGAAGGTGGTGCGGTTGGTATTCAACCCCGCCTTCTTGTTCGGCCCGCAGCCGTTGTCGCCGGCGAAGCTGTAGGTGAGCTTGTGGTGGGGCACGGCGGCCGCGACCAGGCGGCCGACACCGTCGTAGGTGTAGGAGCTGTTGTAGGTGGTACCGGGACCAGCGGTGTCGGTGATGGTTTCGTCGGTGATGCGTTGGTCACGGGATCGGGTGACCGTACTGGCGACGGTGGACCCGGATACCTTCCATGAGAGGCCGGTCGTTGAGCCGGCGTCGTTGTGGGTGATCGCGAGGTTGGATCCGTTGCCATAGGCGACTTTGTCCAGGATTCCCGCGGTGTAGCCCGGGGTTGCGACCCTGGCTCCGTCGAGGTCTAGGCCGGTCAGTCGGGACGCGTCATCCCAGTGGTAGTTCAGGGTGGAGGTAGCCGCCTTGACCGCAGTGGTTTCGCTGATTTTGCGCCCGGCAGGGTCGTAGGCGTTGGTGGTGGTGACCCCGCCTGCGTCGGTGTAGGACACGGTCTGGCCGAGCAGGTCGATCACAGACGTGGTCGATCCATTGTTGTCGCTGACCTTCCGCTTCAGCGGGTTGCCGTCGACGGCGTAGTCGTAGGTGAGGGTGCGGGCCGGTTTGTCACCCATCGCCGGGAACGACTTCTCGACAATGCGGTCACGGGCGTCGTAGCTCACACACGACCACGGCTCACTGTTGGTGCGGGCAGCGACAAGACGGCCCGCTGCGTCGTACACCGACTCGACCGCGTTGGCTGATCCGTCCGAGTTCTTGGGTCCCCGAACGGTTTTGACCATGCCGCCCTGGTTGGCAGCTGCGGAGTTCGATTTACAGGGGTTCGAGCGGGTTTCGCGGTCCCCGTAGTAGGTGACAGTGCCGCGCTTGTCGGGATTGTTGAGGTCACCGCCAGGCAGGGCTGCGGCCAGTTGGCGCAAGTAGCCTTGGCCAGGCTTTTCGATCAGCATCCGGCCGGTCAGGTTGATGCCGCCCGGGTCTCCGGTTTTGGACACTGTCAGCCCGAGCACGGGGTCGATCCCATTGTTGAGGTCGGAGTAACTTGTCTCGAGTTTCTTCGCGGGCGCGCGTTCGGTGTCGCCGCCGGAGGTGTTCTCAGCGATCTGGTCGGTTTGGAGACCGTAGCGGGGTGCCAGGTTCTGCCCTGGCACTGTCACCGAGGATCCGGCGCCCGGGGGTTTCCAGGTGAAATCGAGTGCCCCGGTTTTGCCGCTGCGGTTGTAGTAGTCGACCCGAACTCGATGCCAGCTACCGGCTGTGGTGTTGGTGTAGGTGCCCGGGACAGCGGTGGCGGCCTTGTCGGTCCAGCTGTCCACAATGAGCATGTCATCGATCCACAACCGCACACCATCGACGACGGTGAACCCAAGTGCATAGTCGCCGGTCGCGGGGAACTTCATTTCGCCGGTGAATCGGCCCGACCAGCCGCCCTTGTTCGCCACCGGCGGGGTCGCTCCCCAGCTACGTTTCAAGCTGCCGTCAGCGGAGCCGACACCGGTCGCCCAGTCTTTTGGAACTCCGGAAGTGAACGGGTTGTCGTAGTACGCGGCCTCCAACCCGGCCAGATTCTTGTCGTACCGAGTATTGGTGTGAGGCATTGCGTTCGCGCACTGCGGGGTCGGCAACTGGCCGCTGAAACAGGCCGCTGGAGCCGGACCATAACTGTCGGTCGGCCGGTCCGTGTGGTCGTAGATCACCGTCGAGCGGCGACCGGTCGAGTCAATCGTGGCTGTTCGTTGGTCTTTCGCATTCCATTCGCTGCGGACGGTGTCGCCAACGGCGTTGGTCGAGGCAAGAAGACGACCAGCATCGTCCCAGGTGACAGTGTTTTCCGGTGGCGAGTTGAGCCCGCCGATCCCGTCGACGTTGACGATCGCTTGCCTGCCGCCGATGTCGTAGCCGTAATAGTGGGTGGGCCGTTTGCCCATGTAACCGCCATCGGAGGACGGCCCGGTGACAGCGACAGCCCGCAGGCGTTCGGGCACCCCGGGTTCTTCGACGAACTGTTTGTACTGGATCGCCGTGTGTACCAGTGCCTGGGAGGGGAACTGTTGGATCGAAGCCCAGTCGTGGCCCAGGTTCCCGCGAACAAAGCTCAGCGGTCCGATACTGGCGAGGAGCTCCTGGCGTTTGACTTCGCTGCTGGTCTTGCGATATTCCTTCTGAACATCGGCGAGGTTGGTGTAGCTGAAGTCCTGCATAGCCGCACCGGGGTTCTCGATCCGAGCGACTACGTTCAGCAGATACCACAGCAGGGTTTCGGTGCCGTCCCAATAGGTGATGCGGCACAGCTGTTGCGCGGGAGCGGAGTTGGCCCCCGCAGGAAGCGACGCCCCGCCGTAGCAACTGTTACTGCCATCGGTGTTGTAGTGCAGGGTGTGCGAGCGCCCCGACACCGGGTCGACAATCTCGGTCAGCCGTGACGGGGAACCTCGGTAGCGGTACTGCAATGACGCGGGCTTCTTGCTATCGAGCACGGTCGACACCTCGGCGAGAGTGCCGTCGGCATTGAACAGCGACACCACCCCGTTCTCGGTCACCGAGAGTCGGCCACGGGCGTCGAAAGCTACGACACCGTCGCGTCCAGGTGGCGGAACGTATCCACCCGAGGCGCGAGCCCAGCTATGTTTGCCGCCCGCACCGTCGGTGAGCACCACCGCACCGTCGAGCATCGCCGCGTGGCTGTAGTTGCTGGCCGACATCGACAACGTCCAACCGGCCGGCAACGGCGGCGGATCAGCGGGATACAGCCACTGGGCCGGCGCGATCCGCGGAATCAGGTTATGCATGCGCATACCACCAGCGGTGCCCTGAGTGCTCTTGACCCACAACACCATTGCCGGTGAATCAGCGGAATGGTGATACAGCTCAACCTTGATCGGCACCCGCTGACCATCACTCAGAGGCACCTCATCGTCACGTTTCGGACCAGCCTCAGTGAACTTGTCATGGAAGATGCCACCGGCCTCAGGGTTGTCATAGACCAGCCGATCGCCAACCCAGATCTTCGCTCCGGGAGTGTGCGCGCCAGCGAAGCGGTAGTCGCCGGCGACCGGGGCCCGGAAATACCCCTCCCACCGGACCATGAACCCCTCGGTACTCAGCCCGGGCGGCACGGGATCCCGGCTGGTTTCGTCGTGCCACCTGTTGCTCCAGTGCAGATCCACCTGAGATTCGGCCCGCACCAGCACAGCGGCGTCGTCGTCGGGGGAACCATCGCGGTTGGCATCGTTGAAATACGAGGCCCGCACACCCCGGGACTCACCTTGGCGCGAGTTGTAGGCGAAATTGACCCCCGCAGGCCCACCCAGCGCCGAGAAGATCGGGCCTGAGGCATCGAGACGGACGTTGCCGTTGAACAGGTTCACCGTCACCGGCCCCAGCGAATCTGTCGGGGTCGGTTTCGGATCACCCGTGCGCTGATCGATGGTGAAATGACCGACCCAGCTTGCCGGTGTCGGCGTCTGCGCACCCTTGGCGACGGTCTCGACGGTCCAGGTGTATCGGCCGCCGTTCGCCACCACATTGCGGGGCACCGTCCACTGCGGTTCCGGCAGGCACCCCGACTGCGCCAGGCTGCCGGTGCGACCATCGAAACCGGTCGACACCTTGAAGCAGTACTTCGCGCCTTCCGCGGCGCCGGTTACGGCAACCTTCAACATGGGTGTCTCGGAAGCCAGAATTGCGTTATCGGCCGGGGCGACCAGCACGGTCTTCAGCTCCTCTTGCGCCCGTTGCCGCGAACTCACACCAGGACCATCGACCGCCCCAACGCGCGCCAACGGCACGAAATCGGCGTCAGGCAGAGGGGGCTCCGGTTCGCGCTCGAGCGCCGAGGACGGGTTGTCCCCTGCCGCCAGCAACGGCACAGCCCGTGTCGTCAACGGAGCCGCCGCACTTGGCGGCGACACCACTATCTGCACCAATGTCGCGATCAGCAGAATTGACAGCGCCACCGCGCTCCATCGATACCAATTAGCAAGGAGCCAACGCACCGAGGCGTCGCTCTGACGGCGATATTTCACACTCCACACTCCACAATCCCCGAGCCCATAGACGGGCGTAAATCTGACAGAACAGCAGCACCGGAATCCATCCATTCCAGACGTAATTCGTGATGCCGGAATTACACGCGCCGCGACTCTTATTACAAGTCGCGGCTTCAGTGCCCTACCTCAGGTTCCCGTTCAGAGATGATCCTCCAATTCGATACCAGGACAGTATGTTTGGGGTCTACGTGTCGATCGGCCTGCGTTTTCGCTCGAAACCAACATGTAGCCCATGAGGATCCGACACACCGGGCAGTTATCCCACACAGCAACAGAAGGAGCCCGAGTTTAAATAGCCTTAACAGAAGGACATCTCACAGAATCGAGCGTCTTGCCGGTCGCGTACGCCAAGGATATACAGTCGTACGGCGTTGATGCGCAACTTGTTTGGAGACCCCTACTTCAAGACGTTATTCATCGATGCACACTCCACCACACGGGATTGACTGATACCGAACGACTTTAAGACGAAGACCCCCTGCCACCCGGACAACGGTACAGTTGGATCAAATGGGGAGCCAACGACCATACCGACTGGGGAGCTAAACGCAGCGCAGGAACCTAGCACGCCTCGCGCATCCACCAAAGTAGCTGCACGGCAACAACAGTCGAAGTTCGGCGACATGCCGACCGTGAGGGGAGAGGTCCCGTAAATCAGGGATGAAGGCACAACTATAGCGCCTCCAAGATCATCACCTAAGCTCCGGCATTTGTCAATCCGCCCCGCTGACTCGTCGAAATGCCGAGTAGTCGCTTCGTTGCCTCATGTGGTCTTACCCACGTGCGGCGTGGTGCCGCGCGGCGAGTGGAGGAGGTTGCGCCGCAGTACGCGGGCACCATGACGCATTCGCCGACCGGCACCTCTGACCAGTCATAACCGCCCAGGTCGCGGTATGAGCGGACACTGCTGTTCGGGCACATAATGATCGGGATGAACTCCGAACCCCCACCGCGGCGTCGCCCCGTGGCGAATCCCGACTACCAGCCCGTGCCCCGAGAGATCACCCCTGAACATCGACGTCTCGCGGAAGAATTCGCGGCGATTGTTACGCCTCGATGGTCCGAACGTGCGGTATCCGCATGCCTGCAATGGCTGATGACCAGCAACATCCCAGTGTCCTGGCGTGTCACCGTCGAGGATGCATGGGTCGAGGAGGAGTGGACCGTCGTGGTTGTCTACCGATCCCAGTTCTTCGATGGCCCCCTGGCGTTGCGACGGACCACTCACGACCCACACAGCAACACGTTCTCCAGCATGTATTCCCCGCAGCTGTCTTCCGCGCCGGATCCGGTGCAGTTCGGTCGCGACGTCGCCGACTTCGATATCGGCGAACCGCTCGGCACAGTGACGGATCACGTCCGAGTCGATGACAACGGTATTCAGTGGTGGGGAAAGCTCCCGGCCACACCTGACCAACCCGAATCCCAACTCGGCGGAGCCTCAGACAGTGCGACGGGCTGCCAGGGACAATCTTCTGTCCACGTCCGCCGACCGGAACCTCCTACCCGCACTGAGGAGTCCACACACGACTCTTCGTGCTGACCTAGGCATCACGGTCCAGGCGGTCGATCACCGAACATACGACCAAGTTCAACCAGTCGACCGCCACACCGTTCGACAGCCCGGACGTTCACGAAGACTCGCCTTTTCGATGACGGCGGCGACGTCGAATCATCTCGATTCCGGGGGAAATCTGCAGTTCACGACGAGTAGGCGTTGGTGTGGATGCTGTTCGAACCGCCCCGAGGGAACCAGCCCGCACCGAACAGGAACATTCGGCGTCACACAGTCGGGTCTTCTTCCGGCGGAAGTAATCCCACTAGATCGGTACGTGAACTCACGCCGAGTTTAGGGAAGATGCGATGCAGGTGGGTGCTCACGGTCCTATGTGACAGGTAGAGCCGCTGTCCGATTTCTCGGTTGGTCAGTCCCTGGGCCGCCATCTGGGCGATGCTCAGCTCGTGCGGAGTGAGTCGATTGCGGGCGTCGGGATCACGGTTCGGGCTGGATTCACCGGCACTGCGCAATTCCAGCCGGCAACGTTCGCTCCAGGCGGTGAATCCGAGCGCGTCGAAAATCTCTCTGGCCATGCGCAGATGGGTCCGGGATTCGACGACCCGGCGCTGCCGCCGCAGCCATTCGCCGTAGGCCAGGTGCAGCCGGCCACGTTCGGCGGGCCAGGCGGTCAGATCCGCCGCGAGTGCGGCGGTGAAATGTGCTTCGGTGGCGTCGGTTTCCACGAGAGCGCGTGCATATCGCCACCCGATATGCACGATAGGTGAGGGCGTGGCAGTCAAGACCGGTTCGAGGCCGTGCAGCAGCTCCCGCAGCGTGTCGACCTGTCCGGCACGGACCGCCGCTTCGGTGAGCTCGGCGATGACATAGGCGCGCAACGACATTGAGTACGCGGGGTCCTGGGGATCGTAGATCCGTCGTAGGTCGACGAAGGCGTCGTCGTACCGGCCTTCGCCCAAGGCCGCGAGACCCCGCGCGAGCTGGACCATGCCCAGGATGGGGCGCGCGCCGGAGGCGAGCCCGATTCGTTCGGCATGGCCGGTGAGGGCCGCCGCGCGCGGGTAATCCCCTTGGAGCGCGGCGATTTCGCCGTGGATGGCGGTGGCGAGACCGTGCATGAAGGGCTGACCGGTTTCGTGGGCGAAGACGGCGGCTTCGGCTGCCGCGGTCGCCGCCGCCGTGAGATCGCCGAGCCGGGTCAGACTGCACGCCTGCACGGTGAGCGCGCGGGGCAGTAGTCCGAGCTGCCCCGTGGCGCGCAATCCCGGCGCGGCCGCGGCGGAGAAATGAGCGGCGAGGTCGTAGGCGCCCACTTGATGTGCTGCACTGCCCAGCAATCGATTGAGCTCCGGGCTGCGACCGGTATCCGCAGCCAAGGCGTGCAACCGATCGAGGACCCATTCGCCGCGTTCGAACGGGGCGACCCACGCCGATACCGCGACCGAACGCGGGTCGTCGTCGGGTACGGGAAGCGCATCGGCGACCGCGAGCAGCGCGCGGCGGGTGTCCGGCCCGGGTTCGGCCCAGAAGCAGCGCGTGGCCGCACCCCACAGGATCCGCATCGCCGCATCGGGGTGCCCGTCAGCGGCGACCGAGGCCGCCGATGTCGCCAACTCAGCTATGCGCGAGCGGTCTTCGCGGACACCGTCGTCGAAACCGCTGAGCAACCAGGCCGCGGTTGCCTCGTGTCGAGGGGTGATGGGGAGGGCCCGTGCGGCCAGGACAAGGCGTTCGGCGGCATCTCGACGACCGGAATCGACGGCGAGTTCGGCCGCTCGCAGCATCCGGTCCGCGCGGCGAATCGGGTTGTCGCTGAGTTCGGCGGCTCGCTCCAGCGCTGCGATAGCACCGCTGCGGTGGCGGGCATGCTCTGCGACGTCCTCCAGGTCGCGCGCTACCTGTTCGTCGGGGCCCGCAGTGGCCGCCGCACGTTGCCAGGTGCGCCGATCCGGATGCTCGGTGAGGACGTCGGCGAGCGCGTGGTGGGTGCGGACACGCTCGTCGACGGTCACCGTGGCGGTCAGGGCAGATCGCATCAGGGGATGCCGGAAGGTGACGGTGCCGGGACCGAGGACCAGCAGCCGTGCCTCGACCGCGGGTGTGAGGATCTCGGGTTCGGCGGGAGAATCGAGTAGAACCCCGGTGGCGGACAGAGCTTCGGCAATCGAGTCACTGTCGTTGAGCGCGACGACGAGTAGCGCGATCCGGGTTGGCGCGGGCAGCGTCGCAGCGCGCGCGGTGAAGGCGCGTTCTAGCCGTTCGGTCAGCGGCAGTGCTGCGGGGAGGTCATCGAGATCGCTCATCACGGTCGGTAATTCGGTCAGCGCGAGCGGATTCCCGCAGGCCACGAGAAGCAGCCGATGCCGGATCTGCGCGGGCAACTCAGGCGCGGCGTGGTCCAGCAACCTAGCCGCATCGTCCTCGGGCAACGGTTCGAGCGGCATCGGACTCAGCTCCGCACCCGTCAGTGGTGTGTCGATGCCATCGCGCACGGTGGCGATCAGCGCAATCGGTTCGGCCTCGATGCGGCGGGCAACGAACGCCAGCACCTCCGCGCTGGCGGAGTCCAACCAATGCACGTCCTCCGCGACGATCAGCAACGGCCGCTCGACCGCCGCATCGCAGAGCAGCGTCAGCGCCGCGAGCCCAACTAGATACGCGGTGGGTTCGCCGCCGCCGTTGTCCGACAATCCCAAGGCAGTGGTGAGCGCCTGATGTTGGCGTGCCGGCACCCCGTCCAACGACTTCCGCAACGGATACAGGAGCCGGTGCAGTCCTGCGTAGGCATAGTTCTGCTCGACCTCCACTCCCGCGGTCCGCAGCACCCGTAGCCCCGCGACGTCCGCCGCCGCGACAGTCGCGTCCACCAGCGCCGACTTTCCGATTCCTGCCTCACCTTGGATCAGGATCCCACCGCGCTGCTCGGGGCCGTCGATCAGCGCGCTCAGATCCTTCAGCTCTGTTTCTCGCCCAAACATCGGCACGCGCCTGGTCGCGCGGCCTTTCACGGTCGGTGCCACATGCCGGATGATAATGTGGTCACGTGCTCATCGAGGAAGTCGACAGACTCTAGCCGCCCAGTCGAAGGCGGCGTCCCGATTTCACATTCACCCTCTCTTCGAATGTGCCTTCGCGTGCTCTATTGAGCGCGGCCATTTTTAGTGCACTGCTCTCTGCGCCTGATCCGGCGCCGTCTTGTCGTGCCCATCTGCCTTCGCCTGCTGTTCGAGACCTGTCTTATTTCTCGCAGCCGCTCGCATCGCGAGCAGGAAGAGCCGACTCATGTCCACATCCGTGCAATCAGCAATCACCCTGCGGAACCTGACCTTCGAATGGCCCGACGGCACCGTCGCGCTGCATGGCGTCAATGGCGCCTTTACCAGCGGGCGGACCGGTTTGGTCGGCCGTAACGGCGCAGGCAAGTCGACGCTGTTGCGCCTCATCGCCGGAGTGCTCACACCGACATCCGGGCGCATCGAAACCACCGGCGAAGTGGGTTATCTGCCGCAGACGCTCACCCTCCGCCACGGCACCACCATCGCGCAATTACTAGGAATCGGAGGCAAACTAGCAGCCCTGCGCGCAGTCGAGGCGGGCGAGGTCGGTGAGATGCATTTCGAAACGATCGGCGACGATTGGGACATCGAATCCCGTGCTGACGAATCCCTGCATGAAATCGGATTCAGTGCAGCCGATCTCGATCGCAGAGTCGGTGAGATCTCCGGCGGGCAGGCTGTTCTCATCGCGATCACCGGACTGCGGATCCAGCGCACGCCGATCACACTTCTCGACGAGCCGACGAACAACCTCGACCGCGAAACACGCGCCGCGCTGACCAGATTCGTAGATTCGTGGCCGGGCACTCTCGTGGTGGTCAGCCACGATCTCGAACTGCTCGAGCACATGGACGCCACCACGGAACTGCACGGCGCGACACTGGAGACATTCGGCGGACCATACAGCGCCTGGCAGCAGTACATCGAGCAGGAACAGGCCGCGGCCCAGCAGGCGGCACGTACCGCCGAGCAGGCGCTGAAAATCGAGAAGCGGCAACGCATCGAGGCCGAGACCAAGCTGGCCAGGCGTGAGCGCACAGGTAAGACGACACAACAGAACGGCGGCATCCCCCGGATCCTGGCGGGCAATCGCGCCAGCAAGGCGCAGGGTTCGGCCGGTGCCATGCGCACCACCCTCGACGCCAAAGTGCGTGCGGCCCAGGATGTTCTGGATGCCACGACAGCCAGGGTCCGCCGAGAGGAAAATATCCATCTGGATCTGCCCGATCCTGATGTGCCGCGCAGCAGGAGGATTGCGGAACTGCGCGACGGTGACCATACCGTCCTCATTCAAGGACCGGAACGAGTCGCCTTGATCGGCCCCAACGGCGCCGGGAAGTCGACCCTCATCGAGAACCTCCTCCATGGTCGCGATCCGCGACACGGCGCCCTGTATACCGACCGCGTGGGATACCTCCCGCAACGCCTGGACGGTCTGAACGACCAGGTCGGCGCGCTGGAAAACGTCCATGCGGTGGCCGCCACCACGCCACCCGCCACCATCCGCAACCAACTGGCCCGGCTGCTCCTGCGCGGGAACAGTGTCGAACGGCCCGTCTCGACCCTCTCCGGCGGTGAACGCTTCCGAGTCTCCCTGGCCCGCTTGCTGCTCGCCGATCCCCCGGCACAGCTGGTGATCCTCGACGAGCCGACGAACAACCTCGATATCGCCACCGTCGATCAACTCGTCGAAGCCTTGGCCCAATATCGCGGCGCTCTCCTGGTGGTGAGCCACGACTACCCGTTTCTGCACAGAATCGGCATCGATACCGTCGTCGAACTCGATTCCGACGGCCGCATCCAGCCGCGTGGGTCCCTGTAGACGCGCTCTCGAGAACGAAAGGAGCGAACGACAATGGACTCACCTGTGGTCCGGAATATCGGCTATGCCGTTGAACGCCAGCACCTCTCGGCATTCATGACGGCGGGCGCCGGCGGATCCGTGATCATGCGCGGCGATACCGGAACCGGCAAGAGCGCCCTGCTCGAGCACGCGATAGCCCTCGCGGTGCGCAACGATCACACCGTGGTCCGGGCCGTCGGGGTGGAGGCGGAATGCGAACTCCCGTATGCGGGACTGCATCAACTCCTGTACCCGCTACAGCCATATACCGATCGGCTCGACGCGCGCGACCGCGCTGTATTCGACGCGGCCTTCGGACAGCCGGTCACAACCCCGCCGTCGATCATGGCGCTGGGGATCGCCGTACTGAACCTGTTGTCGGCGACGGCATCCGAACGACCGCTGCTGCTGGTGCTCGACAACGGCCATTGGTTCGATGATGCCAGCGCTGACGTATGCGGCTTCGTCGGCCGACGGCTGACCGGAAGCTCGGCGAAAATGCTGGTTGCGCTGCGCGCCGATATCGGATCGCGGTTCGACAGCTCCGCTCTGCCGGAGCTGCGGGCCACCGGTATCAGCCCGCCGGACGCCATGCCGGGTCCACTGATGCTGACCTGGCAGGAACGCCGGATCGCCGAGCTGGCCGCCGGCGGTCTCACCAACAAGGAAATCGGCGGACTGCTGTATCTGTCGCCGCGAACGGTCAGTACCCATCTGTACCGGATCTTCCCGAAGCTGGGGATCACGACGCGGGCCGCATTGCGTGATGCACTGGACAGTCAGCGGGAAGCTACCGGGGCGTGAGAGAGGCCGCCGGGCAGGTGGGAATCACCTGCCCGGTGGTCTTTACATTCGGTCGGCGTCAATGATGGCCTGGGCGAACGGATGCGGGGCCTCCTGCGGCACGTTGTGCCCGATGCCGTCGAGGATCCGGTGTTCGTATTTGCCGGTGAACTTGGCGCGGTAGGGCTTTCCGTCCTTGGCCGCGCCGTCGAAATCACTGGCGATGGTGATCGCGGGCACCGTGATAGCGGGGCCGGTGGCGAGCTGCTGTTCGTAGGCGTCGTACTGCGGCTCGCCCGGAGCCAGGCTCAGCCGCCACCGGTAGTTGGAGATGACGATATCGACGTGGTCGGGATTTTCCCAGGTGGTGGCGCTGCGGTCGTAGGTGGCATCGTCGAAATTCCACTGCGGCGAGGCGCGCTTCCAGATCAACTTGTTGAAGTCGTGCCGATTCTTGCTGTAGCCGAGCCGTCCACGTTCGGTAGCGAAGTAGTACTGGTACCACCAGCCGAGTTCGGCTTCCGGTGCCAGCGGCTGCTGCTGGGCCGCCTGCTGGGTGATGATGTATCCGCTCACGGCGACGATCGCCTTGCAGCGTTGCGGCCACAGCGCGGCGATGATGTCGACTGTCCTTGCACCCCAGTCGAATCCGCCGAAGATGGCCTTGTCGATGCGCAGGGCATCCATGAAGTCGATGATGTCGCGCGCAATGGCGGACTGCTGACCGTTGCGGACGGTCTGCGCAGACAGAAACGTTGTCGGGCCGTAGCCGCGCAGGAACGGGACGAGCACCCGATATCCGGCGGCCGCCAGCAGCGGCCCGACATCGGCATAGCTGTAGGGGTCGTAGGGCCAGCCGTGCAACAGAATCACGGGTTGTCCGGTGCTGGGCCCGAATTCGGCGTATCCGACACTGAGGACACCGGCGTCGATCTGTTTGATGAGTCCGAGCGTGGTGTTGGCGCCCGATCCCGCCCGCAGCTCCGCACCCGGCGGCACGGTCACGGGTGCACTGGCGGAGTCCGCGGAGCAAGCGCTGAGCGAGGTCGCGGCCAGTCCCGCCGCACCTGCCACCAACGCTCCACCGAAAAGCCGTCGCCTGCTGAGGTCCATCTGCATCTGCACTCCTGCTGTCGTCCTTGGGCCGGTGCGGTGCGGCCGACCCAAGGGGTCCGACCAGCACCGCTGCACTGCTGACGCTAGGCAGCCCACGGACATCGCTGCGAGCGTCAGATGACGTAACCAGTGTCGATCGAGTGAGCGTGACGACCGTTGTTCACGCAGCTGTATCGGACTGAGGCGGCAGCAGGGCAGACAGGTCGCTACGCGAACTGATCCCGAGCTTCGGGAAGATGCGGTGCAGATGAGTGCTGACCGTCCGGTGCGACAAGTACAGCCGTTGCCCGATCTCCCGATTGGTCAGACCCTGCGCCGCCAAGTGAGCGATGCTCAGCTCGTGCGGGGTGAGTCGCTCTGCGGCGTCCGGGCTGCGGTCCGGGCTCGATTCACCGGCGCTGCGCAGCTCCACCCGCGCTCGCTCGCTCCAGGCGGCGAAGCCTAGCGCGTCGAAAACCTCTCTGGCCGTGCGCAAATGGATGCGGGATTCGACGACCCTGCGCTGTCGTCGTAGCCATTCACCAAAGGCCAGGTGCAGGCGGCCACGCTCAGCCGGCCAACCGCTGAGATCCGCCGCGAGTGCGGCGGTGAACAACTCCTCGGCGGCATCGATGGCGGAAACCGCTCGCGCATAACGCATTCCGATGTGCAGTGCGGGCGAAGGCGTCGACGCGGCCACCGGTTCCAATCCGTCCAGCAGCCCCCGCAGGGCGTCGGTCCGTCCGGAGCGGACCGCGGCCTCGGCGAGTTCGGTGAGGAAGTACGCGCTCAGCGCCGCCGAATGCGACGGGTCGCGCGGATCGTGGATGCGGACCAGATCGGTGAAGGCGTCGTCGAATCGGCCCTCACCGAGCGCGATGAGCCCTCGGGTGAGCTGCGCGGTGGCCAGCACGGGACGCGAGCCAGCGGCCAGTCCGGTGCGCTCTGCGTCCGCCACGAGCGCTGTGGCCTGCCGGTAATCCCCACGCAAAGACGCGATTTCGGCCTGCACCGCGACGACTACCGCATGCATGAAGGGCTGTCCGGTCTCCAGGGCGAAGGCCGCGGCCTCGGCCGCGATAGGCGCGGCGGCGGCGAGGTCACCGAGCCGGACCAGGCTCCAGGCCTGGATCGCGAGTGCCCGGGTCAGCAGCCCGAGCCGCCCGGCGGCCCGGAATCCGGGTGCGGCCGCGGCAGAGTAGCGGGCCGCGAGATCGAAAGCGCCGACCTGGTACGCCGCACTGCTGAGAAGGTGATCGACCTCCGTATCGCGCCCCGCAGTCGCGGCCAGCCTACGCAGGTGGCGCAGGACCGGTTCGCCGCGTTCGAACGGGGCGACGATCGAATCGATCGCGAGCCTGCGAGGATCACCATCGGGAATGCCGAAGGTGTCGGCGACCGCGAGCACCGCGCGCCGGGTATCGGGCCCGGGTTCGGACCAAAAACACCGCGCGGCCGCGGCCCAGAGGATCCGCAGCGCGGGATCCGGAAACCCGTCGGCGGCGACGGAGGCCGCGAGCACGGCCAGTTCGCCGATGCGCGAGGGACTTTCGCGCATTCCGTCGTCGAATCCACTGAGCAGCCAGTTCGCGGTGGCCTCCTGCCCAGCCGTCAGCGGAAGCGTGCGTGCGGCGTCCACCAGCCGTCCTACGGTGTCACGGCGACCGGAGTCGACGGCCAGTTCGGCGGCCCGCAGCAGGCGGTCCGCGCGTCGGCCGGGGGTATCGCTGAGAGCTGCGGCCTGCTCCAGCGCCGCGACCGCACCGCCGGCGTGGTGTGCCCGTTCGGCAATGTCTTCGAGTGCGGCGGCCA
>NZ_BJXA01000105.1 GCF_007990755.1 Nocardia ninae NBRC 108245 | reverse complement strand
ACGAGTCGCCGCATGTCCTGGCCGCCCTGCTGCGCAGGCACGGCGACCTCGGCGACTGCGAGGACGCCGCCCAGGAAGCGGCCGAAGCGGCGACGGCGCAGTGGGGGCGCGACGGGGTGCCCGACAATCCACGCGGCTGGCTCGTCACCGTGGCGTCACGGCGCCTGATCGACCGAGTGCGGGCCGACCGGGCACGCGCCGCCCGCGAAGAAGCCGTGGCCGCCGCGCAACCGAGCGACGCGTACGTGGTGCCGCCGCTGGATCAGGTGAGGGCCGACGACAGCGACGACATGCTGCGGATGCTCGTGCTGTGCTGCCACCCGAGCCTGAGCCGCTCCTCGCAGGTCGCGCTGACCCTGCACGCCGTATGCGGTCTCGGTGCCGGCGAGATCGCCGCCGCCTACCTCGTTCCGCCGCGCACCATGACCCAACGTCTCACCCGGGCCCGGTCGACCCTGCGGTCGGCCGGCGCGGTGTTCGAGCTCCCCCACCGATCAGACCTACCCTCACGCATCGCGTCGGTACTCGATGTGTGCCATCTGCTGTTCACCGAGGGCCACACCCGCTCTGCCGGTGGCACACTCATGGATTGGAGCCTGACCGATCAAGCGATCCGGCTCACCCGTCAATTACATTGCGCCATACCCGATCACGACGAGATCGCCGGAGCGCTGGCCCTTATGCTGCTCACCCACGCCCGAGCAGCGACCCGCACCGAGCACGGCAACCTGGTACCGCTGGCCGAACAGAACCGTTCCCGATGGAACCAGCAACTGATCGCGGAAGGCGTCGGCATCCTGGAGCGGGTCCTGCCTCGCGGCCACGTCGGCCGATTCCAATTGCAGGCGGCGATCGCCGCGGTGCACGCGGAATCACCCGCCTGGGAGCGCACCGACTGGCCGCAGATCAGCATCCTCTACGCCATGCTCGACCGAGTCGCACCCAACCCGATCGTGACCCTCAACCGCGCCGTCGCCATCAGCATGACCCTCGGTCCACAACAGGGTTTGGACCTGATCACGCCCCTGCTCGACAACTCCTCGATGCGCCGTCACCACCGGACCCACGCGGTACGCGCACACCTACTGGAAATGATCGGCGACCCCAGCGGCGCCATCGACAGCTACCAGCGCGCAGCGCAACTCACCACGAGCATCCCCGAACAGCGGTACCTCAACGACCGTGTGCGTCGCCTGACCGGCGCGAGTTAGACGCGAATGTTCCAGCGCCGCAAGGGGACTGACACCGCGGCCGTGGTCCACCAGCCGCCGATCAGGCGCCGCCCTTGGCGAGGTAGTCGGCGGGGTCGTACAGGATGCACAGTCGCTGGATTTTTCCCTCTGCGAAGGTGAAGAACTCGGCGAGCCGAGTGGCGCCTTCGGGCAGGTGGGCGTCGTAGAGCACCGCGGTGCCGTCGAAGCCGTGCACCTCCTGGATCAAATCGATCTTCTGGACATTCGCGATGAATCCGCGCACTCCCTGCAAAAACGGCGCAGCCCCCGTCACCTGCCCAGCGATCGGACCCTCGAAGTGCAGGTCGTCGGCGAGCAACGGTGCCAGATCCGCGCCGTCCCCGTAGTTCTCGATCCCGCCCGTGAGGATCCGGTAGTACTCCCTGAGTACGGCGGGTGCGTTGTCGCTGACGACGGTCATGGTGATCTCCTTGCCTCAGACTGTGGTTTAGAAAATAAACCACTTAGTAGAGATTTTCAACCACTCTGCTAGGCTGCCGATATGCGCTCGTACAACCAGTACTGCTCGATGGCACGCGCCCTCGACCTGGTCGGCGACCGCTGGATACTGCTGATCGTCCGCGAGCTGCTCACCCAAGGGCCCTGCCGCTTCTCCGACCTGCGCCGCGGGCTGCCGGGCATCGCCAGCAACCTGCTGGCCGACCGCCTCCGCGACATGGAGAGCGCCGGGCTGATCGCCCGACACGACGAACCGCCGCCGGTCGCTGCCACACTGATCAGCCTCACCGATCGCGGCCGAGACCTCGGCGGTGTGGTCCGCGAGCTGACCCGCTGGGGCGCCCCGCTGATGGCTGTTCCACCGGAGGACGACGCGTTCCGGGTGCACTGGTTCTCGCTGCCGCTGCGCCACCTGTGCACCGACGCCACACCCGACGAACCAGCGAGCGTCGTGCGCCTCGGCGACCTGAGCGACGGCTGCGACATCATCGCCGACCGTGGCCGGATCGAGGTACGCCCCTGCTCGACCGACCGTCGACCCGACGCGACGGTCACCGCGCCGCCACAGGTGTTCGTCGCACTCTTTACCGCAGCGGTGTCCCTGCGGACGGCGATGACGCTGGGGCTGGCCGTTGACGGCTCCGTAGCGGCCCTCGAACGCGTGCTACCCCGGGGTACCGATGACTGACGCGCCCAACGGCGACAACCGCTTCGCACGATGCTTGTTCGCACGCTCGACCTACGGTAAGCGCATGACCGTATGCCTTCCGAGTAACGCTGGCAACCAGCGAGGCGCGTTGGCAGGGGATGTGCAGGCTCACGCGGATGCCGACTGGGGGTCGATCAAATCGTTTGCCGGAGTGGGCTTGTCCAGCCATCCGACCAACTCAAAGGATTACCACCGACTCCACTTCGAGATCGATGGCGAGGCGGCGCAGCATTTCTCGGAACTCGGTCGCCGGGTAACGCTCGTTCTCGGTGACCAAGCCGAGGACGGTGCCGGTGCCCGGTACCGAGAGCGGGCGGATCTGGTCTACTACGGCTTCGATCGGGTCGAAGAGGTGCAATTCGGGACGGGCTCGCTCGAAATAGTCACGCAGCCAAGGTAAATGCGTGCTCGACAGGGTTATCGCATCGATGGCGGGGTGTGCTGCGAGTAGCGCGTCCAGGAAGTCGCTGATCGCCGACGCGGTGTGTTCGCGGCGGAACAAGAAGTCGCCGCTCTCCACCAGCTCGACCAATGCTGACGCGTTGACCGCATGGACCCGATCGATCGCCGCACCTGCTGCGGTGCATAGGAATTCAGTCAGCTCGGCACTCTCCACCAACGACCGCACACCGAGCACCGCGACCTCGTCGGCGATGGCCAATGCCTCGGCGATCGGCGGGCGCACCCCGAAAATCGGGACGGGGCTGTGCAGGTCGTCCAGGATGGTTACCGACGGTGCGTTGGAGGCCAGCAGGATGGCGCTCGGTGTGAACTCGGCGAGGAAACGCACGGCGCGGTCGACCACGGTCAGCAGTTCGGTTCGGGTCTTCGCGCCGTACGGGAAGCTGGCACGGTCGGCGAGGTAGACGATGTCGCGGTCGGGCAGGCGCCGGTGCAGCAGTTCCACCGCCGAGTAACTGCCGAGGCCCGCGTCGAAGACGGCGATCGGCTGCCGTAGAGAGGTCACCCGCTGATCATGCCGGGCGGTCGCCGTGCGCTGGTCGTGGGTGCCTGCCAGACTCGGCGGGTGACCGATTCTCGTGATGCCGACGCGACCCGGCTGGCTGCCGCTTCGCTGGCCAAGGGTGATCCGACCGGATGGTTCGAGCGGCTGTATGCGGCCGCCTCCGAGGGTGCGGCGGTGGTGCCGTGGGATGCCGACGAGCCGAATCCGCTGCTGGTCGATTGGATCGAGCGGCATGAGCGGGCCGACGGTGGGATGCGAGCCATGGTGGTCGGGTGCGGGTTGGGACGCGATGCCGAGCACCTGGCTGGGCTGGGGTTCGAGACGACCGCGTTCGATGTGTCGGAGACCGCGATACAGACTGCGCGGGAACGCTTTCCGGCATCCAAGGTGAACTATCGGGTCGCCGATCTGCTCGCACCGCCTGCCGAGTGGGCGGGCGCGTTCGACCTGGTTGTCGAGTCCATCACCGTGCAGTCGATGCCGGTCTCGGTGCGGGAAGTAGCGACGGCGAATGTCGCGCGGATGGTGGCGCCCGGTGGCGAGCTGCTGGTGATTGCGGCTATTCGCGAGGAAGGCGTGGAGGTGGACGGGCCGCCCTGGCCGCTCACCCGGGCGGAGATCGACGCGTTCGCGGTCGAGGATCTGCGGTCGGTGCGGGTGGAGCAGGTGGCCCGACCGGACAAGCCGGGGTTCGCGCGGTGGCGTGCGGTGTTCCAGCGGAGCTGAGAACTGCGCGTCTCGAGCGGCGACGGCAGGATGGGTAGGTGACCGACGACAACGGCCTGGTCTGGTACGCGGCCTACGGGTCGAACATGCACCTGAGTCGACTGCGGTGCTACCTCACCGGAGGCACTCCGGAGGGCGGCGCACGGGCCATGCTCGGCTGCCGCGACCCGGCCGAGCCCGTCCGCTCGATGCCCATCATGCTGCCGGGCCTGCTGTATTTCGCCACCGAATCCCTGATCTGGACCGGCGGCCGCGCGTTCTACGACCCGGCGGGACCGGGCGAGACCGCGGCCCGCGCCTACCTGCTCACCGCCGCGCAATTCTCCGACATCGCGGCCCAGGAGATGTACCGCTCCCCCGGCACAGACCTCGACCTGACCGAGGTGATCACCACCGGACGCGCACCGCTCGGCCCCGGCCGATACGAAACCCTCTCCTACGCAGGGAGATTAGGGAACCACCCGATAATCACCTGCACCGCCCCCTGGCGCCACACCGACCTCCCCGGCAACGCCCCCTCCCCCGCCTACCTACGCCACCTAGCCGCGGGCCTCATCGAATCCCACGGCTGGACCATCGAAACCACCGCCACCTACCTCGCCACCCGACCGGGCGCCGACCTCACCTGGACCCCCGAAACCCTTACCGCCCTCCTGACCAGCAGTCAGCCCCCGGTGTGACGCGCGGCCGAAAATAGCTTCAGCTGTGGCGGGCAAATGTGAGAGCGTCTCGGCGTGAGCGATGGATGGCCCGACCGCCTGGCAGTACGTCCCTTCACCCGCAGCGACGCCCGGCAGGTAGCCGGTTGGCAGTACGCCGGTCCGTGGCAGATCTACGACTTCGGCTCGGCCGATGACGATGAATTGCCAAGTGCGGCCGATGGATACACGGCAGTGGCCGATGCCGACACGGACCGCATCGTCGGGTTCTTCTGCATCGGACCCGAGGCGCGGGTGCCGGGCCTCGATGAGGATCCCGCCGTGGTCGATCTCGGCGTCGGCATGGACCCGCAATGGGTCGGCCGAGGTCACGGTGGGCACTTCGGCACCACCGTGCTCGCTCAGCTCCGCCGGGACTACCCGGCCACTCCGGTACGCGTAGTCATCCAGAGCTGGAACACAAGGAGCAGGCAGTTGTTCCGCCGACTCGGATTCGTCGAACGCGGCGGACACCACTGCGTGCAGAACGGTCGATCGGTCGCCTACACCGTGGCTGTGCTGTCCGCAGGCCTCAACGCCATGTCCGAATCCAGCCGGACATCGGATGATCATGTCCGTTGAATAGCTTTCATGAACGATACCGAAATCCCGACCACCAAAACGGCGCTGGTAACCGGCGCGAGCCGGGGCATCGGCCGTGCCATCGCTGAACGATTGGCCCGCGAGGGTGCACTGGTAGCAGTACATTTCGGTCAGAACGACGCGGCGGCCAAAGACGTGGTCGCCGGCATCGAGGCCGACGGTGGCCGGGCTTTCGCGGTGCGCGGCGACCTCGGCTCCACCGACTTCGCGACCCTCCTCGATGACATGGACGCGGGCTTCGCCGGCCTCGGCGCTCCCGCCGGCCTGGACATCCTGGTCAACAACGCGGGCATGACCATCATGAAAGGCGTCGACACCATGGCGCCCGCGGAATTCGACACCCTCTTCGCCACCAATGTCCGCGCCCCGTTCTTCCTGGTGCAAGGCGCCCTCGACCGGCTCCGGGACGGCGGCCGCGTCGTAAATCTGTCCTCGGCCGTCACCCGGATGGCGGTCCCCGACATCCTGGCCTACACCATGACCAAAGGCGCCATCGACAGCTTCACCCGCGTCCTCGCCCAGGCCCTCGGCCCGCGCGGCATCACCGTCAACGCCGTCGCCCCCGGCTATGTACTCACCGATATGAACGCCTGGCTCATCGACAACCCCGACGGTCAGCGCGAAGCCTCGTCCAACGTCGCCCTCGGTCGCGTCGGTCGCCCCGCCGACATCGCCGACATCGTCTCTTACCTCGTCAGCGACGACGCCCGGTGGATCACCGGCCAAACCCTCGACGCCAGTGGCGGTACCGCCCTGTGAGAGATCTGTTGTGCCGCAGTTGATTACGACGCACGATAGTGCGTCGGCAATCGAGCTCGCCGATCCGGTGGCCGGCACAGTCCTGGCGGGCGCGTCATCGATCCGAGGCGTCGGCCAGCATCAGCTTGAAACCCACGTGACTGGCCTCGAATCCGAGCTTGCCGTAGAAACGATGCGCCTCCACCCGACTACTGTGCGAGGTCAATTGCACCAGGGCGCAACCACGTTCACGCGCGCGCCGCACACACTCCTCGATCAGCTGCGATCCGAGACCGATGCCACGCATCGGCCGATCCACCCGCACCGCCTCGATCTGCGCCCGCACCGCGCCCCTGCGGGCCAGACCGGGCAAAAAGCTCAGTTGCGCCGTTCCCACCACGGCACCGCGGTGTTCGGCCACCAGTAACTCCTGTCGCGGATCGTCGTCGATCTCGGCGAAGGCCGCGCGATACCGGCTCAGGTCGTCTACCGACTCGCGGCCGCTGCCGAGTGTGTCATCGGCGAGCATCGTCACCAGCGCAGCAAGGTCATCGATCGTCGCGGACCGGAAGATGATCTCGTCCATGCACTGATTCGATCACGAGCCGCGCAACAGGACTACCGCGCACGCCGCCGACAGCCTGAAACCTGGGATCGGTAGGCGGCGCACGCGGCATCTACTTACCCCATGACATCTTCTCAACCTCCCATGAACCAACCGCAGTCCGCCAGCTTGGACAAGAAGACCAGCGCGATCCTCTCGTACGCGATGGGGTGGCTCACCGGAATAATTTTCCTGTTCGTCGGAAAGAACGATCCGGACGTGAAATTCCATGCCGCGCAATCGATCGTCTTCTTCGGGGCGGTCTCGGTGGTCAATATTGTGCTGAGCATCGTCGGCTCGCTGCTCGGAGTCCTCGGGCTCATCTTCAGCCTCGCCGGACTCGCAGTCGCGATCCTCGCAATCGTCGTCTGGATCATGGCGATGGTCCAGGCGAACAACACCGGCGGTGTCCGCGCGGAGCTGCCTCTCGTCGGAAAGTTCACTGCCCGCTATGCCGATCAGCTGGCCAGCGCAATCAAATAGCGGCATATTCGCCAGCTGAATTCATGACCGATGACGCTGTCGGCATCCCGGCACGCAGCCGGATGCGACAGTCCGAAGATCAACGGCCCGAGGCTATCTCGGGCCGTTGACGTTCGTGCGGAGGTTCGGGGAGCGCTCAGCCCTCCCCGTCGAGAGTCAGGACGACCAGCGGCATGGGCCGGTCGACCTTGGACTGGAAGTCCGCCAACAGTGGATGGTTGGCCAGCATCCAGGCCGCGAACTCGTCGTACTCCGCACCTTCGAGCACCTTGCCGGTCGCCTGATAGGTCTTGCCCCGGAGCTCGACAGTGACCTGCGGATTCGCCTTGATGTTGTACCACCAGGCCGGGTACTTGTCCTCGATGAACGAGCTCACGAACATGGTGTCGCCCCGGTACAGGGGCCCCAGCGGGGTCGTGTGCCGCTTGCCGCTCTTGGCTCCCGTGGTGGTGAGCAGGATGAGGTCCCCGCCCGCATAAGCACCGCCCACCTTGCCCGAGTTCTCCCGGAACTCCTTGATCACATCATCGTTCCAGTTGGCGATGCCGCCCTCCTGGTCCCACGCCTGATTCCACGGCGCATTCGGATCGTTGTAGTCGGTGATGTCGGCCTGCTCCGACTGCCCCGCAGCCGATTCGGTTTCGCTCATGAGTCGAGTATGTCGCGCAGATAGGACAGTTACGGTCCTAATTCGACGAGAGATCGTGCCGCGATTCGCACGCGAAATCTCTGTCGTACCGCTGAGCGCGCTGAGCGAAGCGACCACGGCGGGGAAGCCCGGAAGATCAACGGCAGAGCGCTGTACGGCCGCGAGGGTGCGCGCTCATGCTGATTGCGTTTTGTTGCTCGGACACCTGGGAGCCTGGTCGTTCGTGTCCATCCAGACACGTGAAACATGTTGTCTCCGTTTGTCTCTAACGTTTCAGTGATTGAATGGGGAAGTGATGCTCGAGGGTGTCGGCCCGACGCGGTTTGCTGCCGATCTCCATGACTTCCTGGAACAGGTTCGCCAGAAGGGGCAAATGCCCGGGCTTGCCGCGGCAGTGTGGTGGGGTTCGGAACCGTATGCGGCTGCTGTCACTGGGTTTCGTAAGCGCAATGATCCGACTCCTGTGACTATCGGCGATCGCTGGCACCTCGGCTCGAACACCAAAGCTATGACTGCGACACTGATCGGACTGTTCGTGGACCGCGGCGTAGTTCGGTTCGAGGACCAGCTAAACGAGTTGCTCGGTGGCGATCAGCTGCATCCCGGATATGCGGCGGTCACGGTCGAACAACTGCTACAGCATCGCGGGGGCGCACCCGAAAACCCACCGCCGCACATGCGAAAACATATGTCTACCGACGGGATCGAACCGGCGGCGGCCCGCGCGGCGGCGGTAACCACCATCCTGGCTGATTCACCCGCCCACACGCCGGGGAAGTATGCCTACTCGAATGTCGGGTACATGATCCTCGGCGCAGCTCTCCAGCGGCTGTGCGGAGCTTCGTGGGAATCTCTGATGCGCACAGAGCTTTTCACTCCGCTACGGATGAACTCGGCCGGGTTCGGTGGCCCCGGCAGTCCTGGGACGACCGACCAGCCGTGGGGTCACAACAGCACTCTCGAACCAATGCCGCCGGGCCCGTTGTCGGACAATCCTCCTGCATTCGGCCCGGCGGGGACGGTGCACTGCACACTGACCGACTGGGGCAGGTTCCTCGGCCAACATCTCGCGGGTGCTCGCGGTGCACCCAGCATCCTTTCCACAGTCACGATGGCCCGGCTGCATCAGCCTGCACGCGGCGGTGATTACGCCGCCGGGTGGATCGTTCTCACCCCGGAGTGGGCGAACGGCCCAGTACTGACCCACACCGGCAGCAATACGTTGTGGACCGCTGAGACTCTGTTGGCGCCGGCGAACAATCTCATCTTCGCCGTCGTGACCAACTGCGGTGACGACCAGGCTCACCAGGCCGTCGACGATGTGACCGGTTGGCTGATCGACAACTGCACCACCGGGCAAACCCGCGGGCATCCGAACCGGTAGCGGACACGTCCACGGTCACACGCGCACGGCTCGGTGCAGCACCGCGTTGTGTGTACGGCTGGACGTTCTCGATCCGACCGACCGCCTATCCCCCCGTCCTTCTGACTAGGGAACATCAACTCTGCCGCTGCCGTCCAGGGATCGGGTCACAGGATGAAGACCGTCTGGGCGCAGAGCGTCCGCTACTGCCGGTAAGGGCGTCTCAATTCAACTACCGCGAGTAGATCTACGTCGCCCAGCAACCGAACTTCGATGCATCGAACACTAGAACCTCCTCTGGCGCAATGCCTTTCATCACCGTCAACTATCCAGTTCATATCGGTACCACTGCCTGGGGTTACCGTCCTCGTGTAACCAGAGGGTCGAGTCACGTCCGATCTTCCCGCGCGCCCAGACCGTGGATCGGCGGCCGCCCGGTAGGAGGAGTTCCTCGCTTTCGGTCTCGGTGACCACTCCATCCTGGAGTTCGCCTTTGCGGATCGCCCACCTCAGCTGCCCTTTGCGGCGATGCTGGTCGAAGAAGCCGAAGGTCGCGTCCGATACCGCCAAGCCACCACAGCCGGTGATCGAGTTCTCGGTGATCGATCGGACTCCGTTGGCGTCCATTTCCACCAGCGGGAATGTGGTGTAGGGGCAGGCGTAGGTGCGGGTTCGGCCGACATTTACCGCGTAGCAGTCACACCAGTCGACCTGATTTCCGGTGTCATCCGAGGCGAACCATGGGGAACTGTCCAGGGTGTCCCAGCGCGCGAGGCCGATCATGTGCCCGGTGCCCCAGGTGCCGTCTGGTTCGGCGAAGGCGAAGGTGGATTCGTCGCGATAGCTGATCCAGATTCGCCCGTAGGGGTCGGTGAGCAATTCCGCAATCGCGTCTCCGGCGTAGCAGGAGCCCTGTTGGTGTCCCGTGCTGTCGAAGGCAACAAGGTTGCGGGGCAACGTCGAGGCAGTGGGCTGCACTCGCTCGATTCGTCCAGCGCCCAGGATGATTCCATCACCGAGGACATCGATCTGGCTGAACCATTGATCGAGGCCGTGCAGCCGAATTTCATCGACGTCGCCGTTGTCGCAGATTACGACGGTAGCGTCATAGCGTGGGATCGGCGCGCGTGCCGAGGGGACTTGTGCAGGATCGATGAGCACGGCCAGTAGCCGACCGCGGTGATCGATCGTGGCGGCGGGAACTTCGAATCGTGCGTAGCGCGGCGGCAGCGTTGCGTGCAGCACGAGCTGGCGTTCAGCGGCCATCGGCCTTTCCGGTTGTCATGGGTCGATCATCGCACCACGCAGTCACAGATGCCCAATTCGGTTGCGGCACAGCCTGCATGCCGACAGCCGCGCCCGAGCGGTCACTTGCGCGGGATAAACCCGGTGACGTCGGTGGCCATCGCCTCGATAATGGCCGACGTGGAAGGAGTCGAGGTCGTCGTCGCTCATCACGAGTGCGCGACCTTGCGTGTCGGTGCCGTGTTCTTGAAGATCGACGCTGATCAGAAGCGCACCGACGTCGAGGTCGAAGCGATGGCTATGGCGCCGGTCCCGACTCCGGAGGTCCTGTGGCGCAAGCCGCCGGTGCTCGCGCTTGCCGCCCTGCCGGGCGTGGCACTGGGCCGCCTCGGCGAGCCGTCGACCGCGTCGTCGGCGGCGTGGGCCGCGGCGGGTGCCGCCGTCCGGATGCTGCACGACGCGCCGCTGCCACCCAGGCCCGGTCGCAACCTCGACGAGATCGCGTCGCACCTCGACGACGAATGCGCGTGGCTGCGCAGAAACGAAGTCCTTCCCGCCGACGTGATCACGCGCAACCGCGCGATTGCCGAGGCTGCGCTGCGGCCGTGGACGCCGGTGTTCACGCACGGCGATCTGCAAGTTGCCCATGTGTTCGTCGACGGTGACGAGGTCACCGGCGTGCTCGACTGGTCCGAGGCGGCCCAGGGCGATGCCCTGTACGACCTCGCCACCTTGACACTCGGACACCAGGAGCACCTCGGCGACGTCGTGGCCGGCTACGGCACCGACGTCGACCTCGATGTGATCCGCGCGTGGTGGTCGTTACGGAGCCTGCGGGGGGTGCGCTGGCTGGTCCAGCACGGCTTCGACCCGGCATCGCCGGGCTGCGAGGTCGACGTGCTGCGCGCCCAGGCGATGCGAGACGCGCCCTGACCCACCCGCGCGCGTTATGTCGCCATGCCGAGGCTCTCGGGAGTGAACAGGTAGCGCGTGAACCAGCGCGGCAGTTCCCGCTGAAGTCCGTGGTCACCGTGGACCTGGACTCCGGGTTGTCGCAGCAGTTGCTGCCAGGACAGATTCCCGAGCCACCATTCGGTCGCCGCTCGGGTCGGTGTGGTGAGCCAGATGTCGACGGGTGCGCCGGTGTCGTCACGGCACAGGTCCACCCCGGTCCGCGACAGGTGCAACCAGAACCTGCTGTCGGAAATCGGCCGATCGGTGAACTCGATGGCGAGCACGACCCGGCGGTCGGGCAGCGCGGCGACATCGACTCGGCGGCGCATGTCCCAGGTGAGGGCGGCGGTGTCGAGATCGTCTTCGCCCAGAGCGGCGCTGTCGGTGGCGATGGCCCATCGGGCCAGTTCCCGGACCACGGGGGCGAGCGCGGCACCGACGTCGGTGAGGCGATAGCCGTCGACGACGCCGGCGGCGCGCAGCACCCGTAGCCGCGCCGACAGAGTTGCCCTGGGGATTCGCGGCAATCCCCGGCACAGGTCACCGAAGCTCGATGCGCCGAGCAGGAGTTCGCGAACGATCAACAGCGTCCACCGCTCACCGAGTACATCCAGCGCCCGCGCCACGGCGCAGAACTGTCCATAACCACCCACACCGAAAGCGTATGGACCGCAGGCGCGCAGCGCAGTTCAAGAATTGAACTTCCGGCTCCAGCTGGGTGCGCCGACGATCGGCAGTGTCGATGAAGTCGTCGGGAGGATGAGCAAACATGGAAATCAGTAGCAGCGTGCTGACAGCGATCGGGCACACACCCCTGGTGCGATTGCGCAGAGTGGTGCCCGCCGACTGCGCGACCATTCTGGTCAAGGTCGAGGGCAACAACCCGACCGGCAGCATGAAAGACCGGATGGCACAGGCCATGCTGGCCGCCGCCGAGGCCGACGGGAGGCTGCGGCCCGGCGACACCGTTGTCGAATACTCCGGCGGCAGCACCGGTGCCGCGCTGGCCATGGTCTGCGCGGCGCGCGGATATCCGCTGCGAATCGTCAGCTCGGAAGCGTTCAGCGCGGACAAGTTGATTCAGATGGTCGCGCTGGGGGCCGAACTCACTCTGGTCCAGAGTGAGCACGGGCAGATCACCAAGAAGCTGATCCTCGAAATGATCGACACCGCAGCAGCATTCGGCCGCCAACCCAACACCTACTGGACCGACCAGCTCACCAACACCGACAGCATCACCGGCTATCACCCGATGGGCGAAGAGATCTGGGCGCAAGCCGGTGGCCGCGTCGACGGCTTCGTCCAAGCGGTCGGCACGGCAGCGTCACTGCGCGGGGCGACCACGCCACTGAAGCAGTACAACCCGCGACTGCGGGTGGTCGCGGTGGAACCGGCCGAATCCGCCGTGCTGTCCGGCGGCCGTCCGGGCGCTCACCTCATCGAAGGCATCGGCATCGGCTACCGGCCCCCGATGTGGGACGCCGACCTCCCCGACGAGATCATCCCCGTACCCACCGCCGACGCTGAAGCCATGGCACGACGACTCGCGCGGGAAGAAGGACTGTTCACCGGAACCTCCTCCGGCGCAAATGTCCTCGCGGCCATCGAACTCGGACAACGACTCGGCCCCGACGCCGCCGTCGCCACCATCCTGGTGGACTCCGGCCTGAAATACCTCAGCACGAACGTGTTCCGGACAAGCCGTGGTCCGAGCCAGAAATCCCCACATGGAAACGTTTGACGTGGTTTGTGACCTCGGCGGAGCCTGATCCCATGAAATACAAACCGTTACTACTCGGCGCGATCGCCGCCGCCCTGCTGATTCCTGCCGCACCCGCGAATGCCAACGGGCCCATCATCGTCGAGGGCACCTTCAAGCCCTGGCAGGACGGCGCCGTCGCCGTCACTCACGACCAGACGCTGGCTCCCGTCGGCAGCCATGCCAGGGTTGTCATCGGCAACTACGACAAGAGGACCGTGGCTATCCTGACCGTCCGGGGCCTCCTCCCCAACCGCGTCTACGGCTCACATGCGCACGTGAAGTCTTGCGGCGCGAAGCCGGCCGACTCCGGCTTCCACTACCAGAACGTGGAGGACCCGAACGCCAAGGACACAATGTCCATGGACGCGAGATATGCCAACCCGCGCAACGAGCTGTGGCTCGACTTCACCACCGACAAGAATGGCAACGCCACACAGGTTTCCATGGTCGACTGGACCTTCCGTAAGGGCAAAGCCGGGTCGATCGTCGTGCACGAGAAGAAGACCGACACCACGGACGGTAACGCAGGCATGGCCGGCGCCCGCGTCGCCTGCCTGAGCGTCCCGCTCTAGTCCCTGGCCACTCGACGCATTCTGCGGCCAACGCTCATAACAAGGCTCGACCACGGCCGCCGAGACCGTATGAAACCACTTCGGCCCGGCTGGATAATCAGCCGGGCCTCCGATCAGCTGCGGGCGGCAGGTATCACGACTGGGCCGGGTTCCGTGAATCATCCTGGTGGTAAGCAAGTTCGACGTTGTGGCTGACTTCGCCACCGGTGACGGTGACCTGGCTGGTGGACGGGGGGTAGCCGCGGGCGACGATGGTGTAGCTGCCCTGGGGGAGGTCCGGGATGAGGTAGTGGCCGTTGTCGTCGGTGCGGGTGGTGGCGGTCACGTCGCCGGTGGCGTCGAGGAGGCTGATCTGGGCGTCGGGGATCGGGCGGCCGTCCTCGGACAGCGCGGAGCCGGTGAGGACTGCCATGGCGGCCAGTTCGACGTCGTGGCGGAGCAGGCCGGTGTCGGGCACGGTGAGGGTGGTTGCGGTGGGGCGCATGTGTTCGGCTACGGCCACCACTGTGTATGTGCCGGTGACGATGCCGTGGCAGGTGTAGGTGCCGTCGGCGGCGGTGACCGCGGTGCCGACGACGTCGCCGTGCCGGTCGGTCAGCGTGACGGTCGCGCCGGCGAGGGGTGTGCCGCGGGCGGCCGAGCGAACGACGCCGGACACCTCGCCGGAACCGAGCAGGGTGAGGTCGAGGTGCTGGGGGCGCTGCCCCATGGACACGGTGACCGCGGCTGGTTGATGGCCGGTGGCCGAGACGATCAGCACGTAGCTGCCGCCCTCGGGTACGCCGATCAGGTAGCCGCCCTCGGCATCTCCGCTCGTTCGCGACACCTGATGTCCACGCTGGTCGATCAGGGTGAGCGTGGCGCCGGGCACCGGACGACCGTCTTCGCGGCGAATATGCCCGCCGATCGCGCCGTCGTCATCGCCGACGAATCCGGCTGCCTCCAGCACGGTGACCGCGGAACCGGCTGCCGCCACTGCGAACTGGTGCGAACCGTTGCCGAGGTGCTCGGAGGCGTGACCGCTGACGGCCCCGGCCATTGCCGGCTCGGGTTCCGAAAGTACCTGCGCGGCACCCTCCCAGACCTGATCCTCGTCCCAACTCGATTCCGCGACAGGCGATGCCGCCGGCGCCGCCGCGACGGGCGCCGGGGCATCCTGCAACGGAATCTCTTTCATGAACATGAGCACCAGGCACGCCAGCAGCGCCACTCCGGCCGCGACATAGAACACCGCATGCATGGAGTCGGTGAACCCGGTCAGGATGGGCACCTTCAACGCGTCGGGCAGGGACTCGATCCCGCTGGTGTTGCTCTGAATACTCGTGAGTTGATCGGCACCGAACTCGGGCGGCAACTGTCCGCCGAACGCGTCGATTATCTTGTTGGGCAACAGGTTGAACATGATCGTCAGGAACACGGCGACACCGAGCGTGCCACCCATCTGGCGAAAGAACGTCGCCGACGCGGTGGACACCCCCATATCCGACCGCGGGCCCGCGTTCTGCGCCGCGATGATCAATGTCTGCATGCAGCCGCCGAGCCCGAGCCCGATCACCGCACCGTAGGCCAGCGGCTGCCACAGCGGGCTGTCGTAGTGCACCTGCGCATACAGCGCCGAGCCGGCCGCGATGACGAAAGTGCCTGCCACCGGCAGCATCTTGTAGCGACCGGTCTTCTTGGTGATTCGCCCGGCGAGCTGCGCGCCGATCGTGATGCCGAGCACCAGCGGCAGCATCAGCAGACCCGCGTTGGTCGGGGTGAAGCCGCGCACCACCTGAAAGTACTGCGGCACCATGGTGATGGCGCCGAACATGGCGACGCCGACGATGAACCCGCCCGCGATGGTGACGCTGAACGTCGAACTCTTGAACAGCCGCAACGGAATCAGCGCCGCGTCCTTCATCAGGAACTCGACGAGCAGGAACAGCAGCAGCCCGAACGCGCCGATCCCGTAGCAGAGCAACGACCGGTGCGACCCCCAACCCCAGTGTCGGCCTTGCTCGGCGACGACCAGCAGCGGCACCACGCCGATCGTCAGCGCCACCGCACCGAACCAGTCGATGCGATGACGCTGGCGCTGATGCGGCACGTTCAGCACCTTCGCGACAACGAGCCACGCGAGCACGCCGACCGGCACGTTCACCAGGAACACCCAGCGCCAGCCGTCGATTCCGCCTAGCGTCTGATAGTCGGAGAAGAAGCCGCCGAGCACGGGTCCGAGCACCGTGGCGGTACCGAAGACGATCATGAAGTAGCCCTGGTAACGCACCCGTTCACGGGCGGGCACGATGTCGCCGATGATGGTGAACGCCAACGACATCAAGCCGCCCGCACCGAGCCCCTGGAACGCGCGGAAGCCCGCGAGCTGATACATCGAGGCGGCGAAGGTACAGGCCACCGAGCCGATGATGAACAGCCCGATCGCCGTGAGATAGAACGGCTTACGTCCATAGATGTCGGCCAGCTTGCCGTAGAGCGGCGTGGTGATCGTCGCGGTGATCAGGTAAGCCGTTGTCGCCCAGGCCTGTTCATCGAAGCCGTGCAGGTCGTTGGCGATCTTCACGATCGCCACGCTCACGATGTTCTGATCCAGCGCGGCCAGGAACATGCCGAGCAGCAGGCCGGACAGAATGGTCATGATCTGCTGGTGTGACAGTGCCGTGCCCTCGCCGGCTTCCAGGCCCGGCGGCATTGCCTGGGTAGTGGAATTCGTCATGTGCGCCCTGATTCTGGTCGGCTGCGTTGTGGCGTTGTCCTCGAACACGGGTAGCCCTCGGCGGCCGCCGCGAACACTTACGCGGCCGTCGAGTGGGTCGGCTCGGCGCGCGGCCGAGCCTTGTGCGACAAGCGATCTGCTCTGTACTACTGCTGGTAGAACTCTCAGCGTGCGACAGATCGGCGAGCATACCGGTGCGCTGCGGGCGTGGGCCCTCCCCTTTTTCACCAGCAGGCTTGCTCGATCCGAGCAACTAGTTGCTGAAGCAAACAATACAGCGGCGCGCCGGCCGACTGCCAGCACGGGTGGCATCGACCGAAACCCACCGACGGATAGCCGCTTGCTATGTAAGGTCTTTCGTGTCTCGCCGCGGGCGAGGCAGCATCTGCGGCGCGGGCTGCGGTTCGCCTGTCGCAGGCGCGGACCAGCATCCGGCGACAGGGGGAAGCAGCAGATGCCCGACAACGAACCCGCACCGAGCAACGGTGGCGCGACCCACTTCTGGACCTCGGCGCTGTTCTGGACCATCGTCGGCAGCGTCGCGGGTGTGCTCGCGGTGGTCGTCGGTGTCGCCGAGTGCGCCGGCTCGAATTCATCGTCGGCGCCGCCCAGTGCGTCCGGCGGCCCCGGCCCGCCGACCGTCCGCCGGCCCGTCCGCGCGCCCAACGACCACCGCGCCACCCTCGGTCGCGCACGGTGTGAAACGCAGGATCGCCAACGTCGAGGGAATCGACTTGGATACCGGGCAGATCCGCGATCAGAACGAGCCCGGTGTGGACATGAGCCCTTCCAGAACCGGCGACTCCCTCAACGCCATGACCCACGGCGCCGCGCGTTTCGCCATCCCGCGCGCCGACGCCGGCCTCGACCGCTGCACAACGATCGCACCCGGCGCCTGGACCAAAACTCTCGACAACGTCTACCACCTGCCCATGAACAGCCACCTCTGCGTGCAGACCGACCAGGGCAACCTCGCCGATCTCACGCTCACGCACATCCCTTCCGCCGCTGAGCAATACCTCGAGTTCGACTTCACCACCTGGCGCGCCGGCTAGCGCCGAGAAACGCAGCACGGCGGTTCAGCACGTCCGACGCGCCGAGCCGCACGGTCGATGATCAACGGCAACCGTCAGCGCAGACCCACCTTCAGCGGGTGTGAGCTGCGTCGATCATGGGAGGAATCGAGCTGTGCACCACACCCGCGAATCCGGTCGGCGGCCGGACCCACTGTTTCGGGACGGTAATGTTGTCGCGTCGTGCGGTACAAGGCCCGGAGGGTGCGCCTCGCGATTGTGGGTACTCCGCGTTAGTCGTGTGTCACGGCGACCGAGTAGTGACGCGGATTGGAAGGAGACCCGAGTCGATGCTTTCCGGGCAGAGTGGGCGCGTAAGCCTTCTCGGCGGTAGCGACGGCAAGGCCCCCGGAGAAGCTCCGATTCCGGTGCGTCCTCTCGAGCGTGCCGCCGTTTGGAACTGGCCGGACCTCTCGGTATTGCTGATCGAGGACGATCAGGCCGATGCCTTGCTTGTCGAGGAGTTGATCGCCGACGGCGCACCCGGCCTGCCCGTGCGGTGGGTGCGATCCGCGGCCGAGGCCCGCGCACGGCTGGCCGTCGAGCTACCCGATTGTGTGCTGCTCGACCTGCACCTGCCGGATGCGCAGGGGCTGGAGGCGCTGGCCACGGTACGCGAATACACCGACCAGGTGGCGGTGGTGGTGCTCACCGGGCTGGATCAGGAACAGATCGGGCTGGCCGCGGTCGCCGCGGGCGCCCAGGACTATCTGATCAAAGGCCGGATCGAGCCCGAATTATTCGGTCGCGCACTGCGTTACGCCATCCAGCGTAAGCAGGCCGAACGCGCCGCTGCGGCGCTGCGGGCGAGCCAGATGCGCGCGCAGGAGAACGCGCGACTCGAACGTGGCCTGCTACCCACCCCGCTGCTGCGCGGTGAACGCTCGGTCGACATCGTGGCGCGCTATCGCCCCGGCCGGGCCAACGCCCTGCTCGGCGGCGACTTCTACGACGTCGTGCAACAGGCCGACGGCACCGTGCACGCCTTGATCGGTGATGTCGCGGGTCACGGCCCGGACGAGGCGGCGACCGGGGTGGCGCTGCGGCTGGCCTGGCGCACGCTGGTGCTCAGCGATATCTCCGGTATCCGCCAGCTGCGGCTGCTGGAGGAGGTGCTGCTCGCCGAACGCACCGGCAAGCAGATCTTCGCCACCCTGACCAGCCTGACCCTGTGCCCGGACGACCATCGGGTGCTGGTGACCAGGGCCGGGCATCCGGGCATGCTGTTGCGCAGCGGCTCGGCGGTGGACTGGGTCGAGGTGCCGGGCGGTCCTGCCCTCGGCTTCCTGCCCGGCCGCGCCGACTGGACCACCCACGAGATCACGCTGCCCGTCGGCTCCGGCCTGATGCTGTTCACCGACGGGCTGTTCGAGGGACACACCGCCGTGGGCGAGGACCGCCTCGGCGAGGAGGGCCTGTTGGAGCTGGCCCGCACCGTCACCGCCGCCGAGCCCTCGGCGTTCGTCGACGAGCTGATCCGGCGTGCCGAAGCGCTCGCCGAGTCGCACGGCGGCCTCGAGGACGACGTGGCGGTCATGTACTTGCAGTGGCATCACCGAGACCTGAATCAGGACAATCGATGACGACATCCCCCAGGAAGCAGTCCATCGCCGGTCGGCTGACCGTGCAGGGCTGGTTCATGCTCGTGCTGGCCCTCATGGTGATCCTGGTGATCGTGGGCACCGCGATCGGTGCTCATCAACTCACCAAGACCAACCGGGTCGCCGACCGGATGGTGGACGGGCTGCAACCCGCCACCGCCGAGACCTACCGCTTACAAAGCGCGCTGCTCAACCAGGAGACCGGTATCCGCGGCTACGCCATCGCCGCCGACGCGCAGTTCCTCGCACCGTATTACGAGGGCAAGCAGGTGGAGGCGCGGGCCGCGGCCCGGATCCGTGAGCTGCTCGCGGGCCGTCCGCAGCTGCTCGCCGACCTCGACGCCGTGGAACGCGCGGCCGACGAGTGGCGCACCGGTTACGCCGAACCGTTGACTGCCGCGGTCGCCGCACGCGGCACCGGCGCCGTCGGCGAGCCCGCGGCTGCCCGGGGCAAAGCGGACTTCGACAACGTCCGCACCCTGTTCACCAAGCAGGACGCCGACCTCGCCGCCGAGATCGACCGGGAACGCGCCGAGCTGGAAAGCACGCGCGACGTGCGGGATACCGTGCTGGCGAGCATGGTCGCCGCGTTCCTGCTGGCCGCGGTCGCGTTGACGCTGCTGGTGCGCAGGCTGGTCGCGCGGCCGCTGGACAATCTGGAGGCCGCCTCGCTGCGCGTCGCCGACGGCGACTTCGACCACCACATCGCCGCGCACGGACCCGCCGACCTGGCCACCGTCGCGGAGGCGGTGGAGAGCATGCGCCGCCGGGTCGTCGCCGAGCTGGAGTCCTCCCGCGTCCAGGAAGCCGTGTTGGCCGAGCAGACGACCGAGCTGGACGCGCAGACCGCGGAGCTGCGCCGCTCCAATGCCGAACTCGAACAGTTCGCCTACGTGGCCTCGCACGATCTACAGGAGCCACTGCGCAAGGTCGCCGCGTTCTGCCAGCTGCTGGAGAAGCGGTACGCGGGCCAATTGGACGAGCGCGCAACCCAATACATCGCCTACGCGGTGGACGGCGCCAAGCGCATGCAGGTGCTGATCAACGATCTGCTCACCTTCTCCCGGGTCGGCCGGGTCATCGACGGCAACGTGCCGATCGGTCTCGACCAGACCCTGGACAAGGCGATGACCAATCTCGCTGCGGCCGCCGAGGACAACGATCTACAGCTGGAACGCCCGGACGAACTGCCGGAGATCACCGGCGATTCGACCCTGCTGACCATGTTGTGGCAGAACCTGATCGGCAATGCGATCAAGTTCCGCGCGCCCGATCGGTCGCCGGTCGTGCGGCTCGACTGTGTGCCGGACGGCGACACCGGCGGGTGGCTGTTCTCGGTGTCGGACAACGGGATCGGCATCCCACCCGAGTTCGGGGAGAAGGTGTTCGTGATCTTCCAGCGGCTGCACAGCCGGGAGGAGTACACCGGCACCGGTATCGGACTCGCCCTGTGCAAGAAGATCGTCGAGCACCACGGCGGGAAGATCTGGCTCGACACCGAGTACACCGGCGGCACCCGCTTCTGGTTCACGCTGAATTCGCCGGTGGCAGAGAGCGACTCCGAGCCGACCGGCGATTCGAGCTCATCCGGCGAGGCCGGGCAGCACACCTCGTACAGCGAAACCATTTCCCTCAGCGACGCCGGCGCGAACGGCGACGCCAGTCCGGTCGAGCACACCAGCTCACCCAGCCCGGCGAGCTGAGTCCGCTCTACCATTTCACCGAACCGGCTGTGCCCCACTGCGAGTCAGCCACACCACAAGGAGATTGCTTTTGTCCATCCCCGCTCAGCCCATCGACATCCTGCTCGTCGAAGACGACCCCGGCGACGAGTTGATGACTCGGGAAGCGTTCGAGGACAACAAGATCGGCAACACCCTGCACGTCGCGCACGACGGGCAGGAGGCGCTCGACTTCCTCTACCGGCAAGGCGAGTACGCGGAGGCCCCGCGGCCGGATCTGATCCTGCTCGACCTCAATCTACCGAGATACGACGGCCGCCAGGTGCTCGAGCGGATCAAGGCGGACCCGGATCTGTCGCACATCCCGGTGGTCGTGCTTACCACGTCGGCGGCCGAGGAAGACATCCTGCGCAGCTACAAGCTGCACGCCAACGCTTACGTGACGAAGCCGGTCGACCTGGACCAGTTCGTCGCGGCCATCAAGCACATCGACGATTTCTTCGTCCAGGTCGTCCGGCTTCCTCGACACCGCTGATCGGCGCCGGACAGCGCTGCCCCAGCCCCCGGCAACGTTGATCCAGCCCCGGCTACGTTCAACCAGCCTTCGGCAGTTCCGCTCGGACCTAAGCCGGGCGGCGCGGTTCCTCGACGGACAGCGCGTCGTCCACCGTGTTGTGCACGCTGAGCAGCTTGTCCAACCCGGTCACCTCGATCGGGCGGCGCACCGGCGGCGAGGCCACCACGCGCAGCTGGCCCGACGGCAGCGCCTCCGCGGCGACGAGCAGCACGCTCAATCCGGCGGAGCCGAAGAATTCCACCAGGGACAGGTCCACGACCAGCGTGTTCGGCTGATCCCGCAGGGCTTCGTCCACCGCAGCCTGGAACTGCGGAGCGGAGGCCATATCGATTTCCCCGGTGAGCGACAGGATCCGGGTGGAATCCACCGACCGCACGTCCGTCTCCAGGCTCTTGGCCTTTCCGTCCGCGCTCATCGGGCATCCTCCTGAACACCGACGCACACGGCGCCAGCGGGCGCCGTTCCACCTCGGCTCGACCGACCTGAGCCTGCTACACCAAACCGGTTGCCTGGCATCGCCACTTCGCTACCTCCGACGCGTCGACCCTCCGCCCGCCCGAACACGGCGCGGAGATGATCCAACTCGCCAAACTACCGTAGTCGGACCTCGGTTGTTGCGCCCGCCTGGGCCTGCGGCGCGCCGGTTCGCCAACGGGCAGTGCGAAGTCGGCGCAAGCTCCGGCGATCGGGGGCACCACCTGGCCCGATGCTGCCCGAGGTCGGACGATCGTGCCGAGGCGCGCGCGGGTAGCGGCAAACCGTCAGCGCACTCGGGCGGGTCGGCGATCCTCGGCGAAGTCCAGCTCCAATGTCACGGGAATCACTTCGACCTCCAATGCCGCACGCAGCCGGGTGACCGCGTGGCCGAGGATCTTGCGACGCAGTTCGGCGATGTCGGCACTCGGTTCCGCGGTCACGATCAGGTGCAGTTCCGGTGCGGTGCGCTCGCCGGACAACCAGGCCGAGGCGGTGCGCACGCCCGGGTAGCTCTCGATATCCGCGGCGACCGGGGCCGCGGCGGTCGACGAGGCGAGCACGGTGGTGCCTGCCCACTCGGTGCCGCCGGTCCGCCAGGTTACCGACTTCGGCATCCGGAACACCTGTGCCAGCAGCCAGCGCAGGCACAGCAGGCCGACCAGCACGGCGACGGCGACCGCAGCCCACAGCACCCAGGTCGGCGGTGCGTCGGTGCCGGGAACCACGGTGTCGTCGGACTGGACCCAGCGCAGCCGCCCGTAGTGCGCGGCAACGGCCAGGACACCGGCGGCGAGCAAGAGCAGGCCGGTCAGCCCGAGCACGGTCCGGTTCAACGTGGCCGGACGATTGGTTCGCACCATCACAGCTCTCCCGTCTTCGGTCCCCGCAGCTTGGCGCGCACGTGGCGCACCCGCTGCGGGCCGATCTCCTGAACGCGGCGGGTGAGCCGCTCGCAGATCTCCTCGGGCAGGCCCTCGGAGCCGGCGCGATCGGTGCGAGCGGAGACCTTGACCGCTTTGCGACGCAACCGGATTCGGGCGGTGCTGACGCCGTCCACCGTGCCGGCGGCGCTGCGCAGGGCGGTGCGCAGTCCCCCGCGCGTCACCCCGGCGGAGATGCCGTCGTCCGCGGCGAGCGGCAGCACCGCGGCCCGGCCGGGCCACAGCGCCAGCGCGAGCAGCACGAAACCGAACACCATCGCCGCGATACCCACGCCGAGCACCGGCATGTCGTGCCACTCCATGCCGTGCAGATCGGCGGCCACCGAGTCGTAGGAAACGAACTCGTGTGCGCCGACCAGGCGCTGGATCAACGACACCGCCACCGCGACGCAGACGGCCAGCAGCAGCACCGCGACCAGGATCGCCGGACCGACCCGACGCGGCCTGCGGATCACCGGACTCTCCTTCCCGCAGCGGTTTCGGTGGTCAGCTCGGCCACCACGATGTCGATGGCGGTCACCGCGAGGCCGGTCAGCTCACGCGTCCGGCCGGCCAGATGCGCGCGGCACGCCTCGGTCACCCGGCCGATCGGCGAGGGGTAGCTGATCGGCAACCGGACCGCCAGGGCGGTGCGGTCCGGGTAGACCTCGGCGTCGACCCGCACGTCGGCACCCACGCCGGCCACCTCGCGGGCGGCCTGCTCGACGATCCGC
>NZ_BJXA01000104.1 GCF_007990755.1 Nocardia ninae NBRC 108245 | reverse complement strand
GCCAGGCGCCACCCTCGGCCAGCGCTTTCGGCCGGCCGTAGCGCGTTCCGGCGCCCGCGGCGAGCAGGATGCCCGCACAGTTCGGCGGGGTGGCCGGGCGATCGGGTACAGCCATGGGTACGACGGTAGTCCGGAACCGCCTGCCGCGCGTGCCGGAAGAGTGCTGCTCGCGGCCCTGCCCGGCCATTTTCTTTGCGGCGACACGCCGGGGGTGATCTATCTCTTTCGGGTGGCGGCCGGGCGGGTCGTATTCGATGCTGGTCCGATGACAGACGACGGGGCGGGTCTCGCCGGGTTCCACGCGTTGCCTGCGCACGCGGCGACCGAGGCATTGCTCACGTGTTGCTCGTCGCCCGAGTGGGCCCGCGCGCTCGTCGCAGCGCGACCGTATCCGAGCGTCGACACCTTGCTCGACACCGCCGATGCGGTGCTCGCGGAGCTGCCCGAGTCCGAGATTGATCGGGCGCTCGCCGGGCACCCCAGGATCGGCGAGCGACCGGATACCGCGGCCTCGGCGCGCGAGCAAGCCGGGGTGGCCACTGCGGCGGACGCGGTACGGTCGGCGCTCGCGGCCGGAAACCGGGCCTATGAGGCGCGGTTCGGCCACCTCTATCTGGTGTGCGCGAGCGGTAGATCGGGCAGCGAGCTGCTCGCGATCCTCGAAGACCGACTGGGCAACGATGCCGAGACCGAAAGGCGGGTCATGCGAACGGAACTGGCGAAGATCAATCGAATCCGACTGCGCGCACTGCTGGCGGCGACCCGATGAGCACGCTGAGCACCCACGTGCTCGACGCGGTACGCGGCGCGCCCGCCGAGCACGTCGCCGTAACGCTGTATCGCGGTGCGGACCAGCTGAATTCGGGAACGACCGACACGGACGGCCGGATCGGCGCGCTGGCCGAGGCCCTCGCGCCGGGCACCTATCGGCTGGTGTTCGACACCGGCGCCTACTTCGCCGGACAACACGTCGACACCTTCTACCCCGAAGTGGCGGTGACGTTCGCCGTCACCGAGGAGCGGCACTATCACGTCCCGCTGTTGCTGTCGCCGTTCGCCTTTTCCACCTATCGAGGGAGCTGACCGAGCATGGAGTTGACCGGGCCGATCGAGCTGACCGACCACCGATACGGCAAGGCCGAGAACCGGATCGTCCGGATCTGGCGGCAGACCGCGCGCCACGAGATCCGCGACGTGAACGTGTCCACCGTGCTGCGCGGGGACTTCGCCGACGCCTACGTCGCGGGTGATCAGCGCAAGGTGCTACCCACCGACACCCAGAAGCAGACCGCCTACGCCTACGCGAAACAGCCAGGGCTACAGGCGATCGAGGACTACGCGCTCGCCTTGGCCGGCCACTTCGTCGACGATGTCGAGCCGGTGACCAGCGCGCGCGTCGAGGTCGACGAGTATGCCTGGCAGCGGGTGTCGGTCGACGGGCGCGAACACGAGCACACCTGGGTCAGGCAGGGCTCCGAGGTGCGCACCGCCGCGGTCACGGTGGCGGGTACCGGCGCCGAGCGGCAGGTCTGGGTGATCGGCGGGATGAAGGACCTGACCATCCTGAAGTCGACCGGTTCGGAGTTCGCCGACTTCCTGAGCGACGAATTCACCGTGCTCGCCCCGACGCACGACCGAATGCTGGCCACCTCGCTGGCGGTGCAATGGCGCTTCGCGGGCACCACCGATATCGCCTGGGACGAGGTGTACGCCGGGGTCCGGGCGCGGCTGGTCGAGACATTCGCGACGCACCATTCGAAGGCGTTGCAGCAGACGCTGTTCGAGATGGGTAAGGCTGCGCTGACGGCCTACCCCGTGCTCGCCGAGATCCGGCTGGCCGCGCCGAACAAGCACCACTTCGACTATGACCTGGACCGCTTCGGTATCGAGAACAACGGCGAGGTGTACTACGCCGCCGACCGCCCGTACGGCCTGATCCACGCGACCGTGCAGCGCGCCGACGCACCCGAGGCGGGACCCGCATGGCTGCCGTGACGGTCGTCGAGGGCGGTGCCGTCGCGACTGTTGACGCGCACGGCACCGAGTACCGCGACGGCTATGTCGTGCTGCGCGGCAACAGGATCGAGTCCGTCGGCGCGGGCGCGGCACCGGTGCTCGACGGCCAGGTGCGGCGCATCGACGGCCGCGGCTGCCTGCTGACCCCCGGCCTGGTGAACACTCATCACCACCTCTATCAGTGGATCACCAGGGGCCTGGCCGCGGACAACACGCTGTTCGAGTGGCTCACTACGCTCTACCCGATCTGGGCGGGCATCGACGAGGAAGCGGTGCGGATCGCGGCGACCGGTGGGCTCGCCGCGCTGGCCCGCACCGGCTGCACCACCACGACCGACCATCACTACGTGTTCCCGCGCGAAGGCGGCGACCTGCTCGGCGCCGAGATCGCCGCGGCCGCCGAGGTGGGTTTGCGTTTCCATCCGTGCCGAGGCTCGATGGATCTCGGTGCGAGCGCGGGTGGCCTGCCGCCCGATCACGTGGTGCAGTCGTTGGACGACATCCTGGCCGACAGCGCGGCGGCCATTGCCCGCCACCATGATCCGTCGTTCGACTCGATGCTGCGCATCGCGCTCGCCCCGTGCTCGCCCTTCTCGGTGACGCCGGAGCTGCTACGGGAATCGGCCGCGCTGGCCCGCGAGGCGGGGGTGCGGCTGCACACCCACGTCGCCGAGACGATCGACGAACAGGACTATTGCGCGGCAACATTCGGCTGCACGCCCGCGCAGTACATGGAGAAACTCGGCTGGGTCGGTGCCGATGTCTGGTGGGCCCACGCCATCCACCTGGACGACGCCGCGATCGAGACCATGGCGAAAACCGGTACCGGAGTGGCGCATTGCCCCACCTCGAACGCGCGCATCGGCGCGGGTATCGCGCGCACCGCCGATCTGGTGCGTGCGGGCGTCCCGGTGGGGCTCGGCGTGGACGGCGCGGCGAGCAACGAGTCGAGCTCGATGATCGAGGAGCCGCGCAATGCCCTGTTCTTCGCCCGCAACACCGGCGGCCCGCGCGCGATGACGGTACGAACGTCGTTGGCGCTGGCCACGATCGGCGGCGCGCGCGTGCTCGGCCGCGACGCCGAGATCGGCTCGATCGAACCGGGCAAGCTCGCCGACCTGGCGCTGTGGCGCCTGGACACCCCGGCGCACGCGGGCATCGACGATCCGGTGACCGCGCTGGTGCTCGGCTCGGCGCCACCCCTCGCAGCGCTGATCGTCAACGGCCGCGAGGTGGTTCGCGATGGTCTGCTGCGCACCGTCGATGAGGACGTCGTCGGAGCGCAGGTGTCCATGGCACAAGCGGCATTGGTCGCCAAGGCGCGGTAGCTCGGTCCAGGTTTACCCGGCTACCGGTGAAAGGCGCACGCGGCGACTCTGATCGGGCTCAGGCTGCCCAAGACGACAGCCCATGGGCCAGTGCGGCAGCGGATCTGAGCCGATCATCGGTCGGGTCGACCGGCGGCTCCGGTTCGGTCGATCCGGCAGGCGCCCGCAACGCCAGCAGGCTCATGACGTCGTGCAGCGTGCAGTCGAGCTCCGTCGCGTGCAGCTGCGCGACCTCGTGATCGAGGCCGGCTGGGTGCGGCTGCTCGAGCACGATCATCTCGGCGAGCACCATGCCCGCCATCGCCTGATTTCTGCTGAGCCGCCGGTTGGTCGGCAGGTAGGACAGCACCCACTTGCCCCGGTCCTGTTCGGGAATATCTATCCGGAACGCGGCCTCGTGCACCACGTCACTGGTGATCAGCCAGCCTGTCGCCGTAATCGCCATCGTGCGACCTCTTTTCATCCGCCCCGCGTTGTCACGTTGTCCCGGTGACACCTTCCAGGATGGCAGTTCGGGCGGGTGCGGGGCGATCCCAGCGGGTGCGGCGTTTTATCGGGTTGACGCATTTACTTGACCTGGGAAAACGCTACTGATACCAAGGAATTAATCACAATCAGCGTCTCGATTCTCCCGCGCAGGCCGCGCCCGTGCCGGAGGCATCGCGCGCGGGAGGGTGGCGGGATGGCGCGATCCGGCCGGACCGACCGCTGGCGTCCCGGCGGCACCCTCACCGCCGAGCAACGGCGGCGCCTGCGTGATCGACTGGCCGACTTGGGTTTGACCGAGCTGCAGCTGCTCGAACCGCTGGCGGGAGAACTGCGCCAGCGCGGGTACCGGCCACGCGCGGCCTGGCGCTACGCCAACGGATTGACCCAGGCCGCGGTCGCCGAGCGGTACAACGAGCTGACCGACAGCGCGCGGGCGGCGATGAAGGCCAGCCGGATCTCCGAGTACGAGGCATGGCCCTTCGCCAGGGACGGCACCGACCCCGAGGATGAGGACCATCGGCCCAGCGGGGCGCGGCCCACCATTCGCGTGCTGAAGAACCTTGCCACCATTTACGGTACGACCTGGGACCAGCTGATCGATCTCGCCGATCTGTCCTTCATGCCGCACGCCGAGCGGCTGGAGTATCACGAGGTGGTGGCCAGGCGATCCGTCGGCCGCCAGCCGGTGCGCGCGGGTCGCGACCTGCCCGCGGAGGTGCCGCACTTCACCGGTAGGGAAGGTCCGAAAACGCAACTGCGCGAACGGGTTGCCGCGCACCTGCGCAGCGGGACGGTCGCCGTGCACGTCATCGTCGGGCTCACCGGCATCGGCAAGACGGCGCTGGCCAGGTACGCGGTCGCGGTCTTCGGTAAGCACTATCCGGACGGCACCATCTGGGTCGACCTGCACGGCTACACCCTCGGCCGGGAGCCGCGCGAGCCGGTCGACGTGCTCGAGCAACTGTTGCTGCAGATCGGGGTGCCGCGCGAGACCATCGACGCGGATCTGGCCGGGCGGGCCCACCGCTGGCGCGGCGCGACCCGGCAGCGGCGGATGCTGATCGTGCTCGACAACGCGCTCGACAGCGCCCAGGTGAAACAGCTACTGCCGCAGGCGCCGGGCTGTTTCGTGCTGATCACCAGCCGGAGCAAGCTCACCGGGCTGGCCGAGGCGGCACCGCTGCGGCTGGACGTGATGGAGTGGGCCGAGGCGGAGGAGTTGCTGGTCAAGCTGGGCAATCTGCGATCGGGCTACGATCGGGGCGCGGTGCACCAGATCCTGCAGACCGCGGGTCGGCTGCCCCTGGCCATCCGGTTGATCGGCGGCCAGATCGCGCACCACGGCGAGGCCATGCTGGCCGACAGCGCGGCCGATATCGCGCAGCTGACCGAGCGGATCAAGCGCGCCCCCGCGGATCGCACGAATGGTTCGGCGACCGAACATCTGCTGGATCGGTTCACGGCCGAGGACGAATCGCTGCGCGCCGCCTTCGAGCTGTCGTATCAGCGGCTGGGCGATGCCGGGCTGCAACGCGCCGTCCGCCTGCTCGGCTGGTTCCCCGGGCCGGAGATCACCGCCGAGGCGATGGCCACCATGGCCGCGGTGCCGCTGCGCGACGGAAAGACGTTGGTGCGCAAGATTTTCGAGGCAGGCTTCCTGGATCCGTCGCCGGGCGGTCCCGGCGGCCCGCGCTACCGGATGCACGACCTGACCCGCTTGTGCGCGCGCCTGCACGCCGAACGCGAGGACGCGCCGGTGGAGTACGCGAAGGTGGTCGACCGCCTGGTCGGGGCCGGCCTCGCGGTGGCACGCCGGGCCAGTACGCATCAGCTCTTCGATCCGTCCGGCAGCGAACATCTTTCGAACCCGTCCGCCGATACGGCGCGGGCCAGGGCCTGGCTCACCAGAGAACGCGAGATGCTGGTCAGCTGCCTGCGCGGCGCCGAACCCTCCTCGGCGGCAGCGGAATTGGCCACTCGACTGGCCTCGCACCTGTCCGGCACCGGTCACTGGTCGCTGGCATTGCGCCTGTACGCACGGGCCTTGGATATCGCCGTCGAGATCGCCGATCGGCGCGCGCAAGCCTGGGCGCTGGTGGGCAAGGGCCGCATCGATCGGCTGATCGGGCAGCACCAGCAGGCGTGCGCCGGGTTCCGGCTGGCCTGCGAGATCGCCATGGACCTGACCGATCGGCAGTGTCACGCGGCCGTGCTGTGTGAGCTCGGGCAGACGGCGCGGGTCACCGGCGACCACAAGGCGGCTCGGCGCTATTTCAGCGAGGCGCTCGCCATCGCCCGCGATATCGACGATCGGCCCACCGAATGCGACGCCCTGGACGGGCTCGCCCACGTCGAGCGGGCCTCGTCGGAGTACCGCGCCGCCTGGAACTGCTCGGCGCAGGCGCTGGCCATCGCGGAGGCCATCGACGATCCGGTGCGCATCGCCACCGCGCAGTGGGGGTTCGCGGAGGTGATCCGGCGCCTCGGGGATGCCGAGGGCGCGGAGCGTCGCTACGCCGAGGCGCTGGACATCGCCAGAAGCCTGAATCATCAGAAGCTGGAGGGCGATGCGCTGCGCGGGCTCGGCCACATCGAACGGCTGGTCGGTGACCACGAGACCGCGCGGCGCTATTTCGACGACGCGCTGGAGATCGCCCGCCGCATCCATGACCGCTACGGCGAGGGCTGGACCCTGTGGGGGCTCGGCAATCTCGCGCGTAAGTCGGGATCGCCCGCCCAAGCCCGCGACATGTTCCAGGGGGCCTACGAGATCGCCGTCGAGATCAATGATCCGCTCGGGCAGGTCGACGCGTTGCGCGGGCTCGGGCACATCGAGCGGCACTTCGGCCGATTCGATTCCGCCCGAAGGTATTACACCGAATCGTTGGGTGTCGCGTACCGGATCTGCGACCCGTTGGGTCGCGCCGACGCGTTGCGCAGCCTGGCAGGGGTCGCGTCGGCGACCGGCGCCCGGGGCGAGGCCGAAGCGCTGCTCGCCCAGGCGGTCGGGCTGTACGACGGCATCGGGGTGCAGCTCGCGGCGCAGATGCGCACGGAGCTGCGCACCCGAGGCAGGTGAGTGCGGTTATCCGCAGCGTCGCTCGGCCAAGAGCGCGAGAGTGTCCGCGCAGGCCCGCATTTCGCTGATCAGCACGTGGTGTTCGGTGTCGGGTGTGGCGCCGCGCGGCCCGAACAGGCAGCATTCGATGCCCGCCCGGCTCAGGTGGGTGGTGTCGTTGCCGCAGTAGGAGTAGGGCAGCGCCAATCCGGTCTCCTCGACCTGAAAATCGGAGACCCTCGGCAGCAGTTCGGCGATGTCGCGCACCACCGCGCAGTCGGCGGGCATGTCCATCGGCGGCATATCGGTGCCGCCGACCCGGTACTGCGGATCGACCGGGTGCTCCACGACGATCTGGGCCTCGGGGAAGGCATCGCGCACCTGGTCGAGCACCACGTCGATGGCCTTGCTGACGTTGTGCGGCTCGTGCGGCGGCGGATAGCGCAGATCGACTAGGGCGGTGGCCTTGTCCGAGCAGTAACTCACCCCGGACAGATCGTGTCCCTCGCCGCGGCCCGCGATCAGGCTGGCCACCTGAAGCCTTGGCAGCGGCGGGAATTCGCTGTTGCGCAGGCCGAGGTCCGCGGTGTCGAGCAGGTCGAGCACCCGGCGCAACACCGCGACCGCGTCCACGCCTTCGTGGTGCCTGCTGGTGTGCGCGGTGGTACCGCGCACCACGATGGCGAACTTGTGCACCCCGGCGGTGCGGGTGATCACCCGGCGCACCGAGTACGGCTCGGGGACCACGGCGGCGTCGGCGGTGAGCCCGCTGCGCAGGGCGTGCCTGGTGCCGACCCCGCCTTGCAGCTCGCCGACGACGAACTCGAGCAGCAGGGGACGCCGCAGTGCCATTCCGCTGCGGCGCACCGCTATCGCCGCACCGAGGATCGCCGCGAGACCGCTCTTCATGTTGTGCAGGCCCGCACCGTAGAGCCGGTCGCCCTCGCGCCGGGCGGTGAACGGCTTGCCCGGCTGGTCGCGGCCGAGCGGGTCCATGTCGAGGTGGCCGTTGAGCAGCAGCGCGGGGGTGCCGTGCTCCGGGCCGAGCCGTGCGATCGTCTGTAGGCGGCCGGGCTGCACCTCTTGGTGGTAGGCGTGGATGTCGTTGCGGGCGAGGGTATTCCGGACATGGAACGCCAGCGGCGTCTCCTGTCCGGTGAAGGAGGGGACCGCGGTGAGCCCGGCAGCCAGCTGCACGAGCTCGTCGTCGGGCAGCAGCCGGGGCAGCTGGTCGACGAAGGTCGTTGTCGAACTATTCACGCTTTCTGAATCCGATCAGCAGGACATCGCGTAACCCGGCGCCCGCGTCGGGATCGGTCACCGTGATTGTCGTCGTGTAGTGCAGTACCCGTTCGTCGTCGAAGACGTAGGAGTCGAGCGGGTTTTCCAGGACGAAGCCGCACAGCTCCCGGTCCGGGTCGTAGCGATCGTAGAGGGCGGAGACGCCGCCGGTGACATTGGTCCGCTGGATCAGGTGCGCGGAGCCCGCGATGAGGCCGTCGCGGTGCTTGCCCTCGGGCGCGGGATGGCCGGGCGCGAGCAGGCGCATGTAGTGGGCGTCGACGAGGCAGTGCGGCGTGGTCTGCACGGACAGCACGCCGTTGGCGGCGAGCAATCGGGCGACGGCGGTGGCGATCTGCCTGGTCGGCTCGGTCGCCGGGTGCTCGGGCGGGATCAGCTTGAAGGTGCGCTCGATATCGCCTGCCACCGGGTTGACCTGCTTGGACTGCACGTACGGCGGCGGCTGGTCGATCGCGGTGAGAGCGCCGGGTCCGTCCTCGGCCAACCGGGCCGTGGCCAGGTCGAAGCACTGGTATGCCCGGCGGCGGTACTGTTCGCCGCCCGGTAGCCAGTGGTCGAGCTCGGTGTAGTCCCGAAACGTGCGACACAGGACATGGAGGTCGCGCTCGGTCAAGGGGAAGTCGTCCGCCGTCATCATCCAGGAGGACGGTGCGTCCGGGGAGCGGGGCGCTGGCAACTCGGGGTCGGCGGTCGCCGCCCGCTGGTTGGCGTTGATCGGTGGCCCTTCCGCGTCGGGACATGGCTGCCGACAGCGGGGGCCGCCGGTGGCACACATCAGTAAGGGACGACCCGACGATGCGTGGGAAATGTCACACAGAGCGGGCCGCGATGGAGATTAATCCGGCGGCTGCCCGGTTGTCGAGTGTGGAACGTGTTCGATCGCGCGTGTCGACAGCGCGCCGTGGACCGGGGGCGCGGCGTGTCGCAGGAGGGTGGTGCGGTCGCGCGATTCTCGCGGGCGGTGCGGGTGGCCGTCATAAATAGACCGGCAGGTATCGAATAGGCATTGGGCCAGTTCAGGGCAGGTGCGGGATACTGGAACGGAGTCGCCTCTGAATGTCTCGGGGCGGACGGACCGGACGTCGAGTGCCGCGGGGGTGTGCGGGCGATCCCGGGAAGCGGAGTGGGCGGTCAGGTAACGGCCGCGCAATCTGGGGCGGGAGTTGTGCAACATTGCGGCAACTCCCCGCTCCTACTGTGGCCGTAGCGGCAATGGAGTGAGGTGAGACGTGGACCTGGACACGATCCGGGAGGTGTCGGTGGCGCGGGAGCGCGCCGACCTCGGCGCCGTCGGTGGTTCGTGCGCGGTGCTCGCCGGCGGGACCTACTTGTTCTCCGAGCCGCACAACCAGCTGGACCGGCTGATCGACATCACCGCGCTCGACTGGCCCGCGTACACCGTCGTGCCGGACGGGCTGGAGATCGCGGCGACCTGCACGCTGTCCGAGTTCGCCGGTGCGGTGCCCGGTCGGGAGCTCGGTGCGCCGGTGCTGCGCGAAGAGTGGCCGGGGACAAGGCTGTTCGCGCAGGGTTGCCGGGCCTTGCTCGCGTCACACAAGATCTGGCGCACTGCCACGGTAGGTGGCAACGTGTGTCTGTCGTTGCCCGCCGGTGGTGTGCTCGCGGCGTTGACCGCACTGGACGGTGTTGCGCTGGTGTGGGGTCGGGACGGCGTGGACCGACGGATCCCGTTGCGGGAGTTCATACTCGGTCCGGAGGAGAATGTGCTGCGGCCCGGCGAGGTGTTGCGTTCGATCACCGTGCCGACGGCGAGCCTGCTGGCGCACACCAGTTTTCGGAAGGTGGCGCTCGCGCCGCTCGGCCGGTCCGGGTCCGTGGTGATGGGGCGCCGTGCGGCCGGTGGTCGATGTGTCGTCACCATCACCGCCGCCACCGGTCGGCCCGTCGTGCTGGATTTCGCTGAGCCGCCAAGCGAGGCCGAGATCGATGCCATGGTCGCCGGGATAGTTCCGTCGCTGTGGTTCGACGACCCGCACGGCGCGCCCGACTGGCGTCGCCATGTCACCGGCGTACTTGCTCGCGAGGTCGCCGGGGAGTTACGAGATGGGGGGCGGCCATGAGATTCGAAGTCGACGGCAGGCCCGTCGAGGCCGAACCACGCCCGGGGCAATGCCTGCGCACCCTGCTGCGCGAGCACGGCACTTCATCCGTGAAAAAGGGTTGTGACACGGGCGATTGCGGTGCCTGCTCAGTACAGCTCGACGGAGCGACCGTGCACTCCTGCCTGATTCCGGCCCACCGCGTCGCCGGTCGTGCGGTCACCACGGCCGCCGGGCTCGGCACCACCACCGACCCGCATCCCGTGCAGCGCCGCTTCGTCGAGAACGCCGCCTTCCAATGCGGGTTCTGTACTGCGGGAATGGTGGTCACGGCGGCCGGTCTCGGCTGCGGTACCGAGGATGGCCCAGCCGACGCCGAAGTGGCCGAGCTGATGAAGGGAAACCTGTGCCGGTGCACGGGTTATCGGTCGATCGCCGAGGCACTGGCCGGCCGAGCGCCCGCCGACGCGGCGCAAGCGGATGGTGCCGGAGTATGCGCGGGACACGAGCACTCGGTCGCCGGGCGCGCCGGTAGTGGAGTCGGCGCTCCCGCCGGGGCGCGGATCGTGCGTGGCGCAGAGTCTTTCACCTTCGACATCGATCCCGGCACCCTGCCATCGGCGGCGAGCGAGGGCACCGAGGACGCGAATTCTCCTGACGCACCCGAGGTCTCGCCACCCACCGCACCACTGCACATCGCGGTCCTGCCCAGTCCCCACGCACATGCCCGCATCGTGTCCATCGACACGGCAGCGGCCGAGACCGTGCCGGGCGTGCACGCCGTGTTGACCTACGCGGACGCGCCGGACGTGGCGTTTTCCACTGCCCGGCACGAACTGCGGGCCGACGACCCCGACGACACCTATGTGCTCGATCGGACGATGCGCTTCGTCGGGCAACGGGTCGCGGCGGTGGTCGCGGAGAGTTCGGCGGCCGCCCGCGCCGGTTGCCGGGCCTTGCAGGTCGAGTACGAGGTGCTGCCCGCGGTGTTCGATCCGGTCGAGGCATTGGCGCCGGAAGCACCGAAACTTCATGCGGAGAAACCGGATTCGGCGCGGATCGCAGATCCGGCGCGCAATCTGATCGCCGAGATCCACGGTGCGGTCGGCGCGGTGTCGGCCGGGCTCGAGGCCGCGGCGAAAGTGGTGCGCGGCGTATGGCATTCGCCGCGCGGACAACACGTGCACCTGGAAACCCACGGCGGGATCGGCTGGTTGGACGCCGATGGCAGGCTGGTCATCCGGTGCAGCACCCAGGTGCCGTTCCTGGTGCGCAACGAGCTGTGTCAGGTGTTCGGGCTGCGGCGCGATCAGGTGCGGGTGTTCGCCACCAGGGTCGGCGGTGGGTTCGGCGCCAAGCAGGAGATGCTGGCCGAGGACCTGATCGCCCTCGCGGTCCTGCGGACCGGGCGGCCCGTGCAGTACGAATTCACCAGGGCCGACGAATTCACCTCGGCGACTTGCCGTCATCCCATGCGGGTCGAGGTGACCGCCGGCGCCGACGCCGACGGTGTGCTGACCGCACTGGCGGTCGACGTGCTCGCCGACGCGGGCGCGTACGGCAACCACAGCGCCGGGGTGATGTTCCACGGTGTCGGCGAGTCGATCGAGGTGTACCGCTGCGCCAACAAGCGGGTGGACGCACAGGCGGTGTACACCAACAACATTCCCTCCGGCGCCTTCCGCGGCTACGGACTCGGACAGGTGATCTTCGGGATCGAGTCCGCGCTGGACGAACTGGCGCGCGAACTCGGCATCGATCCGTTCGAGTTCCGGCGGCGCAATGTGGTGGTGCCCGGTGACGAGTTCGTCGGCGCCGAGGTGGACGACAGCGACCTGAGCTTCGGCAGTTACGGCCTGGACCAGTGCCTCGACCTGGCGGAGCGAGCACTGGTGCGGGGCAACGGAACAGCGGCGCCCGGCCCGCAATGGCGGACCGGCACCGGCATGGCGGTGGCGATGATCGCGACCATCCCGCCGCGCGGGCATTCGGCGGACGCGACGATTACCCTGCTGGCCGACGGCCGGTACGAACTCCGGGTCGGCACCGCGGAGTTCGGCAACGGCACCACCACCGTGCACACGCAGCTCGCGGCAACGGCGCTGGAGACCGACGCGGCGCGCATCGTGGTCCGGCAATCCGACACCGATCTGATCGGGCACGACACCGGCGCGTTCGGCTCCACCGGAATCGTGGTGGCGGGCAAGGCAAGCTACGCGGCGGCGCTCGAATTGCGCAGGTTGCTGCTGGCCCGAGCGGCGAAGCTGGCCGGGCTGCCGGAGCGCGACGGCGTGCTGGTCGCCGGCGGAGTCCGGTGCGGTGACCAGGTTTTCGGCGTCACCGAGTTGCTGGCCGACGGCGAGCTGACCGCGCACGGTGAGCACGCGGGCACCCCGCGCTCGGTGAGCTTCAATGTGCACGCCTTCCGGGTGGCCGTGCATCCGGCCACCGGCGCGGTGCGCATCCTCCAGTCGATCCAGGCCGCCGACGCCGGGACCGTGCTCAACCCGGTGCAGTGCCGCGGGCAGGTGGAGGGCGGCGTCGCCCAGGCCATCGGCACGGCGCTGTACGAGGACATGCGCAGCGAGCGCGGCGTGGTCACCACGCACTCACTGCGGCACTATCACATTCCGCAGTTCGCCGACGTGCCGCGCACCGAGGTGTACTTCGCCGACACCGCCGATGCGTTCGGCCCGCTGGGCGCCAAGTCGATGAGTGAGTCCCCGTACAACCCGGTCGCCCCGGCGCTGGCGAACGCGATACGCGATGCTGTCGGGGTGCGGCCTGATCGGTTGCCGATGACGGCTGATCGGATCTGGCGCGCCATGCAGGAAGGAGACTTGAGGTGACACGGTTGCCGGAGAATGTCCGGGCCAGGATCGATGCGATGCTCGATACCGTCGACACGGAGTTGCGCACGCGCTATCCGGGGACGGATGGGCAGGCGCAGCCGATCCACACTGCCTATGTTCCCGCCGACCGGATCATGGAGGACACCCCGAGCACCTGGGGCGCGGCGGCCGTCGAGCTGCTGGATCGCCACCACGACCTGCTGGCCGAGCTGGATTCGACGGGCTCGCTGCCCGACGTGCGCAAGCGGCTGGCGCAGGATCCGATTCAGGATCTGCGCATCGACTTCGAGGACGGCTACGGCTTCCGCACCGACGCGGAGGAGGACGAGGCGGCCAGTGCCGCGGGTGCGGTGCTCGCCACCTGGGCGTACACGCCGTACCGTCCGCAGAGCTACGGAATACGGACGAAGGGTCTGTCCGTCGGCGAGCGCAATCGCACCGTGCGCACCCTGGAGTTGGTGCTGGCGGCCATGGTCGACGTGCCTGCGGGTTTCGTCTTCACCGTCCCCAAAATCCGGGCAGCCGAGCAGGTTCCGGCGCTGGTCGCGCTGTGTGCAGGACTGGAGACCGGCTACCGGCTGCCCGCGGGCACGCTGCGCTTCGAGCTGCAGATCGAGAGTCCGCAGGCGATCATCGCCGCCGACGGCACCGCGCCGATCGCCCGCATGATCGGCTTGGCCGAGGGCCGTTGCAGCGCATTGCATTTCGGCACCTACGACTACACCGCCGCCTGTGGTGTCGCCGCGCCGGACCAGGCGCTCGACCATCCCGCCGCGGACTACGCGAAGTCGGTCATGCAGGTGGCGGCCGCGCAGACCGGCGTGTGGGTGTGCGACGGCTCCACCCAGATCGTGCCGGACACCGAACCGGAAGCGGCGCTGCGCAATCACCACCGCTTGGTCGGCCGGTCGCTGCGCCGCGGCTACTACCAGGGCTGGGACATGCACCCCGGCCACCTGGTCACCCGCTGGCTGGCGACCTACGACTTCTTCCGGCAGGCGATCGACGTGGCCGTGCCGCGCTTGCAGGCCTACCTGGACCGCCGCTCGGGCGGGGTCATGGATGAACCGGCCACCGCGGAAGCGTTGGCGGCCACCGTCTTACGCGGCGTGGAATGCGGCGCCCGGACCGCCGAAGACCTCGCCGCCCGAGCGCCCGAATTGTCACCGGCGGTGTTGCGTGCCCTGGTCACGCGAGCGCCGATTCCGCAGGAGGTACGGTCATGACCGCCGAAATCGTCACCGGCGGCGGGAAATCCGCGCCGCACGTGCGCGCCCATCCCGCGGGCAGCGCTGCGCCCGCCGCGGACTTCGCCCTGCTGCCCGACCTGGCCGTTCGCCCGCTCGGCGGCGCGGTGATCTGGGCGAACGACGAATTCTTCGCGGAGAAGGAGAATTTGATCAACCCGGGTCCGGCCGAGTACCAGCCCGCGACCTTCGGGCACAAGGGCCAGGTCTACGACGGCTGGGAAACCCGCAGGCACCGTGGCCGGCCCGGCGACGATTGCGCCATCGTGCGGCTCGGCGTGCCCGGCGTGATCCGCGGCGTCGTGGTCGACACCGCCTGGTTCAAGGGCAACTATCCGCCCGCGGTCTCGGTGGCCGCGCTGGAGGTCGCCGACTATCCGTCCGCGGAAAGCATTGCCGCCCGCGATGATTGGGAAACACTGATCGACCACGCGCCGGTCGCCGGGGACAGCCGCAATCCGTTCGCCGTCGCGAGCGAGCGGCGCTGGACCCACGTCAAACTCACCATGCACCCCGATGGCGGGGTGGCGCGGCTGCGGGTGCACGGCGAGGGCAGTCCCGACCCCCGGCTGCTCGGCCTCGGCCCGCTCGACCTGGCGGCGCTGGAAAACGGTGCGCTGGTGCTCGATTGCTCCAACCGCTTCTACAGTTCGCCGAATCAGCTGCTGTATCCCGGGCTGGCCCGGCGGATGGGCGACGGCTGGGAGACCGCCCGCCGCCGCGACGACGGCAACGACTGGGTGCGAATCCGGCTCGCCGGGCCCGGCCTGATCCGGCTCGCCGAGATCGACACCTCGTACTTCCTCGGCAACAGCCCCGGCGCGGCCCGCCTGACCGGGCGCACCAACGATGGCACCGAGCTCGAATTGCTGCCGCGCACCGACCTTTTGCCCGACACCAGGCACCAGTTCGCCATCGCGCCGATGGCGGCGTCGGTGGAGGAGGTGCGGTTGGACATATACCCCGACGGCGGTCTCGCCCGGCTGCGGCTGTTCGGCGAGCTCGGCGGATGAGCGAGCCGGTCGCGCCGAGCCGCGACTTCATCGGTTACGGCCCGACGCCGCCCGATCCGCGGTGGCCCGACGATGCGCGGATCGCCGTCCAATTCGTGTTGAACTACGAGGAGGGCGGCGAGCTCAATGTGCTCGACGGCGACGAGCACTCGGAGACGTTTCTCTCGGAAATGACTCCGGCGCAGGCTTTTCCGAACCGGCACATGAGCATGGAGTCGCTCTACGAGTACGGCTCCCGTGCCGGGCTGTGGCGCGTGCTGCGCGTTTTCGAGCGCCGCGGCCTGCCGCTGACCATCTTCGCCGTCGCGCACGCGCTGCGGCGAAACCCGGAGGCGGTGGCCGCTTTTCGCGAACTCGGCCACGAGATCGCCTGTCACGGCCTGCGCTGGAAGTCCTACCAGCTGACCGACCGTGACACCGAGCGCGCGGACATGGCCGAGGCGGTGCGCATCCTCACCGAACTCACCGGCGCCGCGCCACTGGGCTGGTACACCGGACGCGACTCCCCGAACACCCGGGAGCTGGTGGTCGAGCACGGCGGCTTCGTCTACGACGCGGACTCCTACGCCGACGACCTGCCCTACTGGGTCGCCGTGCACGGCCGAGACCACCTGGTGGTGCCGTACACGCTGGACACCAACGACATGCGGTTCGCCTCGGCCGCGGGCTTTCCCACCGGCGAGCAGTTCTTCGCGCACCTGCGCGACGCCTTCGACGTGCTGTATCGCGAAGGCGCGCAGGGCAGTCCGAAGATGCTGTCGATCGGCCTGCACTGCCGCATCGTCGGCCGCCCGGCCAGGACCGCCGCGCTGGAACGCTTCCTGGACCATGTGCAGTCGCACGACAAGGTGTGGATCACCCGTCGCATCGATATCGCCGAGCATTGGCGCCGGGTCCATCCGGCACGGGCCGGCTGAGTTCCGCACCGCGTCGTACGAGGCAACATAATTCGGGTCATGCGTAGCGAGGGTCTCGCCGATTAAGGTTCGGCCGTACCCGATGCACGAGGAGTTCGAATGTTCGCAGTACGTGGATTCGCCGCCGCCGCCATCATCGGTGTTGCCACCCTGATCGGTGCCGGGGCGGCCGCTGCGGCGCCGTTGCCGCTCGAGCCGCATGCGCCTGTACAGGTCGAGAACGTCCAGGGCACCTGCGGCGGCGTCACGCACCCGTTCGCCCTGCTGGTCTGCACGATCAGCAGCCTGTCCGGCTAGCGGGCGGCGCGGCCGCAGGACAGGTGGACAACCGCACCGGCTGTCCGTTCGCCTGCACCACGGTTCCATCCGGTGCCGGGCAGCCGACCGGTGCGCCGACTGGGTTATGCGGCAACATAATTCGAGTCGTGCAATGCTTGTGCTCGCCGACGGGTTCGGTGGCTAGCTGATGCATGAGGAGTTCGAATGTTCGCAGTACGTGGAATTGTCGCCGCCGCCCTGGTCGGTGCCGCCACCCTGATCGGCAGCGGAGCGGCCACGGCGGCCCCGCTGCCGCTGGGCGAGTACACCCCGGTCGAGTCGGTTGCCAAGAATTGCGAGGGCGTCATCCACCCGCTCGCCGTGATGATGTGCACCCTCACCAGCCTGTCCGGCTAGCCGAACCGCGCGGCCGGCGGGGGACCGGCCGCGCAGTTCCATGGGGGATCAGCCGAACAAGCCACGCACGAACGGCACCGAATCCCGCAGCGACGCGTTCACCGCGCCACTGTGGTCCTCCGGGTAGGTGTGCAACTGCACCGGCTGCCCGTTCGCCTGCAACACGGCGGCAAACCGCAGCGTCTCCGGCGTGATGACGTCGGTGTCGCGCAGCCCCTGACCCAGGAATACCGGCTTGTCGTAGCCGGATTCGGGCAGCCCGAGATATCGGGTGAGCAGCCCGTGCAGGTCGGGGATCTGGTTGAGCGGCTTACTGAACAGGTTTCCGAGTACCACGTCCGCGGCCGCGAGTTCGTCGCCGAGCGGTACCAGGCAGTCCTCGCGCGCCTTGGCCAGCCACGACCGGCCCGCGTCGGTGAGGAACGACTCGATGTTCAGCTCCGGGTAGGTGGTGCGCAGCCCGTTGAGGATGTACAGCGTGTAGCCCGTGGAGTGCGGGCTCAGCTTCACCGGCGGCATGCCCGGGCCCAGCGGAGTCAGGATGTCCTCGATATACGCGGGGACGCCGGTACCGACCGCACCGCGGTAGTCGAGCTCTGGACCACCGAATTCAGTTGCGTAGCGCGCGGTATAGACGGCCGCACCGCCACCCTGGGACTGTCCGACCACCACCCACTTCTTGGCGAGCGACGGATACTGCGCGGTGGCCGCCCGGACCGCGTCGACGACATTGTGCGCCTCGACGATCCCGTTGAGATACGGGTGCTCACCCGGGGTGCCGAGCCCGGCGTAATCGGCGGCGACGATCGCGTAGCCCTGCTGTAGCCAGGTGCCGAGATAGGCCCAGTCGCGTTCGACCGCGCCGGGCCCCGCGACGCTGTACGCGCAGTTGTCGCCGAGGCCGACGGTGCCGTGTGCCCAGGCGATCACCGGCCAGCCGCCCGCCGGCGGCTCGCCCGGCGGGAAGTAGACGGCCGCGCTGGCCGTGGCGGGCACGTTGTTCGCGGTGGTCGAGCTGTACAGCAGGCGGGCCGAGTTCACCGAGCCCGGCAGGGTCGCGGCTGGGGTCAGCGGGGCGACCGACTCGACCGTGCCCACGGGCGCGGCGGTCGCGACCGGCAGATTCAGCAGGCCTGCGGTGCAGGCGAGGATGACCGCGGCGGCGAGGACCGTTTTCCGCATAGGGACTCCTGTTCGGGTGCGCAGCGCTGCCGGGTGCCGGGCAGCGCTGCCGTTCGCGGACGCCCGTGGGGCGCCGGACGCATGTCCAAGTTCGGATTCGCCTCAGTCTGCCCGACGCCGCGCGCCCGGCCCAGGCGAGGGTGGCGTGGCCCACACGGGCGGCACCCGCCCGGACTTGTGAACGTCCTCACAACCCGGAATGCCGCGCCCGGTCGATGACCGATGGCCCGCCGATCTCTAACAGTACGAGCGTTACGCTAAAACCGCACGTCAGGGCTACCAGCCGGTAGGTTCGCCGTTTGCAATTAGCCCGCTAATTTCGCAAAGTTAGCAAACCGGGATCGAAACCTAGCTTAGATTCGCATTAGCAACAGGTAGACGGCCATTTCGCATTGTGCAATCGTGTGGAAGTACACCCCATGGGCCTAGCAAGCCTGCAAATTGCCGCTCCAGCAGTTCGAGCTGTTTCACCGCTCGGCCGTGGGGCAATCGACTTAAAACGAGGAAGTGGAGTCAGAGATGTCGAACGCCGGCACCCCGAAGACCGCTGCGGAAATCCAGCAGGACTGGGACACCAACCCCCGCTGGAAGGGCGTCACCCGTAACTACACCGCCGAGCAGGTGTCGAAGCTCCAGGGCACCGTCGTCGAAGAGGCCACCCTCGCTCGCCGCGGTTCGGAGATCCTCTGGGATCTCGTGAACAACGAGGACTACATCAACTCGCTGGGCGCCCTGACCGGTAACCAGGCGGTTCAGCAGGTCCGCGCCGGCCTGAAGGCCATCTACCTGTCCGGTTGGCAGGTCGCCGGTGATGCGAACCTGTCCGGCCATACCTACCCGGACCAGTCGCTGTACCCCGCGAACTCGGTGCCGTCGGTGGTGCGCCGCATCAACAACGCGCTGCTGCGCGCCGACGAGATCGCCAAGGTCGAGGGTGACACCTCGGTCAGCAACTGGCTGGCGCCGATCGTCGCCGACGCCGAGGCCGGCTTCGGTGGCGCGCTGAACGCCTACGAGCTGCAGAAGGCCATGATCGCCGCCGGTGCCGCCGGTGTGCACTGGGAAGACCAGCTGGCCTCGGAGAAGAAGTGCGGCCACCTCGGTGGCAAGGTGCTGATCCCTACCCAGCAGCACATCCGCACCCTGACCTCCGCGCGCCTGGCCGCCGACGTCGCCGACGTGCCGTCGGTGATCATCGCCCGCACCGACGCCGAGGCCGCCACCCTGATCACCTCCGACGTGGACGAGCGCGACCGGGAGTTCCTGGACGGCACCCGCACCGCCGAGGGCTTCTTCGGTGTGAAGAACGGCATCGAGCCCTGCATCGCGCGGGCCAAGGCCTACGCCCCCTACGCCGACCTCATCTGGATGGAGACCGGCGTGCCGGACCTCGAGGTCGCGCGCAAGTTCGCCGAGTCGGTGCGCAGCGAGTTCCCGGACCAGCTGCTGGCCTACAACTGCTCGCCCTCCTTCAACTGGAAGGCGCACCTGGACGACGCGACCATCGCGAAGTTCCAGCGTGAGCTCGGCGCGATGGGCTTCAAGTTCCAGTTCATCACCCTGGCCGGCTTCCACTCGCTCAACTACGGCATGTTCGACCTGGCCTACGGCTACGCCCGCGAGGGCATGACCGCCTTCGTCGACCTGCAGGAGCGCGAGTTCAAGGCCGCCACCGAGCGTGGCTTCACCGCCATCAAGCACCAGCGTGAGGTCGGTGCCGGCTACTTCGACACCATCGCCACCACGGTCGACCCGAACACGTCCACCGCGGCGCTGAAGGGCTCCACCGAAGAGGGCCAGTTCCACTGAGCCACTGGTGATTCGCCCAGGGAATGAGGTTCCCGACGTGAATACCGATAACCCCCTGTAGGGGTGTACCGCCCTCCCCGCCGAACAGCCCCGGCGGGGAGGGCATCCCTATACCTTGGAGCATCGAAGGGCCGCTCACACCAGAGCACACCCCTTCCAGCCACCGACTAGCCAGACCAACAGCAGGAGCGGGACGTGAGCAGCGAGAAGATTCAACGCGTCGGTGTCATCGGCGCCGGACAAATGGGTGCCGGAATCGCGGAGGTGTGTGCCAGGGCGCACGTCGACGTGCTCGTCTTCGAACAGACCAGGGAATTGGCCGCCGCGGGTCGGGCCCGCATCCTCCGTTCGCTCGACCGCGGCGTCAGCAGCGGCAAGATCACCGAGCGGGAGCGCGAGCAGGCCGCCTGGCGACTGCGGTTCACCTCCGACCTCAACGACTTCGCCGACCGCCAGCTGGTGGTCGAGGCGGTGCTCGAGGACGAGAAGGTGAAGACCGCCATCTTCGCCGAGCTGGACAAGGTCGTCACCGACCCGTCCGCGGTGCTCGCCTCCAACACCTCCTCCATTCCGATCATGAAGATCGCCGTCGCCACCACCCAGCCCGAGCGCGTGGTCGGCATGCACTTCTTCAACCCGGTGCCGGTGCTGCCGCTGGTCGAGCTGGTCACCACGCTGAAGACCAGCGAGGCCGTGTCCAAGCGCGCCGAGGCGTTCGCCGGCGACGTGCTGGACAAGCAGGTCGTGCGCTCCGCCGACCGCTCCGGCTTCGTGGTGAACGCGCTGCTCGTGCCGTACCTGCTCTCGGCCATCCGGATGGTCGAGTCCGGCTTCGCCACCAAGGACGACGTCGACAAGGCGATGGTGCTCGGCTGCGCGCACCCGATGGGCCCGCTGGCGCTGACCGACCTGGTCGGCCTGGACACGGTCAAGTCGATCGCCGACTCGATGTACCAGGAATTCAAGGAGCCGCTGTACTCGGCTCCGCCGCTGCTCATGCGTATGGTCGAAGCTGGGTTGCTCGGCAAGAAGACCGGCGCCGGTTTCTACCAGTACAACCGGGCCTGAGCTCGTTTCGATTCAACCCAGGCGCAATAGCGTGCGGCGTCCAGTCTTCGTAGTGGGCGCCGCACAGCCATCGAAGGGAGCAGCGCGCTCATGGTGAACGTGACCGACGGCTACGGGTCGAGCATCCTCGGCTATCCGCGCATCGGGCCGCATCGAGAACTCAAGCGGGCACTCGAGGCCTATTGGCGCGGTGCGATACCTCGCGAAGAGTTGCTCGCGGTGGGCCGTGACATTCAGGAACGGCAGTTCAACGAACTCGCCGCCACCGGGTTGACCCAGGTCCCCGGCAATACCTTCTCGTTCTACGACCACGTGCTCGACAACGCGCTGATGTTCGGCGCGGTGCCCAAGCGGTTCGAGCCGTTCCGCGACGAGATGGATCCGCTGGACTTCTATTTCCTGATGGCGCGCGGCAGGCCGGATCTGCCACCACTGGAGTTGGTGCGATTCTTCGGCACCAATTACCACTACCGCCAGCCGGAGTTGGATGCCGACACCGAATTCTCGCTGCATCCCGAGGCGTTGCTCGACGAATTCGACCGGGCCAAGACGCAGGGCATCGAGCTGCGACCGGTGGTGCTCGGCCCGGTGTCGCTGTTGCTGCTGTCCAAGGCGGGGCAGGTCCCCGGCGAGGACGAGTTCGACACGCTGAAGCTGCTCGACCGGCTGCTGCCCGCATACGAGGAGCTCTTCGAGATCCTGGCCAAGCGCGGCTCCACCTGCGTGCAGCTGGACGAGCCCGCCTTCACCAGCGAGCGCACGCCCGCCGAGCTGGCCGCGTTCGAGGCTGCCTACCAACGACTTTCGAAGGCGCCGCTGCGGCCGCGCATGCTCGTCACCGGCCAGTACGGCGATTTCGGCGAGGCGCTGCGGATCCTGGCGGCCAGCAATGTCGAGGCCATCGGGCTCGACCTGGCCAGCTACCGCATCCGGCCGGAGGAGCTCGCGGAGATCCCGGGCATTCGCCGTAAGCGTCTGTACGCCGGGGTGATCAGCGGTCAGAACGTCTGGCGTGCCGACCGTTACGTCACGCTCGAGTACCTCAACCAGCTCGCGCAGGTGTGCCCGGACCTGGTCGTCTCGACCGGCACCACGCTGCTGCACGTGCCCTACGACCTGCTCATCGAGTACGACATCCTCGGTAATGTCGCCGACCGGCTCGCCTTCGCGAAACAGAAGGTGGGCGAGGTGGTTTCGCTCGCGAAGGCACTCACCGACGGCCCGTCGGACAGCTGGCGCAAGCGGCCGACCGAGGTGCACTTCAAGCAGAAACACGCGGTGCGCCAACGGGTTTACGCGGTCACGCCGGATATGCGGGCGCGCGAGCCCTACGCGGTGCGCCGGGAGGCCCAGCAGGCCAAGCTGAACCTGCCGCCGGTGCCTGCCACCACGCTCGGCTCCTTCCCGCAGACCAACAAGATTCGGCAGGCCCGCTACGAACTGGGCCAGGGCCGGCTGTCCTTCGACGACTACAAGAAGCGGATCGAAGCCGAGATCGAGGCGACCATCCGGCTGCAGGAGGACATCGGGCTCGACGTGCTGGTGCACGGCGAGCACGAGCGCAACGACATGATCCAGTACTTCGCCGAGCTGCTCGACGGCTTCGCGACCACCCACTTCGGCTGGGTCCAGGTGTACGGATCGCGCTGCGTGCGACCGCCGATCCTCTACGGCGATGTGTCGCGGCCCGCGCCGATGTCGGTGGAGTGGATCAGCTACGCCCAATCGTTGACCGACAAGCCGGTCAAGGGCATGGTCACCGGCCCGGTCACCATGCTCGCGCGCTCGTTCGTCCGGCAGGACCTGCCGCTGCACGAGACCGCGGACCAGGTGGCCCTGGCCATCCGGGACGAGGTGGTGGACCTGGAGCGGGCGGGGATCGCGATCATCCAGGTCGACGAGCCCGCGCTGCGGGAGATGCTGCCGCTGCGGCCCGAGGGGCGGGCGGAGTACCTGCGCTGGGCGGTCGGCGCGTTCCGGCTGGCCACCTCCGGGGTGAAGCCGGAGACCCAGATCCACACGCACATCGGCTATTCCGGCCGCGCCGAGGTGGTCGAGGCGATCGAGGAACTCGACTGCGACGTCACCGCGATCGTGGCCACCCGCTCGATCGACTGGGTGGTCAAGGCGCTCAAGGCGGACAGCGGCACCGACCACGGGCTGAGCCACGGTGTCGGTCCCGGTGTGTACGAGAGCCGCTCGGCGCGTATCCCGGACATCGACGAGCTGGACAAGTTGCTCACCGCCGCGGCGGAAGCCATTACGCCGGAACGACTATGGGCCAATCCGGACGGTGGGCTCAAGACCAGGCACTACTGGCAGCTGGAGCCGTCGTTGCGCAACATGGTCGCCGCGGCGCGACGGGTGCGCAGGCGGGCGCTCGCGAGCGAGTAACCGAACTACGTTGGCCGCCCCCTGTTTTGGCAGGGGGCGGTTTTCGTTCGAGGCGCGGAGGTGGTGGGTCACCGATGGGCGGGCTGCCGTCGGTCATTCCTCGCCCGGGCGACGAGTGACGTAACCCACTGGCAACCTGGCGTCGAGGAATACTCGAGGTTGCGGTAGAGTTACCCGAGGCAAGCGTTGATCTTCACGCTCCCTCTCGATCCGTCGTGGATGTCTTACCTTTCGCGTCGGCGCCTCAGCTGGGTGTCATAACACCGAACGCACGGACGATAGTCCTGCGCAGCGCTGGGGTACACCCCGATGCCTGGAAGGCACACCCACCTCATATGACGAATCCTTCTTCGAACTCTGCCGCCACCACGTCCTTCGCCGCTCTCGGCGTCGGCGCGAAGCTGGTCGGCGCCCTGACGGCGAGCGGTATCACCGCTCCGTTCCCGATTCAGGCGGCCACCCTGCCCGACACCCTGGCCGGTCGCGACGTGCTCGCCCGCGGCAAGACGGGTAGCGGCAAGACGCTGGCCTTCTCCATCCCGATGGTCGACCGCCTCGCCGGTGGCGACCGCAAGCCGGGCCGCCGTCCCCGCGGCCTGATCCTCGCCCCGACCCGTGAGCTGGCCACCCAGATCGCCGCCGCGCTCGAGCCGATGGCCACCGCCGCGGGACTGAAGGTGACGACCATCATGGGTGGCGTCTCCCAGCACCGGCAGGCCAAGGCCTTCTCGACCGGCGTCGACATCGTCGTCGCCTGCCCCGGCCGGCTCGAAGACCTGATGCGTCAGCGTCTGGTGTCGCTGCAGGACGTGCAGATCACCGTGCTGGACGAGGCCGACCACATGGCCGACCTCGGCTTCCTGCCCGCGGTGACCCGCATCCTCGCCTCGACCCCGAGCGGCGGCCAGCGGCTACTGTTCTCCGCGACGCTGGACAACGGCGTCAACAAGCTGGTCAAGCAGTTCATGCGCAACCCGGCCACGCACTCGGTCGACACGGCGGACTCGCCGGTGCCCGCGATGACCCACCACGTCTTCGAGGTCGGCGGCGTCGAGGCCAAGCGGATCCTGGTGGAGACGCTGGCCGCGGGCTCCGGCCGCCGGATCCTGTTCATGCGCACCAAGCACCAGGCCCGCAAGCTGGCCAAGCAGCTCACCACCGTGGGGATTCCCGCGACGGACCTGCACGGCAACCTCTCGCAGGTGGCCCGCGACCGCAACCTGGCCGCCTTCACCAACGGCTCGGCCCGCGTACTCGTCGCGACCGATATCGCGGCGCGCGGCGTGCATGTCGACGATGTCGAGCTGGTCGTGCACGTCGATCCGCCCGCCGAGCACAAGGCTTACCTGCACCGCTCCGGGCGCACCGCCCGCGCGGGCAGCTCCGGTGACGTCGTCACCGTCGTGCTGCCCGAGCAGCGCCGCGATGTCGCGGCACTGCTGCGCAAGGCGAACATCAATGTCGCCTCGCAGCGGGTGACCGCGGACGCCGCACCGGTGACGGCGCTGGTCGGTACCGTGGCACCGCGGGTCGCGCCGAGTGCGATGCCCGTGGCGTCGACCTCCGAAGGGCAGGGCAACCGCAACCGTCGTGGTGGTGGCGATCGTCGCTACAGCGCGCCTGCCGGTCAGGCCCGTAGTCGTGGCGCACGCGACGGCGCGCCCGCCGGTGGGCAGCCGCGC
>NZ_BJXA01000103.1 GCF_007990755.1 Nocardia ninae NBRC 108245 | reverse complement strand
CGCGGCCTCGCAGGCGACCACGCCGCCGCCGATGATCACCACGCGGCCGGGGACCTCATGCAAGTTCGTGGCGTCGCGGGAGATCCATGGCAGCGCGTCGCGCAGGCCGGGCACGTCCGGGACGCTCGCCCGGGTGCCGGTGGCCAGCACCACCGCGTGCCTGGCGCGCAGCACCTGCCCGCCGACCTCGACCTGCCGCACGCCGACCAGCCGACCGGTGCCGCGGATGACCTCGATGCGGTGGTCGCGGGCCCAATCGACCTGCGAGGTGTCGTCGAGGCCGCTGACGAAGGAGTCGCGCCGCCGCAGCACCGCCTCGACGTCGAGGCCGGAGGCGGTGATGCCGTCCATGGCCTGCGCCGCCGCGAGCTGATGGCCGGGCCGCAGCAGGGCCTTGCTCGGAATGCAGGCCCAGTAGGAACATTCGCCGCCGACGAGTTCGCGTTCCACGATCGCGGCGGTGCGATCGCTCCCGGCGATGGCGTAGGCGGCGGCATTCTCACCGGCCGGGCCACCACCGATCACGATGACGTCGTATTCGGCAGGTGTACTCGGCATCGTTATTGCAGGTAACCCTCGACCTGGGCGGCGGAGCTCTGCTCGGCGCCGTCGGGCGACTCACCCTGGTCGATCCGCGCCCTGCGGTGGCGCAGCAGGTCCCACGCCTGATCCAGCATCACCTCGAGCTCGGCGAGTTGCCTGCGTTCGGCCTGCGGGTCCAACTCGCCCTTGGCGGCCTGCGCGCGCAGTTCGTGCTCCTGGTCGACCAATGCCTTGATGCGGGCCAACACGTCCTGTTCGGTCATGCGGACCATGCTACGGCTGTGTCAGACACGCGGCGGCGATCGGCACGGCCCTGGCCAGGTCGGACCAGGACAGCGCGGTGTAGCCGAGGGTGATGCCGAAGTGGTGACGCTGTGCGCTCAGGTGATAGCGAGACAGGGGATCGAGCGCGACACCGCGCGCCCGGGCCGTAGCCACGGCCCGCTGCTCCGCCTCGGCCGAGGCGAGCGGCACCACCACGTGCGAGCCCGCGTCGTCGCCGAGCACGTCGAGGCCGTGGCGCCGCAGCTCGGTGACCATCAGCGCACGGCGTGGTGGCAGCTCGCGGCGTAGTCGGCGCAGATGTCTGGCCAGGTCGCCGTGGGCGGCGAGCGCGACGAACACCTGCTGGCCCGCCGGACTCGGGCTGGTTCCGGTGCGATGCCGATGCGCGACAACGGCATCGGCGATCCGTGGCGTGGCGACCAGCCAGCCGACGCCGAGGCTCGGCGAGAGGATCTTGCTCGTGGTGCCGAGATGCACCACCACGTCCGGCGCCATCGCCGCCAGCAACGGCAACGGGGCGGTGTCGTACCGCAGTTCGCCGTCGTAGTCGTCCTCGATGATCAGCAGGCCGGCGCGGCGGGCGTGCTCGACCAGCTCGACCCGGCGGGCCGCGGGCAGCCGGGCGCCGAGCGGAAACTGGTGTGCCGGAGTGCAATACACGGCTTTGATGTTCGGCGGCAGCAGGTCGACGCGCAGGCCGTGCGCGTCCACCGGCACGGGCAGGACGCGGACCCCGGCCGCCGCGAAAGCGCCTGCGGCCCGGCTGTATCCGGGGTCTTCCATCGCGACGGCGTCGCCCGGCGCAAGCAGGGCGGCGGCGAGTTCGCCTACCGCGGAACTGGTTCCGGCCGTCGCGAGCACCGCCGTGTCGCTGCCCGCGCCGAGACCGCGATGGCGCAGCAGGTGCTCGACGATCGTCGCGCGGAAATCGGGCTCGCCCGCACGGTCTTTGCGCACCAGCGGAGAGAGGTCGGCGGCGGCCCGCCAGGCGCGGCGCCAGGCCGGGCGGTCGATGGCGTCGGAGCACGGCGCGCCGGGTTGCAGATCGAGCAGCGCCGGATCGTCACCCGCGCCGTCGGCAGGCAGTGCGCGTCGGGGTGCGGCGGGCGGCGCGGTGGTCAGGTAGGTGCCCGAACCGCGTTTGCCGCTGATCCAGCCCTCGGCGTGCAGCTGGTCGAAGGCGGCGGCGACCACGGTGCGGCTGACGCCGAGCCGTTCGGCCAATGACCGGGACGACGGCAACCGGTCGCCGCCACGCAGCAAACCATTGCTCGCCGCGGCCCGTAATCCGTCGGCGACCTGCACCGACAGCGGTTCCGGCAGCGCGCGGTCGAGCTGAAGGGGAAGTTCGTCGAGCACCGATCACCTCCTGATTGGACTGGCCGAATTTCGCTGAATTGGCACTTTGATAATGCCACTTCGGCGCCGATGCTGGTCATATGACGCGATCAGCCGAATCCCGCACCCCGCTCTCGCCGACGCCGCGCAGCACCCTCACCCGGTCGAAAGAGCGAGCACGCAGCGAACGCGCGGACCTGGACGCGGTCCTCGACGCCGGTCTGATCTGCCACCTCGGCGTGCTGCTCGGTGCCGGGCCGGTCGTGCTCCCCACCATCTACGGACGCGACGGTGACACGCTCTATCTGCACGGTTCGACGGGTGCGGGCAATCTGCGCGCGGCCCTGGCCGGGGACATCTCGGTCGCGGTCACCCTGGTCGACGGGATCGTCTATGCCCGTTCGGCGATGCACTTCTCGATGAACTTCCGCTCGGCGGTGGTGCACGGCCGCGCGAGCGAGCTCACCGACCCCGCCGAGCGGCTGCACGCGCTCCAGGTGATCACCGAACACGCCGCGCCGGGCGCCTGGTCACGGGTGCGCTCGCCGAGCAAGAAGGAGTTGGCCGCCACCATGGTGCTCGCGCTGGACCTCACCGAAGCCTCGGTGAAGATCCGGGCCGGTGGCCCCAACGACGACCCGGGCGACATCGAGAACGGCGGGGTGTGGGCGGGTGTGCTGCCGGTGCGTCAGGTGTGGGGCGAGCCGATCGACTCGGCCGACCTCGAGCCGGGTCTCCCGGTACCCGCCGATGTCCTCGACCGCACCGAACCCAGTCTCGTGCCGGTGCGGTGAGCACGGCACCGGCGGGCGCTACCCGCCGGTGCCGATGGCATGGCCGAGCAGGGCATGAACCGCGGTGGGCAGCAGTTCCATCGCCGCCTGGGCGAACTCGGGATCGGTCACGATGGTGGTCGGGCTGCTGATGGCGCAACCCGGCTGGGCGGGACCGCCGTTCAGTCGATCGCGCAGCCAGTGGAAGGCGCCGGGGAGATGGGTGGCGACGCCGGACATGTGCTCTGCCAGGAGTTCTCGCACGTAGGTGACGCTCGGTGCACCCTCGGCGCAGTATTTCTGCACCAGGCGATCGACCCCCGAGTTGGGCAGGATCTCGTCGTACTGCGCGTGATAGATGTACACCGGCACCGACGGAGTCCGTTGGCCCAGTGAGTTTTCCGCGATGATCCGCTGGACGACGGGGTGCCCGAGCGGGTCACCGCCGTGGAATGCGCCGAAGAAGTTGTAGAACGGCACGATCGCCGAACCCATGGAATGGCAGAGGACGAGCTTCGAACCGATCAAGAGCTGTCCGATCGGATCGACGCGTTCCCGGATGAGTTGCCGGAACTCCGGATACTCGTTCGCGAAGCCGGCGAGCACGCCCGTGAGCAGGCCGGTGAAGGCGCCGTTGTTGTTGTGCCGCAGTGCCTCCGGGAAATCGGCCGCGGCGACACCGCCCGCCGCGATGCCGACGATGTTCAGCTCCGGCGCGTAATGCTGCTTCAGCTCCGCGGCGAACGAGCTGGGTATGGTGCCGCCGGAGTAGCCCCACAGCGCCGTCGGGGTCTGCACGCCGGACAGTTGCGCGGGCGCGAAACTCTGCACCGCACGGATGCCGTCCAACGTGGTCTGCGCACTCAGCAGCGACGCTCCGTAGGCGGAATTGGGCCCTTCGTAGTCGGGCAGCGCCACCGTCCAGCCCTGTCCGATGCCTGCCGCGATCGGGACCAGTATCTCGGCGGCGTTGATGTAATCGACAGGGATGGAACCGGATTGCACGACATAGGACGGCGCGCAGTACTGCGCGGCGCTGTCCTCGGCGATCTGATACGACAGCAGCTTGCGGCCGCCGTCGGGCGCCGGGCCGCGCGGCTTCAGCACGGTGGTGACCGTGGCGATGGCCTCGCCGAAACTGTTGGTGGTGCGGTACAGCAGTTGCCAGGCATCGATATTCAGCTGGGCGAAGCCGAAATACGCAGGGGTGATGGTGCGCGCCCGCAACACCTGTCCCGGCCCGGCGGCCGCGACGACGCCCGCGGCGGGCCGGTAGAACTCGTCGAGTTCGGGCGGCAGGGTGAGCGCGGGGGTCGGCTCGATGCGGACTGCGCCACTGTCCAGTGGTTCGGCGACCGCGCGGGTGGCCGGCGACAGCAGCAGGCCGACCACCGTCGCGGTGGTGATGACACGGTGCCACGGACGTCGTCCCATCGGCCCTCCTGCGGTGCGCGTTGCTGGTCGATACACCGTCGCAGGGCGATGTGGCCTGCGTCACCGTGTGGATGCCACGGAAAGGGGGCCGCTCTTTGTGCATCGGACGGGATACGGGCTTGGCCCCGTGCACTGAAGACGTTGTCCGGAACTGCCTATTGTGCGGACCGGTTTGTCTGTGCAAACAATGTGCGGATGACCGCTGCCCCTGATCCCGCTGCGCTGGACGACCTATCCGGCCAGGTATGGGACGTGCTGCCCGCGGTCGCCCGGGATGTGCTCGCGGGGGTGCTCGGCGAGGTGCCCTCGTATCGGGAGTTGTCCGCCGAGATGATCGGGCGGGATCTGCCGCGGGCCGCCGAGGCGAATCTGCGGCTGTTCCTGCGCTCGCTGGCCGAACGGCGGACACCGCGCGCGGACGAACTGTCGGAGCTGATCGCTGTCGCGGTGCGCCGCGCCAGGGACGGGATCCCGCTCGACACCGTGCTTTCGGTGTATCACCACGGCGCGGTCGCCGCGTGGAACTCGGTGGCCGCCACGGCGACGACGCCGGAGCAGCGCGAACAACTACTGGCCGCGGTGCCCTATGTGCTCGGCTACCTCGGCGCCGTGACACCCGGGGTAGCGGGCGCCTATCTGCGGGAGCGGCAGGATCTGCACTGGGAGCAGCGCGAGGCCAAACGCGCTGTGGCGCAAGCATTGGTGCACGGCACACCCGCCGATCTGCTGGCCGAGCGGTTCGGTATCTCGCTGGACGGCGGGTTCCAGGTGCTCGTGTTCCGGGTGGCCGAACCGGCGACGGGCGGGACCCGGCCGGTGCTGCGCATTGTGCAGAGTGAGATCGATGCGGTGTCCGGTCGCGCGCTGAGCACCGTCGAACGCGGCGGCGGCGTGCTGCTGGTGCCGGTCGCCGAGGGCGAATCAGCCACCGCGCTGGACACTTTCGTTACCCGCGTCGCGCAGGGCATCGGTGCGCGGGCGGTCGCCGGACTCGCGCACGCCGCGAGCGTCGACGGGATACCTGCCGCAGTGGAGGAGGCGGGCGAGATAGCCAGGCTCGCATTCCAACTCGGCCGTCCCGCCGCGGTGTACCGGATGGCGGATCTGGCGTTGCAGTATCAGCTCGCCCGCCCTGGCCCGGCGCGTACCTGGCTGCTCACCCTGCTCGATCCGCTCCGTGACCAGCCACACTTGCTGGACGCACTGCGGGCGCTGCTCGCGAATGACTACAACCGGCAGCAGGCGGCGGCCGCGCTTGTCGTGCACCGCAATACGCTCAACTACCGTCTCAACCGGATCGCCACGGTCACCGGTTACGACCCCAATCGTCCCGATCACGCACAACTGTTCGCCGCCGCGCTCACGGCTTGCGATCTCGACGCGACGGAGTGAAGGCCACTCACCACCTGTGCGCGGACAGCCCGAACGATGACAGGGTCTGCTGCCCCAGATCGGCCAGCGCAGTGGCGGATTCGATATGGGTCGGGTCGAGGCCGACCAGGGACAGGTTATAGTCGTCGGCGATGCGGCAGAGATAGCCGGACAGGCGCGTCCTCGGCCATTGCGCGGCGGTCAGGCCGGGGTGGATGGCGCGGGCGGCGACGCCGAGGCAGCGGTGCGGTCCGAGCATGCGCAGGCTGGTGGGCAACGTGCCGATGTTGGAGCACAGGATGTCTCGCTCGCCGGCACCCTTGGACAACGCGTAGGCCCACGGGTCGGGGATCACCTGCAGTAGCTCCTCCGGCATGCGGCCGGGGCTGGTCATGCGGCGCTCGTAGGCGGCCCGGGACTTCTCGCGAATCGTTGCCGGGGTATCGGCGCGGTCGATGGTGATGTCGGTCATCGCGAGGTCGTTGTCGACGCGCGGTTCGTCGCGGGTGTCGACCGGAAGGCTCGCATCGATCGTCTCTCGCGGAAAGCCACTGGCCCACAGCATGTTCGCGACCAGGGCGATGAACAGGCTGTTGGCGGTGCCGTCCCGTGCGGTGGCCGCCCGCTCCCAGTCCGATACGGCACACTGAAATATCGCGCCGGGTGTCTGCGTGCCGGGCGGGATGCGGGTATCGCTGACTGGCTGGTGATGCGGTCGTTCCGGAATTCCTTTGCGCAACGCCCGTCCCGTGCCGCGCAGCACGATCGACCACTGACGGCGGGCATCGGCCCACTCCGATTCGGCGGCAGCGGAGGCGGTCAACGCTGCGCCGCCGAGAGCATCATCCACCGCGTGCACGAGTGCTCGACCGTCGGCGAGCGCATGCGAACAAGTCAGGGAGACAAGGGAACCGCCGTCATCCAGCGCGACGGCGGACAGCCGCCAGCCGGATCCGAACTCCGGATCGAGATCAGTGCCCTGCGCGTCGGCCCACTCCAGCAGAGCGCTCACGGCCAGCGGTTGTTCGGTGAGGACCAATGGATGCGCGCGCGTATTCGGCTGCCAGCCGCGGCGGGCGCCGGGCACCCGCGGCCGAATCACCCGCCGCCCCAACGGCCCGGTGCGCAGCGCCGCGTGCACCCCGCGCAGCAACTCGGGATCGATGCGGTCGGCCGTGCGCCACAAGCCTTGCAGCGCAATGGGAGTGCCGAGGCCGCGATGGGTACGCAGAAAGATCTCGTCGACGACGCTCAACCGGCCCATCGGGCGCACCGCAACACCTCGCTCTCGCTCGTGCCGGAAAACCTACGCCTGCGCGCCGTGGCGCCCCGCACCGGCGGCGAAGCGCTGCGCCCCTTCGAGCGCACCGTTGGCCAATGTGGTCATGCCGTGCCGAAACTCGTTGCGCAGCGCGGTCTCCTCGTCCATCCCGTCCTGCTCGAGCAGCGACATCCGGTCCGAGCGCAGGCAGGCCTGCGGCAGTGCGGCGAGTTCGGCGGCGAGTTGCTCGGCGGCACTGCGGGCCTCGCCCGTCGGGACCACGCGGTTCGCCAGGCCGATCCGCAGCGCCTCCGCCGCGTCGACGGGACGGCCGGTGAGCACCATGTCCATGGCGGGCCCGGTGCCGACGATCCGCGGCAGGCGCAGCGTGCCGCCGTCGATGAGCGGCACACCCCAGCGGCGACAGAACACGCCGAAGACACTGTCCTGCTCGGCAACTCGCAGATCGCACCACAGCGCGAGCTCCAGCCCGCCCGCGACGGCGTAACCGGAGACGGCGGCGATCACCGGCTTGGACAGCCGCATCCTGGTGGGCCCCATCGGTCCGTCGCCGTCCTCGGTGGCCACGTTGGACCGTTCGGTGCCGAGTCCCTTGAGGTCGGCGCCCGCGCAGAAGGTGCCGCCGTCCCCCCAGAGCACCGCCACCGCGGCGTCGGGATCGGCGTCGAACTCCCGGAAGGCAGCGGCCAGCGCCGCGGCGGTCGGCCCGTCGACCGCGTTGCGCGCTTCGGGACGGTGCAGGATCACGGTGGTCACCGGACCCTTGCGCTCGATTCGTACAGTCACGACGCCACCTCGTTGTTTCGTTCGTTCCGCTCGATCACGATCCGACCATACGCCGTAAAACCCCTCTTGTGGCAAGAAATGAATCCATGGTTCACTTCTTGTGTGGCCTACCGCAGAACCCCCGCCGTGCAGGCCCGCCTGGACGCGCAGGCGGGGCTGATCGTGCAGGCCGCGACCAAGGTGCTGGCCGAGTCGGGCTATGCCGGGATGTCCATGGCGGCGGTCGCGGCGGAGGCGGGCGTGGCCACCGGCACCGTGTACAAGAACTTCGCGGGCAAGGCGGATCTGGTCACCGCGGTATTCCGCAAGGTGGTGGCCGGTGAAGTGGCCGCGGTGGTCGCGGCCAGTGCCACCGGCACCGCCGTGGAGCGGGTGAGCGCCGCGGTGGAGACGTTTGCCGGGCGTGCGCTGAAGAATCCGAAACTCGCCTATGTGCTGCTCGTCGAGCCCGTCGATACCGTCGTCGACACCGAGCGGCTGCACTTCCGCCGCGCCTTTGCCGAGGCATTCGAATCGGCTGTCGCGGACGGTGTTTCGCGCGGCGAGCTGCCCGCGCAGGACGCCAGGACCAGTGCGGCCGCGCTGGTCGGCGCGATCGGCGAGGTGCTGGTCGGTCCGCTCGCGGCCGCACCACACGGGGAATCCGTTGTCCCCGAACTCATTACCTTCGCACTACGCGCACTCGGCGTGCGCGCGGCGCCGAGCGGTGCGGTCGCTCGGCAGGAATCAGGAGTGTCCGATGCAGACGCATGAAGTCTTCAACCAGGTGCCCGACATCGCGCCCTTCGATGTCTCGCGAAATCCGGCGCTGCTCGAGGGCCTGCACCGCGAGGGCGCGGGCTGGGCCGAGGCCGAGGTGCGCGAACTCGGTGTGCTCGCAGGCGGTGTCGAGGCGCAGGAGTGGGGGCTGCTGGCCAACGAGTACCCGCCGGTGCTGCACACGCACGACCGCTACGGCCACCGGGTCGACGAGGTGGAGTTCCATCCGCACTGGCACGACCTGATGAATGTCGCTGTGTCGCATGGGCTGCACGGCGCGCCGTGGCTGGACGAGCGACCCGGTGCGCACGTCGCCCGGGCGGCGAAGTTCTACACCTGGGGCGCCGCCGACGCCGGGCACATGTGCCCCATCTCGATGACCTACGCCGTGGTGCCCGCGCTGCGGCACAACAAGGAACTGTCGGCGAAATACGAACCGCTGCTCGGGTCCCGGGTCTACGACTTCGGCTTGCGTGAGCCGTCGTCGAAAGCCGGTCTCATCGCGGGCATGTCGATGACCGAGAAGCAGGGCGGCTCGGACGTGCGCGCCAACACCACCACGGCGACACCGCAACCCGACGGCTCGTACCGGATCGTCGGGCACAAGTGGTTCACCTCGGCCCCGATGTCGGACATGTTCCTCACGCTGGCCCAGGCGCCCGGTGGCCTGTCCTGTTTCCTGCTGACCAGGGTGCTGCCGGACGGCACGCGCAATCCCCTTCGCATCCAACGGCTCAAGGACAAGCTCGGCAACAAGTCCAACGCGTCCTCGGAGATCGAATACGAGAACGCCACCGGCTGGCTGGTCGGCGCGGAGGGCGCCGGGGTCAAGACCATCATCGAGATGGTGAACATGACCAGGCTGGACTGTGTGATCGGTTCGGCGACCGGCATGCGGACCGGGGTGGTGTTCGCCGCGCACCACGCCAGGCACCGAGAAGCATTCGGCGCCAAGCTGATAGATCAGCCAGCCATGCGTAATGTGCTGGCGGACTTGGTGATCGAGTCCGACGCCGCGACCACGGTGATGATGCGACTCGCCGGGGCCACCGACCGGGCGACCAGCGACCCGGCCGAGGCGGCGCTGCGCCGAATCGCTTTGGCGGTCACCAAATATTGGGTATGCAAGCGCGCACCCTCGCATGCGGCCGAGGCACTGGAGTGCTTCGGCGGCAACGGTTATGCCGAGGAATCGGGGATGCCGCGGCTCTACCGTGAGGCGCCGCTTATGTCCATCTGGGAAGGCTCCGGCAATGTCGCGGCGCTGGATGCGTTGCGCGCCATGGGTCGTCAGCCGGAGACCGTCGAGGCCTACTTCGCCGAGGTCTCGCTGGCGCGCGGTGCGAACCCGCGGCTCGACGACGCCATCGCCCGGGTCGGCAAGGAGCTCGCCGATCTGAGCGACATCGAATATCGCGCCCGCCGCGTGGTCGAGCTCATGGCCCTGGTGTTGCAAGGCGCGCAGTTGGTGCGGCACGGGCACCCGGCCGTCGCGGACGCCTTCTGTGCCAGCCGGCTCGGCGACGATTGGGGCATTGCCTTCGGTACGCTGCCGACCGGCGTGGACACCGGGGCCATCCTGGAGCGCGCGTTGGTCTGAGTCGGTACCCGCACCTCGGAACATCCGAAGAGATTGGGCACCAGTAGTTCTGGCGAACCAATACGAGATGTTGTTGATCTTTAACCGGGGTACCGATTCGTACCTGCACTAGGGGGTGCGATGAAACCTGTTCTCGCTGAGTGCTTTAGGTTTCGGTCTCGTATCCCGGGTTACCGGCTCGGGCAATTGCCCGAGCCGGTAGGGCGCAGCGGAATGGTGATACGCCGTCCAATATCAATAGCCGTCAAAGATATTCGCGCATAACAAATGGCGTCCCCCGCCGGTCGATAGCCCGAAGATTCCCAGCCCAGCTATCGTTTTCCCCAGTCTCGTCTCCAGTCGAGTTGACCGCCGGTATGTGGTTCTACTTGGTCATGAAACCCACACATATACGGGCGGGACGAAATTCCGCCCTCGCGTTAATTGCTGTTGCGGCAATGATGTTCGCGCCAGGCCCGGCCGGTGGCGCGCCGCCGGTGAGTCCATCCGCGCCGGCGGGTTCCGATCTGTCCGCGGTCCCGAAAGAAGTAACGACCGATTCCGAAGGCGCCGTCCAGCAGGTGGTGCCCAAGGATCTGGTTCCGGCGCCGTCGGGCACGCCTGCCGAAGCGCCCGCCGCCGCACAGGCGCACGCGCCCGGTGTGCACAAGGCGCTCAGCGGAAATGGCGAAACCGCTGGCGACCTGGTGGTCGAGTCCGTGTTCCAGGTTGGTGAGGGGTCCACGGTCCGGCTGCGTCAGGAGATCGACAAGGTGCAGGTGTTCGGCGCATCGGCGGCGCAGTCGCTGACCGCCGACGGTGCCCTCATCTCGGTGACCGGCGCGCTGGCGAAGAAGTCGAAGGGCAAGTTCACCACGACGACGCCGACCGCGCAGATCCAGGCCACCGCGCTGAAGAAGGTGGCCGAGCAGAGCAAGACGGCGCCGGACAAGTTGGCCGTGGACGACACGAAGGCCTTCTGGTACGACGCGAAGCTGGCCGCCAAGGGCGAGGCGCAGGGTGTCGCGGTCCCGGCGTTCAAGGTCGAGATCAACGGCGCCAGCGACGACAAGAAGGGCGAGCCCGCCAAGTGGATCGTCTTCGTCGACGCCAACAGCACCAACAAGGTGCTCGACAGCTGGAGTGAGACCAAGCACCTCAACCGGGTGGTGTGCGACAACGCGAACCGGCGCATCGACCCCAACCGGGCGGGCTGCGGCACCGGAACGCTGCGTTCCACCAGGTCCGAGGGCCAGGCACCGGTCGGTATCAAGGATGTCGACGACATCTACACCTACCTGGGCAACACCGAGGCCTTCTACGCCAAGTACACCAAGCTGGCGAACCTGACCAACCTGATCGGCTCCGACACCGGGGACGGCAAGGGTAAGGCGCTGCGCGCCACGGTCCGGCTCTGCACCACCACCGCGTGCCCGTACCAGAACGCCTTCTGGTCCGGCAGCTACATGGCCTACGGTTCGGGTCTCACCACCGAGGACATCACCGGCCATGAACTCACCCACGGCGTGACCCAGCACACCAACGGCCTCGTCTACCGCAACGAGCCCGGTGCGATCAACGAGTCCATGTCCGACATCTTCGGCGAGCTCACCTTCCTGGTGAACACCAGCAACCCGTGCAACACCGCCGCCAACCGGTGGAAGCTCGGCGCCTGCAGCTCGATCGGCGTGATCCGCGACATGAAGAACCCGAACGCCTACCAGGATCCCGACACGTACCGGGGTCGCTACTGGTACACCGGCACCGGTGACAGCGGCGGCGTGCACATCAACAGCGGCGTCGGCAACAAGACCGCGCAGCTGATGGTCGACGGCGGCAGCCTCAACAGCGTCAACGTCACCGCGATCGGCCTGGAGAAGACCGCGGCGCTGTACTGGACCACCCAGACACTGCTCACGTCGAGTTCCAACTACGCGGCATTGTCCACCGCGCTGAAGAACGCGTGCAATACCAATGTCCGCAACGGAACTGCCGGCACCACGGCTGCTGATTGTGTCCAGGTGGCAAATGCCACCAAGGCCACCAAGCTGCCGCAACAGGCGGCCCGTACCTAGGAACAACTCCCGGTAGAAATCGGACATCTCACCGGGCCCGGCAAGGGCTCGGTGAGATGTCCTTTTGTTTTGCTCGGGCCGGACTACGGAATTCACTCGGTAGGGTGACTGTGGTGGACAGGGCGTATGCCGAAACGTCGTTGAGCGCGCTCGTACAACGGGTGCGTGAGCACGCGGCGGGGCGCGGTAGCCGGTATCTGCTCGGCATTGTCGGGCCACCGGGAGCGGGCAAGTCCACCCTGTCGGTTCGGCTGCGCAAAGCGTTGAATGCCGATGCGCCGGTGGCGGAAATAGCGCCGATGGACGGTTATCACCTGACCGACGAGGTCCTGCGGGCCGCGGGAAACCTTGCCCGCAAAGGCGAACCGGACACTTTCGATACCGTGGCCTTCGTGGCGAATCTGCGCAGGCTCCGCGATGCCCCGGTCGGCGAGCCGGTGCCGTGGCCGGTCTTCGATCGCACAGTGGGTGATCCGATCCCGGCGGGCATCGTCTTCGAACGGCAGACGATCGTGGTCACCGAGGGGAACTACCTGTTGCTCGACGATGTCGGGGACCGGGAATGGTCGGCGGTACGCAAGCTGCTCGACGAATGCTGGTACCTCGACGCACCGCGGGCGCTGCTCGAGCAACGGTTGCTGCGCCGCCACATTCGCGGCGGCCGCACCGCCGCGGCCGCCGAAGCCAAGGTGCACGACAGCGACCTACACAACGCCGACCTGATCGACACCACCAAGTTCCGTGCCGATCTGATACTGCGCCAACGCGGCGGACGCTACGAGGTGTGGCGCTGAGCGTCAGGCCTGCTTCTTGGCGCGATACCAGCGAATGAGCGCGTCGGTGGACGAATCTCCTTGCGGTTCGGGTTCTTCCGCTGAGGTCAGCAACGGTGCCAGCGCCAGCGCCTGCTGCTTGCCGAGTTCGACGCCCCACTGGTCGAAGCTGTCGACGCCCCAGATGGTGCCTTCGACGAACACCTGGTGTTCGTAGAGGGCGATCAACTGGCCGACGACCGACGGGGTGAGTTGCGGCGCGAGGATGGTGGTGCTCGGCCGGTTGCCCGGCATCACCTTGTGCGGCACCACCTTCGGGTCGGTGCCCTCGGCGGCGATCTCCTCGGCCGTCTTGCCGAACGCGAGCACCTTGGTCTGCGCGAACAGGTTGCTCATCAGCAGGTCGTGCATGCTGCCGGTGCCGTCGCGGGTGGGCAGATCGTCGGTGGGGCGGGCGAATCCGATGAAGTCCGCCGGGATCAGCCGCGTACCTTGGTGCAGCAGTTGATAAAACGCGTGCTGGCCGTTGGTTCCCGGTTCGCCCCAGAAGATTTCGCCGGTGGAGGTGCTCACCGGGCTGCCGTCGGCGCGCACCGACTTGCCGTTCGACTCCATCGTCAGCTGCTGCAGATAGGCCGGGAAACGGGCCAGATCGTTCGAATAGGGCAGCACCGCACGGGATTCCGCGCCGAAGAAGTTCGAGTACCAGACGCCGAGCAGGCCGAGCAGCACCGGCGCGTTCGCCTCCAGCGGCGCGTTCGCGAAGTGCTCGTCCACCGCGTGCATGCCCGCCAGGAACTCGGCGAAACGCTCCTTGCCGATGGTCGCCATCACCGCGAGACCGATCGCGGAATCCACCGAGTAGCGCCCGCCCACCCAGTCCCAGAAGCCGAACATGTTGGCGGTGTCGATGCCGAACTCGGCCACCTTCTCGGCATTGGTCGAGACGGCGACGAAGTGCTTGGCGACGGCGTCCTCGCCGAGCGCGTCGACCAGCCAGCGCCGGGCGGCGGTCGCGTTGGTCAGCGTCTCCAGCGTGGAGAAAGTCTTGGAGGCGACGATGAACAGTGTTGTCGCAGGGTCGAGTCCGTCGAGTTTCGCCACCAGATCGGCCGGATCGACATTGGAGACGAACCGGGCGCCGAGGCCCGCGTCGGCGTAGTGCCGCAGGGCCTGGCAGACCATCACCGGTCCGAGATCGGAACCGCCGATGCCGATGTTCACCACGGTGCTGATGCGTTCGCCGGTGGCGCCGCGCCAGTCGCCGGAGCGCAGCGCGTCGGTGAACTCGCCCATCCGCCGCAGCACCTCGTGCACCTCGGCGCCCGCGTCGGCCCCGTCGACGATCAGCGACGCGCCCGCGGGCAGGCGCAGCGCGATGTGCGCGACCGCGCGGTCCTCCGAGGTGTTGATGTGCTCGCCGCGGTACATCGCGTCCCTGCGCTCGGGCACCCCGGCCTCGCGCGCCAATTCGACGAGCAGGTGCAGGGTTTCCCGGTTGACGCGATGCTTGCTGAAGTCGATGTGCAGGTCCGCCACGTCGATTGTCATGGCACGGCCACGGGACGGATCGTCGGCGAAGAGCTCCCTGAGATGGCGCCCCGCGATCCCGTCGAAGTGCTCGTGCAGTTTCCGCCAGGCCGCCGTCGCGGTGATGTCGCTGCTCACGTCCGCCGAGGTTACTCACCGCCCCACCGGCGCGCACGGCAAACACCCCGGGAGACTCGGTGAGAGCCGCCGCGGCTCGGCCTACGCTGGCCTCATGGTGTCCGAACGCGAAGTTCTCGAATCCGTCCCGACGCAGCTGTGGATCGGCGGGCCGGTGCCCGCCACCGGCGGCGGCACCTTCCCGGTGCACAATCCGGCCACGGGGGAGGTGCTGACCCAGGTCGCCGACGCGACCCCCGAGGACGCGGTGCGCGCGCTGGACGCGGCCGTCGCGGTGCAGGCCGAGTGGGCCGCGCGGCCCTCGCGCGAGCGCGGCGAGATCCTGCGCACGGTCTTCGAGCAGATCACCGCCCGGGCCGAGGAATTCGCGCTGCTGATGACCCTGGAAATGGGCAAGGCGCTGCCGGAGAGCCGCAACGAGGTGAAGTACGGCGCGGAGTTCTTCCGCTGGTTCAGCGAGGAAGCTGTCCGGGTGCACGGGCGCTACCTGCACGCGCCGTCGGGCACCGGCCGGATCATGGTGCACAAGCAGCCGGTCGGGCCGTGCCTGGCCATCACGCCGTGGAACTTCCCGCTGGCCATGGGCACCCGCAAGATCGGCCCCGCGCTGGCCGCGGGCTGCACGATGATCGTCAAACCCGCCTCCGCGACGCCACTGACCATGCTGCTGCTCGCCAAGCTGTGCAGCGAGGCCGGGCTACCGGACGGGGTGCTTTCGGTGATCACGTCGAGCCGTTCCGGCGCGGTGACCCAGCCGCTGCTCGACGATCCCCGGCTGCGCAAGCTGACCTTCACCGGATCCACCGAGGTGGGCAAGAAGCTGGTGGAGAAGTCGGCGAACGGGCTGCTGCGCACGTCGATGGAGCTCGGCGGCAACGCGCCGTTCGTGGTGTTCGACGACGCCGATATCGACGCTGCCGTGCAGGGCGCCATGCTGGCCAAGCTGCGCAACGGCGGTGAGGCGTGCACCGCGGCCAACCGCTTCCACGTGCAGAACGGCGTGCTCGAGGAGTTCACCAGCAAGTTCGTCGAGGCGATGGCCGAAGGCGTCACGCTCGGACCCGGAACGGACCCGAACACCACCCTCGGCCCGCTGATCAACGAGGAGCAACTCGACACGGTGAGCGAACTGGTCGAGGACGCCGTCGCGGTGGGCGCCAAGCTCCGGCTCGGCGGCAAAGCCCCCGGCGGTCCCGGCTGGTTCTACCCCGCCACCATTCTCAGCGAGGTGCCGCCGCAGGCCAGGATCCTGCGCGAGGAGGTGTTCGGGCCGGTCGCCCCGATCGTCGGTTTCGCCACCGAGGAGGAGGGCATCGCCGCGGCCAACGACACCGAGTTCGGCCTGGTCAGCTACGTCTACACCCGGGATCTGGATCGCGCGTTGCGCGTCGCCGAGGGCCTGGAATCCGGCATGGTCGGCGTGAATCGCGGCGTGATCTCCGATCCCGCAGCACCTTTCGGCGGTGTCAAGGCGTCCGGCTTCGGCCGCGAGGGCGGCACCGAGGGCATCGAGGAATACCTCTCCACCAAGTACATCGCCCTCAGCTGAGCGGGCGTAGCGACGAAACGACCGCCCCGGGGTGATGAACACCCGGGGCGGCCTGGGGGAATGCGGTTGTCTAGCTTTTTGCCGCATGGGTCTATGGCCGCGTCGAGCGGCCTGAAGAAAAAGAGGTCAGTGACCGAGCCGGCCGCGGCCGAGGCGCAGCAGGAGCATCGCGAGGGTGTGGCCTTCCTGGCCGAGCTCGCTGAAGCGCTCCAGCACCTTCATTTCGCGGTTGTGCACGAGGCGGGGCCCGCCGGAGGCCATTCTGGTCCGGCCGATGACCCGGGAGATCTCCGTGCGACGTTTGATGGCCGCGAGGATCTCGGCATCGAGACGATCGATCTCCTTACGGAGCTTGTCGATCTCCGCGTCGCTCTGCGGCAGCGCCGAATCGGACCCGGTCGTCGTGGCGGGGGTACTCATCATTCATCTCCTCGTGTCAGAACATGGATCGGCGGGTGAGCCCGGCTCGTTACCGATCGGTTCTTTCACCGTGAAACAGACCTGGTAGGGCCTTCGAATTGGCTACCAAGGACGGTGCGCTCAGATACAGGTGCCGCGATGACGATATCCGGTCGGTAACCGAAACGGATGTATCGCGTGGGCACTCATCATGTCGCCAGTCTGCCACGGGTGGGTAGGTATGCAAAACGTTTGGTTTTGTGAATCTGCTGAGAAGGCGGTTACGGATTCGTCGCGGCGCCTGCCTGGGGAGTTCATCCGCCGTTCGCCGCCGCGGTACCGAACTGTCATCGAGACGGCCCGGGGCTTCATCTCTGTCGGTGTCCGCCGGTAGCGTGGATGGGCGATGGACATCACGGTGGCTCCCAAGACGCAGGCCGGTCGCGCCCTGCAGCCGGATTCGACCCACAAACCGCAGTTCACCGGTGGTAACACCGAAGAAGCGGTCAGGCATGGCGAGGAGGTAGGTGCGGTGCGGGAAACGCAGCGGGCCGCTGTCCCCGAGCCGCCGCCGTCGGCCACCGAATTGGAGCAACGGCGTGTCGAGCGGGAGCGTCGGCGCGCCGAAGAAGCCGTGCACCTGCTCGACGGCCTCAATCCGCAGCAGCGGGCCGCCGTCGTGCACAGTGGCGCGCCGCTGCTCATCGTGGCCGGCGCGGGTTCCGGCAAGACCGCCGTGCTCACCCGGCGCATCGCCTACCTGCTCGCCGCCCGCGGCGTGACTCCGGGTCAGGTGCTCGCGATAACCTTCACCAACAAGGCCGCCGCGGAGATGCGCGAGCGAGTAATAGGACTGGTCGGTCCGCGTGCGAACAACATGTGGGTTTCCACGTTCCACTCCAGTTGTGTCCGAATTCTGCGGATGCAAGCCGCCCTGCTGCCCGGCTTGAATTCGAATTTCTCCATCTACGATGCCGATGATTCACGGCGACTGCTCACCATGATCAGCCGCGACTTCGACATCGACACCAAGAAATACACCGCCAGGTTGCTGTCGACCGCGATCTCGAATCTGAAGAACGAGCTGATCGGGCCGCAGCAGGCGAGCGCCGACGCCGAGTCGGACGAGACCGAACTTCCCGCCCTGGTGGCCCGCGTCTACACCGAATATCAACGGCGGTTGCGCGCGGCGAACGCACTGGATTTCGACGATCTGATCGGCGAGACGGTGGCGCTGCTCCAGCACCACCCGCAGGTCGCCGAATATTACCGGCGCCGGTTCCGGCACGTGCTCGTCGACGAGTACCAGGACACCAACCATGCCCAGTACATCCTGGTGCGTGAGCTGGTCGGTCATCACCGGGAAGACCGCAGCGAGGACGAGGCGCCGCCCAGCGAGCTGTGTGTGGTCGGTGACGCTGATCAGTCCATCTACGCCTTCCGCGGCGCGACCATCCGCAATATCGAGGAGTTCGAGCGCGACTTCCCGGATGCGGAAACCATTCTGCTGGAACAGAACTATCGCTCCACCCAGCACATCCTGTCCGCCGCCAACGCGGTGATCTCGCGCAACGAGAACCGGCGCGACAAGAAGCTGTGGACCGATTCCGGCGAGGGTGATCTGATCACCGGTTACGTCGCCGACAACGAGCACGACGAGGCTTCGTTCGTGGCGCGCGAGATCGACAAACTGGTCGATCAGGGCGAGGCCAACTACGGCGACGTCGCGGTGTTCTACCGGACCAACAACAACTCCCGTGCGCTGGAAGAGATCTTCATCCGGATGGGCCTGCCGTACAAGGTGGTCGGCGGCGTCCGGTTCTACGAGCGCAAAGAGGTCCGCGACATCGTCGCCTACCTGCGCGTGCTGGAGAATCCCGAGGATGCGGTCAGCGTCCGCCGGATCCTGAACACCCCGCGCCGCGGCATCGGCGATCGGGCAGAAGCCTGTGTGGCGGTGCACGCCGACCAGCGGGGGATCGGTTTCGCCGCCGCCCTGCGAGATGCGGCCGAGGGCAAGGTCGCGCTGCTCAACACCCGGGCCCAGCGTGCGATCGCCGGCTTCCTCGATCTGCTCGAGGAGATCAGGGCGGCGGGCGTCCAGGAGAACCTCGACTTCCCCGACGTCGGCAATGTCGTCGACGCGGTGCTGGAACGCACCGGCTACCGGGCCGAGTTGGAGGCGTCCGACGATCCGCAGGACGGCGCCCGGCTCGACAACCTCAACGAACTGGTCAGCGTCGCACGGGAATTCAGCTCCGAGGCGTACAACAATGCGGAGGCGGCCCGGCAGGAGGGCCTGTTGCCGGAGGTGGCCGAGGGTGAACCGGATCCCGGGTCGCTCGCGGCGTTCCTGGAGCGGGTCTCGCTGGTGGCCGACACCGATCAGATCCCGGACGAGGGCACCGGCGTGGTCACGATGATGACGTTGCACACCGCCAAGGGGTTGGAGTTCCCCGTGGTGTTCGTGACCGGCTGGGAGGACGGTCAGTTCCCGCACATGCGGGCGCTGGGCGATCCCACCGAGCTGGCCGAGGAACGCAGGCTCGCCTACGTCGGTATCACTCGAGCCAGGAAGCGGTTGTATCTGACCCGTGCGGTGGTGCGTTCGGGGTGGGGGCAGCCCGTCTCCAATCCGGAATCCCGCTTCCTGCAGGAGATTCCGGATCATCTGATCGACTGGCGTCGGTTGGAGCCGACCGGGTCCGCGGCGACCCGCGGTATCCGCCGCCGGGGTGACGATGATCGGATGGAACGCGACTGGACCCGCGGTGACGGGTGGTCCGAGCAGCGGCCCGGTGTTCGCGGTGATCGTGGGCCGCGTCGCCCGGCGCCCGGTGGTGCTACCCGCAACAACACCAATCTCGTTCTCGCTGTTGGCGATCGGGTGAGCGATGACAAGTACGGGCTCGGAAAGGTGATCGCCGCTGAAGGTTTCGGGCCCCTGGCTACGGTTACCATCGACTTCGGCACCGCGGGCAAGATTCGGCTCATCCCGCAGTACAGCAGGACGCTGGTGAAGCTGTGACCGTCGCAGCTGCCGGTGGAGGTCTTCGGTTCGGTTGCGCGCCTAGGTAAGGTTCGCCCATGGACACGGTCGCGCAGCACGTCCTCTGGTTGCTCCCGATGCTCTGGCTCGGCATGGTGCTGGCCATCTCGTTCCTCGAGGCGCCGCTGAAGTTCCGTGCGCCCGGTGTCACCCTCGCGCTCGGTCTCGGCATCGGGCGGCTGGTGTTCCGGGCCTTGAACGTCGTAGAGGCGGTGCTGGCCGTCGCGCTGGTACTGGCGACGCTGGTGATCGCGCCCGGTCCTGGTATCTGGGTGTGGCTGGCCGTCGCCGTGGTCCTGCTCGCCGCGCAGATTCTCGTGGTGCGTCCGCCGCTGAGTCGGCGAGCCGACCGAGTACTGGCCGGGGAGGAGTTGCCGCGATCACACGCGCACTTCTGGTACATCGGGCTGGAAGTAGCCAAAGTTGTTGTGCTGCTGGGACTGGCGATCGCGGCAGCTCCGTAGCGGGCTTGCCGCGGGTCTGGCTGAGGCTCACGCAGTCTGAAAGGGGGCTCGCGCAGCCCAGTTGGGCTCGCGCGGTGCGGTCGGCTCGCGCAGTGCGGCCGGTTCGCGCAGTGCGGCCGGTTCGGAGCGGGTCCGGCGGGGCTCGCTCACGGTCGTAGCCTCATAGTTCTGCGGCGGGCGGCGGTCCGCTCAGCGCGGGAACGGGTTGGTCAAGGCGTCGCCAGCGGAAGTAGGTCGGTCAAGGCTTCGTCCAGGGTGGGGTAGCGGAAGGTGAAGCCTTGCTGCCGTAGGACTTCCGAGGTGGCGTGGCGACCGGTGAGGCCGAGGGCCGCGTCGCTCCGCAGGAGTACCGCGCCGATCTTCAGTAGCGCCGTCGGGGTGGGTGGTGCCGGTGGGCGATGCAGGTGTCTGCGCAGCGCGGCCATCAACTCTCGGTTGCGGACCGGGAAGTCGGTGGCGGCCACCAGGATTCCGTTCGGCAGTGGGACCTGAGGGTCGAGGCCGAGGGCGGCGCGCACGATGGCCAGCCAGTCCTCGACGTGAATCCAGCTGAACCACTGGTCGCCCGGACCAACACGGCCGCCGAGACCCGCCTTGGTCAACTGGCTCAGGCGTTTCAGTGCGGGAGCTTGCGGGTCCAGCACGATCGAGGTGCGCAGGACGGTCGAGTGGGTGGCGTTGGCGCCGTCGAACGCCCGCTCCCACGGTTCCGCCACACCCGTCATCTGTGGCAGGCCTACCGGCAGCGGAGTTGTTTCAGTACAGCGGGTTTCGCCCGCATTCGACCAGATCGCGGTCGTGCTGGCCTGCACCCAGTAGTCGATGGGCGTGTCGAGTGTGGTGGCCGCGTCGACCAATGCGCGCGTGGAATCCACTCGGCTGCAGCGCAATTCGTCGATATTACGGGCGCTCGGTCGGACGTCGACCAGCTTGCCCGCCAGATTGATGATCGCGGTCGGTCCCGGATTGCGCAGCGCCGCAACCCAATCGCCCACCGTTCTGCCATCCCACTCCACCTGAGTGAAAGGCAACGCCGGGTCCCGTCGTCTGGTGAGTACGGTCACCTGATGCCCGCGACAGGTGAGGTCGGCTGCGACATGTTTGCCCAATGCGCCAGTGCCACCGGCGATTACCGCCGTCAGTGCTGTCGCCGCAGGCTTGATCCCCGCCAATTGCGCCAGTCTCGCGAAAGTGACTCGCGTATCGGATTCCAGCAACGGACTCACCACCATCCGCGCGACCGGCGCCGACGGTCCGCTGAAGGTGAGTTGCCGCGTGATCTCGGCGCCGCCGTCGCGCGGCGTCAGCGTCCACGTCAGCCGCATCCGCCCAGCAGGCTCCGGCTGCTCGATGCTCAGCTCCCGCCCTGGAACCAGCGTGCTGATGACGAACGGCGGAGCAGTCCGCCCATGCATTTTCCCGACAACCCGCCCCCGGGGCAGGTAATCACCCGTGGTGCCGACCGCGACCGGACCGTGCAGCCGAACCGAGGTGACCCCCGTATTCCACTCCGGCCACCGCGTCGGATCCGCCAGCACCGCCCACACGAGTTCCGTTGAAACCGCAATGAACTGGGTGTACGTCGTTGTACGTGCCATACCCCCGACGCTAGCCCCCACCCGCCCCGATCAGTACGTGCGGATCATCACGCACCCCAGAACCAAGACCAACGGGACATGACGGCGGCGACACGCCGCATTCCCCGACCCTCATGTCCCGTTGATCATGAGAGGCCGTGTGGAGGCGATCGTTCCGCATCCCCGTTGGCCGCTTCGCGCACGTTCGCAGGCCGTTTGACCTTGATTGGGCGTACGAAGAAGGGCCGGCCAGGTATTCAACCGTGAACCAAGGCGTCGCCAAGCTCAAGAGTGTCGTTCCTGCGCGTGCCAACACGCCCAGAGGACGCCGCCAGGCGTTCTGCCGAGCGCTTCCCTAGCCAAACCTTCGGCCGGAAACCCGGAACCCCTCAGTCCCGCTGAGGGCCCAAGCTGATCCCTCGCGTAGCCAACCACGGCACCGGGTCAACCTTGTCCGATCCGTTCAACCACACCTCGAAGTGGCAGTGCGGTCCGGTCGAGAACCCACGGTTACCGATGGTGGCGATCTGATCACCGGCCATCACCCGCTGCCCCTGCGACACCGTGGCGGTGTCGATGTGCCCGTAGACGGTGACGGTGCCGTCGTCGTGCAGCAACCGAACCCACATCCCGAATCCGGCCGCAGGCCCCGCTTCGATCACGGTGCCATCGGCGACCGCGACGATCGGCGTGCCGATCGGCCCGGCGATGTCGATGCCGAGATGCTGTACACCCCAGCGCGCACCGTATCCGGAGGTGAAGTTACCCGCCGCGAACTTGGTGAACAGCGGACGCAGCTTCGCAGCTTCCGCAGCAGCCAGGTCTTCGGCGTACTTCTGACCCTTTTGCAGGATGTCGTTGAAATCGCCGAGGTGCGTCGGTCCGGAGACATTGAGCAGCTGGGGCGATTCCGGCGAGGTGCTGGGGTCGGCCAGGCTGACGGACTGCGCGGCGATCTCGTGGATCTGCCCCGCTGCCTCGTAGTCGACGGACTGCGAAGGCTGATCGGGCGAGGCGAGTGCGGCCTGTCCAGCGGCCACGACCGCACCCGCGGCGACCGCGGCGACCGCGGCACGCCCCTTGAGTGCGGCGGGCGGTGCGGGAAGCCGGTGTGCGCCACCGCGCTTGGCGGCGCGGCGGCCGGGGATGACGGTGGGGGCGGCCGGGTTCTCCGGCTCGGTGTCGGGCGCCCAGGACTCTTCCGGGGCCCAGTTGCTGTCCTCGGGTGCCTGGTAGGGCTCTTCGCCCCAGGCTTCGCCCGCGTTCCAGGCGGCGCCGTCGGACCAGGCATCCTGCGGAGCCCACGAATCCTGCTGCGACCACGAGTCGTTCGCGGTCCAGGAGTTCTCGCGGTATCCGTCGTCCGGCGTGCCTGCGGCGCGGAAGTTGTAGTCCCCCTGCGGGGCTGCCCCATAGGACGGTGCGGCGTTGTAATCCGCCTGCGGCGCGGCGCTCCCGTAGGGCGCCCGCGACGCGGAGTTGTAGTCGTCCCGAGCCGGCGCCGCATTGAACAAGGAGTTCCGCTGCCGGTCCACCGACGGCCTGCCGGGGGAAGCCTGCGCCCCGAACGGTTCGTCATCGTTGCGATAACGATGTCCGTATTGAGCGCGATCTTCAGGTTTGAGGGCGGAGCGATGGTTCATCGGCGGTGCCACATCGTGGTGAAGCGGGAGATGTTCGCGGGGCCGAGGTGCCTGCTGATCAGCGGCGTCGACGAGTCGTTTGCGGAACGGCTCTCCATCTGCGGAGTGCTGTGCTGCATCAAGCTTGCCGTCCTCCTAGTCGTGACCGTGCTGTGACATCGACCGCAATGACGGTAACGAAACGATTGCAGGGTCCGCAAGCGCTGCGGCCCTTCTGTTCAAACATGTGAGATTGATCACGGTAACACCACGGAATATCTATGTGTGCATTGGGCACGCTAGCGAACTCGGTCGACGACGGTTTGTAGTAGACCACGCCGTCGCCCCGGGTTCGGCGGTTCTACCTGGCGTGGTGTCAACTACCTACTCGCGAGTAGCCTTGGCCAGGGGTTTTCCCGCCGCGCTTATCGGCCCGTGACCTGCGCCACTTAGGATGAACGTGGCCGATTGGCCGTCCATGTGACTGATTAGAGTCCGACCCGACCCGCTTCCGACGTCGGGCCGCCAACAAAGACGTTGTCATCACAACGCAGACGAGACGGTGAGTACATGGATCTCTTCGAATATCAGGCGAAGGAGCTCTTCGTTAAGCACGGAGTGCCTTCGTCCGAGGGCCGCGTCACGGACACGGCCGAGGACGCCCGCGCCATCGCGGCGGAAATCGGCAAGCCGGTGATGGTCAAGGCCCAGGTGAAGGCCGGTGGCCGCGGCAAGGCGGGTGGCGTCAAGTACGCCGCCACCCCGGACGACGCGTTCACGCATGCGCAGAACATCCTCGGCCTGGATATCAAGGGCCACATCACCAAGAAGATCCTTGTCGCCGAAGCCAAGGACATCGCGGAGGAGTACTACATCTCCTTCCTGCTCGACCGGTCCAACCGCACCTACCTGGCCATGTGCTCGGTGGAAGGCGGCATGGAGATCGAAGAGGTCGCCGCGACCAAGCCGGAGCGCCTCGCCAAGGTCGCCGTCGACGCCGTCAAGGGTGTCGACCTCGCTTTCGCCCGCTCGATCGCCGAGCAGGGCCACCTGCCCGCCGAGGTGCTCGACGCCGCAGCCGTGACCATCCAGAAGCTGTGGGAGGTGTTCGTCAAGGAGGACGCCACCCTGGTGGAGGTCAACCCGCTCGTGCGCACCCCGCAGGACGAGATCCTCGCGCTGGACGGCAAGGTCACCCTGGACGAGAACGCCGAGTTCCGCCACGCGGACCACGAGGCCTTCGCCGACAAGGACGCGACCGATCCCCTGGAGCTCAAGGCCAAGGAGAACGACCTCAACTACGTCAAGCTCGACGGTGAGGTCGGCATCATCGGCAACGGCGCCGGTCTGGTCATGTCCACCCTCGACGTGGTCGCCTACGCGGGCGAGCACCACGGCGGCGTCAAGCCCGCCAACTTCCTCGACATCGGTGGTGGCGCCTCGGCCGAGGTGATGGCCGCCGGTCTCGACGTGATCCTGGGCGACTCCCAGGTCAAGAGCGTGTTCGTGAACGTCTTCGGTGGCATCACCGCCTGTGACGCGGTCGCCAACGGCATCGTCAAGGCGCTGGAGATCCTCGGCGCCGAGGCGAACAAGCCGCTGGTCGTCCGTCTCGACGGCAACAAGGTGGACGAGGGTCGGCAGATCCTGGCCGATGCCGCGCACCCGCTGATCACGCTCGCGCAGACAATGGACGAAGGCGCCGACAAGGCCGCCGAACTGGCAGCGGCCAAGTAAGGAACCCGGAAATGTCTATCTTCCTCAACAAGGATTCGAAGGTCATCGTCCAGGGCATCACCGGCGGCGAGGGCACCAAGCACACCGCACTGATGCTGAAGGCAGGCACCCAGGTCGTCGGCGGTGTCAACGCGCGCAAGGCGGGCACCACCGTCGCGCACACCGGCAAGGACGGCAACGCGGTCGAGCTGCCGGTGTACGGCACCGTCGCCGAGGCCATCAAGGAAACCGGCGCCGACGTCTCCATCGCGTTCGTGCCGCCGAAGTTCGCCAAGGACGCCATCATCGAGGCCATCGACGCGGAGATCCCGCTGCTCGTGGTCATCACCGAGGGAATCCCGGTGCAGGACACCGCGTACGCGTGGGCCTACAACGTCGAGAAGGGCAACAAGACCCGGATCATCGGCCCGAACTGCCCCGGCATCATCACCCCCGGCGAGGCGCTGGTCGGCATCACCCCGGCCAACATCACCGGCAAGGGCCCGGTCGGCCTGGTCTCCAAGTCGGGCACCCTGACCTACCAGATGATGTACGAACTGCGTGACTTCGGCTTCTCCACCGCCATCGGCATCGGCGGCGACCCGGTCATCGGCACCACCCACATCGACGCCATCGAGGCGTTCGAGAAGGATCCCGAGACCAAGCTGATCGTGATGATCGGCGAGATCGGTGGCGACGCCGAGGAGCGGGCCGCGGCCTACATCAAGGCCAACGTCACCAAGCCGGTCGTCGGCTACGTCGCGGGCTTCACCGCCCCCGAGGGCAAGACCATGGGCCACGCCGGCGCCATCGTCTCCGGCTCGGCGGGCACCGCCCAGGCGAAGAAGGACGCGCTGGAGGCGGCGGGCGTGAAGGTCGGCAAGACGCCGTCCGAGACCGCCGCGCTGGCTCGCGAAATCCTGGAGAAGGCAAGCGTAGAGGTCTGATAAGCGGCGCGCAGCGTCTCCGCTGAGGGTGGTGGTGGGGACGAGGTGGGCCTGATCCACTCGTATGACCGAGGCCGCCTCTCCGAATCGGAGGGCGGCCTTCGTCATGCGCGGAGTATGCGGCAGACACGGGCATACCGGACGGTGCATGCTTGTCGGCGTGGATGTGCTGGTGTTGGGTCCAGTGCAGGTGTGGGCCGACGGTGTCGCGGTGACCGTCGATCGACCGCTGGAGCGGGCGGTGCTGGTGCGGTTGGCGTTGGCGAACCGCGTCCCGGTGCCGGATGGGCGACTGGCCGAGGATCTGTGGGGCGCCGAGGTCGAACGGCCAGTACAGCGACTGCGGGTAGTTGTTTCGCGATTGCGCGCCGCGCTCGGGCCGTTGGCGGAGGTCATCGGGCGCACGCCCGCGGGGTATCAAGCAACGGTCTCCGCGACGGATCTGCTCGCGGCCGAGGCGGCGGCGCAGCGGTTGCATACCGCGCGGCGCGCCGGCGACTACGGTGCCGTCGCGGCGGCGGCCGAGGCGGCGCTCGGATTGTGGCGGGG
>NZ_BJXA01000102.1 GCF_007990755.1 Nocardia ninae NBRC 108245 | reverse complement strand
GCGCGCAGCGGCCGGGTGCACGCCCAGTCGCTGCTGCGCAGCATCGCGACCACGCCACACGCCCGCGACGGCGTGCGCGGCGATCTGCGCGGCGGCATCGAGTCGCTGCGCCGCCCGCAGCGCAAGCGCGGACTGGCGGTCATCATCAGCGACTTCCTCGGTGACATCGACTGGCAGCGTTCGCTGCGCGCCATCTCGGCGCGGCACGACCTGCTCGCGGTGGAGGTGCTCGACCCGCGCGATCTCTCGCTGCCCGACGTCGGCGACGTCGTCCTGCACGACCCGGAGACCGGGCGCACCCGCGAATTCAGCGTGACGCCCACGCTGCGCGCCGATTTCGCGGCCGCCGCGCAGCGGCACCGGGATCAGGTCGAACAGGCGTTGCGCAGTTGCGGCGCGCCCGTGCTCACCCTGCAGACCGACCGGGACTGGATCTCCGACGTGGTCCGGTTCGTGTCCACCCGGCGCCACAGCTTCGGCGCCCCGACCGGGCGGGTGCCACGCCAGTGAGTATTTCGCATTTCACCGCATCGCTGTGGCTCGGCTTTCTGGCCGTTATCGCGTTGATCGCGCTGGGCTATGTGCTGGTTCAGCGCAGCAAGCACAAGCACATGCTGCAGTTCTCCAACATGGAACTGCTGGAGAAGGTCGCGCCGACGCGACCGAGCCTGTTCCGGCACGTGCCGATCGCGCTCATGGTGATCGGGCTGGTGTTCCTGACGATCGCGGCGGCGGGGCCGACCGCGGTGAAGAAGGTGGCGCGCAACCGGGCGACCGTCATGCTGGTGATGGACGTGTCGCTGTCGATGGAGGCGACCGATGTGCCGCCGAGCCGGATCGAGGTCGCGAAGAAGGCGGGCAAGGAGTTCGTCGACGGCCTGCCCGAGGGCCTCAACATCGGGTTCATCACCTTCGCCGGCACGGCCTCGGTGATGGTGACGCCGACGACCAATCACGAGTCCGTCAAGGCGGCGATCGACAACGTGAAGCTCGCCGAGCGCACGGCCACCGGTGAGGGAATCATCACCGCGCTCAACGCGATCGATACCCTCGCCTCGGTGCTCGGCGGCGCCGCCGAACCGCCACCGGCCCGGATCGTGCTGATGTCGGACGGCAAACAGACCGTCCCCGCGTACGAGGACATGGACAATCCGCGGCACGAGTTCGTCGCCGCACGACTGGCCAAGAACAAGAACGTCCCGATCTCGACGATCTCGTACGGCACCAAGTGGGGTGTTGTCGAGATTCCGCGGGAAGGCGGCGGCACCGACAAGGTGAAGGTGGAGGTCGACGACGAGGCGATGCGGGAGATCGCGCGGCTGTCCGGCGGCGAGTTCTACTCCGCGTCCACCCTGCAGGAACTGAGCAAGGTGTACGACACCCTCGAACAGCAGATCGGCTTCGAACTCACCAGGGGCGATGCCAGCAGGCCGTGGTTGCTGCTCGGGCTGCTGATCACGTCGGCAGGTGTGATCATCGGGCTGCTGTACCGCCAGCGTTTGCCGTAGCAGCGAAGCGCCCAGTCCCGCTGGCACATCAGCTTTTAGCAACGTGCGGCATGGTCGTCCGTGCTGTCTCCCCGGGCGAAGCTGTTCCCGCACTGGGATTCACCGCGACGGTGTCGTCGTGGTGCCCCAGCTGCTGACCACAGGTTGGTCCGGCGGCGGCCGGGTGTGTTCGGCGATACCCGGCGATGCCGGCAGCGTTCCTGGTGTCGGTATCACTCGTCTGTGCGGCCCGGGACGGTGGCCGGGCGGGTCGTAACCGTCTGATCCGACCAGGTAGGTTGTTGCCCATGTCCAACATCACACCGCGGTCCGTCCTGGTGACGGGCGGTAACCGTGGCATCGGTCTCGCAGTCGCACAACGCTTGGTCGCCGACGGTCACAAGGTGGCTGTCACGCATCGCGGATCGGGGGTGCCGGACGGATTGTTCGGCGTGAAATGCGATGTGACCGACAGTGCTTCGGTCGATGCCGCGTTCACCGAGATCGAGGAGAAGCAAGGTCCGGTCGAGGTGCTCGTCGCGAACGCGGGCATCACCGATGACACGCTGCTGATGCGGATGACCGAGGAGCAGTTCACCAAGGTCATCGACGCGAACCTGACGGGTGCGTTCCGTTGCGCCAAGCGCGCCAACCGGGCGATGCTGCGGGCGCGCTGGGGCCGGATGATCTTCCTCGGCTCGGTGGTCGGCCTCGGCGGCGGCCCCGGCCAGATCAACTACGCCTCGTCCAAGGCCGGTGTCATCGGTCTGGCACGCTCGATTACTCGTGAGCTGGGCTCGCGTTCCATCACCGCGAACGTTGTCGCTCCCGGCTTCATCGAGACCGACATGACCGCGGACCTGCCGCAGGATCTGCGGGACACCGCCAAGAAGTTCATTCCGCTGCAGCGCCTCGGCCAGCCGGAAGACGTTGCGGCCGTGGTCAGCTTCCTGGCCTCCGAGGACTCCCGCTACGTGTCCGGCGCGATCATCCCGGTCGACGGCGGCATGGGCATGGGCCACTGACCTGACGGCCCGGCGGCCTGCGAAACCTCGACGGCCGCAAGCAATCCACACACGACTCCAGGAGAACCGAAAACACATGGGCGGACTGCTCGAAGGCAAGACCATTCTGGTCACCGGCATCATCACCGACTCGTCGATCGCGTTCCACGCGGCCGCCGTCGCGCAGGAGCAGGGCGCGAAGGTGATCATCACCGGCATTCCGGAGCGGCTGCGGCTGATCGACCGGATCGCCAAGCGGCTGCCGCAAGAGGTCCCCCCGGCCATCCCGCTCGACGTCACCAACGAGGAGAACCTCGGCGAGCTGGCGGACAAGGTGCGCGAGCTGGCGCCCGAGGGCATCGACGGCGTGCTGCACTCGATCGCGTTCGCGCCGCGCACCCTGATGGGTCCGGAGGCGCGTCCGTTCCTCGACGGCCCCGGCCCGGACGCGGCCAAGGCCTTCGAGATCTCGGCCTGGAGCTACGCGTCGCTGGCCCGCGCGGTGCTGCCGGTGATGAACGAGCGCGGCTCGATCGTCGGCATGGACTTCGATCCGCGCACGGCGATGCCGTACTACAACTGGATGGGTGTGGCCAAGGCCGCGCTCGAGTCGGTCAACCGGTACGTGGCGCGCGAAGTGGGCGCCGCCAAGAAGATTCGCTCGAACCTGATCGCCGCGGGCCCGATCAAGACGCTGGCCGCCAAGGCCATCGCGGGCACCGCCACCGACGACGCGGCCAAGCTGAACCAGCTCAACCAGTACTGGGACGGCGCGTCGCCGATCGGCTGGGACGTCGACGACCCGACGGTGGTCGCGAAGTCGATCGTCGCGCTGCTGTCGGACTGGCTGCCCGGTACGACCGCGTCGATCATCTACGTCGACGGCGGAGCCAGCCACAACACCTGGTTCCCCGAGGGTATGTCGATCAACTGATCCGCCGAGGAGGCATTGTGGTCCGGGCTGTCGACGCACTTCTGCTGCTGTCCTTCGGTGGCCCGGAACGGCCCGAGGACGTGATGCCGTTCCTGGAGAACGTCACTCGGGGCCGGGGCGTGCCGCGCGAACGTCTCGAAGAGGTCGCCCAGCACTACTTGCACTTCGGGGGTGTCTCGCCGATCAACGCGCTCAACCGGGACATCATCGCGGCGGTCGAGGCCGAATTGGCCACGGCCGGTATCGATCTCCCGGTGTATTTCGGCAATCGCAATTGGGCTCCGATGGTGGAGGACACCGTCGCGCGGATGGCCGCCGACGGTGTCCGCTCCGCCCTGGTGTTCCCCACCTCGGCGTGGGGCGGCTACTCCGGGTGCCTGCAGTACCACGAGGACATCGTCAGGGCGCGAACCGCTTTCGGTGACGGTGCGCCGAAACTGGTCAAGTTGCGCCAGTACTTCGATCACCCGTTGCTGATCGAGGCCTTCGCCGATGCCATTCGCGCTGCGCGGCAAGAACTTCCGGCCGATCGCCGGGACGGCGCGCGGTTGGTCTTCACCGCGCACTCCATTCCGCTCTCCGCCGATACTGCCGCGGGTCCGCCCGCCGACGGTGGTCACCTGTACAGCCGTCAGGTCGCCGAGGCCGCCCGCTTGGCCGCCGCCGCAACCGGTTTCACGGATTACGACGTGGTCTGGCAGTCCAGGTCCGGCCCGCCGCGGGTGCCGTGGCTCGAGCCCGACATCGTTGATCACCTGGACGATCTGGCGGCCAAGAATGTCGAGTCGGTGATCGTCTGCCCGGTCGGCTTCGTCTCCGATCATCTCGAGGTGATCTGGGATCTGGACAACGAGGCGAAGGAGAAAGCCGCCGAGCTCGGCATGGCCTTCGCCCGCGCCGCCACTCCCGGCACCGATCCGCGCTTCGCCGCGCTGATCGTCGAACTGATCGACGAGCAGCTCAACGACACCGCTGCCCGGCACCTCGGCGAGGTTTCCGGTTTCGGCTGCACCCTGAACGGCACGCCCTGTGCGGTCGGTTGCTGTGCGCCGCAGCGCCGAGTTGTGGCCGAAAGGTAACCCCAATCGGGTTGCGATAGCATGCATTCGCCTTCGGAGAAGCCGAAGCGGGGTGCAAGGAATGAATTCGATGATCTATACCGAAATGTTGACCAACACCGGATTGCTGGATCCGCAGGTGTGGTCCGACCAGAACGTCTGGACGGCCGCCCTGGAAACCAGTGAGGCCAGGCGCCGCGGTAGCCGCGGCAAGGGGGGCGGCTCGTGGGTAGTGGGCCTGGTGTGCTTCGGGCTGGTGGTAGTCGGCATCGGTCTCATCATCTGGCTGTCGGCCCGGAAGAAGAACAACCAGAACGGCCAGGGACAGCTGCCGCAGCAGGGCAACGGCGGGCAGCCGTATCCGCCACAGCAGCCGTATGGCGGACAGCAGCAATATCCCGCGCAGCAGCAGTATTCGCCGCAGCAGCAGTATCAGGGACAGCAGCCCTATCCCGGGCAGCAACAGCAGTACCAGCAGCCCTACCCGGGGCAACAGTATCCGCAGCAGCAGCAGCCGTACACGCCGCAGCAGCCGTATCCGGTGCAGCAGCAGTACCCGCCGCAGCAGCCGTATCAGCACTGAGCCGCGTGGGGGCGAGGCGAAAGCGTAGTCGTGCAGCGGCTTCCGGCGATCAGAACAGTACGGCGGACAGCTTGGTGTACACACCGGGGAAACCCGGACGCGCGGCACCCTTGCCCCACGAGGTGAGCCCGACCAGGCGGCCGTCCACGAGAAGTGGCCCGCCACTGTCGTATTGACCCGTATCGGCCGCGGTCGAACCGGCGCACAGCATGTCGCGCGGATCGAACGCGGTGCCGTAGGCCGCGGCGCATTCCGCGTCCGGCACGAGCGGGACGGTCGCGGTGCGGAGGTGGGTGTTGGATTCGTCGGCTTCGGACGTGGCGCCCCATCCGAGGATGGTGCCGGAGTTCGATTGGGGGACGGCGACTTCCAGCACCGGTCCGGGCTGGGGACGGTCGAGGGTGAGGATGGCGAGATCGTTGTGATGAACGGTCTCGCCATCGACATCGGAGTCGTGGAAGTCGGGGTGCACGCGAATGTCCTTGACACGCACCGTGACTCCCTCGGACCCGCGAAGCTCGGTGCGTCCGAAGATGACGGTGAGAGCTTGAGGGGCCTGCCGGGCAAGCGCGACACAGTGCGCCGCGGTGAGCAGCTGATCCGGTGAGATGAGCGCACCGCCGCAGAACTGCCCGGAGGGGCGCGTGAGAAACAACGGACTGCCGACAGCGGCGAGCCACGGATAGTCGCTCGCTTCGGTTTCCGCGCCGCCGACAATCGCCGACGCAGGTGCCCCGGGTAGCCCGAGGACGATCAACGCGGCAGTGAGTGCCGCGGTGCCGTGATGGCGAAGATCCATGTCATACCGCCTGCTGGAGGGGTCGGATGGTCGGCCCATTCAACCAGAAGCTGGATGGTCGCGGTCGTGTCCCCTGGTCGCGGCCGGGGTAGGGCGGGGTTACGGAGTCGGCGCTGGGTATCGAGCCGACAGGAGCGCGCGGCTCATGGCGTGCTGCGCGCCGCCGCGTGGATGGCCACCAGCCGCGCCGCGCGGATCGCGTCCCACAGCGGGCGCAGCAGCGACTCCTGTGCGCCGATCGCGCTGGCCGAGGTCGGTGCGGACGCCGGTTCCCGTTGCGCCACAGTGAGTATGGCGGCGACGTGATCGGCGGTGTCGAGAATCTTCCTGGCGCGCAACGGAATCGAGTCCGGGTAGTCGTGTCTGGAGTAGTCGGCCAGCTCGGCCTCGATGAGTTCGCGCGGGTCCGACTCGGCCGAGCCGACCGAGGTGGTGTGCAGCTGGAGCAGGGCGTCGGCGGCGTCGCGAACCGCCTCGCGCATCGCGTATTCGGCCTCGCCGAGCGACATGTCCTGGCCGGGCGCGGGCGGGATCGGCGTGCTGTAGACCGACCACTGGAGCGTGTCCTCGTCGGTCCACTGCGGGATGAGACCGGTGCCCTCGGTGCCGGGCGCCCCGATCAGCAGGCCCTCTTCCGCCTCGATCGCGTCGGCGGCGAAGGCGGTGCCGGTGGGCAGGCCGCGGACGTCGCCCGGCACCGGAAGCACCAGCCGCAGCTGGGCGCCGGGCTGGGCCATGCTCTCCCGAATCACCTTGAGCAGCGCCATCATTCCGGTTCCGGGCAGGTTTCCCCTGGACGACCACGGCAGGTCGGTGCGACCACCGGTGACCGGATCGCCCGCGGCGATGGTGTGCTGGGGGGCCCACGCGTGCAGGGCCTCCAAGACGTCGTCGGGCGCGCTACAGCCGGCCAGCCATGAGCCGGCCCACACCGTCAGCGTGGCACTAGGAGAGCACATAATTATCGAGCATAAAGGGTGACGGTTATTCGCGGGCATTCCCGCGAACGGCATTCCTGAGCAGCGACGCGAGTCACTCGCGCGGACCTGCTATTCCGGTTCGGTGACGAAGTCGATCAGGCGCTCCACCGCCCCGATGAGCGGCGCCTCCAGGTCGCGGAACGACTCGACCGCGCCGTAGACCCGCCGCCACCCCTCCTGCGGGGTGCCCCAGCCCAATCGATCACAAATGCCGGTTTTCCAGTCTTCGCCGCGCGGCACCTGCGGCCAGGCGGCGATCCCGACGGTCGCCGGGCGCACCGCCTGCCAGACGTCGATGAACGGATGACCGGTGACCAGTACGTTCGGGCCGAGCCCGGTGGTGAGCTGAGTCTCCTTGGATCCGGTGACCAGGTGGTCGACCAGCACCCCGACCCGGCGGCCCGGCCCTGGCTCGAATTCGGTGAGTCGTTCGGCGAGATTGTCCAGGCCCTCCAGATGCTCCACGACCACACCTTCGACCCGCAGATCGTGCCCCCACACCCGCTCGACCAGCGCGGCGTCGTGCACGCCCTCCACCCAGATCCGGCTGGTCCTGGCGACGCGGGCCCGCAGACCCTCGACCCTGGTGGAGCCGGAGGCCGAGCGCGTCGGCTGCTTCGGCGCGGTGGCGGTCGGCTTGATCAGCGTCACCGGCTCGCCGTCGATGAGGAACGCGGCCTCGCGCAGCGCGAACAGCCGCACCGCGCCGCGCGCGTCCTCGAGCTTGACGAACTCACCGTCGTAGCTGCGATCGAAACCCACCACGGCGCCGCAGAATCCGCTGGCCGCGTCCTCGACCACGAGGTCGCGCTCCGCCGTAACCCGCGGTACCACCCGCTTCTTCGCTCGGGAGTGTCCGGAGAAGATGTCGCCGCCATAGCTGTCATGCCCGCTCACCCGCTCGAAGCTAGCACCGCCGCTGGCGATTTCAGTACACCGACGCGGCCGATACGTCCCCGCGACACGGGTGCGCGATTCGTGATTCACCCGAGATCTGTAGTCGTGTCAGTGCCGCCCGTGATCATCACCGGCGCACTAGAGTGGTGGCGTGGCCGCAATAATTTGGCTGGTCGCGGGCATCTTGCTCGCGGCGGCGGAAATGCTCACCGGGGACCTGACGCTGATCATGCTCGGTACCGCCGCGCTGGGCACCGCGGGCGTCAGCGCGATCGCGGGCACCTCGCTGGTGGTCGACGCGATCGTCTTCGCTGTGCTCACGCTGGTGCTGTTCCTCGGGGTGCGGCCGATCCTGCGCCGCCGCTTCGGCACCCCACCGCCGACGCCGACGAACGTGGATGCGCTGCAAGGTAAATCGGCGGTGGTGCTGGAAGAGATCGCCGCACATTCCGGCCAGGTGAAACTGGGCGGTGAAGTCTGGACCGCCCGGCCGATGGACGAGTCCGAGGTGTACGAACCCGGTACGAAGGTGTATGTCATGAGGATCGAAGGCGCGACCGCCATCGTCTGGAAGGGGCCGTAAATGGCTGTACTGATCGTTGCCGCTGTACTCGTGCTTTTGGTCGTGGTGGTGGTCTTCAAGTCGATCGCGCTGGTACCGCAGGCGGAAGCGGCGGTGATCGAGCGGCTCGGCCGGTATTCGCGCACGGTGTCGGGGCAGTTGACGTTCCTGGTGCCGTTCGCCGATCGCATTCGTGCCAAGGTGGATCTGCGCGAGCGGGTGGTGTCGTTCCCGCCGCAGCCGGTGATCACCGAGGACAACCTGACGCTGCACATCGATACCGTGGTGTATTTCCAGGTCACCAGCCCGCAGGCGGCGGTCTACGAGATCAGCAACTACATCGCCGCGGTCGAGCAGCTCACCGTCACCACGCTGCGCAACGTGGTCGGCGGCATGACCCTGGAACAGACGCTGACCTCCCGCGATCAGATCAACGGTCAGCTGCGCGGCGTGCTGGACGAGGCGACCGGGCGCTGGGGTCTGCGTGTGGCCCGGGTCGAGCTGAAGAGCATCGACCCGCCCGCATCCATCCAGGAGTCGATGGAAAAGCAGATGAAGGCCGATCGTGAGAAGCGCGCGATGATCCTCACCGCCGAGGGCACCCGCGAATCGCAGATCAAGATGGCCGAGGGCTCCAAGCAGGCGCAGGTACTCTCCGCCGAGGGCGCCAAGCAGTCGGCGATCCTGGAGGCCGAAGGTGAACGGCAGAGCCGCATTCTGCGCGCGCAGGGTGAGCGGGCCGCCTCCTACCTGCAGGCGCAGGGTCAGGCCAAGGCCATCGAAAAGGTCTTCGCCGCAATCAAGAACGGCAAGCCGACGCCGGAACTGCTTGCCTACCAATACATGCAGACGTTGCCGATGGTCGCGCGCGGCGACGCCAACAAGGTGTGGCTGGTGCCGAGCGATTTCGGCAAGGCCCTCGAAGGCTTCGCCACCAGCTTCGGCGCCAAGGGTGAGGACGGTATCTTCCGCTACGAACCGCCCGCCTCCGACGGCGAGCCGACCAAGGTGGAGGACGACTCCGACGACGTCGCGGACTGGTTCGACACCGCACCCGACCCCGCCATCGAGCGAGCGGTCCGTGCGGCGGAAGAGACCGCCCGCAAGCCGGTGGAAGACCTGATGGCCTCGCCGCCGGTCACGCCGCGTCAGGCGTCGCCGCATCAGTCGGTGATGTCCTCTGCGGAAAAGGCGTACCCGCCGCCGCAGGAAGAACTTCCGCAGCAGTCGCCGCAGCAGCAGTTGCCGCAGCAACAGCCGCCGCAGCAGGAGTCCCAGCAGCAACCGCCGCAGCAACAACCGCAGCAACAGCAACCGCCGACCTACCGGTCCGACGACCCGCACGGCAGGCCGTGGCAGCCGCCGGAGAACTTCTCCAAGTAGGCAGTATCTCGACATAGGTGGCCGGGGGGTCATGCGAACCAGGCGGGAACTACTGCAGGTGGCGCTCGTGGCGCCACTCGCGGCCGCCTGCGCCCCCGACCTGCTGCTCGGCAACCCCGGTGCGGTCCGCATCGGGGTGTCCTGGAGCGGGTCCGAGCTGGCGGCGTTCCGCGCGGTGCTCGCCCGCCTCGGCTACGACCGCCGGGTGGACGTCGTTCCGCTCGGCGACGACATCGAGACGGCGTTCACCGCGGGCGGCCGCTCGGCGCCGGACATCGTGATGCTGCCGCAGGCCGGCCGGGTGCGGGCGCTGGCCGAACAGCGCAAACTGCGGCCGCTCGCGGAAACGCTGTGGTCCGACGAGCGCGGGTCGCGCTACCCGGACGTGTGGCGGCAGTTGGTGCAGTACAACAGCAAACTGTATGGCGTGCCGTTCAAGGCGGCGGACAAGTCGATGGTCTGGTACAACCGTCGACTGGCGGACAAGTACCGCCTCGGTGACCCGGCCGGCTGGACCATCATGGACTGGCTGGACCGCATGGAGGTGCTCGCCGAGTCGCCGGTGCGGTTGCTCGCGCTCGGTGCCGCGGACGGCTGGGTGCTCACCGACCTGTTCGAGAACGCGTTGCTCGCCGAGTCGCCGCGGATCTACGACGAGGTGGCGGCCGACGGGAATGGTCGCCCTTGGGAAAGCCCTGCGGTGCGTGCCGCATTCGGTCATCTGGGTGCGTTGTGGGGGCATCGGCACGCGTTTCCCGGCGGTATCGCCGCCGCATTGACCCGCCAGTTCCCGGACGCGGTGCGCGAGGTGTTCGAGCATCGGCGCGCGGTGATGGTCGTCGTGCCGGACTTCGCCGAACCCATCGTGCGCGCCGCCGTGCGCCGAACCGGTCGCCGTTTAGCGGACGAGGTCGGCGTTGCCGCGTTTCCGGCGGTCACCTCGGGAGAGAATCCGCCCCGCATCGTCGGCGGTGATGTGATGGTGGTGACCGAGTCGGCGACCGAGCGGGCCATGGAAGTGGTTGCGGCGCTTGCCGAACCGTCCGCGCCGCTGCCGTGGATCGAGGAGTATCACGGGTTCATCGCGCCGAATCTGCGTACCAACGCGCGGTATTCGAGCTTCCTCGAACCCTCGGCGCGCACGTTGAGTTCCCGCAGCGCCTTCGACCTGTCCGACCGGATCGGTGCGGTCGGTGGGCGGAACGGGTTGTGGCGCATATTGACCGACTTCCTGATCGCAGTCGGGGACGGGAAGATCGAGGAGCTCGATGATGCGACCGATCGGGCGATCGTCGCGCTCGACGCGGTGGATCGGCGGCGGTGATGGTGGGGCGGGGCGGACATGGCGGGACGACGCGACGCGGGGCGATGGCGCGGCCAGATGGACGAGGCGGGATGCGGCGGGGCGGCAGGGTCGCTGTTGCGCGGCGATGGGCGGGATCGTCCGGCGGCGGGGCGGCAGCGGGCGATGCGGGATGTGGCGGCGGGGCGATGTGGCGGCGACGCGGCGGTGGCGGGACGAAGTGGCAGGGTGATGGCGCGGCAACCATGGGACGACGCGGCAGCGATGCAGGCCGGTGGCGGGCGGTGATGACACGGCAATGTGGCGGCAGGCGCGCGGCATGTGGGGGCGGGGTGATGCAGCGTCGCGATGTGGCAACAGGGGTGGCCGGGCGCGCGGCGACGCGGCGATGTCGTGGTGGGGGTGGCGATGACCGATCCGCGTGAGGCGGCGACCGAACGCGCTGACTTCGATTCGCACGGGCTGCGTCTGGAGCTTGCTACTCGGCGGATGCGCGGGCCACTGGTCGCGGGGAGTCATCCGCGACGGTGGGTCGGCTTGGTAGCCGGGCTGCCTGCGACCGTGCTGACGGTGTCGCTGGTTGTGGTGCCCGTGGTGTGGACTGTGGTGAGCGCGGTGCGGGCCCGGCCGTTGGTGGTGGCTTCGTGTGCGGTCGTCGCGGTCGGTGCGGTCGGGGTGACGCAGCTCGTCAGGCAGCGGGGCGATCAGCGGGTGGATCAGCGGGACACGTGGCTTCGGTGGGGGTTGTGGCCGGTGCTGCTGGGGCTGGTTGTCGCGGGGTTGGTGGTGCTGGGGACTGCACTGGGGCGTGACGGCAGTTGGGCGTATGTGCGCACACTGGTGTGGGTGCTGTTCGGGGTGGTGCTGATGGTGGTGGCCCTCGGGATCGCTTGGTGGGGAAGGGATTCGCGGTGGCTGTGGTGGCCGCTGATCGTGCCGGTGGGGATCTCCGCGGTGGTGTCCGGCGTCGCCTTTCGACTGATCTTCCAGTATCTCGGGGATCGGCTCGGCATCGAAAGCGTTGGGGTGTACCGATTCTGGTTCGCAGCGATGCTGGGTTCGGCGTTCCTGTGGACCTGGTTCGGGTTCGTCACGGGGCTGTTCCGTGCCGGTATTCGCGCCATCGAGTCCGATCCCGCCCGCGCCCGTTACCTGTATCGCGGCGAGAAGGGGACGTTGGCGCGGCGGCTCGACGCACAACTGCGTCCGGTGATGCTGATCGTCGGGTTGGCCGTGGGGGTGGCCGCGGCCAGGGTGTTCGATGTGGTGCTGATCGGAGTGCCGGGCTCGATGCAGTACCAAGTCGACAGTGCGACGGTGCACTGGTGGCGGTTGGCCGTGGACTCCGAGATCGAGGCGGGCGTCGCGGCGGCCTACGGGTTACCGCTCGCGGTGCTGGTCGGATTCGTGGCCTGGCTGTTGCAGCCCGATGTGCGCACTCAGAAGACGAGCTGGTCGGTGCCGAGGCGGCACACGGTGGAGGTGGCGCGGCATCCGGCAAAGCCGCTGCGGGTGCTGGTGATGCTGGCGGTGTCGGGCGTGGCGTTGCTCCCGATCGTCGCGCTGATCCTGGCGGCGCTGCAAGATCGGAACGGGTGGGGTTTCGGCGCGATCACCCGGATGTGGCGCGATCCGGCTTTGCTACGGTCACTGGAGACGACCGCGTGGGTGGCCGGCCTGGCCACCGTCGTCGTGGTCGCCGCGGGGGTGCCGGTCGCGTATCGGCTTGCGGCACTGCGTCCTAACCGTCCCGCCGCGAACATCGCGGTGGTGTCGCTGGTGGTGCTCTCGGTGCTGCCGGTGCAGAGCTACCTCGGACCGGTCAACACCTTCATCGACACCTACGGGCTCTCCGGCACCCGAATCCCATTGATCCTGCTGCACGCGGCGGCCGGTCTGCCGATCGCGATCCTGGTCCTGCGTGGCGCGCTGCTGGCCGCACCCGGCACGCCCGCTGCCGACGCCCTGCACGGTCTGGCCGGCCCCGGAACGATCGCCCGCCGCGTGCTGACCACCGCGGGTCCGGCGCTGGGTGCGGTGGCGGTGCTCGAATTCATCCAGGTCTGGAACGACTTCGTGATCGGACTACTGATCAGCGGCGCTGGTGCGACGCCGTGGTCGCTGCTGCTGTGGGGCGAGGCGCGTCAATTCAGTGAGAACTCGGCACAATTGGCGGCGGGTGCGTTGATGTCGGCCATCCTCCCGGTCGCGTTGCTGTTGGCGACCTGGCGGCGTTGGCTGGTGCCGGGGCTGACCGGGGGAGTGTTGCGATGAGTCACCCCGGCGAGCAGGAGAATGCGTCATCGGTCGAACCGAGTGCGCCGAGATCCTCTATCTGGCAAGGGTTTCTGGGCACCGCGTCGGTGGTGGCCTATGCGCTGCTGTTCGAGTTGGCCCGCAATGTGGTGGTGAACTCGCTCGGGGAGAGTCCCGCAGTCGAGGTGGCGGCTGGGACCTTGCGGTGGCTGTCGGTGCTCGTCGTTGTCGCGGCAGCGGTCTATGTGGGGTATCGGTTCGTGCAGCGGTATCGCGAAAAAGTCCGTACGGCACACGAACTCGACATGATCGCTGATCTGGTCGAGCCGGGGCCTCCGGTGTCGACGGAGGAGACAGGACCGCGTCCGGACCCGAACCAGCCGCGCACCATTCCGGGGTGGAACGATAAAGAGGTCGCGGTTTTGCGGGAGTTGCCCGGGACCGAATTCGAGACGGGCGCGTTGCTTGCCGTATTGACCGCCGTGCTCGACGCGCCGGCCAGGCTACCGTCGGCACAGGACGACCCGCCACGGACAGCCGCCGAGCTGCTCCGTGAGCTACTGCGGGCCAACCACCTGAAAACTGATTCTGCGCAACGCTATTGCCTACTCGAGGTACCTCAGCTTCCTCCTGAAGTGGAGGTGAAAGCGGACCCGCGGTGGGCTGCGGCGTTGACAGCGCTAGTGCACTATTACGCCGATCGAGCCGCTCGGTGGGCGTTGGCGCTGGATTCGGTGCGCTTCGCCGCCGGGGCACGCCGCTGGTTCAAAGCCGAAGAGCCGAACCTGTGCAAGCTCGTCCGCGAATGCAAAGACTTCGGTTCGGACTTGCCGACCACGTTGGTGCCGGAGTTGGTGCGGGTCGGGGATGCGCTGGACGGGTGGTACGCCCGAATCGGTGCAGAGGCGAGCAGTCGTGAGCTGGCCGCCGTATTGCGCAACGTGGAAGGAATGAAAGCCCTTGTGCTGCACCACGATCTATTCTCGATGCGGGCCGGCGCGCTGAACGCACGACCGAAGCGTTACCGACCCCGCAACGTATCCACCAGTCTGGCCGCGAGGTGGGAACATCAAGAGGCGCTGCGCAAGCTGACGGAATCTTCTCCGTCGACCGATTCCTCCCGCGACCTAGACGCTGTGGTTGCCCACCTGGAGTCCGCCTGGTGGCTCCTCCCGCGCGAAGACGTAGCGGGCGAGGTCTGCGCGCTGATCAACATGGCCGTCGTCCACATCCACCAAGGCAGACTCGACGCCGCCCAGGACCGCCTGGAACTGGCTGAGTCCCTGACCCGCGACGGCCGCGATCCCGACGGTCGCGCACACATCCGCGAAACCATGGGCATCGTGTGGTGGTCGCGCGGCGAACCCCGCCGCGCCCTGCGCTGCTGGCAACAAGCGCTCACCGCCTACCGCACCCTGGCCGACAACGACGGCACCGCCCGCTGCCTCAAACACCTCGGCTCCGCCATGCTCGTCGCCCCCGGCCACGGCGGCACCCTCCTCCCCGCCGACCACCCCCTGACCACTACCGAAGTCCGACGCCAAGCCAGCGGCTGGCTGGCCGAATCCCAACGCCTACAAGAGGATTCCCTCCATCTCCAGCACTACCTCGAAAAGGCCAGCGAACTGCTGGACGACACCGCCGTCCTCACCCGCATCGACCACTGGCCCCTCCCCGCCGACGACCACTGACCCCAACCACCCACCGCACGCGGGTGGCGGAGGAGTGCGCCCGTCTAAGGGGAGCGGTGCCGTTGGCTTTCAAGACCACCGGGAGAGTGAACCAGCCCGCAGCCAGCAAAATCCGCACCCTCTCTCGGGATCCGCACCCACTTGGGGCCCCGTAGTGGGTGCGGATCCCGAGAGCCAGTGCGGATCTTGCCGACCACCACCGCACCGCCGGCATTGGCGCCATTTCGCATACCCTCTGGAGCTCCGTTCATGTTCAACGGGACATAGTGGCGCCAAAGCGCGCGGTTCGCCGCCGCTAAGTCCCGCTGGGTGAGCAGCTGCATGCCGAGTGGGACATCACGGCGGACTCACTCGCGTTTTCCCGCCCCTATGCCCCGCTGGGTGATCGGTTCGGCGTCGAGTGGGACATCATGGCGGACTCACTCGCGTCTTCCGCCCTCCGTGCCCGTCGATCATGAAAGCGGGCCGCTGCTAGCAAGATCCGCACCCTCTCTCGGGATCCGCACCCACTTGGGGCCCCGTAGTGGGTGCGGATCCCGAGAGCCAGTGCGGATCTTGCTAGCAACCACCCCACCGCCACCGCTGGGGCGATCTCGCAGAAGGTGCACAACGTCCTCACCGGGCGTCTACCGGTTGCGAATGGTGTACACGGTCTGCGAGTTTCCTTACCCCTCAACGTTTTCCATCCATCGGAGCTCTCGGAACGCAACCACAGCCAGATGACCACGCTGGAACTGAGCGCCGCGTGAGCGACTGCGGAGGTAAGCCGGGTACGGCACACGACGTGCTCAGCACTACTCACGGGAAAACCTGGGATAGGTCTTCAGCTCACTGGATTGTTCACCTGGGGAGTTCTTGATTGCTCCTATCGGGGAGGTGAACCTTGGCGGTGTGTCTTGGGTGTACCCGTTTAGGCCCGCGCGCTCAAAGACCTCCGGGGTGAGCTGACCTGAGGGTTTGTGGCGGTCGGTGGGATGCCCGGATAGTGCTTGGCGCGTCGGGTGGTGTTGCCGGCTTTCTCTTCCGCAACCGGGGATGGGCAGGGCGAAAGTTCCGGCGTGGGGACTGGCTGTGGTGCTGTTTTCGGGATCTTTCGGGGAAGGACGCAGTCGAAATGAGGGGGGCGCGGGCAGGCCGTGAGCAGCCGGAGCAGGACGGGTGCGCGGGGGACCGCAAAGGCGGACACCTTTGTCAGTGCACACCTTTTTCCCAAGCCGCACACCTCGTATACCGGGTGTGCGGCTCGGGAAAAAGGTGTGCGGGTGCCTAACGGGTGTGGGCGGCGAGGGAATGCGTCGCTTCGGGCGGCAGCCGCACTCCCTCTCGGGATACGCACCCACTAGGCCGCCCCAACGGGTGCGGATCCCCAGAGAGAGTGCGGGCTTGCTGTGGTGGGCGGGGGAGCGGGTGCGGTGGCAGACTGCGAGGTATGACGACAACCGAATGGGCCGATGTCGATGGTTACATCGTGGACACTCTGGTGCAGGACGCGGCGACGGCGGCGGCGCTGACGGCGAATGCCGCGGCGGAGTTGCCTGCGATCGATGTGTCTGCGCCGCAAGGGAAGTTCCTGTATCTGCTTGCGCGGACGGCGCGGGCGCAGCGGGTGCTGGAGATCGGCACCCTCGGCGGGTACAGCACGATCTGGCTTGCTCGCGCGGTCGGCGAGAAGGGGCAGGTGGTCACGCTCGAGTTCGAGCCGAAACATGCCGAGGTCGCGCGCAAGAACCTCGACGACGCCGGGGTGGGCGAGCGGGTCGACATCCGCGTCGGCGCGGCCCTGGACAGCCTGCCGGTGCTGGCCGAGGAGACCCCTGACCCATTCGATCTGGTGTTCATCGACGCCGACAAGGTCAACAACCCCAACTACGTCCAGTGGGCCCTGCGCCTGACCCGCCCGGGCTCGGTGATCATCGTCGACAACGTCGTCCGCCACGGGGGCCTCGTCGACGCCACCTCCGAGGACCAGGCCATCCGTGCCAGCCGCGCCACCGTCGAGCTGCTCGCCGCCGAACCGGCACTGGATGCGACCGTCGTGCAGACCGTCGGCAGCAAGGGCTGGGACGGCTTCGCCTACGCAGTGGTGAACGGCGAGCCGACGGACTGAGCGCACCTGCGAGATCGCGGGCGGGCAGATTGCACTGTCGTCCGCGATCGGTCGCGCGGATCGGCAGCTGGGGCGTGGGCATGGATCATGAGCTCGGCTGTCGAATCGCGGGCGGCCACGTTGCATCGTGGTCCGTGATTGCTCGCGGGTGTGGCTGGGGCACCGACACCCGCGCTGTCGTCCGCGATCGGTCGCACGGATCGGCATCTGGGCGTGGGCATGGATCACGAGCTCGGCTGCCGAACCGCGGGCGGCCACGTTGCATCGTGGTCCGCTATTGATCGTGGGCGCGGCCGGTGCACCGACACCCGCGCTGTCGTCCGTGATCGATCACCCTGCGCGCTAACGGTGGAACCGGCTGCGCGTCAACGGTGGAACCGGCTGCGCGCTAACGGTGGAACCGGCTGCGCGTCAACGGTGGAACCGGCTGCGCGCCAACGATCGAACCCTCTGCGTGCCAGCGGGCTAACCGCCTGCGTGCCAGCGGTCGAACCCTCCGCGCGCCAACCGTCGACTCCCTGCGCGCCAACCGCATCAGTCCGTAGTCGTCACTCGCCACGCCCCACGTCCAGCGATGTCGAGGACGAGGGCGGCGATGTTCCACGCATCGTCCTCGCCGCGGTGATGCCGTCCTTCGAGCGGCAGGCCGGCGATCCGCAGCGCCCCCGCCATCCCTTGCCGCCGGTCGAGACCATAGGCCTCGCTGAAGACCAGTTTGGCGTTGGTGTGCCGATGCCCGAAGGGGTAGGGCGTCCCGGTGGTGTCGCACTGCCGCAGGAACTGTTTGCGGTCGTAGTCGCCCCAGCTGGCCCACGGGCGGATTCCTGCCTCGTGCTCGGTGGCGAGCAGCCGGCAGGCCGCACTGAACTCGACGCCCGTGTCGACCTCCTCCTGGGTGAGGCCGGTCAGCTCGGTGCAGAATTCGCTCACCGTGGACCGGGCCGGTCGAACCAGGATGCGATGCTTACCGCGCCGCTCACCCGCCGCCAAATCCACTACGGTCACACCGATTTCGATGATCTCGCTGACCGCATCGGGCGGCGTCCGGCCGTCCCAGCAGGTCGCCTCGACATCGATGACATTGAGCAGCCCCGTGTTTCCTCCCATGGGCGTAGAGCGTAGGGAGCGCGCACCGAGACGACCAACCGGTTTACGGGATCAGCACGACCTTGCCGGTCGTACCGCGGTTCTCCAAGGCGTGGTGCGCCGCGGCAGCGTCGGCGAGCGGGAATCGGTGGACCGCGGGCCGTAGCCGCCCGGCGGCCGCCTCGGCGATCGCACGGTCCTCCAGGGTGCGAAGGTCACCGCCCGCGCGCTGGAGCATCGGCGGGCCGAGCACGAACTCGGACGTGATGCCGCGCGCGGCGAATTCATCTGCGGAGAGTGGCGGTGTCCCAGCGTCTTTCGGATCTTGACCGGATGCACCGAAGACGAGATGCTGCCCACCTTTGCCGAGCAGCTCGATGGCGGCGCGGGCCGTCTCGCCGCCCACCGAGTCGAACAGCACTGTCGCCGAACGGTCCCCGAGGTAGTCGCGGACCTGATCAGGCCAGTCGGCGAGCAGGTAGTCGACCGCGAGGTCCGCTCCATTACGTTGCACCAGTTCGACTTTCGCGGGACCACCCGCGAGACCGACAACGGTCGCCCCGGCATTCTTCGCATGTTGCACCAGCAGCGTGCCGATGCCACCCGCCGCCGCCGTCACGATGACAACGCTGTCCGCACCGAGCTCGGTGAATTGCAGAATGCCCATGGTCGTGCGACCGGTCCCGATCATCGCGACCGCCTCGGCAGGGTCGAGATTCGCCGGAATCTCGTGTAGCCGAGCAACTTCCGTCACCGCGGACGACGCATACCCGCCGGGCACCATGCCCAGGTGCGCGACCACCTGCTTACCGATCCAACCCGCGTCGACCTCCGCGCCGACCGCATCGATCGTCCCGGCGACCTCACGCCCGGGCACCGTCGGCAACTCCGGAACGGGGTAAGGCCCGGACAGTCCCTTGCGCAACGCGGTGTCGATGAGATGAACTCCGGCCGCAGCCACGGTGATTCGCACCTGACCCGGCCCCGGACTGAGATCGGGCAAGGTCTCGTAGCGCAGATTGTCGGCCGGGCCGAAGGCGTGAAGACGGATCGCGTGCACGGTGGCTCCTGTTCGTGATGGTCACCGACCACCGTGCAACATGAAGCTAGGTTCAGGTCAAGTCGGCCCGCCTGCGCGCCTTGGCCTCGAAGCCGTCGCAGAGCGCGGCGAGACCGGCGTAGAGCAGATCTTCCTGCGAGAGGTCATTGATCCCGCTGCCCTCCAGGTCAGCGAGCGCGGGCGGCACCGGAAACTGTGATTTTCCTTTCAGCATCGTGCGCAATCCGTTGTCACCCTCCGGGTTCATCCCCTTTCGCGCCATCAGCGCGGCGCTGATGTGCGGCAGGGTCGCGCCGGAGATGTGATTCCACACGCTGAACGCCATGGTCGTGGCTTCCCTGGTCGACACATTCAGCTCGGAAAATCCCTCGACCATCCACGCCAGGCAGGCCAGGCTTTGCGGGCCGAAGCTGTAGCGCGGCGTGGCGAAGGTGAGGAGCACCCACGGATGTTGCTGGTAGAGCGCCCAATCGATCTCGGCGGCGATGCGGACCCGGTCGCGCCAGGTCCACTGCTGGCCCTCGGCGGAGGGGTAGGGATTGCGCCGCGCCACCTCGTCGGTCATCGCCTCGAGCAGTTCGTCCTTGTTCGCGACGTGCCGGTACAGGGACATGGCGCCGACGCCCATCTTGTCGGCGATCCGACGCATGGACAACGCGTCGAGGCCCTCTTCGTCGGCGAGCGTTATGGCGGTGTCGATGATGGCGGCTCGGTTGAGCTTGAGCTCAGTCATCCCATGACTCACTTTCACTTCCGGGGGAGCTTGCGTACACTGTACTCCAGTTGTGCGTACGGCGTACGCGAGATGGAGAGGAATACCTAGGATGACAGACGTTGAGGCGGTGCGGTCCGCGCAGGCGGCGCCCACTGTCGGCTCGCGCCGCGCATGGTTCGGGCTCGCGGTGTTGCTGCTGCCGGTGCTGCTGGTGTCGATGGACATCTCGGTGCTGTTCCTGGCGATGCCGACCCTCACCGTCGATCTCGACCCGTCGGCCGCCCAGCAGCTGTGGATTCTGGACATCTACGGCTTCCTGATCGCGGGCCTGCTGATCACCATGGGCAATCTCGGTGACCGGATCGGGCGGCGCAACATCCTGCTCGTCGGCGCCACCATCTTCGGCATCGCCTCGGTCGTCGCCGCCTTCGCGCCGAGCGCCGCGGTGCTCATCGTGGCGCGGGCGCTGATGGGTGTCGGCGGCGCGACGCTGCTGCCGTCCAGCCTCGCGCTGATCTCCACCCTGTTCCCGGACGCCCGCGAACGGGCCGCCGCCATCGGCGTGTGGACCGCGTTCTTCGCGGGCGGCTCGGCCGTCGGCCCGATCATCGGCGGCGTGCTGCTGCACCAGTTCTGGTGGGGTTCGGTCTTTCTCATCAACATCCCCGTGCTGCTGATCCTGCTCGCCTTCGGTCCGTTCGTGCTGCCCGAACATCGCTCAGGCGTGCTCGGACCGCTGGACCTGCCGAGCGTCGCGCTGTCCATCGGCGGCATCCTGCCGCTGGTGTACGGGGTCAAGCACGCGGCGGCCAACGGGATCGACGCGGAGTCGGTCATCATCGCGCTGCTCGGCGTGCTGATCCTGATCGTGTTCGTGCGCAGGCAGCGCACCCTCGACGAACCGCTGCTCGACCTGCGGCTGTTCTCCAGGGCCGGGTTCTCGGTGGCCATCGGGTCCAGTCTCGTCGGCATGATGTCGCTGGCCGCGATGAGCTACCTCACCAGCATCTACCTCCAGTCGGTCACCGGACGGGACCCGCTCGCCGCGGCGCTGCTCGGGATTCCGATGGCGGTCGCGGTCTTCATCTTCTCGATGAGCGGTGCCCGGGTCGGTCATCGCTTCGGCACCCGCAACACCTTCGTGTTCGCGCTGATCGCCTCGGCCGTCGGCAATCTCATGCTGCTCGGCGTCGGCGTGCACGGAGGTCTCGGGTGGTACCTGGCCGGATCCACCATCGCGGGCATCGGTTACGGCCTCGCCTTCACCCTGGTGTCGGACGTGGCGGTGTCCTCGGTCCCCGCCGAACGGGCCGGCTCGGCCGTCGGCATCTCCGAAACCAGCTTCGAGCTCGGCAACGCGCTCGGCCTCGCCCTGCTGGGATCGCTTGCCGCACTGATCTTCCGCTCCGGCGGCGACTTCGCGGCCACCCTCGGCGAGACCATCCACGAGTCGGGCGACAACGCCGCGCTGATCGAGTCCGCCCGCGAATCCTTCGTCTCCGGAATGCATATCGCGACGGCGGTCGGCGCCACACTGCTCGTCGCGATGGCGATGATCGCGCGATTCGCCTCGCCCGCCCGTGTCCGTTCCAACGCGGGAGCGGCGCACTAGCGAGGGCCGACCTTCGGGTGATCCACCGGAATTCACCGATCCACCCGCGAACGCCGTCGCATGCGGTAGCCCTGATCCCACGACTGCCGGGATCAGGGCCATCGAACGCGACGGGTTGTGCCGGCGCGATACTGGGTTGTCACGGCGTCGCCCGCTTGTGCCCTACGATCGCCACCCAAATTGGCGCGCTGCTAATAGAGTCGGAGGCGTGAACGAGACTCCGGCGCAGAGCAACGGGCGGCCGATCGCCGAGCGAGTGGCGACGCGGCTGCTGTATCCGACTTCTCGCCCGCGCGCGAAGACGCTGCGCGAGGCCGTGGACGGCAAGGTCGTGCTGGTCACCGGCGCGTCGCACGGCATCGGCAAGGCGAGTGCGCGCAAGCTCGGCGCGGCGGGCGCGATCGTGCTGCTGGTCGCCCGGTCCGCCGACGACCTGCGTCAGGTCGCCGCGGAGATCGAGGCCGACGGCGGCACCGCGCACGTCTATCCTGCTGATCTCACCGACATGGATGCGGTGGAGCGGCTGGCTCGTCAGTTCCTGGACGAACACGGCCACATCGATGTGGTGATCAACAACGCGGGCAAGTCGATTCGCCGCTCTATCAGCGACTCTTACGACCGCTTCCACGATTTCACCCGCACCATCGACATCAACTACCTCGGCCCGGTGCGCCTGCTGCTCACCCTCCTGCCGGACATGCGCGAACGCAAACAGGGCCACATCGTCAACATCTCCACCTGGGGTGTGCTCATGCCGCCCGCCCCGCAGTGGGCGGCCTACGGCGCATCGAAGTCGGCCTTCGACGTGTGGCTGCGCAGCGTCGCCGCGGAAGTCTCCGGCGACGGCGTCACCACCACCTCCATCTACATGCCGCTGGTGCACACCAGAATGAGCGCCCCCACCGACTTCAGCCGCGTCCCCGGCCTCACCGTCGACGAGGCCTCGGACCTCGTCTGCCACGCCGTCACCACCAGGCCCCGCGAGATCGCACCATGGTGGTCGGCCCCCGTCCAAGCCTGGACCAACCTCACCCGCAACCAGGTCCAACGCTTCTTCGAACGCGGCCTGTCCCTTTTGCCCGGAAGTTCGAGCCGGACCTAGTCGATTACAGCGGGATCCAGGTCGGCCACCACGGCGGAATGTTGTTCTCGCAGATCGGTGACGGGTAGTCGCTGCCGTGGAACAACCACAGCGTGGCCCACACGATCAGCACTGCGGCGATGACAGCGGCGACGCAGGCGAGCGCCGTCCGATGACTCACCCTTTGCGTGACCGCATACACAACCCCGGTTACCGCGACGGAGACGACAAAGGTGGCGGGCAAGTAGAGCAACAGCAGCACCATCGCATTGCCGGCACCGCCGACGTCGCAGGCGCTCCACATGCGCCCGAGCAGTATCACCGTGCCGAGAGCGGCACCCACACTGGCGATTACGCAGACGGCGGGGCCGGGGTTGCGCATCAGTTCTCGTGCCTGAACTGGGTGAGATCCCGGCCGTCGTTCTCGGCGGCTTCCATCTTGTCGATCGCCTCGGTCACACCTTGGTGGAACTGTTCCGGCGTCATGTTGGGTCCGTATTTGTTGTAGAGGTCGATCCCGGCTCGCATGGTGATCTGGTCTGCCTCGTCGTCGTTGCCGGTTATCGCCTCGCCGAGCGAGGCACCCTTGATCAGGGTCTCGGAGTCGATCCCCGCGGCGCGGCCGACGTATCCGTAATGGATGTTCGAATAGATATCGTAGTAGACCTTCCGGTCGGTGCCGGGCTGCTTGAAATAGAAGTCGTTGGACGTCTTCAGGTCGAATTTGCTCTGTAGCTGTGGTTTGTGGTCCCACGCTTGTCCCGGCGCGACCTTCACGCCCCACATGGTCAGGGCGGTCATGATGTCGTTGCCGTAGTTGCGGCCGAACTCGTACCACTTCGGCTTGCGCAGCAGCCCCTGGATCATCTTGACGGTGTCGGAATTGATGTTCCGTTTCATCTCGTCGAAGATGAAACGTTCCGCGTCGGAGAAGCGTTTTTCATCGAGCGTGGTCTGGCTGCCGCCGATCGCGTCGAACTCGGTCTTCATCGCCGCGCTGAGTTTCGTCAGATCCTGTTGCAGCCGCCTGTCTTCGGTTTCCACGCTATTGGCGGCGGTGACGATTTGGCGTTCCCATTCGGCTCGGGTCGATTCCAACGCAGGCGTCGGATCGCTTCCTTGCGGCAAGGAGACACCGAGCGTCGACCCCACCGCAAAGCCCGCGGCCTCAGCGGAGGTGATGTGTTGGCGCGCGTTCTTCAACGGGGTGCTGACGTCCCAATAGCCCTGCTCGAGCCGGTCCGCCGAGGCCGTCAGGGTATCGGCCATCGCGTACGCCGTCTTCCGGTCCTTACCGGCCCGGTCCAGCGCTGCCTCGGCGGCCACACCCTGCCAGTCGGGCGCGGTGACGCTGCCGACGTACCGTTCGAACAGGTTCTCGATTTGCGGGCCGATGCGTTTGAACGCCTGAGCGATATCCCAGATGGGCTGGGCATCGTACTTTTCCAGCTGGCGTCTGGTCGGCGTCATTTCGGTTTCTGCCAATCACCGGAGGACTTGGTGAAGGTGGCGGCCAAGCTCACCGCGCTGGCCTCCTCGGCCTTCTGGAACTGCACCGTGACCGCGTGCATGAGATCCCCGATCTCGCCCAGCCGACCCGACACCGCGGGCACCAAACTGGTTTGCACATCGAGCGCCATCAGGCTCGCCGCGACGACCGATTCGAGGGTCGAGTTCCCGCCGAACGGTAGTAGGACTTGGATCGGGACAGCCTGCAGTGCATCCAAATCGGATGCCTCACCGCTCAATTTGTGCAGTGTTTTCGACGCGGTCCCCAGTTTTTCCAGATCGACTTTTATCGTCATCGACGATTCCCCATTTCGACACCGGTACGCGCGATGTATATCGTCGCGGCCTGACCTTGCAGAATAATGGACCAGGCAGCCGACCGGAAGATGCGGCCAACCCCCCAATTCTTCTGGTGGTACAGAACCGGACCGGCCAGCCCGGGACACGCCCAGCGACACGCCGGGCATAGGATCCCCCGGTGGGTGAAATCGGTCCGACGAGTCTGGCGACGCTGTTCGCGCTGGCAGATTCGCGATTGCCGATCGGCGGGCATGTGCACTCCGGTGGTGTCGAGGAGGCGGTGGCGTCCGGCCTGGTGCGCGACGTCGCGACGGTCGAGCTGTACCTGCGCCGCCGGATCAGCACCTCGGGCCTGGTCGCGGCATCGCTGGCGGCCGCGGTGTGTGCGGGCGCGCTGGAACCGCAGCGGGCCGAAGCCGAAGCAGACGCGCGAACTCCGTCGCCCGCCGCACGTACGGCGTCGCGCGCGCAGGGCCGCGGCCTGTTGCGCCTGGCCAAACAGCTGTGGCCGCAGGAGGATTGGTCCACGCTCGGCCCGCGCCCACACCTGTCGACCGTCTTCGGCCTGGTCGGCGCCGCCTGCGCGGTGACCCCTCAGGAGACCGCGGGCGTGGTCGTCTATACGACCCTCACCGGGGCCGCCACCGCCGCCCAACGGCTGCTCGCACTGGACCCCGCCGCCATCGCAGGCTGCACCGTCCGCCTCGCCGACCTTTGCGATCGCACCGCGGCCGAAGCGGCCGACGGCCTCGCCTGCCTGTCCGACCCGCTACAGGACGTACTCGCCCAACGCCATCTGCACCGCGACATGCCTCTGTTCGCCAGCTGAATCCCCGGAAGAAGGAGATCGCCCCATGCCACCGCACCTGATCGACGGTGAACCGCACGACCACACCCACGATCGGCCGAAACGCCAGCGCACCCCCGGGGAGGCGCTGCGCATCGGCATCGGCGGCCCGGTCGGCTCCGGCAAGACCGCACTGGTGGCCGCGCTGTGCAGGCAGCTGCGCGAGGAACTTTCGCTCGCGGTGCTGACCAACGACATCTACACCACCGAGGACGCCGACTTCCTGCGCCGCCACGCCGTGCTGCCGGACGAGCGGATCACCGCGGTGCAGACCGGCGGCTGCCCGCACACCGCCATCCGCGACGACATCACGGCCAACCTGGACGCCATCGACGACCTGATCGCGGCGAACCCGCCGCTGGATCTGATCCTGGTCGAATCCGGCGGCGACAACCTCACCGCCACCTTCTCCTCCGGCCTGATCGACGTGCAGATCTTCGTGGTCGACGTGGCAGGTGGTGACAAGGTGCCGCGCAAAGGCGGTCCCGGCGTGACGTTCTCGGATCTGCTCGTAGTCAACAAGACCGACCTGGCCCCGCTGGTCGGCGCGGATCTCGGCGTGATGGAGCGCGACGCCGCGAAGGTGCGCGAAGGCCGCCCGACCGCGCTGATCTCGCTCACCGACGACCCGGCCGCCACCCCGGTGCTCGGCTGGGTGCGCGAGCAACTGCGCGTTATCGCCGAGCAAGACGGCGCCGAATCCGCTGTTGCGCACTGAAGTACGGATAGTCGCGACCACCGCGGCGCTGCCGGAGATCCACGCGAGCGGCGGGCTGTCGGCCCGCCGCACCGGCCCGCACACCGTGCACCTGATCGGCACGGCGGCGACTCCGCTCGGCGGGGACGAGCTCGACATCACGATCGTGGTCGGTCCCGGCGCGCGGCTCGCGGTGCGCTCGGTCGCCGCCACCATCGCGCTGCCGAGCGCGGCGACTCCGTTCTCGGTGGCGCACTGGCACTTCCAGGTCGACAGCGGGGGAGACCTCGACTTCGATCCGGAGCCGACGATCGTGGCGGGCGGCGCGCGGCACCACACGATCAGCTCGGTCCTGCTGGCGCCGGATGCCCGGCTGCGCCTGCGGGAGCGGGTGCAGATCGGACGTTCCGGCGAAGACACCGGCAGTTGGCACGGCGACCTGATCGCCGACCTCGGTGCGACCCCGCTGCTGCGACACCGTGTGGAACTGGGTGCGGGCACAGCCGCCGATGACCAGCTGGCGGCACCGCGCGCGCTGGAGAGCGAACTGCGCTACCCGGACGATCGACCGGCGGAAGCACCGGGTTTGACCGAGACCCGTCTCCCACTGGCAGCGGGCGGCACCCTGCTCACTCGGACGGGCTCACTCCTCGCCGCCCGTTGATCGAGGCGGCTCCGAAGAGCGCTCCGCTCGAGATCGTTGCCACTTCCGGAGCAGGAACGCGGCCGTAATACCGACGACACCGAACAAGGGCACGCCGCCGAGCAATACGACCATCCAGTCGCCGGTCTCCACCGCATCTCCTCGCGCCGATTGCTGTCATGTTGCGCTGATCTTGTACCCCGGAAGACTCGCCGAAAGCGACGCGCCGAATCAGAAACACGTCCGGGTGGCGAAGGTCACCGCGGCGCGTACTCCGCCCACAACGGGACAAAGAGAAAGGGTGGGAACTCGACAGTGTCGTCGGGCTCCCACCCTTTTTCGCTAACCGCGGCACGAAGTGGTCAGTCGCCGACGACCCGCGAGGGGGCGTTGAACGCGTTGACCGCGCCGACGGCCGCACCGGCCGCCGCACCGATCGCGGCCGCCGGGATGGT
>NZ_BJXA01000101.1 GCF_007990755.1 Nocardia ninae NBRC 108245 | reverse complement strand
GGCGGCGGCGAGCCAGGCCTTGAGCGTACGGCGCAGTGCCGCAAGCTCATCCGGGTGCGCGGGGACCTCGAGGCGCAGCGGCGCGGGCGGCTGGCGATAGACCACCATGGCGACGTCGTCGTCGTACCCGGCGGCGGGCCGCAGGCGCGAGAGCACCGCGTCGGCCACTTCCCTGGGCAGTTTGGCCGAGGTGTCGGCGAGCACGGCGGCGATCTTGGCGAAGCTGTCGTCGATGTCGATGCCGCGCTGTTCGACGAGCCCGTCGGTGAACAGCACCAGCGTCGACCCTGGCGTCAACGCGGTGGTCGCCTCCGGCCGGCGCGGCGGATCGAAGGTGGCCAGCGGAACCGAGCGCCCGCCCTCCAGCAACCGGCCGGTCGCTTCGACATCGGCCAGGATCGGCGGCATGTGGCCCGCGCTGCTGTAGCGGACCAGCCCGCGCACGGGATCGAGCACGGCGGCGCACACGGTCGTGCACATCGCCCCCGGGATCCGTCCCGCGACGGTGTCCAGCTCGGCGAGCAGCTGTGCGGGACCGGCTCCGCGCAAGAGCAATGCCCTTGCGGCCGTACGCAATTGACCCATCACCACGGCGGCGGACAAACCACGGCCCACGCAGTCACCGACCACAACGCCGATGGTGCCGTCGCGCAACGGCACCACGTCGTACCAGTCGCCGCCGATCTCCAGCGGCGGCAGCGCGGGCTCGTAATGCACCGAGAACCGTGGCGGCAGTTCGATCGGGCCGAGCATGGCCCGCTGCAGTGTCAGCGAGGTCGAACGTGCCTGATCGAAGTTGCGCGCCCGCTGTACCGCGAGGCTCAGGTGACCGATCAGCAGCGAGAACAACGTCCAGTCGGCGGCGCTGATCGCGCGCGGCGCGGCGAACCGCAACCACAGTGCGGCGTCACCGGTTTCGCCGAGCGGGGCGACGATGCCCTCGGAGCTCTCGGTGCCCTCCGGGATCGCGAACAGGCTGCGGCCGGGTCTGCGTCTGGCTCGCTCCAGCATGGCCCGCGCCCGCGCGTCCAGTTCGGCGTTCTCCGGCCCGTTCGCGCCCTCGGCGCCGGAGACGTACACCTCCGGCTCGACGTGTCTGCTCGGCCACACCGCCACCACCGCGGTCTGCGCGCCGACCGTGCGCCGCACCTCGTCGAGGCCGACGGCGAGCACCTCGACCACGCTCGTCGCCGCGGCCACCGCGGTCGCCAGCCGGGACGCCGCCTGATCGCGGGCCTGCGCGTCGTGCTCGGCGGTGACATCGCGGATGGTACCGACGAAGATGCGTTCGTTGTTCTCCGGCTTGATCAGCGCGCTGGTGCTCACCGCGAGCCACACGGTGCGGCCGTCGCGGTGCCGGATCGGAATGACGAAACGCTGTGCCTCGGTACCGAGATCGGGGTAACGGCCCGTAGCGACTGCTTGCAGGTCGCTCGAAAGGACCAGCCCGTCCGGCATCGACCACGGATGTGGTAGCGCGAACGGCACATCGGCGGCGCCGTACCCGGTCAGCGCGCCGAACGCCGAGTTCACCTCGACGATGGCGCCGTGCGAATCGGCGACGAAGAAACCGTCCTGCAGCGACTCGACCAACGCGGTGCGGAAGGCGTCGCGGCCCGCGAGATCGTCTGCGCGCGAACGCTGTTGCTCATAACGGCCGACCCCGTCGAGGTAGCCGCGGGTCGCGATGTCCAGTGCGGCAAGGGTTTGCAGCAGGAACTCCAGCGCCGACTCGGCCAGGCGCGAGTCGCCGCCGCCGATGCCGGCCGCGTGCTCGGCGGATTGCACCACGCGGAAGTGGTTTTCGTTGAGATCGAGCAGGCTGATGCCCTCGACCAACGCTCGCCGGCCGAGCTCGTAGCCCTCGGCCAGGGTGCCCTGGCTCGGTGAATCCAGGTGCCGCCGTAGGGCTTTCGCGTACTCGTCGAGGAAGTCGGCCAGTGCTGTCATATGGCGCGGCCCCTCATGACGGCAGGCCTTGCGCCGAGCCGCGGTGGCGGGCAGCGAGCACCAACGCATCGTCGGTGTCCTTGGCGTGCTTGGCCAGGATGTCGGAGGTGATCTCCGCGGTGGACTTCGAGAGATCGATCGCATCGGCGGATTCGCTGACGATGCCGTCGGTGGACATCAGCAGCAGATCGCCGGGGCGCACATGAATGGTCTGCGGTTGCAGATTCTGCGGCAGTCGGTAGCCGACGATTCCCGCGGTGAGCAAGATGTTCGCGCGACTGGCGAGTCCTGCGGGAGTAACTGTCAGTACCCGGGATTCGACATTGCCGACGCCGAGCCAGCGCACCGTGTCGCCAGGGTCGAACAGGGCGAGCGAGACCGCGGCACCGCGGGTGTCGGCCATGGCACGATGACACAGCACCATCAGCACGTCCAGCGGTTCGGCGCGGTTCTCGGAGAGCACCTGCGCGGCGCGGTCGGCGGCGTCGGCCGCGGGGGCGCCGTGCCCGAGTCCATCCAGCACGGCGAAAAGGACGGTGCCGCCGCCGGTGTCGAGGATGAGGCCGCGGTCACCGGAGACGCGTTGGCCGGGCAGCGCGCGACCGGCCACCGCCCACTCGATTCGGCCGATGAACCCGTCTTCATGCACCGTTGGGTACCCACTTCCACATCTCCACCAACGTGCCCTTGCCGGGCGCCGAGTCGACGATGAGCCGGTCCATCAGCCTGCGCGCGCCGGGGAGACCGAGTCCCAGGCCACGCCCGGTCGAGTAGCCGTCCTCCAGCGCGCGGGGGATGTCGAGGATGCCAGGCCCCTGGTCCTCGGCCTGTACCACCAGGGCCTGCCGGCCCTCCCGGTCGTCGACCAGCAACCGGATCTCGCCGCTGCCTGCGTAACTGGTGATGTTGCGGGCGATTTCGGAGATCGCCGTGGAGATCATGGTGCGGTCTGTCAGTGTGAATCCGAGCTTCGCTGCGAGTTCGCGGCCGGCCTGACGTGCGATCACGATGTCGCCCGACACTCTGACCGCGATCACCAGGTTCTCAGCGGCCACTGTCACGACCATCTCGCTGGCGTGGGCTTGCCGTCTTCTTGTTGAGCCAGGCGAGGCCCTCTTCGAGGTCGAGGGCGGTGTGCATGTCCTCGAACGTGAGCCCGAGTTGCACCATGGCGAAGGCGACTTCCGGCTGCAGCCCGACGATCACCGTTTCGGCGCCGCGCAGCTGCGTCATGTGCGCGATGGTACGCAACGATCTCGCGGCGAAGGAATCCATGATGTCGATCGCGGTGACGTCGACGATGATGCCGTGCGCTCGATACTTGCTGACCTGTTTCATCAGGTCGTCTTGTAGACGTTCGGTGTCGGCGTCGGTCAGCGCGGACTGCACCGACGCGATGAGATAGGTGCCCTGTTTGAGAATCGGTACCGGCATCTGCCCGCCCCGATCTAGCGGCCGTCGCGTTCGGTGACCCGCTCGGCGACTCGGGAAACCTCGTAGCCCAGCAGACGTTCCGCTTCCTCGATACCACCCTGGAGGTCGCCGACCGCATTCATCTTCGACAGGTCCAGGCCGATGGTGACCAGCGTCAGCGCGATCTCCGAGGACAGGCCGGTGATGATCACGTTCGCGCCCATCAGGCCGGACGCGTCGACGGTCTGCACCAGGTGGTTGGCCACGGTGGAGTCGATCTGCGGGACACCGGTGATGTCGATGACGACGACCTTGGCGCGGTTGGCCCGGATCGCGCGCAGCAGCTGCTCGGTGAGCTGACGGGCGCGCTGGCTGTCCAGCACGCCGATGATCGGCAGGATGAGCAGCTGTTCACGCACCTGGAGCACCGGGGTGGACAGCTCGCGGATGGCTTCCTGCTGCTGACGGATGACGCGCTCGCGCTCCTGCACGAACGAGACGCCCACGGTGTTGGCGATGCGGTTGGCGGCCGGTTCGTAGGCGTCGAGCACCGCGTTGAGCAGCTGGAAGTCCGCCTGGTACTTCTCGAACAGCGAGCGGGCGAGCACGTCGCGGAGGAGGAGGACGATGCCGAGGACCTCGTCGGTCTCGACTCCTCTCGGAATGATGCGCTCGGACAGGTCGCGGGCGTAGGCCTGCAGTGCCTCGACGCTACCGGTCTCGAGCACCTCGACGTAGTTGTCGTAGACGGAGGTCGCCTCGGAGAAGATCTCCTCCGGGGTCATCGCGGTCAGGAGCTGGGCGTCGGTGATCCGCCGAGCCCACTCTTCGCGCAGGGCGGTGCGATTCTGACGCAGATGCTCGACCAACTGCGGAAGCAGATTGTCGACCGGTCCGCTCAGCGAATCCGCCGAAAGGCTCATGGACACCTCGGACATGAAAACTCCTGCCCCTTTCGACGGTTTGAGTCGGGATGATCGTTCGGTCGTGCGACCGACACCGAGCCTAGTCATACCCCAACCCAGTTGCGGATGAAACCTGCCGGTTGTTCGCACGTGATTCACGGTGGCGGGGCGAAACCGCGTTCCAGCCCACTCAACGCGGCCTCCAGGTAAACGGTGAGATCCGCGTCGGCGCGGGCCAGCCAGGCGTCGAAGGCGGCGCGGGCGGCGGCCAGGGTGGTGCGGCCGACCGCCAGCGGGATCAGCGCGTTGCCCGGTTCGCCCAGCCTGCGCGCGGCGAAGTCGCTGACCGCGCGTTCCCAGGCGTCGTAGTGCGCGCCCGCGGTGGCGGCCAGGGCCGGGTTGGTGGCGACCAGCTGCATGCGGGTACGTAGCTCGGGCACGTCCTCGGCCCGATACCGATTGGCGTTCACGACAACTCGGCGCACCGCGGTCATCATCGGAACATCGTCGGGCACGGCGGCGAACGCGGTGCGCAGAGCGGCGACTTCGTCATCGAACTGGTACCAGAGCACCTCCGCCTTGGTGGGAAAGTAGCGGAAGAAGGTGCGGCCGCTGATCCCCGCGGCGGCGGCGATCTGCTCGACGGTGGTGTCGTCGAAGCCCTGCTCGGTGAACAGCCGCATGGCGATCAGTTCGAGCTCGCGTTTGGTGGTGCCGCGCGGGCGACCGCGGGTGGTCCTGGCTGTCACGGGTATTGATTATGTCAGTGGCTGACGATAATCTCCGGATATGTTGGAAAGTGTCGCGGACCACAGTCGCGCGACGGCCGATCTCACCTGGCCCGAGGCGGGGGAGCGGGCCGCCGTCGGCGCGATTCTCGCCGTTCCGGTCGGCGCGACCGAACAGCACGGCCCGCATCTGCCGCTGTCCACCGATACCGACATCGCCGCGGCACTGTGTGCCCGCCTCGCCGCGCTGCGACCGGATGTGCTTGTCGCACCGGCGATCCCGTACGGGGCGAGTGGTGAGCATGCAGGCTTCCCCGGCACTCTGTCCATCGGGCAGGCGGCGCTGGAACTGCTCGTCGTCGAGCTGTGCCGTTCGGCGACGGACACTTTCGACCGCATCCTGCTGGTCAACTGGCACGGCGGCAACCTCGAACCGTTGCGGCGCGCGGAGGCCCTGTTGCGCGGCGAATCCCGTGACGTGCGCGTGTATCTTCCGCGCTACCAGGGTGATCTCCATGCGGGCCGCTCGGAAACCGCTGTGCAACTGGCACTTACGCCGGAACGAGTGCGGCTGGACCGCGCCGAACCCGGCGACGTCCGCCCGCTCACCCAGCTCATGCCGCTACTGCGCGACGCCGGAGTCCGCTCGGTCAGCGCCAACGGCGTGCTCGGCGACCCGACCGGCGCGAGCGCCGACGAGGGCGCGAACCTGCTCGACCACCTGACCACCGATCTGTTCGACCGAACCCGGCTGTGGTGGCCGGTAGCTGCCCTGGAAAGGACCGTCCGACCATGAACCCGTGGTTCGAAACCGTTGCCGAAGCGCAGCGGCGTGCGAAGAAGAGACTGCCGAAATCGGTGTACGGCGCGCTGATCGCCGGATCCGAGCGTGGCCAGACCATCGAGGACAACCAGCAGGCGTTCACCGAACTGGGTTTCGCCCCGCACGTCGCGGGCCCGATAGGTACTCGCGACCAGTCGACGACCGTTCTCGGCCAACAGCTTTCGATGCCCGTCATGATCTCGCCCACCGGTGTGCAGGCGGTGCACCCGGACGGCGAGGTGGCCGTCGCACGCGCGGCGGCGGCGCGCGGCATCGCGATGGGGCTCAGCTCCTTCGCCAGCAAGCCGATCGAAGAGGTGATCGCGGCCAACCCGGCGACCTTCTTCCAGATGTACTGGTGCGGCAGCAAAGACGAGATCCTGCAGCGGATGGACCGGGCGAAGACGGCAGGCGCGGTGGGGCTGATCCTCACCCTGGACTGGTCGTTCTCGCACGGCCGGGACTGGGGCAGCCCGGTGATACCGGAGAAGCTCGATCTGCGCACCATGCTGAAGTTCGCGCCACAGACACTGGCTCGGCCGCGCTGGCTCGCCGCCTACGCGAAGGCCGGCCATATTCCGGATCTCACCGCGCCGAACATGGTGCTCGGCGACGGCCCCGCGCCGGGGTTCTTCGGCGCCTACGGCGAATGGATGGGCACGCCGCCGCCGGATTGGGCTGACGTGCAATGGATTTGCGAGCAGTGGGATGGTCCGGTGATGCTGAAGGGCGTCATCCGGGTCGACGACGCGCTGCGTGCGGTCGACGCGGGCGTCGCCGCGATCTCGGTGTCCAACCACGGTGGCAACAACCTCGACGGCACCCCGGCCGCCATTCGGGCACTGCCCGCGGTGGCCGACGCGGTGGGCTCGCAGATCGAGGTGGTGCTCGACGGCGGTATCCGGCGCGGCAGCGACGTGGTGAAGGCGGTGGCGCTCGGCGCTCGCGCGGTGATGATCGGGCGCGGGTACCTGTGGGGCCTGGCCGCCAATGGCCAAGCGGGCGTGGAGAACGTCCTGGACATCCTGCGCGGCGGGATCGACTCGGCGCTGCTCGGTCTGCGCAAAACCAGTGTCGCCGAACTGGATCGCGGGGATCTGGTGGTGCCGGACGGGTTCGAGCGCGCGCTGGGCGTGCCGGTCGCGTCGGTGCGCGAAGTGGCCGCGCCCACCTCCGCCTGAGTAATCAGTTGTCGTTCGCCGGCTGCCGATGATGCGCGAGCAGCGTGTCGTAGATGTCGGCGAGCGCGGCCAGTTGCTGCCGGTCGAGCACGTCGATCATGTGCTTGCGCACGCTGACCACGTGCGCCGGCGCCGCACCGGTCAGCACCTCCGCTCCGCGCGGGGTGAGCCGGGCCGCGGTGCGGCGCGCGTCGTCGGGGATCGGCTCGCGGACCACCAGCCCGCGCTTCTCCATCCGGGTGATCTGATGCGAGAGCCTGCTCTGCGACCATTCCAGCTGCGCGGCCAGGTCGGCGAAGGTGCAGCGGTGGTCCGCGGACTTGCTCAGGAAGGCGAGCACCGAGTACTCGACGTAGGTGAGGTTCGACTCCCGCGTCGAGTCCCGCCCGACCGCCGCGGCGATGAGGTCGCGGGTGCGCACAAAGCCCACCCAGGCGCGCATTTCGACGTCATCGAGCCAATGGGGATCGGTCACGATAGCGCTCCAAACTCTGGCGTGTCATACATTGTCGCGCGTCGTTGTGCGTCGCGCGACGGTTGTTGCGGCGAACGGACGCTTGGACGTCCGATCGTTTTGTGTGAGACGACAGGTAGCACCCCCGGGGTTGAACGTGCAACCTTTTGTGGCAACTGCTAGAGATAAGCCTTGCCTAAGCATCGTGTGACGTTGCGGGGTGGATACGCTCGCTGTGCCTGTGACCAGCCCGGCTGAGCAACAGCCAAGGCCCAGCCCGAAGGAGTGCGTCCCGTGACCGCGCCGGACTTCCGTTATTCAGACCTGTTGCCGATCGGCGCCGACGACACCTCGTACCGGTTGCTCACCACCGAGGGCGTCAGCACGTTCGAGGTCAACGGCCGGACCTTCCTGCAGGTGGAGCCGGAGGCGCTGCGGTTGCTGACCGCCGAGGCGATGCACGACATCAGCCACTACCTGCGGCCGACGCACCTGGCCCAGCTGCGCAAGATCATCGACGACCCCGAGTCCAGCGGCAACGACCGCTTCGTCGCGCTGGACCTGCTCAAGAACGTGAACATCTCCGCAGGCGGCATCCTGCCGATGTGCCAGGACACCGGTACCGCGATCGTCATGGGCAAGAAGTCCGAGGGCGTGCTCACCGGCGCCGACGACGCCGAATGGATCAGCCGCGGCGTATTCGACGCCTACACCAAGCTGAACCTGCGCTACTCGCAGCTCGCCCCGATCACCATGTGGGACGAGAAGAACACCGGCACCAACCTGCCCGCGCAGATCGAGTTGTATTCCACGCCAGGCGATCCCGCGCACCCGATGTACAAGTTCCTGTTCATGGCCAAGGGTGGCGGGTCGGCGAACAAGTCGTTCCTGTACCAGGAGACCAAGGCCGTGCTGAACCCCACGCGGATGCTGGAGTTCCTGGACGAGAAGATCCGCTCGCTCGGCACCGCGGCCTGCCCGCCATACCATCTGGCGGTCGTGATCGGCGGTACGAGCGCCGAATTCGCACTGAAGACAGCCAAATACGCCTCGGCGCACTATCTGGACAACCTGCCCACCGAGGGATCGCTTGCCGCGCACGGGTTCCGGGATCTGGAGCTGGAGGAAGAGGTGTTCAAGCTCACCCAATCCTTCGGCATCGGCGCGCAGTTCGGCGGTAAGTACTTCTGCCACGACGTGCGCGTCGTCCGGCTGCCCAGGCACGGCGCCAGCTGTCCGGTGGCCATCGCGGTGTCCTGCTCGGCGGACCGGCAGGCGCTGGCCAAGATCACCCCGGAAGGCGTGTTCCTCGAGCAGCTCGAGCGGGAGCCCGCGCACTACCTGCCGGAACAGACCGAGTCGATTCTCGGCGGCGATGTGGTGCGGATCGACCTGAACCGGCCGATGTCGGAGATCCGCGCCGAGTTGTCGAAATATCCGGTGAAGACCCGGCTTTCGCTGACCGGTCCGCTGGTGGTGGCCCGCGACATCGCGCACGCGAAGATCAAGGAACGGCTCGACGCGGGTGAGCCGATGCCGGAGTACCTGCGCGAGATGGCCGTCTACTACGCGGGCCCGGCGAAGACTCCCGAGGGTTACGCGTCCGGCTCGTTCGGGCCGACCACCGCGGGCCGGATGGACTCCTACGTCGACCAATTCCAGGCCGCGGGTGGCTCTTTCGTCATGCTGGCCAAGGGCAACCGCTCCGCCCAGGTGACCAAGGCGTGCCACGAGCACGGTGGCTTCTACCTCGGCTCCATCGGCGGCCCCGCCGCCCGTCTCGCACTGGACTGCATCAAGTCCGTCGAGGTGCTCGAATACCCCGAACTCGGCATGGAAGCCGTCTGGAAGATCGAGGTCGAAGACTTCCCCGCCTTCATCGTCGTCGACGACAAGGGCAACGACTTCTTCGCCGAAACTCAGAAGCCCATCGCCCTGCGCGTGCGCACGCGCTCGGCCGAGCGGGTCTGACGAAGGCGGGCGGTCGCGAACGTCCGCCCGCTCAACCGGTGGCGCGCCGGTAGGCCAGGGTGGCGCGCAGGCGGCCCTGCTTGGGCGGCTGGACGTTGGCGAGGGTGATGTCGCCGCCGTAGTGGGCGAGCACCCGGTGGTCCATCACGAGGCGCCACAGCGGCGGGACGGCGGCGAGCAGGACCATGGTCGCGTAGCCGGCCGGGAGCTGTGGTGCGTGCGCCGAGCTGCGCAGCGTCTGGTACCGGCGTCCCGGATTGGCGTGGTGGTCGCTGTGCCGCTGCAGATGGAACAGGAAGATGTTGGTGACCAGCCGGTCGCTGTTCCAGCTGTCGCGCGGCGAGCACCTGGCGTACTTGCCGTCGCTGCGACGGGCCCGCAACAAGCCGTAGTGCTCGACGTAGTTCACCGTCTCCAGCAGCCCGATGCCGATCACGGCCTGCAGCGCCAGCCAGGGCAGGATCTGCCAGCCGAACAGCGCGACCAACGTGCCGAACAGCAGCACGCTCATCGCCCACGCCTGCAGGATGTGATTGTCCACGTCCCACCAGCCCCGGTCCTTGCGCGTGAGCCGCTCCCGCTCGAGCTGGATCGCCGACCGGAAACCGCCGCTCACACTGCGCGGCAGGAACTCCCACAGCGACTCGCCGAGTCGGGCGCTGGCCGGATCCTCGGGCGTGGCGACCCGTACGTGGTGGCCGCGGTTGTGTTCGACGAAGAAATGCCCGTAAGCCGACTGGGCGAGCGCGATTTTCGCCAGCCAGCGCTCCAGGTGCTCGACCCGGTGGCCGAGCTCGTGCGCGGCGTTGATGCCGATCCCGCTGACGAAGCCGAGCGTCGCGGCCAGACCGAGCTTGTCGACGATCGTGAGTTCCTCGCCCGCCCACAGGTAACACGCGATGCCCAGACCGAACAGCTGGATCGGTAGGAACAGGTAGGTGCACCAGCGGTAATACCGGTCGCCGGAGAGCAATTCGTAATCCTCGTCGCGCGGGTTCGCACCGTCCTCGCCGACGACCCAGTCCAGCACCGGAATCGCGATCAACACGATCACCGGGCCGATCCACCAGAACACGGGCGCGCCGGTGTGCAGCACGAGCTGCGAGGGCAGTAAGGCACACGAGGGAGCGATCAGGCCGAGCATCCACAGTGGGCGCTTACGGTCCTGACCTCGGGGTTGTCGGCGGCTGATCGTCCTGCTTCTTTCAGAGAGATTCCGGCGAGGGGCAACCGTAATCTGTTGTGGCTGCTCAGTATCCACTGCGCGATTGTTGCTTGTGATAGCAGAGTCGCCTGAACGCTGGTTCTCGTTACCAATGTGGAGCGAAAGTGTTCCCAATCGTGACAAGGGGGCTGCCCGAGCGTGCAGTCCACCCTGGTCAGGTCTGGTGCGTCGGCTTGCAGCACGAATTGGTAACTCTCGAACAGCACCGACCTGATGCTTTGGCCAACACTGGGAATACTTCCGTGCGAACGGATTCCACGCGTGCTAGACGTGTCACTGTCGAGCGGGTTAGCGACGGCCGAACTATCAAGGGGTCGTGGTGGAAGAGACCGAACGAAACGTACTGGCCCACGGGTGGTGGCACGCACTGTCCACGGTGTGCCGCATGCCGGTGCCGCCCCATGGGACGCTGCGCTTGCTGGTCAGCCTGGTCGGGGAGATGGCGGCGAGCCTGCACGCCGATCCATTCGACGCGAGCGTCGCCGCGGATGCGGGTGCCGCGCTGGTGGCGGCCGGGGTGCTGGGTTCGGAGGTGCCGGTCGCGTCCGCGAAGGTGTTGTACCGGTTGGGTGCGCAGCATCCCGACTGTGGATATCGGCTCTCCGCGCTGCTCGCGGCGTTCGGCCAGGGTTACGGCGCGGAGCTGCATCGGCAGTTCTTCCTCGAGCGGCAATCGGTCGAACAGGCGCGGGAGGAAGCCCGCCGTGCCGCCGACGACAGGTTTCGGGTCGTCTTCGACAATGCGGCGGTCGCGATCGCGATCGTGGACACCGATTTCACCCTGCTGGACGCCAACCGCGGCCTGACCGACATGCTCGGCGTGCCGGTCGACGAACTGCGTGGCGCGTCGGTCTACGACTTCGCGCACCCGGACGACCGGGACTACATCCGCACCCTGGTGTACGGGGAGCTGGTGCCGAACGGAAACGGCACGGTGAAGCTGGAACAACGCCTCGTGCGCGCCGACGGCAGCTACGGGTGGGCCGCGTTCGCCATCACTTTCGTCAAGGGGGTGGGCAGGCAGGACGACTATCTGCTCGCGGTGGGAGAGGACGTAACCGAGCAGCATCGGCTGCGCGACGAGCTACATCGGCAGGCTCGGCATGATCTGCTCACCGGATTGCCGAACCGGCGGCATCTGCTGGAACGGGTGGAGGCGATGATCGCCACGGCGGACATCGATGATCGGGTCGGGTTGTGTTTCATCGACATCGACGGATTCAAGGACGTCAACGATCGGTACGGGCACGGGACCGGTGATCAGGTGCTGGCGGCGGTGGCGTCGCGGCTCCAGGAGAGCGTGCTCGATTTCCGGTGTCCGGTCGCGCGCATCGGTGGTGACGAGTTCGTCGCGGTCATTCCGCCGCCGGCCGACCATTCCGGGGTGACCGCCGTGGCGACCAGTCTGCAATCGGCGCTCGTCGATCCGTTCTCCATCGGCGCGCTGCGGTTGCGGATGTCGGCCAGTATCGGTGCGGTGTTGATGGCTGTGGTCGGTACTCAGGCCGAGGCGTTGCTCGATGCCGCGGATACCGCACTTTATCGGGCCAAGGCGGATGGGAAGGATCGCTGGGTGTTGCATACCCTCGAATCGCAGGTGGCGCCGTCGCCCGTTGTCCGGCGATAGCGCTCACACCATTTCCGATCGCCATTCTTTCGTGGGCAATAACCGCGTTCGGCGACGCGCTCTGCTCGTCGCGCAGGGCTGGTGGATACGCAAATCACGCGCAGCAGAATGTGTTCGGTGCGCATCGCGGCGAACGGCGTCGAGCGCTTTCTGGCGAAACTGTTCGTCGGCTGCGGTATCGCGGTCGGTCAGTGGAGACGCGCAGCACCCGCGTACTGATGACCGGTGGCGTTTGCCGGAACGCGTCGTGGAAATCGTTTCGGCGGTAAGCGATCCCGCCGGAGATTTCGCGGCATACGGCGGGGAATGGACCCCGATTTCGTGGCGCCGACCCTGAGCAAGGGGTGTGAACTGGGCGTTCGATTTTCGGTGAGGCTTTTGTGCGGACATCCCGATGTCACCCCGATCGCCGGGGTGACCTGGCCGTTTCGCGAGGCACCCTTAGCGATGTACATCGTTGGTTCAGGGTGCCGTTTGATCTCAGCTGCCATTGAAGGTCGAGGAGGACAATGAGTACGTCCAGGGTCATCACGACAACACTGCGTCTCTCACAATCCGCCAGTCGCAGGCTGGCCGCACGCGCCGCACGCGAGGGTACAACTTCTACCGCATTGCTAGACCGCCTCATCCGGGAGGGTGTCGATCAGCTCGACCATCCCGGCATTGTTTTCCGCGGGCCGATGAACGATCGTCGCGCCGCGTTGGTCGCGGGCCCCGATGTCTGGGAAGTCGTTGCCCGCCTGCAGGAATTGGATGGGCCGGTAGAGCGGCGCATCGAAGTGCTGAGCGCGAAGTCGAGCCTGCATACCGGCAAGATCAAAATCGCCATTGCCTACGCCCGCGATCACGGCAGCGAAATCATCGAGCGGATCGGGCGCAATCGTGAAGCGGTGGAAGCGATTCGCCAGCCGGCGTCCGCGCGGGTACCCGTCGTCGAACGGGACCACCTCACGCTGGTCACTCCGTTGCGCGAGTGATTCGGCCGAATTGTCCGGTGCGCTAGTCGAATTGTCCGTTGTAGTGGCTGTTCACATCTCTGGGGAGCGAATGTGTACACCGCCGCAACCTGTGCACAACCCGCCCGGTCCGCGGGCGACCATCCGGTGCCTCAGCCCGGGTGCCGTCCGCGGCCTGATCGGAGCCGGCGGCTCCAGTTGGGCGGCAAGCGGATTCGGGGCAACGCCACAACTGTCACGAATCGGACTGGTAGCAACCGCCCGCACGCTGTGATCCACAGCACTGGGATAGATTGTGGACAACTCCCGTTCCTTGTGGATGAAGCATCTGCCACCCAAGGGATTTCGGGTAAGCATGGGCCATGCCCATCGACTATGACTCCTCGTCGGTGGCCCGCCGCAGACAACCTGCGCCGTTAGCCACGCCGGCCGCCCCAGCCCGCGCGACACGCGATGTTCTTCCGCCTCGGGTCGGAGGCATCGTATGATGTTGAGTATGAAGGCCCGGATGACGTTGAGTCTCGAACAGGTGACGGCCGACTACATCACCAAGCAGGCGGCGGCCGCGGGTGGGAATGTCTCCGCGTGGGTCGAGCGGCACTTCCGGGAGCAAGCGCTCCGTGAGTCGGTCGCGTCCTACGTCGAGTGGGACGCCGCGAACCCCGGTTACGCCGAGACCGCCGCGGAAGAGGCCGAGACCGCGGCGCGCGAAGCCGGGCTCGCGTGAACCGCGGGGAAGTATGGAGATATGAGCCGATCATCAACCGCCCGGGCGTTTCGACCCGTCGGCTGATCATCAGTGCCGCGCCGATCAATGAGAATCCGCACCTGAAGGTCGTGCTGACCTTGCACGTCCTCGACTCCGATCCCGGCGGGCTGCTCGCCGTCGAGCTCCCACCCCACGGATGGGCCTCGGCTTTGCACCCCGAAGCGACCGTGCGCAGTCGGCTCGACGAATGCGTCGGCGTCGCGGACACCGAGACGATGGACCGGGTATCGGTAGCTCTGCGGGCCGCGCAGGATCTCTGAGCGTGGCCGGCGACCGGCGCGGTCGTCGGCGCGGCCCGTTACCATCGCCGGCATGGTGTTGCGGAGTGGTGTGCGGAAACGGCTAGGGCTCGGGCTGCCGGTGGCGGTGTTGCCCGCGCTGGTCGCGACGGGGTTGATGGCGCCGCAGGCGGGGGCGGAGGAGCGGGTGCCGGCCGACCAGCGGGCGGCGATGGGGTCGGCGGCGGGTACCGAGGGATTGGAACCCGGCCTCGCGGTGGCTTACACGCTGGCGGAGAACGAGGCGCACGCGCAGGGCGTGCCGTTGTCGATCACGTCCGGTTATCGCACACCCGATGAGCAGCAGCAGTTGTGGGACGACGGCTTGGCGACCTACGGCGGACCCGACGCGGCTCGCCGCTGGGTGCTGCCCCCCGAGGAGTCGACCCACGTCTCGGGTCACGCGGTCGACGTCGGCCCGCTCGCCGGAGCGCAGTGGTTGGAAGCCAACGGAAACCACTGGGGCCTCTGCCGCATGTACGACAACGAATGGTGGCATTTCGAACTGGCCACCACCCCCGGCCGCCCCTGCCCGCCGATGCGCCCGGACGCCAGTACTCGCTAGCCGCCGAGGCGGGTTACGCCCTCGCGGTGCGTGGGCTGTCAAACTTCGGGGATGAACGATTCGGTACGACGCCGTGGGCGCCCGGCCCGGCTGTCGCGGGATGCGATCCTGCTGGTTGCGGAGGAGATTGTGGACTCCGGGGGGATCGATGCGTTGACCATGCGGGCGGTTGCGCAGCGACTGTCCAGTTCGCCGATGGCGATTTACCGGCATGTCCGTGACAAGGATGAGCTGCTGCTGCTTTTGCTGGACCGGGTGGCGGCCACGCTGAAGCGGCCCGAGCTGCCTGAGGATCCTCGGCAGCGGCTGGTGGTGCTGTGGCGGTTTCTGCATGACGAGTTGGCGGCGCATCCGTGGGTGGTGGGAGTGTTGGCCAGCGGCAACCTGGTCGGCCGATCGATTCTGTGGCTGCTCGAGGAGTTGTTGCAGGCGTTTGTCGCCTGCGGGCTCACCGCGGAGCAGGCGGGCGCTGCCTACCGGGCGGTGTGGCAATACACCGTCGGCGTGCTGACGATCCGAATTGCGATGACGCGCACCGGTTCCGATCCGGATCGCGTGAGCTTCCAGACCGCGATGATCGACGCCGCAGATCCGGGGGAGACCCCGGCGGTCGCCGCGCTCGCCTCCGCGTGGCCCCACGCGTGGGACAACTATGACTTCGGGCTCGACGCACTGCTGGACGGGCTGATTCCGCGCTCTTGACAGGCCTCCGGCTTTTTTGTGTACTTATAAACAAAAGAGCGAGGAGGTTGTCATGATAGACGCTGATGTTGTCGTGATCGGTTCGGGCGCAGCGGGTTTGGCGGCTGCACTGGCCGCTGCCGACGGCGGCGCGGAGGTGGTCGTGCTGGAGGCGTCGCCGCGGTGGGGTGGCTCGACCGCGGTCTCCGGCGGGCAGGTGTGGGCCCCGGCGAACCATCGGATGGACGAGTCCGACTCCATCGAAGAAGCACTTACCTACTGCCGTGCCGCCGCACCCGGACGCGATGACGCCATGGTGGAAACCTTCCTGCGCACGGTGCCCGAGGTGGTGCGTTTTCTGGAGGAGCGCTCGCCGATCCGCTTCGCCCCGGCTCCGGCCTACCCGGACACCTTCGCCGAGCTGCCCGGCGGCAAGACCGCGCGTCACGTCGAGGTCCGTCCGCTGGCCGTGGGCGACCTGGGCGACCTGAACGAACTAGTCTGGCCCGCACCGTTTTTCGCCCCGGTGCTGACCAATCAGGAAGTGCTGGAGCATCATCTGTTCGCCGGTGGCACACCACCGATGGAACTGATCGCCCAACGCATGGCCGCTGGGACGGTCACGCTCGGCGCGGGGCTCGTGGTCGGGCTGTTGCACGGTTGCCGCAAGGCGGGCGTGCGCCTGATCCGCGAGTGCCGGGCAACGGAACTGACGCGCGACGAGCAGGGCCGGGTCGATGGCGTGCGCATCGACCACGCGGACCGCACCGTCCGCGCACGCCGCGGGGTGGTGCTCGCCAGTGGCGGCTTCGAGCACGATCCGACGCTGCGGACGCAGCTGTTGTCCGGGCCGCTCACGCATCCCGTGACGCCGCCGATCCAGCACGGCGACGCGTTGCGAATGGCCGGACGGGTCGGCGCGGCAATGGCCTACACCGGCGAGTACTGGTCCTGGCCTGCCTGTCAGGCGCCGGATCGGACCTGGCCCGATTCCGCCGCGACGCCGCAGCCGCAGCTCACCCTGCCGGAACGGTCACTGCCCCATGTGTTGTGGGTGAACCCTGCGGGCCGCCGCTTCGTCAACGAGGCGAGTCACAACTGTGCGAGCGCCTTCGCCGAACTCGATCCCAACACCCACCGGCCACGCAACCTGCCCGCCTGGGCCATCGGTGACGCGCGGTTCCGTGCCAAATACTCGGTCGCGGGCATCCCCGCCGGCGCGCCCGCCCCGGACTGGCTGATCCGCGCCGACAGCCTCGCCGAACTCGCCGAGCGCCTCGATATCGACCCGGCGGCGTTGGCGCACACCGTCACTCGCTTCAACGCGATGGCCGAGGCCGGGCGCGACGACGACTTCCAGCGCGGCCGCACCCGATACGAGCACGCGTTCGGCGACCCAACCGCAGCCCATCCGAATCTCGGACCGGTAAGCGAGCCACCGTTTTTCGCCGTTCCCGTGTACCCGGGCGCGGTCGGCACCAAGGGTGGCCCGCGCACCGACAACCGGGCGCGTGTCCTCGACTGGTCCGGCCGGCCGATCCCCGGTCTCTACGCCGCGGGCAACGCCGCGGCGGCGGTGTTCGGACCCGGCACCATCGCGGGCGGCCTGACCATCGCCTCCGCGCTCACCTGGGGCTGGCTCGCGGGACGCGACCTCGGGACGGTGCACTGACCGGCCTGGCCCACTGTCGGGTCCCATTGTGTCGTAGGCCACTACCGAGTACTCTCTGCAATTCGAGACTGAATGGTTTCACTATCGGATAAGCAGGTCCGGCAACGATGCCGGAGGATGAGGGAGCCCTCGATGATGAGGATTGCTGCTCGGGTACGCGCGGGGACCGCGATTGTGGCGGCGGCGATCGCGGTGTTCGCCACGGTGGCGGCGCCGGCCGCGACTGCGGAGGTACCAGAACCGGGAACCACCGCGCAGAGCGTGTTCAACAAGCCCGGTCCTCATCCGGTCGCGACACCGGTGCGCACGAATCCGTGCCAGGAATCGGTCTGGGGCATGGTCGAACACATCGTCGTGCACATGCTCGGCAACCGCGACGACATGACCTGCACCCAGGCCTTTCCCAACGGCTTGGACTCGCCGATCGGGGTGAACACCTACTATCCGGCCGATATCGCCGACCTCCCCGCGGTGCCGCTGCTGGTGTTCACCTCCGGGTTCGGCGCGAATCCGGGAATGTACGACGCGCTTGCCCGGCAATGGGCGAGCCACGGCTTCGTCGTGGTGATCCCGTACGAGTTCTTCAACTCGCTGGTGTACGTGCCTGCCCTCGGCGTCGCCACCGCCGTGGTCGCCGATCGGGATCCGAATTCGCCGCTGTACAACAAAATTGATCTGAGCCGCACGATCTTCGGCGGTCATTCCGGCGGCGGGCAGGCGGCGCTGCAAGCGGGAACGGTGTTCCCGGGTATCGCATCGACGATCGATCCGGCGATGCGGGTGCGCGGCGTGCTTGCCATCGAACCGGGCCCGCTGGCGGTGGGTGCGCTGGTCTCGGTGCCGACGCTGTTCCTCACCGGCTACAACGATTTCGTGGTGCCCGACTTCGCCTGGGTGCGCTGGTGGCAGTACAACCTTTTTTTTAGGCGCCCGCGTGGATCGCCAATGCCCGTGGGGTGAGCCATTTCTCGCCGGTCGACGGGCTGGACAGTTATCTGCACACGGGCACCGCACTGGCCTGGCTGCGGTATCAGGCGTTCGGTGACGAGGTCGCGAAGGCGTATTTCGTCGGTCCCGACTGGCGGCTGCCCGCTGACAAGACCTTCTTCAGCGTGGAGCGCAATGCGCTCGCCGATGCGCTGAACTAGCGCCGCCTCACCGAAGCAGATCCACCGAATCAGCAAGGAACAGAACAGAAATGGGTCGAGCATGAACTTCCGTCGGGCTTGGGCGGGTGGACTCAGTGTCACTGCCGTGGTGACCTTCGCACTGGTAGGGCCCAGCGCCGCGGCAGCACCCAGCGCCGCGTGCGCTGAACCTCCCGCAGGCCGAGCAGTGCAACGCGTCGACCCGTCCACTGCGGGATTCGACTCCGCAGCACTCACCGACGCACTGAACTTCGGCTCGGCCAAGGGCGCGTACGCGATCCAGGTATACCGCCACGGCTGCCTGGTCGGCGACCGCACCGGCACCGGTAATCTGCCGATGCCACTGGCCAGCTCGTCCAAGGGCGTCACCTCGGTCGCGGTGGGTCGCGCGATCACCCTGGGCTACTTCGGCCTCGATGACCCGCTCGGCAAGTTCTTCCCGCAGGCCGACGCCGCGCATGCCGCGCTCACCGTGCGGCAGGTGCTGAATCAGACGACCGGCCTGCGCTTTTCCTGGGCGGCCGATATCGCGGGTATCGCCACCGACGAGGTGCTGCAAGCCCTGTACACCCCGCCCGCCTTCGAGCCGGGCACCACGTTCCAGTACGCCCAGGCCGTGCTGGCCCTGTTGCCGAAGATCGTGGAGCTCACCACCGGCAGGGACTTCCAGGACTTCGTCCAGCGAGAACTCATGCAGCCGTTGGGTATTGCCCGCGACCAGTGGGTCTGGCTGCGTGACCGCAGTGGGAACACCGCCGTCAACGGTGGTCTCGCGATGCGCGCCGACGATCTGGCCCGGCTCGGTCTGCTCCTGCTGCACGAAGGCCGCTGGGGCGGAGCACAATTGATCGATCCCGACTATATTCGGCAGGCTCGTCAGCCGACCGATGCCAACGGCGGCTACGGATTCCTGTTCTGGCTCAACGCCGGTGACTCCTACAAGACCGCGACGGTGCCCACCGCCAAAGTGTTCGACCATCCGATGTTCCCCGGCGCACCGCGCGATCTGTACGCGTTCGTCGGCGCGCTCGGCCAGTTCAACGTCGTGATCCCGAGCCGCGACATGGTGATCGTCCGGCTCGGCGTGCCCGGCGGCATCGACACCGGCAACGTGCAGACTTCCCTTGCCGCCGAGTCGAATCCGGACAACAAGGAGTTCCTGCGCCGGGTGGTGGCGGCCGTCACCGACGTGCCCGCCGAGCCGTTCGATGACCCGTACCGCTACGGCGACACCTTCGGACCCGTCATCGGCGACCTGGACGACCTCGCCTTCTGGGTGGACCCGGCGCACACCGCGCAGATCCTGTTCGGCGTCGGCCCGTACGCCCCGTCGAACTGCAATGTGCTGTGGTGCAACGGAAAACTGGTGCCGCAGGACATCTTCGCCAACATGCTGGACTCCACCGGCCAGATCGTCGCGGCTCTGCTCGGGCTCGGCCACGGCCCGCGTTGACCTGCTGATCTCTCGCCGGCCGAAGATGTCCCTGCACCCTGCACCCTGCACCCTGCACCCTGCACCCTGCACCCTGCACCCTGCACCCTGCACCCTGCACCGGGCACCCTGCACCGGGCACCCTGCACCGGGCACCCTGCACCGGGCACCCTGCACCGGGCACCCGGCACCGGGCACCCGGCACCGGGCACCCGGCACCGGGCACCGGGCACCGGCACCGGCACCGGCATCCGGTGGCCGGCTAGCCGGCGACACCGTCCACTCCGGCGGAACGGGCATGTGCCCCCGCCTGGCACGAGCACGGCCCGCAATCTCAAATCTAGCAGCGCTAGACAAGCTAGTCATGGAATGTTACCTTTGCTCCAGTTTCTAGCGACGCTAGACTTTGGAAAGGGAAGCCGAAATGCTCGTTGTCACCGGCCAGATCATTGCCGTAGTCGCCGTTCTCGCCAATGCCGTGGTCTATGGCACCGATGTCTGCGGGGCGGTGATCATGCGGTCGGTCTACCGCAAGCTCGATGATGCGACCGTGACCGTGAGTGCGGGATGGGGTCACTACTACGGCGACAAGCGCATGCCGGTGGTCGGCGCGGGCGGCATCATTGCCGCGGTGCTCACGCTGCTGATCGCGATTCTGGCCGGGCAGATCGGCGCCGCGGTCGCGGCGGGGATCACGGTCGCGGCGCTGCTGACCTGGCTCGCCCTGTACGTCCGCATCGCCAAGCCGATCAACGCCCAGCAGACCGCCGCCGCGCAGAGCGGCATCATTCCGCCCAATGCCCGAGCGTTGCAAGACAAGTGGGACAGCCTGCTGAAGTACCGCGTCCCCCTGCAGTTCGTCGCCATCGCCGGACTGTGCGCCGCGCTGATCCTGTTCTGATCCCAGCACCTTCCGCACCCGACAACTTCCGGCTGATCGCCGGGCACACCCGATATCGAATCGAGGAGTAACCGACATGACCTTCACCACCAATGAACAGCAGTTCCTCGCCGAGGCCGGGATCGGTCGCCTGGCCACGGTGTCGCCCGACGGCGTCGTGCAGAACAACCCCACCAGCTATCGGGTGAACCCCGACGGCACGATCGACATCGGCGGCATGCGCATGCGGGCCAGTCGAAAGTTCCGCAACGTCGAGGCGGGCAGCCGAGTGTCGTTCGTCATCGACCAACAGGTTTCCTTGGACCCCTACGTCATTCGTGGCATCGAGGTCCGCGGCATCGCCGAGGCACTGGACGACAAGGAGCCGCCGTTCCCACCCCAGGAACGCGCGATCATCCGCATCCATCCCGAACGGATCATCTCCTGGGGCATCGACGGCGGCTCCTTCGACTTCACCAGCCGCACCGCCGAGTAGTCAACCGAATCACTGGGGCCTGTCGCAAAGTCCGATCCGGACCTTGCGACAGGCCCTAGCCGACCGTTGTCAGCTCGATCCCACCTTCGATCGTGGAGTGCACGCGGCGGCGGTTGGGGGAGCCGAGGGCGGCGGTGAGGTCGGTGCCGTCGTGTTCGGCGAGCAGGTCGCCGCTGTCCCACACGAGCAGGGTTGCGCTGACGGTGTTTTCGGCGGCGGCGTGGGCGAGGTCGTAGTGGGCGCAGCCGGGGACGTGGGGGTAGGTGATCCAGAGGTCGTAGCCGGTCATGAACAGGTCGAGATCGAATTGCACACTGAGACCGAGCAATTCGCTGCGACCGTTGTCGTCGACACCGGCGAACGCCTCGTCCAGGGCGAGCAGGCGCGGGGCCTGCGGGTCGGCCGAGTCGAGCATGACGTGGGCGGCGGCGAACAGCGGCAGGTGCAGCGAGACGGACTGCTCGCCACCGGAGAGCGCGCTGTGCCTGGCCACGGTGAGCTTGTCCTCGCTGCCGTCGGCGGAGATGAGGGTGAACGAGAACACCCGCCAGGTCCGGTAATCCAGGGTGGCCGCAAGGATTTCCGGGTAGGAGCGCTCGGGGTGCGCCGCCCGGGCCGCCCGGATCTCGGCGGCGAAATGCGCACGGATGGTGGCGAGTTCGTCCGCGCCGAGGGCCGAGGCGTCACGGTCGAGCAGCTTGCACATGGCCCGCGCCGGGTCGGAGAGCGTGTCGGCGAGCACCCAGTGCACGCCGATGGTGTTGCCGGAGGACATCCGCCGCTGCTTCATCTCCGCGCCCATCCTGGCGATGAGATCGCGGGCGTCGCTGGTCCGTTCGTAGATCTGCTGGGCCAGCCCGGTCAGCAGCGCGTCCTCCAGGATACGGCGCTCGGCGTCGGTGAGCAGCAGCTCCTGGTCTTTGCGCGCACTGTCGATGCGGGCGGCGAAATCGGCGAGCGCCGACATGCCGTCGTCGTCCTGCACCTGCACCACGGTGAGCCCGTCCGCGGCGTCCCACTGGAGCCGGTAGTCGCGGCCTGATCCGGCCAGCGCAGCATCGAACTCCTGCAACGCTGCCGTCACTGCGCTGCGGGTCGACTTGCGCGTCGCCTCGCTGGCCCGCACCGAAGCGGTTGCGGTGGTGAGACTCTCGGAGAGTTCGGCGACCTCGTCCGGCAGCACCTGCGGTTCGGCCTCCGGCCCAGCCTGGGAAATCCGATACAGCAACTGCTCCGGCGTGGACCAGGCGGCCTCGCTGCTCGGCCAGCGGCCCTCGGACGTCGCACCGAGCAGCCGGAGCAAGTCCGGGCGGGCATACGGGGCAAGGGCTTTCACATCGGCGAGCACCTCGTTGAGCGCGGTGCCCAGTGCTTCGTGCGCGGTCCGATAGGCGGCCTCCGCGTCGCCGATCGCCTCGATCGCCTCGTTGGCGGCCTTGCGCGCCGCCTTCTGCTCGGCCTTGGTCGCCTCGATCTTCGCGCGGGCCCGTTCGAGTTCCTGATCGATGTCGGCGGCGCCCGCACCGAGGGCCTCGCGCAGGGTTTCGAGTTTGCGCAGCTGTTCCTGGTAGCCCGACTTTGCCGCCTCGGCCTCCTCGGCGAACGCCTCGGCCAGATCCTTGGCCTCGTCGTGGCGGTCGCTGCCCTCGCGCTCGCGCTCGCGTTCCCGCTCGTGTTCGGTGCGCAGCCGCAGCAGTCCGGTGCCGGTGTTCTCGAAATGCCGGATGGCGGCGGCCAACGCGTCGAGTTCGCGCGGATCGCGCGGGGTCCGGTGTTTCGTCGCGGCCGCGCGCAGCTTCTTCTCGACCGCGGTGGCCTCGGCGACGGCCTGATCGAGATCGCGCTCGGCCTGCGCGGCCGCCTCGGAGCGGGAGCGCATCATGCCCGCCGTCTCGGAGACCGCGCGCAACGCGGTGGCGACCGCCGTGGCCCGCGGCAACGCCTTGGCGGCGGCCGAGATTCGCGCGAGTTCGGCGTTGGCGTCGGCCTCTTGGTCCTGTGCGGCCCGCAGGGCTTCGTCGGCCGCCTCGAGCGCCGCGGCGAGCTCGGTGAGCCGCAGTTCCCTGCGGCGGGCCCGGGCGGTGGCGCCGATGAACTCGGCGTCGGCCTTGTGATGCCTGCCCACCTGGACGCCCTGCCGGAAGGCTCCTGCCGTGCTCACCGCGATGCCGGCGGCGGGATCGCCCTTGCCCTCGTGCAGGGCAATGGAGGCGAGCACGTCGGCGACGGCCTGCCTGGGCACCGTCAGCTCATTTGAATCCTCTTCCACGACAAGGACATCGGCGAGCGTGCGGCCCTTCGGACGTTCCTTGGCGGGCAACGGGATTAGGAACTGGTCCGAGTCGTACTTCGCGGGCGGCTCCGCGCAGACCCAGCCGTCGAGGAGATCGGCGGCGTGCAGGGCGGCCTCGATGCCCGCGGCGGCCTGCGGCGCGACATCGTCGGCGAAGCGAACCAGCCGCCACAGCGGAGCGCCGGGCCGATCGTCGGTGTTCCTGGCCCGCGCGGCGAAAGCCGGTGGCGCGTCATCGCTTTGCGCGGCGACCCGGTCCCGCTCGGCGGTCAACTCGGCGATCTGCTCGCGCGCGATCACCGCGCGCCCGCGCGCCTCTTGCCGCTCGTTGCGGATCTCGTCGATCAGCGTCTCGGTGCGTTCGGCGAGCACCTCCGCGACCGTCGCCTCCTCCGAACCCGCTTGCGCCAGCGCGGTATCCAAGGCCTCGAACAGTCCGTTGCCGAGCGGGGCATACACCTCGCGGTGCTCGTCCCACCACTTGCGCAGCGCTGCGGCGGCTTCGGTGCGGGCCAGCACCACCGCCGCCTCGGCGTGCGCGACCTCGGCGGCGGCCGCCTCGCTCAGCTCGCGTGCGCGTTCGGCGAGCCGCTCGGCCCTGGTGCGTTCGGCGGCCGCGGTCTCCATGACCCCGAGGGCCTGCCGGACCGCGCGCACATCGGCATCGCGCTCCTCGGCGTGGCCGCGGACCGTCGCGGTGAGCTGCTCGGCCCGGGCCGTTTCCGACAGGGCCGTCCAGTTGATACCGGCTTCCTCGGCGGCGGAACGCAATTCGTCCTCGCCACGAGCCAGCGCCGCGGCGGCGGTGCGCACGGCGGTGCGCGCCCGCTCGGCCTCTTGGGCCCGCTGGTCGAGGGTCTGGCGCGCCTTGAGCGCCTTGTCCCCGTGCACGCTGGCCGAGGTCTCCAGCCGGCGGACCGCGTCGGCGAGGTCGTCGAGCTGCTGCTTGCCCTCGTACGCGCTGGAGCGCTGCAGGTTCTCCCGGTCGCCGAGCGCCTGCTCGTAGGCGCGGTCGGCATCCTCGGCGCGGGTCTCGGCGGTGGCGCGTTCGGCCTCGCGGCGCTCGCGCAGCGCGGTCGCGGCGAACAGCGCGGTGCTCGCGTGGGTGACCGCGTCGAGCCGGGTGCGTAACTGGTCGACGTCCGTCTTGGCCTGCACCGCAAGGTATTTGCGGTAGACGTCGACGAAGGCGCGGGTGGCGCTGTCGGCGTGCACCAGCCCCTCGAGGGTGCGGCCGACCTCCTCCATATCGCTGAACGAGCGGGCCGCGTCGAGGATCAGCTGCTCGTCGAGCGGGCGCAGGCCGTCGGTGAGCGCCTGCGAAAGTCCGCGCGGATCCAGGTTTTTCGCCAGCTGCGGGCGGCGTAGCGTGAGGATCAGGTTGATCAGCTGGTCGTAGCGCTGCGTGCCGAGCCCGAACATCCTGGCGTCGATGGCGTTGCGGTACTCGACGGGACGATCGACGATGGCGTCGGTGCCGATCTGCTCGGCCAGCTGCTTGCGGGTGAACGGCCGGTCGTCGGGCCCGATCAGCGAGAAGTCCACGCCGACCCGGCCGTCGGCCACGAAGTACCACCGGGTCACCTTGTCCGAGGAACGGGTAGCCCGCATGCCGATGCCGACGGTCACCGCCTCCGGGTCGTCCCAGTCGCCGCGCGCGAACTCCATCCACACATACGAGTAGGCCGATTCTTGCTTGCGGTACAACAGGTTCGACTTCATCGTGCGCTCTTCACCGGCGAACGGGTTGAGCCTGCGCGGCTCGATCCGGCCGTCCAGCACGAACGGGAACAGCACTTCCAGGGCCTTGGTCTTGCCGGACCCGTTGGGGCCGCGCAGCACCAATCTGCCGTCGGCGAAGCAGAATTCCTGGTCGCGGTAGTCCCACAGGTTGACGATTCCGGCGCGGGTCGGGATGAACCGCACTCCGCCGTGAATGAGCGACATCGCCTCAGTTCCCTTCCGTGCCAGTGCTGTCGGACCCATAGGTGTCGGCCGCGGTGACGAACAGTTCCTCGGTGCGCTTGGCGCGCACGGTGACGACGGCGCCGCGATAGCGTGCCAGGGCGGGCAACACCAGCAGCCCGTCCTCGACCGTCTGGACCAGGCGCAGCCGTTCGAGCAGTGCCACCACCTCGGTGGTCAGGCCGGGCACATCGGCCTGCCACTGCGCGGCGAAGGTGGCGCCGTACCGATCGGCGAGCGCCTGCACGGTCTCGCGCACCCATGCCGCATCGATCACCGGATACGTTGTCTCGACCGGATCTTCGGTCTCCTCGTCGGCATCGAACGCCGAATCCGACTGTGCCGAAAAGTCATCGAGCGCGCGCAACTCGGCGAGCGGGGCGAAGACCGTCGATTCCGGGATCGCGCCGTCCAGTTGCGCCGCGAGCGCCTCGCCCGGATCCGGTGCGCCGGGCCGGTGTTCGAGCGGATTGTCGAGGTCGAGCACCCGGTCCGCGATCTCACCGGCCAGCAGCAGCCCCACCTGCGCCAATGTTCCGGTGCTCGGGAATCGGATATCCGAGAGCCGCCCGGAGATGTCGATCAATGCGACCCCCTCCGCCCGGCGTTCGGCTCGCAGCCCGGTGAACAGCTCGACATCGGCGACGATCCGATCCTGGCCGAGCACCGGCCGTTCCGCGGGGTCGAGGTCGTCGAGGTACACCACCGGCCGCTCGACCAGCGCCCGGCGTACCCGCCGGGCCAGATCGGCGGCGGTCGGCGCGTGCGCGGGACCGCTTGCGCCCGCGGCTTCTTCGGTGAGCAGCCCGCGCACGCTGTGCAGATGTTGCAGCGCGCGCGGCGGCCGGAACAGCGCGAACACCACCGGGCGGTCGATGTCGTAGAGCGCTTCGCCCGCCTCCGGATCGCTGGCCCAGCCGCCCGCGTCACCGTCGGCCAGGGTGAGCGCGCCGCGATGGGTCAGCCAGCCGATCGCGTCTACGAAGGCGTCCCGATCCGCCGCGCGATCGGTGGACAGTTCCAGTCCCTCCACCCGGCCCGCGTACGCGGCGACCTGATCGGCCAACTCCGACAACGTGGTCTGGTCGCCGGCCCGGCCGAGCGCGGCGATGGAGAGCGCGAGGTAGGCGTAGCGGCGTCGGTCGAACAGTCGGTCGGCCGGCGTGCGCGCGGGCTTGCCCGCGTCCAGCCGGTCGATGATGGGGAACACCCGGGCGGTGGTCTCGGTGACCTCCAACCGGTAGCCGAACAGCTCGGCCAGGTCCTCGCGCAGCTCGGTGGCCCACCGGCGGATCAGCGGCAGCGCGATCCGATCCGGATAGGACCTGGTCACCAGGTGATTGGCGAGGATGACCCTGGCCGCGCGCTGATAGTTGTCCAGCGCAAGGGAATCGATCTTGCGTCCGTGCATCATCCGCGCCACCCCGGGCCGGGCGTCAGGGCCTGTCTCATCGAGCCTCCTTGGCGCCGCGCGGCCGGGTCTTGGTGGTCTGGCGCACCTCGAGCCTGCGATTGTTCAGATGCAGCAACCCGTGCGCGGTCTGCACCACGGTAGAACCGTCGTGCTCCGACACCGTCAGCGTGACCCCGCTGTCGGATCCGGTGGTCCCGGCGACCCGGCCGCTCACCGGTACCCACGCGGTGGACGCCGCGTCGAGCAGCCGCAACAGCACTTCGGTCTCGCGTTCGTCGAGCACCCGCTCGTGCACGTCGGCGGCGGCCAGCGATTTGGCCGCGTCGGCCCGCGCCCGTTGCGCGTCCAGCTGCGCCTCGCGCAACCGCCGAATACCGGCGTCGTTGCGATGGATTCGCGCGGGCGCACCGGCCGA
>NZ_BJXA01000100.1 GCF_007990755.1 Nocardia ninae NBRC 108245 | reverse complement strand
AAGGTGGGCGCGCCGCCGGTGGTCGGCCGTTGCCGTCGCGGCCATGGCCGACCGCATCAGTGGATGCCGGAAAGTCACCGTGCCGGAGCCGATGTCGACAAGCTCGGCCGCTGCCGCCGGTGTGAACACATCGGGCTCGACCGCGCGCCCTAACAGAACGCCCGTGGCGGCGAGCGTTTCGGCGATCGAGTCGCTGTCGTTCAGCGCCGCGACGAGCAATGCCGATCGGCTGTGTTCCGGAAGTTTCGCGCCGCGCGCGGAGAAGGCGTGTTCGAGGCGTTCGGTCATCGGCAAGACGGGAGCGGGTTCGGCGAGATCCACGACCGCCGTCGGCAACTCGATCAGCGCGAGTGGGTTGCCTTGGGCTTCGGCGAGAACTCGGCGGCGTACCGCGACGGATAGTTCCGGTGCGGCGCTGTCGAGCAGCGCCGTCGCGTCGTCGCTGGACAGGGGTCGCAGCCGCATGGCGGTCAGTCCCGCGGCAGCGAGCGGTGAGGCGATGCCCTCGCGCACGGTGGCGATCATCGCGATGGGTTCGCCGTCGATACGGCGCGCGAGGAAGGCGAGCACTTCGGCGCTCGCCGCATCGAGCCAGTGCACATCCTCGGCAACGATCAGCAACGGCCGGTCCGCGGTAGCCCCGGCGTCGGGGAGCGCAACATCAGCCAGCAGGGTCAATGCCGCGAGCCCCACCAGGTAGGGACTGGGTTCGCCGATGTCATCGGACATGCCCAAAGCCGACGCCAGCGCCTCCAGCTGGCGTGCTGGCAGGGCGTCGAAGCCCCGGCGCAGCGGATACAGCAGCCGCTGCAGTCCGGCGTACGGGAGGTTCTGCTCGGCCTCGGCCCCGGCGGTGCGCAGCACCCGCACCCCCGCGCTGGTCGCGGCGGCCATCGCCGCCGCGACCAGCGCGGACTTCCCGATGCCGGGTTCCCCTTCGATCAGGACTCCGCTCTGATCACCCGGTTCGTCCACCAGCCTGCCCAGGTCTTTCAGCTCGGTATCTCGTCCGAACATCGGCATTGCCGTGCTACCTCTTCCCGGGCGCCGCGTCGGAATGCAGTCCCGCCGCGACCCTATCGAACGGAAATACGTCACTTCCAGCGTCATCTGACCGATTCGCCGCAATAGCCGAGTTAGCGATCGTATTTACATGGCTACTGTCCGTTTTCACCTGATATCCACCTTGCCCCCCGCCGAGGTCATGCACGTGCTCACCGACTTCGGGTCGCGCCGCCCCGACGTGTGGCCGACCATCGACGCCGAGCACTTCATCGTCCACGAGCGCGGCGAAAACTGGGCCGAAGTCACCGAGGGCACCGCCGCCGCGTGGGAGCGCGCCCGCTACGAATGGGTCCCGGGCGGGGATACCGTCACCATCACCACGCTGGATTCCAAGCTCTTCGGCGCGGGCGGCGGCTGGGTCTTCCGAATCACACCCCACCTGCCCGGTTGCCGTGTCGATGTCGAACTGACCCGGACACCGCAGGCGTTCAAGGGCAAGATCCTGGCGGCGCTACTGCCCCTGGTCGGACCGTCCGCACTGCGCAAGTCCTTCGCGGCACCGCTGAAAGCCGCGTGATGCCCATGTCGCACAACACCTTCGACGCGCTCGCGGATGGCGTGCACGCCTTCGATTCCCACGGCGTCACCCAGCGCTACCATGTGTACGGCAGTGGGCCGGTCTGCCTGGCTCACCCAGGCGGGCCGGGCATCCACTGGGAATACCTGCGCATGCTCGAGCTCGAAAAGCACCTGACCATGGTGTACATCGAGGCGCTCGGCACCGGCAAATCCGGCCGCCTGCCGACGCATCCGAACGGCTACACCAGAGAGCGCTACAGCCTTGCGGTGCAACGGATCATCGATCGTCTCGACGTACCTCAGGTGTATCTCCTGGGGCACTCGCACGGCGCGTTCGTCGCCGCCCACCACGCGATCCACCGCCCGGACGGGCTCGCAGGGATCATCCTGTACGAAGGCGCACCGGTAACCGGACCCGAGCACGGCGCGGAGGCCACGCGGCGACTCCAGGAGTTCGCCGCCGCGCACGCCGATCGCCCCGGATTGAACGATGTGCTCGCGACCTTCGGTGCGATGCACAACATTTCGAGCGACGAGCAGACCCTTGCTGTCGCCCGCGGTGTCTTACCCTCGTACATCGCCGACTATTGGGGCGACGAACAACGTTGGGCTCCGGTACGAGATGCACTGCGCGCCAGTTACATCTCGGGACTGGACGCGATCGGTTCCCCCGATCTCGTCGACGACCGCGCTGCCCTGCCGAAATTGACTGTCCCGGCGCTGGTCATCGTGGGGCTCTTCGATGTCATCTGCGGACCGCGATGGGGTCGGGAACTGCACGACCTCATCCCCGGTTCGCGCCTGGTGGTCCTGGAACACAGCGGCCACCTGGGGCATCTGGAGGAACCAGCGCGCTTCGCGGATGCGGTTCGCGAGTTCGCGCATTCAGCACAATTCATGCCATCGCCGAGCGGCGGCACTCCGCAAAGGCTCGCACAATGAACCCGCGACAGACCGAACAGCCGCCTATCGCAACGCTTTTCGTCTGTGGACCCATAGCAATGTTGATATGGTCCGAGATCGCCGTGCAGTACGGTCGCGGACCGTCCGTGTGGCAGCTTATGGGCTGACCACTACCGAGCCCAGCCGCACAGATTTCGTGCCGCAGGGTATCGACGGCGCAATCGACCACCCGGTAACACTCGTACTCCACAACGAAAGAATCCGCCGACCATGATCTCTTGTGGTCGGCGGACTCGTTTGTGCTGCTATGACTTCGCGCTCTGGGCGACTCGTGGTTGCCGCTGATCCCGATATGTCTCGAGCAGTCGCAACCACACCTCACTGATGGTCGGGAAGGCGGGGACCGCATGCCAGAGCCGGTCCATTGTGATCTCGCCGGTGATGGCGATGGTGGCCGAGTGCAGCAGTTCGACGACGCCCGGTCCGACGAAGGTGGCGCCGACGATGGTGCCGCGTTCGGGGTCGATGAGGATGCGTGCCCGGCCGCGATAGTCCGGATCGTGCTGGAGAGCACCTGCGACCCAGCCGATCTCGTAATCGACGACATCGACCGTGCGGCCCTGCTGGGCAGCGTCCTCGGTGGTGAGTCCGACGGCTGCGATCTCTGGATCGGTGAACACGACCTGCGGGACGGCGACGAGATCGGCGATGCCGGTGTGCCTTCCCCACGGCGACGTATCGAGATCCCGGCCGGACGCCCGATCCGCGATGACCGCACCCGCGATTCGCGCCTGGTACTTGCCCTGATGGGTGAGCAACGCCCGGCGATTGACATCGCCTACGGCATAAAGCCATTCACCGTCGACGGCAGTCACCGTGCAGGTGTCGTCGGTGGCGAGCCACTCCCCCGAGATCAAACCGACTGTCTCCAAGCCGATGTCGTCGGTGCGGGGCGCGCGCCCGGTCGCGAGCAATAGTTCGTCGGCGATGATCCGGGTGTCGTCGGTCAGGCACAGGTGGACGCCGTCATCGGGTCCGCCCGCTCGGTCAGCGGTCACGATGCCCGAGTCGAATCGCAGCTCGACGCCAGCCGCCCGGAGCCGCTCGGCCACCAGATCCGCGGCAAAGGATTCGACGCGACCGAGCAGCCGCGATTCCCGGGCGATGAGAGTGACCTCGGCACCGAGAGCCCGCCACGCCGTGGCCATTTCGACGGCGACAACCCCCGCGCCCAAAATGGCGAGCCGGCGCGGTACTTCCCGGGCACTGGTGGCCTCGCGGCTGGTCCACGGCCGCAGCCTGTCCAGCCCCGAAAGCGGCGGTAGGGCCGCCCGGGTACCGGTGCAGACCGCGACCGCGTGCCTGGCACGCAATCGCACGATGCCACCATCCGGGGTCCGGACCGTCACCTGCCGTACCCCCTCGAGTTGCCCGTGGCCGCGAATGAGGGCGACACCAGCGGATTCGAGCCATTCGACCTGGCCGTGGTCGTTCCATTCGGCGGCCATGCGGTCGCGGTGTTTCAGGACCGCGCGGGCATCGAGCGGTCCGGTGACCGCGCCCTCGACACCGGGGAATCGTGCGGCCTCGGCGTACAACAGGGCGGGTCGCAGCAGCGCTTTACTGGGTTCGCAGGCCCAGTACGAACATTCACCGCCCACCAATTCGGATTCGATGATGACCGTGCTGAGTCCGGCGGCGCTGGTGCGGTCGGCGACATTTTCGCCGACCGGCCCGGCCCCGAGGACGATGACGTCGTAGGTCTGGATAGTGTTGTCAGACATGGTGTTCCTTCGGGGCCGCGTAATCAGCGGCCGGGGGCGCGCTGGGTGACTTCTTGTAGGAACCAGCCATTGCCATCCGGATCATGGAAGGCGGCGAAGGAGCCGTAACTACGACGCTCCGGGTGCGCTCCCGCAATGCGATCGGTGGTTCCGGCGTGGTGGTAGATGCCGGTGGCGTCCCGGAACGGGCCATCGACGGTGAGACCGCGTTCGGTGAGCTCGGTGACGGCCTTCGCGATATCGGTGACGGTGAGCTGCAGGCCGTGCAGCGTCCCGGGTGCGGCGGCGGTGACGCCGACCCCGAAGATAATGGAGCATTCGGAGCCTGGCGGGGTCACCTGGACGACGCGGTAGCCGTCGTTCACCGTGAAGTCGGCGTCGAGCCGGAATCCGAGTTGCCCCGCATAGAACGCCTTGGCGCGGTCGACATCCGAGACCGGCAGCACCACGACTTCGAGTTTCATATCCATGGTTGGGTTCTCCTGTGGCGGTGTAATTTTCGGGTCAGAGCGTGGCCGTGGCGGCTTGTTCGATCACATCGGCGACCAGATCCGGATGCGAGACGGCGACCGAATGCGAGGCGTCGACCTCGGTGACGTGGGCCTTGGCGCGGTCGGCCATGAACCGCTGCGCCGCGACCGGGATGTTCAGATCCTGGGTGGTGACGATGTCCCAGCTGGGCTTCTCGCTCCAGGCCGCGACTGTCGCCTTCTCCTCGAGCGCGGACTGCGCGATGGGCCGCTGGGTGGCCGCCATGAGGGCGGTTTGATCCTCAGGGACATCGGCGGCGAACTGGGCGCGGAACTTGTCCTGCTGGATGTAGAGATCTGTTCCGGTGCTGCCGTCGGCATTGCTGAACGGCACCGGATTCAGGGTGCCGGGCAGCGTGGTGCCGGGGAACTTATTGGTCAGCTCGAGTGCGGTCTCGCCCGGTGCGGGTAAAAATGCCGCCACGTAGACCAGGGCTTTGACCTTGTCGTTTCCAGCTCCCGCCGCGCTGATGACAGACCCGCCGTAGGAATGGCCGACCAGGATGACCGGTCCATCGATGTGGTTGATGAGACCGCGCAGTGCGATGGCGTCGTCGGTGGGTCCGCGCAGCGGGTTGGCCGCCGCCACTACCGGATACCGGTTGCTGCGCAGCTTTTCGACGACAGCGTTCCAGCTGGACCCATCGGCGAAGGCGCCATGTTCCAGGATGACAGTCGGCCGCGGCGCATCGCCGATGGGAGCGGCGTGGGTGACGGCGTCGACGGCGCAGGCAACGACGAGACTGCCGCCCGCAATAGCGGCTGCGAGCGCCGCGCCGACCCGGGTCGCGCGTCGCCGAATGCGGCCATACTCGTTGTTGTCCATAGGATTTCGCCCTTCAAGCAAGTGGTACGAGGTGTGCCCTTCCACTGTCGCCCGCCAGGTACGGGTGGCACATCCGTCACCTGACGCTGGCATCGACGTACGTCGGCCGTCACCCCGAATGACGTACGTCGAGATCAGCGTCAGCTGACGGATGTGTGGTGTGGCCGCACCGAGCGAGAGTGATGTCCGACCAACACGATCGATTGGACGGATTTCCATGAACAACACTGCGACACTGCCTGTTTCGACAGCCAGACGCTCGTCGCTGACCCGCCTGTATCTGAGCCGCGGCGTCCTGGCGATCGCCTGGGCGCTCGCTTTCGCCGCAGCGCACGACACCCTCGATGCCGTCGCGGTCATCCTGCTGGTCAGCTACCCGCTGATCGATGCTGTGTCGTCACTGATCGACTATGTCGCCGTTCCGGAGGGTCCCGAACGTCGCGTGACGGCCCTCAATGGCGTATTGAGCGCGGTAGTCGCCGTCGCCCTCGGTTTCGCCGGAACCGCCGGCGGCGCGGCCGAGGTGCTCGGCGTATTCGGTGTCTGGGCAGCACTGTCCGGTGCGGCCCAACTGGCCGTTGGTCTGCGTCGGCGCGGCATCGTGTTCGGCAAGCAATGGCCGACGCTGATCTCCGGCGGCTTGTCCTTCCTGGTCGGGGCAACCTACGTCGCCCAGGCCGCCGGCGATTCACCGTCCCTGGACGTCCTGTCCATCTACGCCACCGGCGGCGGCGCCTTCTTCATCGCGCAGGCCGCGCTACTGGTGTGGAAGGCCCGCTCACACCGCTCGCGCGAACAATCTACCGCCGCATGAACATCGGCCACTTGATCACCTACGATCGCCGCTGTTCATCAAGGACCTGACCGTGGTCACTGTCGAGGGAGGTCCGCACAACATCGCCTGGATCCACCCCGAGATCGTCAACCCCGCACTGCTGAATTTCATTGCACGACAAGGACTCTCATGACCACACTCCCTCGTCCGCCCGCCGCATCGCAGGATCGCCGGTTCGTCCTGGGCGACCATCTGCGGATGACCATCCTCACCGCGCCGGAAGAGACCGATGGCCGACACGATCTCGCCGATATCACCCTGCCGCCGGGGGCGGACACCCCGTTGCACAAGCACACTCGGTATGAAGAGCGGCTCTGGGTGGTCGACGGCTCGCTTTCCGTATGGGCCGGCCGGGACACCTACACGCTGGGACCCGGCGACTTCTACACCATCACCATGAACACCCCTCATGCAATCGCGGCCGGCCCCGCGGGTGCCCGCGTCCTCAATATGAGTTCTCCGGCGCATTTCGTTGATCTCATTCGGCGTGCCGGTACACCCGAAGCCGACGCGACGCCGGATACCGAGTGGAATCTCGAACTCTTCGACAAGATCACCACCGAACTCGGCGATGTCATCCTCGGCCCTCCAGGAACGAAACCCACTGATCTGCCGGACAGCGACCCGGCATAGGGAGCCCGGTGGCGTGCGTGATCGAACCTGGCGCACACGCCACCCACCGACCCATCATTCGACAACTCGAAGAAGGACCTGATGTCATCACGACTGCACGGCAAGAAAGCTCTGATCACCGGCTCCACCAGCAATATCGGACGCGCGACCGCGCTGGCCTTCGCCGCCGAAGGCGCGCACGTCATCGTCTCCGGACGTGACCGCTCCCGGGGCGCAGCCGTCGTCACCCACATTCGCCGAGCAGGCGGGCAGGCCGATTTCATCCCCGCCGACCTCGACGGCAGTATCCGTGCCAGCCACGCCCTTGCCGCAGCGGCTACCGAACGACTCGGCGGACACATCGATATCCTGGTCAACAACGCTGGCATCTTCCCCTCGTCGACCACCCTGACCACCGACGAGCATGCCTTCGACCGCGTGTACGCCGTCAACGTCAAAGCCGCCTTCTTCCTCACCCAGGCGATCGCTCCCGACATGATCGGCCGCGGAAACGGCGTGGTCATCAACCTCGGATCCTGGGCCGCGCGCCTGAGCCTGCCGGTCGGAGCCCTCTACGCCTCAACCAAGGGCGCAATCGAAACCCTCACCCGCGCTTGGTCATCCGAGTTCGGCAGCCAAGGCATCCGGGTCAATGCCATCTCACCCGGAGTCATCGTGACCCCCGCCGAAGACACCGACACCGACCCGGTGGGAGTCCTGATGCACGGCACCCCGGCCGGCCGAACCGGACATCCCGATGCCATCGCCGCCGCGGCGGTCTACCTCGCCTCCGACGACGCCGCCTTCGTCCACGGCACCGTCATCGACGTCGACGGCGGCCGCACCGGCGTCGCGGTCATCAAAGATGTGGCATGAAGATCGAACAGGTTTCCGACTCGGTACACATGGTGTCGGGAACAAACGTCAACTGGGCCTCGCCCGGCGTGGAATGCGTCAGTCGTTTGACAGCACGGTCTCCACCTGGATGGATCCCTGCCGAGGAGACGAATCCGACCTGAACCAAACGGGACGACGACAGATCACGGGGCACCGACCAAACCACTTGCCACAAAACGTCATGCGCTGGCTATCGCGCCTTCGGCTAGCGTCGGATACTTGCGTGCCAACGGGAGTCTCAGGGTGAGCTGGCCCGTCCAGATCATGCGGGGCGCAGCCCCGAAAAGACCACAGCAGCAGGCACATTCACCAAACACACCGGCACCTGATCACCACCGAAAGTGCGGCGGAGCCGATTCCGGACACTCCCTTCTAAGTGGGGTCGCAGGGTTCGAATCCTGCCATGGGCACATCGAAGATGGGACCAGGAGTCTTTACCACTGGTCGGGCTCGGGGTCTTACAGCTGGAAGCTCAGAGTTCCGGTGACGGACGGGTCGCCGGGGCGGAGGTGGAGCTGGCCGCTGGCGGGCACGAGGACGACTGCGGCCACGGTTCGTTCTCGTTGAATATCACCGTGGTTCGGGATGCGGATGGGTGGTCTGCACAGAATGTCGAAATGATCGGAGATGACGGCGGTGGACGGGAGGGCGTCGAGCGCCATGGTGCAGGCGTCAAGACGACGGGTCGAGGAGTTGCGGGCGAAGATGTTGAGTTCGTCGTGATCGGCGAAATCGGGGTGTAGAAAATGGTTGGTGTGGACGGAATCGCCGTGGGTTACAAGGCGAATTTCGTTGTTCAAGACCTCGATACACATGGAGTTTTGGCGGTCGACGAGGGTAAGGGACCGGGAACCCGCCAGGGATATGGTGTGTAGTCGCTCGACCGCCTCCGATGCGGTGGCACAGCTGTCAAGGAGGTGACGGATGGCCAGATATGGGGGCACTCCGGGCTTCCAGTCACCACCGAGGACCAGGTTTAGCCCGATAGCCAGGCCGTCACTATTGATGCCCAAGTATCCGAGCAGTCCGCCGAAGCTCAGTAGGAGCACTTTGCGTGGAGAATCGCGGTGTGAGATTCGTAGCACCGCGATGTGCTCGTCGAGATCGCCATTCAGATCGACAGTCTGCGCGAGCACAGTTGGGTGTGTGGCGGTCTCGGCTCGGGAGTAGGTGGTGCAGTCTCCGCCGGTCGGTACCCTTCGGTAGCCCATTAGCTCGCGTCGGATCTGTAGGAGCCAGGCTTCCTCGGTGGTGATGCGCGCACCTTCGGCAATCCCTTGGATCTCCTCCGCCAAACTGGGCAGGGCGTTGGTTATCGCATCGCGGTAGGCAGCGATCTCGGGCCGCAACCCGGACAAGGTGACGAGGTCCGGCAGGACACGGTTGAGACGGCACAACGAATCATCGAGAAAAAGGCGCAGCCGCGGGGCCAATCGCGCCCCGTGCTGGTACCCAACAGTGAACGCGTCTCCAGCACAGTCGACTACAGGCACCTTTTGCGATTCGGTCATATCGAAGAGATGGCGGGTGTGACCTGCGCGTCAGACATAAGCGTCAGCCTGACCTGCGGCCATTCCACGGCGAGGATGCTGTAGTAGACAGCGTCGCGACGCCGCCCGCCGGGCATGAAATTGAAGCTGCGAAGCGTGCCCTCCTCGGCCGCACCGATATTGCGCAAAGCCTGGCGGGCCCGCACATTCAGCTGATCGGTCTTGAACTCGACCCGATGTGCCCCCAACGTTTCGAACGCATGCTCGAGCAGGAGGAGTTTGGCCCACCGGTTGAGACCCGCGCCGCGGAAATCGCGTCCCAGCCAGGACCATCCGATCTCGAGCCGGCCATCGGGTTCGGCGAGATTGCCGAAACTCATGCTCCCGGCGACTCGGCCACTGGCCTTGTCGGTGATGACGTACACCACGCGCCGCCCCGCCCGGTCGTCGTCGAGACACGCGTCGAAGAAATCGTCGAAGTCGGCGCGGGTTTCGATCAGCGTGACGAAGTAGCGCCAGATCTCGGGGTCCATGGCGACGGCGTGCACTGCCTCGCGATCGCTCGCGGAAATCGGATGTAGCCGGACATGATCGTTCTCCAGCACCTGATGGCCGAGGGCTATCCAGCTCATGCGGTTCTGCCTTCCGGTACGTACCGCGCGACGGTGTCGACGATTTCGCGCAGGGTCAGCATCCGGGCGAGATCGTCATCGGTGAGCACGGTGAGGTCGACTCCGGCCCGATGGCACACCGAGGTCAGCAGCACAACCTTGTTCAGTGAGGTCAGACCGTAGGACCGCACCAGGTCGACGTCCGGGTCCAGCTCCTCCGGTGTCACGTCGGCGACGGCCAGCGCCGCGAGTCGGCGGCGCGTGAACTCTGCTATGTCAGCATGCATGAATACCCTCCTCCGGGTTCGTCAGCGCGGATTCGAAACGCGCGTAGATGCGCTGTCGGCGTGGCTTGTATTGGGATGTGAGCAGACCGTTGCCGATGCTGAACGGCTCGTCGGTGACGACGACCCGCGCGATGCGTTCGTCACGGTGCGCGCCGAGGTTGGCGGCGGCGAGCTGGGCGGCGACGGCGGCACGATCCACCGGAACCCGGTCCGAAGCCGCCACCGCCACCAATTCGGTTTGCGCACGGCAGAATACGACGCATTGGGTGATCGCCGTTCCGGCGTTGGCGAGGCGCTCTTCGATGGCTCTGACCACGATCTTGCGACCATTGCCGAGCACGATCGTGTCGTCGGCCCGCCCGACGATGTACAGGTATCCCTCGCTGTCCAGATAGCCCAGGTCCCCGGTGATCACGGTGTTGTCGCCGCAGAACACCCGATCCGAGGCACCGGGCTCGGCGTACAGGTACCGGCGGCTGACCGGATACTCGCTGCGTACCCGAACGACCCCCTCCGAGTCGATGAGAACCGTCTTGCCGGGCAAGACCCGGCCGACACTGCCGGCGCGCGCGGCTCCGGGAGCGTTCTTCGCCACGATGCAGGTTTCGTTGAGACCGTATCCCTCGAAGATCGGAAGCCCCACCGAGGCAAAGAAATCCAGCAGGGCGCGACCGGCCGGAGCGGAACCCGTCCAGAGGTATCGAATGCACCCGCCGAACAACTCGTCCGCCGCCGCTCGCAGCGCCTCGTTCGCACTGTCGGCCTCGATCTCGGCGGCCGACTGTTCGATCTCGCGGCGTGCGGCCTCGAAGAAGGCGGGGACGCCCATGACGACCGTCGGCCGTACCGATGGCATGACGGCGAAGACCGACGTGTAGGTGCAGAGGGTTACGTCATGCCCGTAGGCCAGGGCCGAGTAGATCCAGTAGCGCTGCTGCAGCAACGACAGCGGGAGGAAGATCAGCAGATTATCGCAGGGACCGTGTCCGAACATCTGCTGGATCGCCGTCACGGAGCTGTCGATACTGCCCGCTGTCGCGGCGAGACCCTTGGGCGTGCCGGTGCTGCCGGAGGTGAACTTGATGGTTGTAATGTCCTCGGGCGCATAGTGGACGTCCGGCAATCCTTCTGATCGCGCACTGTCCGTATGGTTTTCGATGTCGCCGATGGCCAGAATGCCGGGCAGATCGACGGGTGTGTCGGTGAAGAGCACCTTCAGGTCGTACCGAGCGAGTAACTCGGCGGTCGGCTCGAATTTTCCAGGTTCCAGCCCAGCTGTCCGGACCCCGAGCCGCAAAGCCGCGAGGTCGAGCAGCACCCACTCCAGCCGGTTCGACGACAGTATTCCGATGCAATCACCGGGACGTATTCCGCGGGCGCACAGGTATGCCGCCACCCGGCCCGCGCGCTCGTACAGCTCTCTTAGTGAAAGGCTGTGCCGCACGGCCAGTGTCGCGATGTGCATGCTGCCACCGGCAGGCGGAGCGGCGATGATGGCGTTGATCACGGCGACACCGCCTCGGCGACCGGGATTGCGGCAGCATCGCGGGACGGGCGAAAGAACACTGCTTCGGACAGAGCGATCGAACTACCGGCAGGCACCGGCTCGACCGTGTCCGGCCAGTCCCGCAGACCGTGTCCGCCCAGCGCCGTATCCAACTTGGCAGCGAATCGCGGCATGATCGGCGCGGACACCGCCGCGAGCAGTTTCGCGGCCGTCAACTCGAGGACGATCGAGGTGCGCATCTCACTGTCCAACGTTGCGATGTCCGCGAGTTGGCCGCTCTCCGCAGCAAATTGCACGGCATCGCAGACGATGCCGTCGATTTCGGCGGCCGTCGTGCGCAGCGAGAAGCCGTCCGGCCCCAGACTCGCCGTGGTGGCGTCGAGCCGAAGATGCAAGCGGCGCAGGAAGGCGAGGTGCTCCGCGGTCCAGCTCCCCGCTTCGGGCGCGCGGCCCCCGAAGCGTCGCGCGACGCGGCACCCCAGGTCGACGAGCCAGCGCTGCCAGATTCCGATGAGCTGCTCATCGAGGACTCGCTCGTACTCCGCGGTCGTGAAATTGGTTCTGGTGCGCTCGGCGCGAGTGCCGGCCAGAAAGAACCGCACCGCGTCGACACTGTCCGGGGACAGGATTTCCTTGCCCCAGATCGCATGCCGGCGACTGGTGGAGAACTTCTCGCCCGCCAGCAGATAGAACTCGTTCACGTGGTAGTCGATATCGGGTTCCCAACCGGGGAACGCGAGGGAGTACAGGGCGGGATAGAGGATGGAGTGATAGAAGCTGTTGTCGTAGCCGAAGAAGTGCACGAGCTTCCACTCCGGCTGTGGTGCACTGGCTTTCCAGCCCGCACCGAGCCGTTCGGCCAACCGCTGGATGCCGTGCAGGAATCCGTAGGACATCTCCGGCCAGACCCAAACCACCTGTCCGGCTCCCTCCGATTCCGCCGGCGGGATACCCCAGTCACTCGGATGGGTGAGCGCGATATCGAGCCGCTCGCGACGGAACACCCGGTCGGCCAGTTCTCGCAGCCGTGCCGGTACCCGCCCGAATCGGTGGTGCAGTCGCACCGCGTCGCGAAATTCGTGTAGCGGCAACGCGAATCGGGTGACGGTAGTCGGGACGGGCGTCAGACCGGACACCGCTGTGATCGGATCGAGCAGGTCGACTACCGCATTGGGCTCACCACATTGTTCGCAGATATTGCCGCGCGTCGAGGAAGCACAGACCGGGCAGCCACCCGCGACGTCGACCTCGTACAGGTACGCACCATTCTCGGGATCAGCCAGGGCGGGGCCTGCCACCGGCTTGATCCGTCCCGAAGCAACGAGTTTCGAGAAGAACTCTCGCAATCCACGGCGGTAGTCCGGGTCGGTCCCGGTGACGGTGTACTGATCGGGCTCGATATCCATCAGCGCGAGCGTCGCCGCGATCTCCGCACTGAAATGCGCGGCGGTCTCGCCCGGCGCACGCTGCTCCTGGCGCGCCAAATCCCGCACGTAGCTTTGAAAGTCATCGCTTCCGGTGAGATGCCAGGCTTGCGCACCGTTCATGCGCTGATACCGGACGTAGGCGTCGGCACCGAGGTAGGGCCCGGAGAGATGTCCGAGGTGGAGATCTCCGTTGGGTGTCGGCGGCGTGGAGAAGACGAAGATCGGGCGAGCCGGGTCAGCGGGCTTTTCGCCGCGCACCGCGGCGCTCACCTGGGCGGCGTCGCGCCAGTACTGGGTGAGAAAGATCAGGTCGCCATCGCCCGCATTGCCGAGCACGTGCGGTTCGAACGGCGCGAACACCGCCACGGTGCCCGGGCCCGCCGGTATCCGCCGATCGTCGACGAGGAACTCACCATCGCCGGAAACAATGGTGATCTGCTCGGTCTCGTCGTGCCGGTGCACCACCGTCCGCCCACCCGGCGACACGCGCCCCCAGGCCGCCGCGGTTGCGAGACCGTCGATGCCACCCATCTGAATGCCGAAGCTGTCGCCGAGTGCCTCGGCCTGGTATCGGCGAATGATCATGCGATGCGCTCCCGTTCGACGTCGGTCCCGGCCAGGGTCTCGAGCAGATCTGCCGTCTCGGCGGCGATGGCCGGGCCGAGGCGATAGCCGGCGCCATTGGCGGCGCCGGCGAACACGACTCGCGGGTCGGCCGACGAACTCCGGACCAGTGGCTCGCGGTCGGGGCTGTAGGCGTCGCAGAACACGCGACCGGAGACGGTGGACGCGATCAGGTGCGGCGAGTACTTCGCCAGAACGCGATGTCCGGCAGCCAGATCCGCCGCCGTCAGCCCGGTTCCGGGCCGGTCGGGTGCGATGTCCCAGTCCTCGCTGGTGTAGCTGAAGAGCCAGTGGCCACGACGATGCATCGGCAGTAGGAAGGCATCCTCGGTGTCGAAGATGACGGCGGCATCGCCGTCCGCGGGGGCCCGGTCGAGGTGCAGCGCGACCACCCGTTTGACCCGAATACCGAAGGGGCGCAGAAACGGCGCCCAGAGGGACGAGCCGGTCCAGGGCCCGGGAGCCAGCACAACCCGATCGGCGAGGACGCTGCGACCGGTACCGAGCCGCAACCGAATTCCGTCCGAACACGGCGCGACAGCGAGCACCGCGCTGCCTTCGTGGAAGCGCACACGCGATCGGACCTCGCGAGCGACGTGCTGCGCAAAGGCGTGCACGTCGGTGTACGCGCACTCGCCGAGCCAGGCGATATGCCCGGGCGGGAGGTCGACCGGCCCGCGGTGCACCGCGGGCGTCGCCAGCAGCCCGGCACCCTCGAGATACCGCTCACGAACGTCGGATTCCCGGGTGCGGTCCGCGATTACGGTCATGGGCAGCGTCCACCGGGTGCCCGCGAAGTACCGCTGACCATAGGCGGCCATACGGCGCACCCGTTCGCTGTTGCCGCGAGGAATGTCCAGTCCGGCCGAATATCGGCTGGCTCCCTCACCGACGCCACCTCGGTCGATAACCACGATATCGAGGTCGGGCCGACGCTCGGACAACTCCCGCGCGATCAGGCAACCGATCACCCCGGCCCCGACTATCGCCACATCCAGCCTGATCGAGTCCGTCATACCGGCATCGACCTTCCGGGTTTCGTCGACCATTCGACGAAGGCCGCCAGCTGATCTCGGCTGCGGGTCCCTCGGATTCGATCGCGAATTTGCTGGCTGCGCCACGAATTCAGGCTCAGATTCGGATCGGCGAGGCCACGCTGGCGGGGGACGGCGTTCTGCAGGAAGATATTGCGGTCCGCCGGGCCGTCCCAGCGCACGGCGAAGTCCTCATCGACCGCGAACTCGCCGTCCTCCCGCTCGAGCCGATCGGCCAGCGGCGCGAGGAAGTCCAAGCGGTTGGGCCGGTAGCCAGTGGCCCAGATCACGGCGTCCGCCTCGAAATACTCGACGTGGTCCGTCTCGTCCTGGTGCCGGACCGCGACCAACCACCGGCCTCCCTCCGGGGTCACGTCTACCACATCCCGATTCGGGTAGAGGCCGATCGCCTGTTCCCGCTGTTCGACGAATCGGTGCACGTACAGGCGCTGGTAGATCTCACGCGCGGTGAGCTCGGAGATTCCGTCGCTGGCCAGCACGTGCTCCCGATTGAATGCCGCCCGGGACCCGGCTTGGAGGCTGTAGAAGTAGTCGGAGTGGCACGGCATGAAGAACTCATTGGTGAAGGGCGAGTTGTCGATCGGGAAGAAGTTGCGCCGGCGCGATACCCACACTGTTTCGCGGGGCAGCTGCCGGCCGTCGCGGGAGATCAGGTCCAGCACGGCTTCCGCGCCCGATTGCCCGCCGCCGATGACCACGACGCGGCGCCCGCCCAGTGCTGCCGCCTTGCCGGTGAAATCCGCCATGTGGAACTGGCTGTCGCCGAGACCGCCACGGGCGAACTCGGGAACCCAGGGCCGCGCGCCGACCCCGACGACGATATTGTCGGCGGACAACGTGCGCCGGTCCGTGCGCAGTGTGAAGGTCCCGTCGAAATGCACGGCGATCAACTCTTCGCCGAATACGACATTCGGGTTGCGGCCGCTCGCCCATTCCAGGTAGTTCCGGTATTCGCGCCGGGGCACGCTCTCGAATCGGGCGTTCAGGAAGTGGTAGATCCGGCCCTGTTCGTGCAGGTAGTTCAGGAACGAGAAGGGATTGGTGGGATCGCTCAGGCTGACCAGATCCTTCAGCGGCGATACCTGCAGCGTCGCCCCGCCCACGAGTTGACCGTCGTGCCAGTCGAATCGGTCTTTGCGGTCGAGAAACAGATTCGGCACGTCGGAATCCGCGTGCAGCAGCGACGCCAGGGACAGGTTCGCGGGCCCCACCCCGATGCCGACGCATCGGAAATGGGCGGAGCGCGATTCATGGTCCGGCATGGGCTGCCCCGCTTTCCGCCGGAACCGGTCCGGCACTGGCCGTTCGATGCCCGAGGGTTTCGGCGATCGTGGCGCGCAGCACTTCCGAAGCGCCCTCGTAGAGGCGCAGGGATCGAATCTGCCGGTAGAGGCGCTCGGTCAGGCTGTCGGTGACCAACCCGGACGCACCGCGGATCTGAACGGCCGCATCGACAATGACTTGCGCGTTCTCGGTGGCGTAGAGCTTCGCGATACCCGCCTGCCTGGCGAAGTGCGGCGCGCTGTGATCGGCATCCCAGGCGGCCCGGGCGACCAGCAGCGCCGCGGCATTGAGCGCGACCTCCGCGTCGGCCAGCGAGGCGCGCACCGTCGGCAGGTCGAATAGCGTGGCGCCGTATGCTTTTCGTCCGCGCGCATGGTCGAGCGCCGCATCGGCGGCCCGGCGTGCGAAACCGACGGCCGCCGCGCCGACCGTCATGCGGAATCGTTCGAGCAGATCCATGGTGAGGATGAACCCGCCGCCGAGTCCGCCCAGGACGGCGTCGGCAGGGACGTAGCAGTCCTCGAACTCCACGCGGGCGAGGGAGCGCGGGGCCACCATATCGATCGGTTGCGTCCGCAGCCCCGGGGTGCCGGCAGGAACCAGGAAGGCGGTCAGGCCGAATGCGCCCAGACCACCCGTCCGCGCGATCACGCAGAACACATCGGCCAGGGTGCCGTTGGCGATCCAGGCTTTGTGGCCATTGAGAAGATAACCACTGGAATGGTTTTCGGCACGCAGTTCGATAGCGGCGACATCCGAGCCAGCCTGATCTTCGGAGAGCGCGAAGGCGCCGATCGCCTCGCCGCGCGACATCGGCGGCAGCCAACGCGCCTGTTGCTCGGCGCTGCCGTGCCGCCGGATCGGGGTGGCGGCCAAGGCCTGCACCGAGAATGCGTAGTCGGCGAGATCTTCGCTGTAGGCCAGGATTTCGCGCATCAGGCACAGGCCACGCCAATCCAATCCCGGCGCGCCGGCACCTGCGGCCGGGTCCAGACCGGCCAGCCAACCTGCCGCGCCGAGCTCACGAATAATGCTGGCGCCCGACGAATCCGAGGCGTCGGTCCGGGCGCGTGCCCAGAGTGCGCCCTGCTCCGCACACCACCGGTCCACCGATTCGGCGAGGGCGCGGTGGGTCCGATCGTAGAACGGCAGGGCGAGAATGTCCGGGTCGAAGGCGGGACGGCGTACCTCAGTTCGCATTGCGGACCATCAGCTTTCGCACCAAATCCGCCTCGACGAACAGAGCGAAGGAAGCGTAACCGCGCCAGACTCGACGCCACTCCCCCGCTACCGCTGCCGATCCCGCGTTCCGCCCGACCGAGTCCACATAGCTGTTGATGATGTCGGCGGCTTGCCGGGCGTGCCCGGCGGAGACATTGTCGATGGTCAGGTGTGCTTCTTCGTAGCAGGTGTCGAGGCCGTGGTGACGCAGTTTCTGGATCTCGTGCAGCCGCACTTCGCCGAGTCCAAAAAGCTCTATGCCGAGGGTGAATCCGAGAATCTCGGGATAGCGGCAATCCGGGAACAGCCCGAGGCTCAATTGGTGGTTCGCGAAGGCGTAGGGCAAATCGGGCAGTACCCGCTCATTGATGAACTCCCGCTCCCGAATGTGCGGCAGCTCGATCGACATGCTCGCGAGCACCCGATTGATCAGGGTGATGTGGTTTTTCGCGAGATCGCCGCGCCCCATCTCGTCGGCGTGGATCGCGTGCAGGGCGGCCACACCGGGCCGGTCGAGGCGTCCGGCGTTGCCGATGCGATGTAGCCACGCGCCGTCGACGAGCGCGGCAAGCGCGTATCTCTTCTGGTTCTCGATCACCGCGTCGCGATCAGGGATCTCGTCGAGCGGTCGGTACGGGCCGATCAGTTTCCTCCAGTAGATATTCTCGACCCGCTCGAGCAGTGCGCCAGCACTGTAGTCGAACCAGCTCGCGTCGGTGTAGCGGCCGCTCGCGCCCTCGGTGAAGAGCAACTCCGCCCGCTCGAGCACCTGGTCGGCGTAGTTGCGCGCCCGGGTGATGGTGCCGGGATAGTTCTCGATATTCACCAGGCGGTGGAACAACTCCCGCGGCTGCCACCGCGCCGCGTCGCGCGGATCCACCGTCACCAGGTCCACGTCCGCCGGGTGGAAGGCAGCGATGGCGGCGTCCCAATTCCGCGCCTCGTCGTCGCCGGCGGTGCATGCACCGGCCGCCGGACCGGCGGGTTCACCTGCCGCAACGGCTTCCGACCACGCGGTGAGCACCTCTGCTTCGGCATCGTCGAAGATGCCGAACATCGGCCCGCCGAACTTGATCGCGTCCAGCAGCCGATTGCCACCTCCCGGTCCCGTCCGCAGTTGACGGGAACCGCGCAACTCTGAAACGAACTGCGCGACATCGAGGTCCGGATCGGCGAGGGCGTCCGACAACTTCCGCCCGCCGATGCGCACGCCGCCGTGCTGAGTACCCGCATAGCGCGCGTGCCGGGCGATGATCCGGCCCACCCGCTCGTCCAGGGAGAGCCGGTCGTGCCAGTGCGCCAGGTCCACCAGCGAGCCGATGTGCTCGGTCTCGAGCCGGATGACCAGACGGATGGCGCGCAGCAGTCGTGGCACGTCCGTTGCCGCGGTGCCGGATATGCGGGCGTAGCCGAGGAAGTCCGGAATGATCCGGTCGAGACGCGGTAGCTGGCGGCAGCCCATGCCGAGCAGGTGATCGTCGACGGCCATCATGTCGAATGCATAGTGCACCGCCACGATCTCGGGCAGGAAGTTCGCGGGCAGGCGGCTCAGTGCTAGATAGAACGAGGCGCTGTGCGCGGTCAAGGGTCGAGCCTGCGTGGCGCTCAGGAACTCGCGGGCGGTGAGTTCGGGGAGAAAGACGCCCTCGGCGGCCATGGCACGACGGCGGAGCTGTCCCACCGCTTGGCCCGGTTCTCCCGCCCCGTGCAGGAGGAAGCTGTGTGCCACCAGCTGATTGACAATCCCGGAGGGCTGCGTCGCGGGCTGGGAGACGATGTCGTTCCAGCACCCGTCCAGCAGGGCGATCGGCGCACGCTGGCGCAGGACGATTCGTCTGGTTGCCGCATCGCGGGAAAACAGCGTGTCGATCAGCGGGCGCAACCTGATACCGGCCGCGGCGACCTCGTCGGCGATGTCCTCGGCCGTGAGGTCACGCCCGGCCGGCTCCGGGATCGCATCGAGGAACGCTCCGATGATCCGCCGGGCCAGGACGACCGACGCTTCGTTCTCCTGCTCCATGAGCAGTTGATGCCACACTGCGTCGGCGCCCGAGGCAAGCACCCGGTCGGCCGCGGCGGCGGCGGCGTGGCTGAATTCGAAACGGCGCGGCGGCAGGGACGTCGACGTGTCGAGGGGGCGAGTCAGCGCATCGGAGGACATCAACGCGACGTTCCGGCGAGGTGACGAGTCAGTGCCTGAATGTTCAGCGCCGCGGAGAACGCGTGGCCCCGGGTATTGAAGTGGAGTTTGTCGCTGCTGTAGATGCTCGGGTCGGCGGTCAGCGGGTGATCCAGGAACTGCACGAAGATGGCGCCGAGTTCGCGTGACACCTCCTCGGTGAGGTGCGCGAGCGCACGCGTCGCGGCACTGACCGACTGCGCGTATTTCGCGGGTACCAGGTCGGCCTGGGTGAGGTCGAGCAGTCCGCACGTCACCACGTCCGCGCCCTGGTCACGCAGTGCGGAGACGATGGCCGTCAGATCCGCGCGCACCCGCACCGGGTCGAATCCGGGGCGGAGTATATCGTTGCCGCCGCAGGCGACGAAGGCCAGATCCGGTCCGAAATCCAGTGCGGCCTCGAGTTGGGCCGCGCGTACCTCGGTGGTGGTCAGGTCACGCTTGCCGAGATTGATCGCGGTGAATTCCGGCTGGATTTCGCGCAGGGCCGTTTCGATGCGTTCGGACCAGGACAGGTCGGCGAATCCGGGCGCTGTCTCCCGAATGCCTTCCGCGACACTGTCTCCGAGCGTCACCATCCGCTGCCACGGTGCGCCGCCGAGCATCTCGGCGGCGGTGGCGGTGCTCATCGCGAAGGGGTCAGTTTCCTCGGTCGGCGTGGTCATGCGATGTCTTCCTTTCCCATAGCGATGGTGTCGGCGACTTCCCTGCCCCGGACCAGGCGCTCCTGGCGGTCGATCTCCTGGGCGAGCCGTTCATCCTCGGCATTAATTGCGGCACCGTCGATTTCGCCGAAGCCGAAGACCCCGAGATCCTTCAGCGCTTGCTGCATGCGTGGCCCGAACAGGTTGATATCGCGCAGGGTCGGGACGATGCGGGAGAAGAGCCGGCGACGGAATTCCCGCATGGCGGGTGAGCGCCGGGCCAGCGCGATGCACTCCTCGGCCCCGTAATCGAGGTTGCGCCACATGTCCTCACCGGCGAAACGGTCACGCAAGGTCCAGCACGCTTCAATGGCGAATTCCTCGCGCTCGCGTAGCTCGGCGTCGGTGAGCTGGCGGTAGAAATCGCGCAGGGCGAGGCGACCGAACGCGACATGCCGGGCCTCGTCCTGCAGCACATAGGCATTCAGCGTGCGCGCCAGGGGATCTCGCAGGCGGTCGCGTTGAATACTGAAGGAGGCCAGCGCGAGCCCCTCGATGAGCACCTGCACGCCGAGATAGGTGATATCCCAGCGGCTGTCGCGGACAATAGTTTCGAACAGGCCACGCAGCGGGGTCGACATGCCGTACCGCACACCGATTTTGGTGTCCAGCATCCGCTGATACACCTCGACATGGCGAGCCTCATCCATGACCTGGGTGGCAGCGTAGAACTTGGCATCCATATCCGGCACGGTCTGCACCACCTTCGCGGCACAGACGAGCCCGCCTTGCTCACCGTGCAGGAACTGCGAATACAACCAGCCCGCCAGGTGCCGCCGCACGGTGATCCGGTCGGCTTCCGGCAGCGCCCGCCAGAGGTCCGAGTCGGCGATCCACACGAATTCGTCGGGCATGCCGATCGGATTATCCGGATCAACCTCATGGGACCAATCCAGCCGGACCTCGGCGTCCCACTGTCGTTGCTTGCCCTTTCCGTACAGGGCGAGCAGCCGTTCGTTTCCGGGGTCGTAGTCCCAGCTGAACACCGTCGCGCCACCGGTTTCGAGCGCCCAGGTCCCGCCGAGTGCGGCCATCCGCCCGGCCTCGGTCGGCGAATTCTCGCTGTTCACCAGCGGACTCCCGCCGCCGCAGCGATTTCCATGCGCGAGGTCACTCCGGCGAATGCCCGCTTCGATCCCGGCCCGCCTTCGGCGTCGATCACCAGCGGAGCACCTGCCTCCACAGCGCACGGCAGCAAGCGGTTGAAACGGCTGCCGCAGCAGGCTTGCCGGAATTCGCCGGCGCCGTCGGGCGCCAGGTGCGCGAAGACGACATCCAGGGGCCGCCAGTGTCCGTGCTCGTACACCTCGGTCCAGGCATGGTCGCTACCGAGCAGGCCGAGCAGGTAGCCGCGACGAGTTCTGACGCGTGATCCGCAGTCCCGCAATCGGTCCGCGAGCACCGCGCTGGTGACCACACAGTCGGCGATGCCCAGATCCCACGCCCGCCGGTGATCGGCGCGAAGGCTCTCGGCAATGGTCTGGTAGACGACCCGTCCGGACCTGAAAGCCTCGAGGTGCTCATCGAATGCCGCACGGACGGCGGTATTTTCGATGTCATAACGCTGCCCTGAGAGTCGCACGCGGACTCGATACGGTGCACTCTGGCGACCCGCCGGGACGGTCGGCGGCGGGATGTCGGAGTCCGGCGCGTCGAGGGCCTCGATCCCGTCGGCCCGTCGATCGGGGACGGCGGCGGCCAGGACACCCTGCCGCCCGACGGGCAAATGCACCGTGACAGTCCAGGTGATGGGCCGCAGCCACGACTGCGGCGTACCGGCGGCGAACCGCATCAGCAGGCGCTGCGCCAGTTCGGGCACGCTGAGATCGCTGCCCGAGCAGGCGCCGGCATTGACCACATCGGCGTAGTCGAACAGCATTCCCCGCAGGGGATCGAGCCGGTGCTGTAACCCCTCCGACGCCAATGCCGCCACCTGCTCGGTGTCGCACCGCAGCACCTCGGCCGCCTCGGAGACCGTGGTGTCGAAGACCGCCAGCTCGGCCGGCGTCTGCACGAATGAGAGGTTCACGCCTGCTCCGCTACGAGTTTCGCGAGCTGCCGCACGGTGGTCGCGGCGTAGGCGGTGTCGTCGGAAATTTGTATGCCGAGCGCGGTTTCGACGTCGACGATGACTCGCAGCATGGCGAGGGAATCGATGCCGGGCAATTCCGCGATCGCCCGGTCCGGTTCGATTTCGGCGGGGTCCAGTTCCAGCCGGGTCGCGAAGGCGACGGCGAGGGCAGCTTCCACGGTTTCCGCGTTCATTCGACCGCGCCTTCCTGCGTGATGCGACGGCACAGTTCGCGGGCCGCCTGGCGCCGCACCTTGCCGGAGCTGGTGTATGGAATGGTCTTGGGTGCAACGGGATACACCCGTGCGATACCGGGTCCCAGCGCCAGCCGGATCGCCGATTCGACGGTCGCGGCCAGTGCGCCAGCCGCGTCCGGATCGAGCTGGGTTTCCAGGAGGACGGCAATGTATTCGGCCTCGGGTTCGGTGACACCGATCGCGGCGCAACGACCGGTGTCCGCATCCGGGAGGCTCCGGACGAGATCCTCGATGTCCTCGGCGTAGTAGTTCTGGCCGTGCTGGATCATCATGTCCTTACGCCGGCCGACGATGTAGAGCTCACCATCTTGCTCGAAACCGAGGTCGCCGGTGCGCAGCCAGCCGTCGCCAGTGAACGGCTGCTCGGCATCCGGGACGCCCAGATAACCGCCCATGACCGCGGCGCCCGATATCTCGATCTCCCCCACGCGGCCCGATTCGGCGACCCGCCAACGCATTTCGCCGGCGGCACGGCCCGCGCTCATCACCGTTCGCGCGGCGTCGGAGTTCCCGCGCACCGCCCGGACCGCGTCGCCGGGGCCGAGCTGGAAACGGTCCACCTCGAGCGCCCGCGGCACCGACCCCGAGGGCAGGCAGGTCACCATGAGGGTGGCTTCGGCCATGCCGTAGCAGGGGCGCATGGCCTCCGGACGGAACCCGACGGGCGCGAACACTTCCGTGAACTCCTGGATCGTCTCCTGTCGCACCGGCTCGGCACCGTTGAAAGCCAGGCGCCAGCGAGATAGATCAATGTTGGCGGGTACCCCGCCGCGGAACGCGGTCGCAAGGGTCTGATAGCCGAAATTCGGCATGGGCACAGCAGTGGTCGGCGATCCTGCGCACTCGGCCAGCCAGCGCCGGGGATCACGGACGAAGTCCGATGGCCGCCAGAGGCATACCGGCGTGCCATGGACCAGACTGACGAGGGTTGCGAACAGGCCCATGTCATGAAACAGCGGCAGCCACAGACCCATGCAGTCGTCGCTGGTCCACTCTGCGGCGTCGGCGATAGCGTCCAGCCCGGCCACGATATTCGCGGCGGTTAATGCGACTCCCTTCGGGGCGGAGGTGCTGCCGGAGGTGTACTGGATGACGGCAAATTCGTCCGGTCCCCTTAGGCTCCGCCGATTAGCATCCCGATGGGGCACTTGGGTTATGTCATAGACTCGAATGCCTATCAGGTCGTCAGCGAGTCGTTTTAGCAACCGGGCACCAACCTCGTCGACCAGTAGTGTGTCCAGCTCGGCGTCGCCAATAATGCGACGCAGGTGATTCAGATACGCCGCACCGCTGCCGAACGCACCAGGAAGGGCGATCGGTACCGCCGCGGCGCCTACGCGCAGGCACGCAAGCAGGCCGCGCAACCACGGTTCGCCATTGGCCATCAACACACCGACCCGGCGGTCGCCGTCGATGACCGCAGCGGCCGATTCAGCATCGCAGAGGACTCGCGCAATCGGAAGGGAGTGCCCCGTCGCAGGGAAATGCAGCATCGTTTGGGGTTTTGCCGCGCTACTGATCGCGTCCCAGAGCATGGTGTCTTTCCTTTCTAATCGAGGACACTCGCCGGCCTCCGCGCTGCCATCGACGTAACCCTCGGACTCCAGACCTCTCGGAAACTATTTCGCGCCGGCTAATGCCGCACGGAGCGCCGAAACGACTTCGTTGGCATCCAACGCTACTAAGTTCTCCAGACGCGCCAGCGCCTCACTCGATCCACCGGTTCGAAGGAACTTTTGCCGAGCGATATTCCTATGGTCACGCCGGGTCTCCGGACCTGCCATGCCAATGCTGCGATCCCGGCCTTCGCTAAATGTCCGCCCGTCGGTCAGGACTACATCGACCCGCGCACCGATAGCCATCGTCGCAGTGTCGAAGGTACTTGCCGACGGGCCGATGGTTGTTCGGATGAGCTCTAGATCGGACGCCGGCAGGTCGCGGATGACCGGCAGGCTTCCAACTCGATCACCGGCTTGCCTAAGCATTTCTCCGAGCGGCACTGTGGCTCTGACCATAGCTTCCGTCAGGGATCTGTCCTCGACCACGCGCACTTTGTCAGCCAATGCCCACAATCTGGGATCACCGATTTGCTGAGGCCCGAAGCTATCGATCCCCAAGTGACCGGTCGCCAGAATTGCGGCGATTCCATATCCAACGGAGAATGTGATCGCGGAGACGGTCGTTTGTTCCCGGCGCAGGTGCGGGCGAACCTTTGCGTCGAGCAATACGGTCAGGAGCGAAGAGTGTACAACGATCTCCTTTACGTCATCGAGCTGATTCACTCCGAGGTCAGCATGCAATTTTTCGGCGCACTCGAAGGCGGCTTGAAGATAGAAACTGCCAGGATACGGTTTAAATGAGAGCGTGTCCGTGTGCCAGCGTTTTCCTAGTCGATCAGTAATTGCGTCCTCTAGTGGCATGTCCGCGAGCTTGGCCAGCACTCCGTCTGCGCCTTCGAAGACATCGAGGCTGCCGCGCAGGCCGTGCAGGGCAGCGTCGCATGCGTCAAGAGCATTTCGGACCGGAAGGGCGGCGACGAAAACCTTTGCGTCCGAGGACAGAAAGGATTGTTCGTGCGGTACCGGGAGGATCCCAAATCCAAGTCCGAAAGCGTTCGTCCAATCGGACTCCGCCCACCCGAGACCATGGAGTCTAGCGACAACGGCTCCAATGATATGTGGATACGTCGAACTTTGCCCGCGGAAAATGGGGCCGAGAATCACGGCCGACTGAAACCTCGCCGCACATTCGTTGGCAGCAACGATGGCAGCGATCGTTTCCTTGCCGTTGCGTCCGAGCTCCTCCGCATAACCCATCGCTACGTTGACACACGATGCCGACAAGTGCCCAGAGTAGGCGACCTCGTCGAACTCGAAGCTCATGGACAGGGCTGACAATACGAAAGCCGATTGCTTGCCCGAAATATCCGACGGCTTCCCGAACGCGGCTACCAGGGACTGTCCGAGGGGGTGTTCCAGCGACGCACGTATCGCTGCGAGGTTGGAGATGATCTGGCTGATCGTCAAGTCCACCGTGTGAGATGGAATATCTTCGAACGCCAAGGAGCGAGCCCACTGCGCCAGGCGAGCGGTGATGCTCGGGCATGAGTCTTCCGAAGTATCCATCGTTATCCTCGCTCGGCCAGCTCGATTAGAGCGTCTATATCCATGTCCGCGATCTCGTCGACGGGCGTGTTTGTTGTCGGCACACCGGGGTTGACGCTGCTATCGGTCACCGAGGGTGCGAGATCTTCACTTCGGCCGTACTTCTCCGGGAATCGCTCCCGCAGAACGTTTACGAGGTGTTTCGCAAGCTGCTCCGGACTCGGGTGGTCGAAGACCGTCGAGACGGGCAACCGAAGATCCATGATTCCCTGAAGCCGGTTGCGGAACTCGACAGCGGTCAAGGAGTCGAAGCCGATGTCCTTGAATGCCATGTCCCCGGCGACGGCGAGCCGGTCCTCGTACCCGAGGATTTCCGCCGCTTGTAATTGGATCTCGGTCAGCACCGCTTCCCACTGGCCATCGAGGTCCAGTTCTTTCAGACGTTCGAGCAGGTTGGATCGTGTGGCTCGCTCGGCCGACGCCGCGCGCCGATCTTTTCGCACGAGTCTCTGGAACAAGCCAGGCGTGTCGCTCGACCGCGCGATGCTGTCTGCATCGAATGCTGCGGCGATGAGATACGGGTGCGCGGATCCAGTCACCCTGTCGAAGAGCTCTAGACCTACGTCCTGCGGCATCTGAGACAGACCGGACCGTCTGATGCGCGAAACATCATGGCCCGACAGGCGCCCTGACATGCCACCGGTCTCTCGAGCCCAGATGCCCCAGGCCACTGATTGACCGGGCAGACCGAGTGTCTGCCGATATTGGGCGAATGCATCGAGGAACGCGTTCGCTGCGGCGTAGTTGGCCTGGCCTGGTGATCCGAGAGATCCGGCCGCCGATGAGAACAGGATGAAGGCTTCGAGATCCAGATGGCGGGTCAGTTCGTGGAGGTTCCATGCGACGTCGACCTTCGACCGAAGCACCGTGTGAAGCTGCTCGTGCCCCAAGGTCTCCACCGTGCCGTCGGAGACTTGGCCGGCCGCGCTGATGACAGCACGGAGCGGCGCATCCGCAGGGATAGCGTCGAAGACTCGGGTGAGGTCCTCGATCTTGGAGGCATCGCAGGCAACAATGCGAACCCTGGCGCCTTGGGCTTGAAGCTCTGTGTGAAGCTGCTCCGCCCCTACCGCCCTCACTCCCGATCGACTGACCAGAATTAAGTCCGTAGCACCGTGATTGGCTACGAGGTGCCGTGCGACAAGCTCACCCAGACCGCCCGTTCCTCCGACGATCAGCACCGTTTTCCGATCACCGTTCCAGGACTGGCCGGTGCGCACCACCTCGACCTGCTGGAGCCGTGGCAGATGGAGTTGACCGCTCCGGATAGCGAGCAGTGGTTCGGACGACGTGACCTGGTCAGCAGCGGTCGACTCGTCGGTGTCGACAAGCGCGAATCTGCCTGGGTTCTCGTTCTGGGCAGAGCGGATGAGACCCCACACCGCCGCAGAGGCGGGGTCCAGCTCTCTATCGGCATCCGATACGAGGACTGCACGGCGGGTGCGGACCGTCAAGCGATACTGGTCGAAACGAGGGATAGCCAACCAATTCTGGATGGTTGTCAGGATGCTGCTTGTCAGTGTGTGGACCAGTTCCGCATTCGGGCTTTCCTCTCCGACAACGACATCCAGGATCGTCTCCCCCGCCGGTTCTATTTCGAAGGGGTACGGCGAATATCCAGTGGACTGGTCGATGGACACGACGCTGGGCTGAGTATCCGCGGGCCCGGCGGGGCGATCGATGGGCTCCCAGTCGATCGCGTAGAGCAATTGGTTCGTCGTATCAGCGATGGCGGCGATCTGATCAATCGAAGTCGTG
>NZ_BJXA01000099.1 GCF_007990755.1 Nocardia ninae NBRC 108245 | reverse complement strand
AACCGCAGTTCACGCCACCGCCCAACCCCCACGGCGCGCCGCCGCAGGGCGGCATGCCACCGAATGCCGGTGCGCCACCGCAGGTTCCGCAACAACCGTCCGCCGCCTCGGTCAACCTCAGCAAGATCTCGTTGACCAAGGACGCCCCCTCGATCTCGCTGACCAAGCAAGGCGCGACCGGCGGCGTGATGCGGATCAACCTGAACTGGTCCGGCAACACGGCCCCGGCGCGGCGCGGCTTCGGCAAGCGCAAGGCCGGCCTCGACCTGGACCTGTGCTGCTTCTGGGAGCTGACCGACGGGACGAAGGGCTCCATCGGCCCGCTCGACGGCTTCGGCTCGCTGCACCAGGCGCCCTACATCCTGCTCGACAAGGATGATCGGACCGGCGCGGTCGCGGCGGGCGAGAACCTCGACATCAACCTCGACCACACCGCGAAGTTCCGCCGGATCCTGGTGTTCGCCTCGCTGTACGAGGGCACCGACGATTTCCGTGGTGTCGAGGCGACCGCCACGCTCTACCCGGTCGGCTCGCCGCCGATCGAGATGTCGGTGAGCGGATGCACCGACAACTCACGGGAGATGGTGCTCGCGCTGATCGAGAACATCAACGGCGAGTTCGTGGTTCAGCGTCAAGGCGTGTTCGTGCGGCCGCCCGCCCGGCGCCCGCTCTGGGGAAAGATGGAGGTCGACAAGGCCTACCGCTGGGGTCTCGAGTGGGGACGCAGCGCGGGGAAGTAGGAGTCAAGCTGTTTCGAGCTGTTCGAGCAGCCGCTGTGCCTCGTCGCGCAGCGCGTTCAGATCACCGGGCCAGCCGAGCACCCGCAGCGCCGCCTCGGGGATGGTTCGCGCCGCGGTGGCCGGTGCCGCACCTTCGTCCGAGCGGATGCTGATCACCATCTCGACCAGCCGGAACGGCAGGGCCTCGGCGCCCGCGATGCCCGCCCCGCCGGCCTCGGCCAGGACCTCGACCGCCAAAGCCTCGTAGTGCCCGCGCAGTTCGTCGCGCCGCAGCCGGAACGTGGCGAACCGCTCGGTGCGCAGCTCCGGAAGCAGGTACAGCGCACCGAGATTCCAGCGCGCGGCGCAGAGCTGGCCGACGTCGAACCAGGCCAGCGCGTAAAGGCGGGCAGGCGGCGTCGCCGACACGCTCCCCAGTCGTTCGGCGAGTTCCAGTGGGGCAGCTATGGTTTCGGCAAGCAGCGCATCGAGGATGTCATCCTTGGCGGCGAAGTGGTGATAGAGCGATGCCTGACGGATGCCGACCGCGTCGGCGACCACACGGGTGGAGGTGTTCGCGTAGCCGTTGGTGGTGAACAGCTCCCCGGCAGCGTCCAGGATCTCGGCGCGCGGCGTCTGGCCGCGACGGCGTCGCTGCTCCACACGAGGACGGCCGGGGCCGAGGTTTGTCACAAGGCCCATTCTGGCAGGTATCCGCTGCACCGATCCGCGACGGTCGGTCCCCCGGTAGGCCGCGGCGAGGTTTCTGTCACTTGATAGAAATCTCGGCAACGCAGAAGTAACCGGGGTTACCGCAAGCGATACACGCGGGTCACCGAAAGCGCGATCGTCACCGCAAAACTGTCATCTGATAGGTATTGGCCGCTCGCCGAAGGACCCTCATGGCCACAACGTTCGCCCCCGCCCCTCCGCCCGACACCAGCCGCGACGGCGCCGATCTGGCCCGATTCGGCTATCAGCCCGTGCTCCGGCGCAAACTCGGCCGCTACGCCTCGTTCGCCGCGGGCTTCTCGTTCGTCTCCATCCTCACCACCATCTTTCAGTTCTTCGGCTTCGGCTATTCGTTCGGCGGCGCCGCGTTCTTCTGGACCTGGCCGATCGTGTTCGCCGGACAGTTCCTCGTCGCGCTGAACTTCGCCGAATTGGCTGCGCGCTACCCGATTTCGGGCTGCATCTACCAGTGGTCGCGTCGGCTCGGCGGCGAGCTGGTCGGCTGGTTCGCGGGCTGGATGATGGTGATCGCGCAGATCGTCACCGCCGCCGCGGCGGCGATCGCGCTGCAGGTGGTGCTGCCGTCGATCTGGAGCGGGTTCCAGGTCATCGGCGCAGACACCGCGCTCACCTCGTCGTCCGGTGCCACCAACGCGGTGCTGCTCGGCAGCATCCTGCTGACGATCACCACGGCCATCAATGTGCTCGGCATCGACCTGATGTCGCGGATCAACTCGATCGGCGTCACCGTCGAGATCGTCGGCGTGCTCGCGATCATCGCGCTGTTCTTCACCCACACCGAGCGCGGGCCCGGCGTGGTCTGGCAGACCGATCAGGCCGTGCCCGGGTCGTACTGGGCGGCGTTCCTGGTGTCCGGGCTGATGGCCGCTTATGTGATGGTCGGCTTCGATTCCGCCGGTGAGCTTTCCGAGGAGACGAAGAACCCGCGCCGGGTCGCGCCACGCACCATCCTGGCCGCGCTGTCGGTGTCCGCCCTCGGCGGCGGGCTGCTGCTGCTCGGCGCGCTGATGGCCGCGCCGAGCCTGTCCGACGGTGCGCTGGCCACCGACGGGCTGGCCTATGTGCTCACCTCGAAGCTGGACAGCCCGGCGGGCACGGTGCTGCTCGGCTGCGTCGCGGTGGCGATCACGGTGTGCACCTTGGCCATTCAGACGGCCGGGTCGCGGTTGATGTTCTCGATGGCCAGGGACGGGAAGTTGCCGTTCGCCCGTCGACTTGCCGCGGTGCACCCGCGGTTCGGTACCCCGGCGCTGCCCGCGGTGGTCATCGGGCTGCTCGGTATTGGGCTGCTGGTGCTCAATCTCGGCAATGCCGCGATCTTCGCGACCCTGGCCAGCGTGTGCATCGTGACGCTGTACCTGGCATATCTGCTCGTCACGGTTCCGCTGCTGGTGCGGCGGAGCAAGGGTATGCCCGCCGACGAAGCGGGCGAGCCCGGCCTGTTCAGCCTGGGGCGCTTCGGGATTCCGATCAACGCGCTCGCCGTGCTGTGGGGTGTCGCGATGGCGGTGAACCTGGCTTGGCCGCGGCCCGAGGTGTACGCGCCCAACGGTGGCGGCTGGTGGATGCTGTGGGCCGCACCGCTGTTCGTGCTGCTGGTGGTCGCCGTCGGAGTGGTCGTGCACTGGTTCGTAGTCCGCACGCCGGGCACCGCCGAAAGTCCCGAGCCTGCAACGGAATCCACCTGACCGTTCGCGTGGTGGTGGTGCCGGCCACCACCACGCACTCGTTACCCGTCGAGCAGCGCAAAGGAGCGCTTGCGAAGGCGAAGTCCGAAATCGGTACGAGCGCTAGGCGAGTGCTCGACCCGCATCCTGCGAAGGAGCTGACGATGACGAACACCGCATCCACCACGGGTGCCCGGGCGCATGCGCGCTCACAGGCCGCCGCGGCGGCTACCACGGAGCCCGGGCTGCCCGACGGTGTCGACGCCGCGAGAATCACTTTTGCCCAGCGCATTCCGGGAGCCGGATACGCGAATATCGTGCTCGGGCGCGGTACTCGGATCCGGTTGTCCGATCCGGCCGGAGCGGCGGGTGCGCACCTGCTCCTGGTGCGGGCCGATGCCCCCTGGGAACGGCTGAATGTCGCTGACACGGTCAAAGTTCCATGGCAGGCCTACCTGGGCAACGGCCATCCACTGCTATCCGATCAGGGCCGCATCCTGGCCACCGTGCTCGCCGATACTTCCGGCAAGCACGACGCCCTGTGCGGGCCGATCGCCGAAGCGCGACAGCTGCTGCGCCTGGCCGGCGCCAAACATGGTCTGGCGCCGCGCGATATCGGGCCGACGGTGTCGTTCTTCCGCGGCGTACGGGTGGCCACCGACGGCGCACTGACCGGCACCGGCAGCGCAGCGGCGGGTGCCTCGGTCGACCTGCTCGTGCATCTGCCGGTGATCCTGCTCGTCGCCAATGCCGCGCATCCCTTGGACGACCGGGCCGCAACGGATCTCGATGTCGTCGCGTGGGCCGCACCGGAGGATCTCACCGTCACGCACAACAGCGACCCGGAATACCAACGGGCCGTGCAGAACACCGAAACGGCCTGGGCGGCCGCCCGCACGCTGGAGGTCGGGAAATGAACAGGCAGATCGTGCTCGACGAGACCGTCCCCGCCCGCGCACCCTGGTCGGCGATCGTCAGGGCGGGCGAGCAACTGGAGATCATCGATCTACACGGCAACCAGGCGGTGGACTGCCTGCTGTACTCGGCGGCGGACCACACCGACCGCTACAGCGCGCAAGCCACCATCGCCGCGCAGCGCAATATCTTCCTCACCACCGGCAGCGTGTTGCGGACCGACGCGGGCACCGCCCTGATGACGGTCGTCGCCGACGAGGTGGGCAACCACGACACCATCGCGGGCGCCTGCTCGCAGGAGTCCAACACACTCCGCTACGGCCACCACACTCGCCACCAGCATGCCTGCGTGGAGAACTTCCTCACCGCCGCGCTGCAATGGGGCCTCGGCAAGCGGGACCTGGTGTCCAACATCAACTGGTTCATGAACGTGCCGGTGGAACCGGACGGCACCCTCGGCATCGTCGACGGATTGTCCGCTCCCGGAAAGAAAGTGACGCTCCGGGCCGAGTTCGACACGCTGGTCCTCGTGTCGAACTGCCCGCAGATCAACAATCCCTGCAACGGTTTCGACCCCACCCCGGTGCGGATGGTGGTGTCGAAATGACCGTCACCGACCTATCCGGCGCCGCTGCGCCTGCGGCTCGAGCTGATTGCGCGGCGGCGGCCACCGCACCCGTGCCCACCTCCGTCGAGGTCGTCCGCCCCGGCATGCTGACCACGGTGCAGGATTGGCCGGGGCGAATCGGGTATTGGCACGTCGGCGTCCCACCGTCGGGGCCGATGGACGATCTGTCGTTCCGGCTCGGCAACCGGGTGCTCGGCAATGCCGAAGGCACGGCCGGTCTGGAGTGCACGCTCGGCGGTCCGACACTGCGGTTTTCGGCGGCCACCTGGGTGTGCGTCACCGGCGCACCGACCGAGGTGACGCTGAACGGCGATCCGGTGGAGCAGTGGCGCACCATACAGATTCCCGCCGGGGCCGTACTCGATGTCGGTGCCGTGCGCGGACCAGGGATGCGCTGTTACCTGCTGCTCGCGGGCGGTATCCAGCTGCCCGAATATCTCGGCAGCACAGCGACGTTCACCCTCGGTCGGTTCGGCGGTAGCGCGGGCAACGCGCTGCGAGCCGGCGAAGAATTGACACTCGGGCCGCCACACGATCCGCTCGCGACCGCCGTCCCGATGGACGACCAGCCGGTGCTCGCCAGGCGCTGGGAGCTCGCGGTGACCGAAGGCCCGCACGGCGCACCGGAATTCTTCACCCGCGCCGACTTCGACGCCATCGTCGGCACCGACTACACGGTGCACTTCAACTCCGACCGCACCGGCGTCCGGCTGATCGGTCCGAAACCCGACTGGGCTCGCACCGACGGCGGCGAAGCGGGCCTGCACCCGTCGAACATCCACGACACCCCGTATTCGGTTGGCGCACTGGATTTCACCGGCGACACCCCGATCCTGCTCGGCCCCGACGGCCCAAGCCTCGGAGGTTTCGTCTGCCCGGTCACCGTGGTGGCCGCCGATCGTTGGAAGCTCGGGCAGCTCGCCCCCGGCGACGCGGTGCGTTTCGTGCCGATCCGCAGCGATCGCGCCGCCTCGGTGCGCGACCTCGGCGTCGGGCGCCGCGCCTGCTGGCCGACCGTGCTGTCCGCGGGCGGTGACGGCGACGATGGCATACTGCGGCGCACCGAGGTCGACGACGAGACCGGCGTGACCTATCGCCGCGCGGGCGACGACGCCGTGCTCGTCGAATACGGCACCATGACACTGGATCTCGGCCTGCGCGCCCGGGTGCACGCCCTGCACCAGCACCTGCTCGCCGCGCGGGTACGCGGCGTGACCGAGCTGACCCCCGGCATCCGCTCGCTGCAGATCCGGGTGGACCCGCACATCCTGCCGGTGCCGACGCTGCTCGACCTGCTGGCCGAAGCCGAACGGCACCTGCCCGCCGCCGATGAGCTCGTGGTGCCGAGCCGCACCGTGCACCTGCCGCTGTCCTGGGACGACCCGGCCACCCGCGAGGCCATCACTCGCTACATGCACGGTGTCCGCGCCGACGCCCCGTGGTGCCCGTGGAACATCGAGTTCATTCGCCGCATGAACGGATTGGCCGCGGTGGCCGACGTTTACGACACCGTCTTCGGCGCCGAGTACCTCGTCCTCGGCCTCGGCGATGTTTACCTCGGCGCACCCGTCGCCACGCCGATCGACCCGCGCCACCGCCTGGTCACCACCAAGTACAACCCCGCGCGGACGTGGACACCGCAGAACGCGGTCGGCATCGGCGGCGCTTACCTGTGCATCTATGGCATGGAGGGCCCTGGCGGCTACCAGTTCGTCGGTCGGACGACCCAGGTCTGGAACCACCACGCGGGTCCACTCGCCGGCCACCCCGGCGCGGACCGGCATCCCACCGGCGCGGAAACACCGTGGCTACTGCGTTATTTCGATCGGATCCGCTGGTACCCGGTCGAGGCCGACGAATTGCTCGACCTGCGTGCCGATTTCGCCGCGGGCAACGTCCGGGTACCCGCCGAGGACGGCGAATTCCGGCTCGCGGACTACCGCGAGTTCCTCGCTGCCAACGACGAGTCCATCAGCGACTTCCGTGCCGTGCAGGCGACAGCCTTTGCCGCCGAACGTGACTCGTGGCGGCAGGCCGGGGAGCTCACCGCGGGGTAGCGATGTTCACCAGCCGAACAGCTCGGCCATGTCGATCGAATCGTCGTCCCAGGCGCGTTCGATCGCGTCGCGCTCGGCTATCGGGAGTTCGGGCGACCACCCGCAGCGGCGCCAGAAGTCTTCCCGGTGTTCCTGGGTGAATGGTCGTGGTTTGTCCATGGGCTGCACCTCGCCAACGGTCCTGCCCTAATTGTGGGCCTGCTCCAGCGCCGACATGCCGGAACAGGCCCAACGACTTCGGGTTTCAGCGCAGCTCGCGGAAGAACTCGCGGACATCCGTGGTGAGCAGCTCGGGCTCCTCCATGGCCGCGAAGTGGCCGCCGCGGTCGACATCGTGCCAGCGCGTGATGGTGTTCTCGGTCTCCGCGTACTGGCGAATACCGACGTCGTGCGCGAAAACCAGTGCGGCCGTGGGTACGCCCGAGTTCACCTTCGTCGCGCCCCAGGGTGCTTCCTGCGCGTAACCGACGTACGCCGACGAACCGGCGGTACCGTTGAGCCAGTACAGCATCACGTTGGTCAGCAAGCGGTCCCGATCAATGATCTTGTCCGGGTCGACATTTCGCGGATGCGTCCACTCGCGGAACTTGTCCATGATCCAGGCGAGCTGCCCGACCGGCGAGTCCACCAGCCCGTACGCCAGCGTCTGCGGACGGGTGGACTGCACGGCGATGTAGCCGTACTCCTCCTGCATGAAGGCCTCGATCCGGCGGATCCGATCCTGTTCCAGCTCGGTCAGACTCGCCAGTTCCGCCTCCGACAGCGGCAGTGACGGGAACGGACCCGGACCGCCGTTGACGTGCACGCCCGCCACGTGGTCCGGTGCGGTCCGGCCGACCTCGGGGCTCACGTCGGCCCCGATGTCACCGCCCTGCACGCCGTAGCGCTCGTAGCCGAGCCTGCGCATCAGCTCGGCCCACGCCTGCGCGATCTTCTCGACGGTCCAGCCCGCCTCGGTGACCGGCCCCGAGAAGCCGAAGCCCGGCAGCGACGGAATCACCAGGTGGAACGCGTCTTTCGCGTCGCCGCCGTGCGCCCGCGGATCCGACAGCGGCCCGATCACGTCGAGGAACTCGACCACCGAACCCGGCCAGCCGTGCGTCATCAGCAGCGGCAGCGCGTCCGCTTCGGGCGAGCGGACGTGCAGGAAATGGATGCGCTGCCCGTCGATCTCGGTGGTGAACTGAGCGTAGGAGTTCAGCTGCGCCTCCGCCGCCCGCCAGTCGTATTCGCCACGCCAGTAGTCGACCAGCTCGCGCAGCCAGGTGGTCGGCACGCCGGTGTCCCAGCCGTCGCCGGGCAGCGGTGCGGGCCAGCGCGCGCCGTCGAGCCGAGTGCGCAGGTCATCGAGCTGCTGCTGCGGGATGTCGATGCGGAATTCGTGGATCTCGTTGCTCATGAGATAAACACTATGACCCACCTAGGACAGCTTTCGCCCTAGCTTTCCGGCAGACTGAAAATCATGTTGGAAACCTCCGCGCGACTGCTTCGGCTGCTGTCGCTCTTGCAGACGCCCCGCGACTGGACCGGCACCGACCTGGCCGAACGCCTCGAGGTCGATGTGCGCACGGTGCGCCGCGACATCGACAAGCTGCGCAACCTCGGTTACCCGGTGGACGCCACCCCCGGCGTCGCGGGGTACCGGCTCGGCGCGGGGGCCAAACTGCCGCCGCTGCTGCTGGACGACGACGAGGCGGTGGCGGTCGCCATCGGGCTGCGCACCGCCGCGGGCGGCACCATCACCGGCATCGAGGACAGCTCGTTGCGCGCGCTCACCAAGCTCGAACAGGTGCTGCCGTCCCGGCTGCGCCACCGCGTCAGCCTGCTGCAATCGGTCACCGTCACGGTGTCGGCCGGTGGTCCGACCGTCGACCCGGACACGCTCACCGCGATAGCGGGCGCCATCCGCGATAGCCATCGCCTGCGCTTCGACTACCGAAGCCATGACGGCACAACCTCGTTACGCACCACCGAACCACACCGCCTGGCGCACACCGGCCGCCGCTGGTACCTCATCGGCTGGGACGTCGACCGGGCCGACTGGCGCACCTACCGCGCGGACCGGCTGCATCCCCGCATCCCGACCGGGCCGCGCTTCACCCCGCGCGCGGCACCCGACGTCGATCTGTCCGGGTATGTCTCCCGAGGCGTGTCGAGTGCGCCGTACCGCTACTCCGCAAGCATCACCCTCGGCGTGCCCGCCGAGGTCGCCGCCGACCGTATCGCGCCCACCGTCGGCGTGATCGAGGCGGTGGACGCCGAAACCTGCTTGCTCCGAACAGGATCCAATTCGCTCGACGAGTTGGCCATCTACGTCGCCACGTTCGGGTTTCCGTTCCGCGTGCACGAGCCTTCGGAGCTGGTCGCCCATATCCGCGAGCTCAGCGCCCGGCTCGCGGGATCGGTCGGCTAGCTCAGACGGCGATCACCGTCTTGCCCTGGGCGTGCCCGGTGAGCACATGCTGCACAGCCTCAGCCGCTTTCGCCAAGGGGAAGCTCTGCTCGATCAGCGGCCGGAGGGTGCCGCCAGCGGCCGACTCCGCCAAGAACTCGAGATCCGCGCGGCGCGGACGCATGAGCAGCAGTGCGATCCGCTGACTCGCGAAGAGGTTGGCCAGCAGCACCTTACCCATCCACAGCACCGGCCCGGCCCAGTTCCCGCCGGGTGCGCCCGCCGAAGAGACGAAGACACCCTTCGAGGCCAGTACTCGGCGACAGTCCCGCAGCGATCGGTTGCCGACCAGGTCGAGCAGCACGTCATACCGCTGCTCGCCGACAGTGAAATCATCGGTGGTGTAGTCGATTACATGGTCAGCACCCAACGAGCGCAGCACTTCGACGTGCCGGGTACTGCACACGGCGGTGACCTCGGCCCCGAACGCCTTGGCGAGCTGGATCGCGAAGCTGCCGACCCCACCCGAGGCCCCGTTGACGAGCGCCGTCTGCCCGGCTTGGAGCCGACCGGCATCGCGCAACCCTTGCAGCGCCGTCATGCCCGAATCGGGCAGCGCCGCAGCCGCTTCGATGGCGAGCCCGTCGGGCACGTGGGCGAGCCGCTGTTCCGGGACGCACACGTACTCCGCGAAGGCGCCCGAATCCGCCGCACCGAATACCGTGTCACCGGGCCGGAATCCGGTCACGTCGCCGCCGACCGCGACCACCTCGCCGGCCAGGTCGTGCCCGATGATCGGATCCTTGGGCCGCCGCAGGCCGAAGCCCAGCCGCAACAGATAGGGCGTGCCGGTGAGCAGGTGGATATCGCCCTGGCTCACCGATGCGGCCCGCACCCGGACCAGAACCTCGTCGGCGCGTGGATTCGGCCGATCGACTATCTCGGTCCGGAGCACCGCGCCGGCACCGTAGCGCGGCGCGACGATCGCCGTCATCGTGCGGACATCGACTGTGGATTGCGGGCTGTGCGCCTCGGACATGGGATTTCCTCGCGTGAAACGGTTACTTACAGCGTAAGTCCCTCGCTACGGACGGTACGCTTACACCGTAAGTCCGTCAAGAGAGGTGTCCATGCCCAAGACCGCTGCCCACGGCACCTCGCGCGCGCCGCTCAGCCGGGAGAAGGTGCTGCACACCGCCGTTCGACTCGCCGACGAGCAGGGCCTCGCGGCCTTGTCCATGCGCAAACTGGCACAGACGCTCGGGGTCGAGGCGATGTCGCTGTACAACCACGTGACCAACAAGGACGACCTGCTCGACGGCATCGCCGACCTGGTGGTCGCCGAGATGGGCACGCCCGAGGTCGGCGGCGACTGGAAGGCGGCCATGCGCGCGCGGGCCATGTCGGCGCACGAGGTGCTGCTGCGACATCCGTGGGCGACCGGATTGATCGGCTCGCGACTCAATGTCGGCCCCGCCATGCTGCGCTATGTGGACGCCACCGTCGGCTGTCTCCACTCGGCCGGCTTCTCCTACCAGCAGGCCGACCGCGCCTGGAACGCGATGGACAGCCACATCTATGGATTCACCCTGCAGGAAGTGAACTTTCCGCTGCAACCGGACGAGTACGCTTCCGCCGCAGCACAGTTCCTGCCACGGATACCCGCGGATCAGTTTCCGTACATGAACGCGCTGTCACAGCTGGTGATCGACGGGAAGCACTCGGGCACAGCGGATTTCACCTTCGGCCTGAACCTGATCCTGGACGGACTCGAACGACTCCTCGGCGAAGCCGCCGACTGAGCATCACTGCCCCTCGGCCCCCAGCGTCGCCTCGGGATTGGTGGTGTCGCGAACAACACGGAGCGCACCGATCAGCCCGTCGAGCTGCGCGGGCGTCAACAGTCCGGTGAACCAGCGCTCGACCGCGGCGACATAGTCCGGCAGCACCTGCGCGAGCCGCTGCGCGCCGGATTCGGTCAGCACCGCGTACGCACTGCGCCGGTCGCCGGGGTCGAGCGCACGCTCGACCAGCCCGTACCGGGCCAGCCGATCGACCAGGCGGGTGACGCCGCTGGTGGAGAGCGCCGTCTGGGCGGCCAGATCCGTCATGCGCAGCCGTCGACCGGGCGAACGACTCAGGCGCATGAGCGCATTCATATCCAGCCCGGACAGCCCGTGCGCCTTATACACCGGCGTCAACTTGGTGACCAACCCTTCGTGCGCCTCGAACAGCAGGCCCATGGTGGTCAGCCGTGGGTCGTCGAACAGGTCCGCATCCATGCCACCAACCTACCCCGTACTGATTGCTTCGCGGATAGTTGACATGAGGAATACTTCGTACTAGAAATATGCATACGCATTATTCCTCACGACAACTACTGGAGCATTCAATGTCTGACACCACCGCCTGGGTCGCCGGTTTCCGTTCCGCGGTCATCAGCCCTTACGAGCAGGTCAAGCTCAGCGAATCACGGCCCTTCGCCGACCAGACCGTGCGTCAGGTGCTGCATTTGGCCGGCGGCGGCGAGCAACTTTGCGTCCGGCTCACCAACCTGTACGGACGGGATCCACTGGTGATCGGCGCCGCGCACGTCGCGCTGCGCAAGACCGGCAACGAGATCATCGCCGAGACCGACACCGTCCTGCGGTTCGACGGCGCGGACCAGGTCACCATCCCGGCGGGTGGTGCGGTGATCAGCGATCCGGTCGAGCTGGCCGTCGCCGCGAGCACCGATCTCACGCTGAGCCTGTACCTGCCCGAACAGACCGGACTCGCGACCCGCTCGCATGAGCCCAGCGAAATCGCCTATGTCGCAGACGGAAACGTCGCAGCGCAACCGGATCTCGGTGCCGCCGACGAGGTTCCCGCGCGCTTCTACGTCACCGGTGTCGACGTACTCGCTCCGGCGGACACCCCCGTCGCCGTCGCGCTCGGCGATTCGTGGTTCGAAGGCGTCGGCTCGACCATGAGCGCGAACCGCCGCTCGGTGGACGCCCTCAACGACCGACTCGACCGCGGCTGGGTCGTCAACCAGGGCATCGGTGGAAATCGACTACTGACCAACGAGATCGGCGTGCCCGGCCTGGACAGGTTCAACCGGGACGTCCTCAGTACCCCGGGCGTCAGCAGCGTGCTCATCAACTTCGGCATCAACGACCTCATCCTGGGCGGCATGTCGGGCGAAGCACCCGCCACCACCGAAGAACTGATCGCCGGTTTCACCGAGATCGCCCACCGCGCCCACGACGCCGGCCTGACCATCCACGCCGCGACCATCGGCCCGTACGCGGGCTGCATCTACCCAGGGATGCCGATCGAGCAGACCCTGCCGACCCGGCGCGAGGTCAACGAATGGTTGCGCAGCACCGACGTTTTCGACTCCGTCTTCGACGTGGCCCGCGCGGTGCAGGACCCGCAACGCCCGGACTTCATCCTCCCGGCATACGACAGCGGTGACGGCATGCACCTCAACGACGCGGGCCACCGCGCCATGGCGGCGACCGTCGACGTCGCGGCATTGTTCCACTGAACCACCGAGGCGAGTCGTCGCGTAGTGCGGCGACTCGTCTTCAGCGGCCCAGATCCGTTGCGGCCCTGATTGTCTGGTCGATCGCGGCGTCGACCGCAGCCTGGAACACGCGACCCTCGCGCAGCGCGGCGCGACCGCCGGCGAACATCGCGCCGCACAACCCACCCACCAGTGTCGCCGCCCGTACCGGGTCCAGCTGTCCGGGAAATGCCGCACACAATGCCCGAGCCAGCCGGTCCTCCACCTCGAACAGGCGCTGCAACGTGGCCCCGCGCAGCGCGGGGACCGACATCAGCAGCCGCAGGCGCGCAGCCTCCAGTTCGCCGCTCGGATCGCGCGGCCCGCCCACCATCTCCGCGAGGATCGCCCGCATGGCATCGGCCAGCACCTCGCCGACGCTCGCGGCGGCGTCCCGCTGCTCGATCGTCGCGAGCCCCACGTCGAGCAGGGTGCCGCCCTCGGCGAACAGCACCGCCTCCTTGGTCGGGAAGTGGTTGAAGAACGTGGCGGGCGAAACATCCGCGGCCGCAGCGATTTCGGTGACCGTCGTCTCGTCGTAGCCCTTCGTCTCGAATAGGCGGTACGCCGCTTCGGCAATGGCCACTCTGGTGCGCTGCTTCTTGCGCTCGCGCAACCCCGGTTCACCCATGGCACCAGCTTACTATATCGACCCCATTCTTACAGTTGCTCTATTTTTAGAGTAGCTCTAGCATTGTGGCATGTGCGGAATCACCGGATGGGTCTCCTTTCAGCGAGACTTCTCGACAGCAACCACCGAAACCCTCGACGCGATGACGGCCACCATGGCGTGCCGCGGACCCGACGACAGCGGCGTCTGGATCGCGCCGCACGCAGCCCTCGGCCACCGCAGACTGGCCGTCATCGACTTGGCGGGCGGCACCCAGCCGATGACCATCGACACGCCGGAAGGCGTTGTCGCCATGGTCTATTCGGGTGAGACCTACAACTTCCGCGAATTGCGGTCCGAACTGCGCGCCCGCGGCCACCGGTGCACCACCGAGTCCGACACCGAGGTCGTACTCCGGGCATACCTGGAATGGGGCGCGGCCTTCGCTGAGCGACTGAACGGCATGTACGCGTTCGCCATCTGGGACGCACGCACCGAGCAGCTGGTCATGGTGCGGGATCGGCTGGGCATCAAACCCTTTTACTACTACCCCACCGACGACGGCCTGCTGTTCGGCTCCGAGCCCAAAGCCATCCTGGCAAATCCATTGGCCGACAAGCGGATCGGGCTGGATGGCCTGCGCGAGTTGTTCACCACGATCGCCCGCCCGGAGCAGGCGTTCTGGACAGGAATGCAGCAGGTGCCGCCGGGCACGGTGCTGACCGTCGGCCGCGACGGCATCCGCAGCACCACCTACTGGTCGCTGCACACCATGGAGCACCGCGACGATCGCGCGACAACAGTGCGTACCGTCCGCGAGCTGCTGGAGGATACCGTTGCCCGGCAGCTGATTTCGGACGTCCCGCGATGCGTCCTGCTGTCCGGCGGACTGGACTCTTCCGCACTCACCGCCCTCGCCGCGCGGCACCTGCGCGACTCCGGCGAGCGGCTGCGCAGCTTCAGTGTCGAATTCCAGAACCAGCAGCGGGATTTCGTGCCCGACGAGTGGCGGATCACCCTGGACGCGCCCTTCGCCCGCGCCGTCGCCGATCATGTCGGCTCCGAGCATCGCGACATCGTGCTCGACGGCGCCGCCCTGTCCGATCCGGCGGTCCGTGCCGCCGTGGTCACGGCCCGCGACGTCCCCACGGGCTTCGGCGACAGCGAGGCGTCGCTCTACCTGTTGTTCAAGGCGATCCGCGAACACTCGACCGTCGCGCTGTCCGGCGAGTCCGCCGATGAGCTCTTCGGCGGTTATCGCTGGTTCTCCGAGGCCGCGGCGCACGGGATGTCGACGTTCCCGTGGCTGTCGGTGCTACCGCAGGCGTTCGTGCAGCGCACCAGGCTGCTCGATCCCGACCTGACCGCCGCGCTCGATCTCGACACCTATCTCGCGGACAGCTTCGCGGACGCTGCCGCCGAGGTCACCGGGCTGGACGGCGAGAGCGAGCTGGAGTTCCGGATGCGGCAGGCCTCATACCTGCACCTCACCCGCTTCCTGCGCACCATGCTCGACCGCAAGGACCGGATGAGCATGGCGGTCGGCCTCGAAGTCCGCGTGCCCTACTGCGACCACCGCCTGGTCGAGTACGTCTACAACGCGCCGTGGTCGCTGAAATCCTTCGACGGGCGGGAGAAGAGCCTGCTGCGTGCGGCCGCCGCCGATATCCTGCCGCGCTCGGTCGTCGAACGCGTCAAGAGCCACTATCCGATCACCAAGGATGTGGCCTACACCGAGTCGGTGCGCGCCCAGGCGAGCGATCTCCTTGCCACCCAGCAACATCCGGTCTTCCAGCTGTACGACTACGACGCCGTCACCAAGGCCGTCGATCGCCCCGCCGACCAGTTGATCGAGCCCGACCGCTTCGATCTCGAACAGCTGCTCGACTTCGCGATCTGGTTGGACCGTTACGCACCGTCCTTCACCTAGCCGGGCCGCCCGGCCGCCAACCCGCGCAACACAATGGCGAGGCCGCCGCGGAACTCGTCGTCCACCGACATCTTTCGGGCCTGCGCGGCGGTCGCGGTCAGCGTCGGGTACTCCTCGGGCGACAGTTGCGCGATGGCCGTGGTCGCGGGGGCATTGATCGACGCGTAGTGCTCGTTCTCCAAGGACCCGAGCAGGAACGCGACCAGCGTGCGCTGCGCGATCACCCGATCGGCCCCCTCGAACCCACCTTCGGTGAGCACCGCCAGCATGGCCTCCATCCAGCGCAGGGTGGCGGTCGAGTTCTTCCGATGCCGCAGCACCAGCGGCACCGTCGCGGGGTGCGCGGAGATGGCCGCCCGCATCCGCTCGAGCAAGGTGGTCAGGCGGTCGCGCCAGTGCGATTCGGCCGGGGTCGAGACGTCGATCCCGGCGAGCACCTCGTCGACGACCAGGATCTCCAGTTCCTCCCGGTCGGACACGTAGCGGTACAACGCCATGGTGGCCATCCGCAGTTCTTTCGCCACGGCCCGCATGGTGAGCGCGGACAGCCCGTCGCGGTCGATGACCGCGAGCGCGGCGACGCCGAGATCGGACTTCGTCAGCGAACGAGGACGTGGCATGGGTTGACAGCGTACAAGCCACGGGCATACTGGACGTAGGCGTACAAGGTACGCCTACGAAAGGAAGCGCTCATGTCTTTACCGACCTCTGTCTCCCCTCGGGTACTGACCACCATCTCCGACACACCCGTGCCCATCCCTGACCCAGATCGCCTGATACACCTGCAATTCCGCCGATTCGCCGGTTGCCCCGTCTGCAATCTGCACCTGCGTTCGATCGTCGCGCGCCGGGCCGAGATCGCGGCCGCCAACATTCACGAGGTGGTCGTATTCCATTCCAGCGCAGCAGAATTACGTAAGTACACCGAGAACATCCCGCTCGATCTGATCGCCGACCCCACCCGCGAGCTGTACCGCGAGTTCGGTGTCGAATCGTCGCCGCGTGCACTACTCGACCCGCGCGGCTGGCCCACCATTCTGCGCGGCGTCGCACACGCCGCTCTTTCCACGCTCCGCAAAAAGCAACCCGCTCCCCCGACCAAGCCGGAGGGTGGCAACCTCGGCCTCCCCGCCGACTTCCTCATCGCGCCGGACGGTCGCGTCCTCGCGGCCAAACACGGCGTGCACGTCGACGATCAATGGTCGGTCGACGAACTGCTCGCGTTGGCGCCTGTGTCGGAGCACCGCCGTTGACCATCGCCCAAAAGCCCGCTCTGGCACGGGCATCCGCGCTGTGCTTCGGCGGCCTGCTGGCCGGTGCGTTCGGCTACGGCGCCGTGAACGTCCTCTACGCGTTCCGCAAGGTCCCGCTCGACGTCCGCTTCACCTTCCACACCGCCCTGATGTCGGTGAACGGCCTGGTCATGCAGTCACTCATGGGCCTCACCATCCTCAGCTGCCTGGTCCTGGCATTCCGGACCACCGGCCGCGACCGCCTGCTCGCCGGAACGGCTGCGGCACTGGCCGTTTCCGCGTTCCTGATCACCCGGCTCGGCAACATACCGATCAACCAGCACATCAAGGTGTGGGCGGTGAGCGGCCCGCCGGCCGACTACGCCGAGATCCTCGCCCGCTGGGAGGCCTTCCACTTCGCCCGCACCACCTGTGCCCTACTGGCCTTCCTCCTGATCGTCACCCTCACCCTCGCCCCAGCGAAAAGAGCACTCCCATGATGACCGTCGAACTGTTCGTCGCCGACGAACAGCTGACCAGCGACCGGAAACACGAACTCGCCGAGCGGATCCTGCGGGACCTGACCACCGAACCGGCGGCACCCGACTCGGTAATGGCGAAAGTCCGCGAACTCACCCACGTACTCGTGCGCACACCCGAGACCTGGGCGACCGGCGGCCCGAGCATCGCCGAAGCACCGCGCTACCTGGTACTCCTCACGGTTCCGGGCGCATGGAGCAACACCAGCGAATTCGGCGACCACGTCATCCCGCTGATCACCCGCGCCATCGCCGAGACCGAACCCGACCCCACCCGCCTCACCCGAGACCCGCACTGCCTGGTCCAGATCATCGGCCTGCGCGAGCACAACATCGGCACCCTAGGCCGAAAAACCACCATCGCCGACCTCACCAAACTGATGACCGACGACTACCGAGCGACCGCCACCCCGGCCGAGGCCCCCGAAGGCCACGCCATCGACCCCGTCTGCGGCATGCCGGTCGAACTGGCCACCGCCCGGATCACCCTGCCCCACAACGGCACCGACTACGCCTTCTGCGCCCCGGTGTGCCGCAAGGTATTCGCCGAGGACAACGCGGTGGACCTCGCGCACTGACCACTCACTCCGGCCGGCTCCGCCGGTCCTGAGCAGATGCTCGGGACCGGCGGATTGCCTTGTGCCGGTGACTACTCCGCGATCACGATCTTGATCTCGGCGTCCGCCGCGTCGGTCGCGTCACCCGGGGTGACGAACCAGTGGCTGACCTCACCGGCGCTGAGGTCGGCGGGGATGTCGCCGGTCGGCAGGACCGAGAGGGCGCCCGCGGTGGCGGAGGCCAGGAACTCGAGCATGGCCGCGCGGCCGGAGGGGGCCGTGGTGTACGTGGTCGACTCGTAGTCGATGCCGTACTCCTCGCGGACGTGTTCGGCCTGGGCCAGCGCCTCGGTCTGGGTGACCGCGAGCACGCCGTCCCCGGCCGGCACGACGAAGGCCGGGTGGTCCTCGCCGAGCGGGCGGACCCGGTCGGCGTAGGAGACCGGGTGCGACGGTGCTGCGACCAGGTCGGCCTGCATCCGCGGCTCGGACGGGACCAGCCACTGGATCGGACTGTCCGGCACCGGGTTCGGCGTGATGCCGAAGGTGGCTCCGGCGCCGGCCATCTCGTCGGCGGACAGATCGCCGGCGAACAGCAGTGCCGCACCGGCCTTCTGCACCGCCCAGGCCGCGATCACCGCGTCCAGCGAACGCGGCAGCGCCACCGCGACGATGTCGCCCGGCCCCGCACCGCGATCGATGAGCACCCGCGCCAACTGCGAGGAGCGTCGATCCAGTACGTGGTAAGCGATTTCGTCGCCGTCGGCGAGCAGCGCGGGCGCCTCCGGATCCTCCTCGACCACCTCGGCGAGCACCTTGGCGACCGTGTGCGCACCGACCCGGCCCACCGGTTCCGGCGTGGCAACCGTTGCCGTGATGCCGGATTCGGCGAGCAGGCGAGCCCGCTCACCGGCATCGAGGATGTCGATGTCGCCGACCAGCCCGTCCGGATCGCCGAGCAGCGCCTCCAGCACCCGGATCAACCGCGCGGACATGATCTCCACCTCGTCCGCGCTGAACCGGCTGCCCAGATACTTCAGCGTCAGCTCGATCGTCGACTCGGCGGTCACCAGCAGCGTCAGCGGGTAGTGGGTGGCGTCGTTGACGCCGACACCGGTCACCGACATGCCGTCGATGGAGCTGGCGGCCGAGATGGCCTCCTTGTCCATCGGATACGACTCGAACACCAGCAGCGTGTCGAACAGCGATCCGGTGCCCGCCACCCGCTGGATGTCGGTGAGCCCCACGTAGTGGTGCTCGAGCAGGTCCGCTTGATCGTGCTGCAACCGCTCCAGCAGCTTGCCGATGGTCTGGCGGTCGTCGATGCGCAGCCGCACCGGCAGCGTGTTGATGAACAGACCGACCATCGACTCGACCCCGGGCAGTTCGGCGGGCCGCCCGGAGACGGTGGCGCCGAACACCACGTCACCGCGGCCGGTGAGCCGTCCGAGCAGGATGCCCCAGGCCGCCTGCACCAGTGTGTTCACCGTGACGCCCAATTCGGCGGCGTGCTTGGTGAGCCTGCGCGTCCGGTCGGCGTCGAGTTCGGTGATCTGCTTGCCGATCTCGTACTGCTCGGCCGAACGCGGTTGCGGCGCAAGCAGTGTCGGCTCGGACACGCCGTCGAGCGCGGTCGCCCACGCCCGCAGCGAGGCTTCGCGGTCGCGCCCGGCCAGCCAGCCGAGGAAGTTGCGGTACGAGGCCACCCGCGGCAGCGCGGACGCATCGCCGCGAACCGCGTAGAGCACCAGCAGATCCCGCATCAGCAACGGCATCGACCAGCCATCCAACAGGATGTGGTGCGTGGTGATCGCCAAGTGCCACTGGCTTTCCGCACTGCGGAACAAGGTGAACCGCAGCAGCGGCGGCACCGCCATGTCGAAGTGCGTCGCCTGATCAGCCGCGACCTGCCTGCGCAGTTCCGCGGTCCGCTGCTCGGCGGGCAGGTCGGTGAGATCCACCTCGCGCCACGGCGCTTCGATCCGATCCAGCACGACCTGCACGGCCTGCCCGTCGGAGTCGGTGACGAACGCGGTGCGCAGGTTCGGGTAGCGGTCGATGATGCCCTGCGCCGCCGCGTGCAACCGCTCGACGTCCAGCGCGCCGCCGAGGTCCACCACGGCCTGCATGGTGTACACGTCGACCGTCGCCTGGGTCATCATCGCGTGGAACAGCAGACCGGACTGCAACGGCGAGAGCGGCCACACCTCGGCCAGCGCCGGGTAGTTCCGTTCCCACAGTTCGATATCGGTCTGACCGACCCGCACCAGCGACATGTCGGACGGGGTGAGGCCACCCGCGTCCGGCCTGCGCGCGTGCGTGGCCAGCGCGGTGAGCGCGGCGACCCAGTGGTCGGCGAACTCCTGCACCTGTTCCCTGGTCAGCAACCCGGTCGGGAAGGCGAACGCGGCACCGAGTTCCGGACCGTCCGCACCGTCGGTGACGATCGCGTTGATGTCGATCGTCGCGTTGGCGGGCATGTCGAGATCCATGTCGCCGTCGAGCTGACCGAGGTCCGACACCGGCACCCAGCCGATCTCGGCGAGCTGCTCCGGGATCTCCCCGGCCGACATCCGGCCCAGATAGTTGAAGCTGATCTGGCCTGCGGCACCGAGCCGCTGACCGGTTGCCTGGTTCAGGTAGCGCAGCAGGCCGTAGCCGAGGCCCTTGTCCGGCACACCGAGCAGCTGCTCCTTGATCGACTTCACGACCTCGCCGAGCGCGGCGCCACCGGCGAACGCATCGGACAGATCGGCGTCGCCGAGGTCGAGCCGGACCGGGTAGGCCGTGGTGAACCAGCCGACGGTGCGCGAAAGATCCGCGCCCGGAACAACTTCCTCTTCACGACCGTGACCCTCGAGCTTGACCAGGGCCGCCGAACCGGTGCCACGCCAGCGCGCGACCGCCATGGCCAGCGCGGACAGCAGCCCGTCGTTCACGCCGCCGCGGTAGAGGCCGGGGATCGCGGTGAGCACCGCGTCGGTGACCTCGGCGGGCAGCGTGACCTCGACCCGCTCGACCGTGGCGAACGTATCGACCGCGGGGTCGAACGGCCGCGACCCGATCAGCGGATCCGGGGTCGTCGAAACCTGCTGCCAGAACGGCAGTTCCGCGACCCGCGCGGGCGAGGCCGCGGCCTCCACCAGGCTGTGCGCCCAGCGCCGCATCGAGGTGCCGTTGGCGGGCAGCGCGACCTGCTGACCGGCGGCCAGCTGCGACCACGCGACCGCGAAGTCCGGAATCAGGATGCGCCAGGACACGCCGTCGACCACGAAGTGGTGCGCGACGATGAGCAGCACGTCGCGCCGCTCGCCCTCGAAGGCGAACCAGATGAACTGCGCCATCACGGCATTCGCCGGATCCAACCGGCCGAGCGCGGCATCGAACGCCGCGCTGCCGACCCGCTTCAGCTCCGCGTCGTCGACGTCGGCGGCGAGATCGACCCGATGCACCAAGGCAGCCACGTCGACCGCGCCGGGCGCCAGCGCCTCGAACGCCCACTGATCGTCGGTGCGGCGCAACCTCGTCCGCAGCACGTCGTGGTGGTCGAACACCGCGGCGATGGTCCCGACCAGCGTCGTCCGGTCGATGCCGTCCGGCAGGCGCAGCGCCATCGTCTGCGAGAAGCGTTCGTAGGACGAGCCACTCGCCAGGATCTGCGTCATGATCGGCGTCAGCGGGATCTCGCCGACACCCCCGCCGGGCAGCTCCTCCAGCTTCACCTGCTCCGAACCCGCACCGAGGGTGGCGATTTCGGCGAGCGAGGCCACACTGCGCCGCTCGAACACGTCGCGCGGGGAGAACACCACGCCGCGCGCCTTGGCCCGCGAGACCAGCTGGATGGACAGGATGCTGTCGCCGCCGAGCGCGAAGAACGAGTCGTCCAGGCCGATCTGCTCGACCCCGAGCACCTCGGCGAACACCTCGGCGATGACCGCCTCGACCTCGCTGGCCGGTGCCCGGAACTCGCGCGGCGCGAGCACCGGCTCGGGCAGCGCCTTGCGATCGAGCTTGCCGACCGGGGTCAGCGGGATCTCGTCGAGCACCATGATCGCCGAGGGCACCATGTGCGGCGGCAGACTCCGCGCGGCATGCTCGTTGAGCCGGGCCGTGTCGATCTCATGGCCGGGCACCGCGAGCACATAGGACACCAGAATCGTGGCGCCCGCCGCGGTCTGCTTGCCCAGCGTGATCGAGAACTCGACGTCCTCGTGCGCAGCCAGCACGGTGTCGATCTCGCCGAGCTCGATGCGGAAGCCGCGGATCTTCACCTGGAAGTCCGAGCGGCCGACGTAGTCCAGCTCCCAGCGCACCTCGGGCACCGCGGCGTTACCCGCGCGCTCGCCCGGCTCGGCGAACCAGCGCACCACGTCACCGGTGCGGTACATCCGCGCGCCCTCGTTGCTCCACGGGTTGGCGACGAACCGTTCCGCGGTCAGGTCGGGGCGGTTGTGGTAGCCACGCGCCACCGCGCCACCGGCGAGGTAGAGCTCACCGGCGACCCCCGGCGGCACCGGGTTGAGGCGCGCGTCGAGCACCAGCGCGGACATGCCGCGCACCGGCAGACCGATGGTGACGTGCCGTCCCGGGGTGAGGCTGGCGTAGGACGAGATGATCGTCGTCTCGGTCGGGCCGTAGGCGTTGAAGTACTTCCGGCCCGGGTACCACTTGGCCAGCAGTTCCGGCGTGGTGACATCGCCACCGACGGAGACGACCTCGAGCGCGTCCAGGTCCGCCGGGTCCACCGTGCCGAGCACGGCGGGAGTGATGATCGTGTGCGTCACCCGCTCGGTGCGCAGCAGCTCCGCCAGATCCGGGCCACCGATGATGGTCGACGGCACGATCACCAGCGTGGCGCCGGTGTAGGCGGCACACAGCCATTCGAGCACCGACGGGTCGAAGCTCGGCGAGCAGATGTGCAGGAAGCGGTGGTGCGCCTCGAGCTGGTACAGATCGGTGGCGACACCGACCAGGCCACCCATGCCCGCGTGGGTCACCGTGACGCCCTTGGGCATACCCGTCGAACCCGACGTGTAGATGACGTACACGGGGTGCCGCATCGCCAGCGAGGAGATGCGGTCCGCGTCGGTCACCGACTCCGGCGACTTCGCCTCGATCTGCTCGTCCAGCGCGGAGTCGTCGAGCCGCAGCCATTCGACGTCGCGCGGCAGCCGATCCACGTACTCGCTCGCGGTGATACCGATGACCGCGCCGGAGTCGTTGATCATGTGCCGCATGCGGTCTTCGGGGTAGGTCGGGTCGACCGGCACGTGCGCGCCGCCCGCCTTCGCCACCGCCCAGAACGCCGCGACCATCTCGTAGGAACGCGGGAACGACAGCGCCACAATGCGTTCCGGACCGACACCACGGTCGATCAGTACCCGCGCCAACCGCGACGAGTACTCGTCGAGCTCGCGGTAGGTGATCGAACGACCCAGGTAGCGGACCGCGATCTGGTCCGGGTTCAGCTGCGCGCCGCGCTGCAGCAGATCCGGCAGCAGCCCGGTGGCCATCACGTCTTCGCCGTGCACGTGCGTCAGCAAGTCGTACTCGGCCTCGTCGAGCAGCGGAAGATCACCGATCGGCGTTTCGCGGTCGCCGGCGATCGCGTCGAGCAGCCTGGTGAAGCGCTGCGCGAAGACCTCGACGGTCGCGTCGTCGAACAGATCACGGGCGAAGGAGAACTCGGCGTACATGCCCGCGCTGTCGGCGGCCGGAGCCTCCCGGATCGTCAGCGACAGATCGAACTTCGCCGTCTCGACGTCGAAATCGACCGCGCCCACATGCAATCCGGGCAGTTCGAAGCTGGTCTCCGGCAGGTTCTCGAACGACAGCGCCACCTGGAACAGCGGGTGCCGCGCGGTCGAGCGCTCCGGGCTGAGCAGCTCGACCAGCCGCTCGAACGGCAGATCGGCATGCGCGAACGCCTGCAGGTCCGCGTCCTTCGTCCTGGCGAGCAACTGGCCGAAGGTGAGGTCGCCCTCCACGTGCGAACGCAGCACCAGCGTGTTGACGAACATGCCGATCACGTCGTCGAGCTCGGCCTCGCCACGACCGGCCACCGGCGTACCGATGGCGATGTCGTCGGTGCCCGACATCCGCGCCAGGAACAGCGCGAGCGCGGCGTGCACCAGCATGAACATCGTCGCGTTCTGCTCGCGGGCCACCTCGGTGAGCCGTCGGTGCAGCTCGCCGTCGATCGGGAACACCACCCGGCCACCGGCGAACGACTGGGTCGTCGGCCTGGTCCGGTCGGCAGGCAGGTTGAGCTCGTCGGGCAGCCCGGCCAGCGTGCTGCGCCAGTACTCGGCCTGCTGCGAGATCAGGCTCTCCGGATCGGTCTCGGAGCCGAGCACATCGCGCTGCCACAAGCTGAAGTCGGCGTACTGCACCGGCAGCGGCGCCCAGCCCGGCGGCACGCCGGCCGAGCGGGCCGCGTACGCCAGCATCACATCGCGGGTCAGCGGGCCCATCGACCAGCCGTCGGCGCTGATGTGGTGCACGACGAACACGAGCACGTAGTCACCGTCGTGGATCCGGAACAGCTTGGCACGCAACGGGATTTCCGCGGTGACATCGAACCCGGCCGTGATGACGTCGATGATCCGCTGCTGAATGTCTTCGACCGCAACGTTTTCCGGCGTCAGATCCGGCACCGACTGTTCGGCGGGCAGGATCACCTGGCTGGCCGCGCGACCCTGCTCCGGGTACACCGTGCGCAGCGTCTCGTGCCTGGCGATGACATCCCCGACGGCCGCTTGCAGCGCGGCGACGTCGAGTTCACCGGTGAGCCGCACCGCGACCGGGATGTTGTTGACCGCGGAGGCGGTGTCGAACTGGTTCAGGAACCACATGCGCTGCTGTGCCAGCGACAGCGGAATCTGTTCTGGACGCTGGCCCGCCACGAGGGCGCGGCGGCCACCGGCACCGGCGTGCTGCTCGACCTTCACGGCCAGACCGGACACGGTGGACGCCTCGAACAGCGCGCGCACCGGCACCCGAGCGTCGAGCGCGGCACCGATCCGTGCGGCGACCTGGGTCGCCAGCAGCGAGTTACCACCGAGGCCGAAGAAGTCATCGTCGGCGCCGACGCGCTCGACACCGAGCACCTCGGCATACACCGAAGCCACGATCTCCTCGATCGGCGTGGACGGAGCACGGAAGACCTGAGCCTCGAACTCCGGCTCCGGCAACGCTTTCCGATCCAACTTGCCGTTCACATTGAGCGGCAACGCATCCAGCACCACGAACGCCGACGGCACCATGTACGACGGCAAACCCTCGATGAGTGCCGACTTCACCTGCGCCACATCGACATCACCGTCGGACGGCACCAAGTAGGCAACCAGACGATCACCGGTCTTGGGATCGGACTTGGCGACCACCGCGGCCTGCGCGATCTCCGGCAACGCCAGCAGCGCCGCCTCGATCTCACCCAACTCGATCCGGAAACCACGAATCTTCACCTGGAAGTCGGTACGACCCCGGTACTCCAGCTCACCAGAGGCATTCCACGCCACCAGGTCACCGGTGCGGTACATCCGCTCACCGGTCTGGAACGGGTTGGCCACGAACCGATCCGACGTCAGATCCGCGCGGCCGAAGTAACCACGCGCGAGCTGCGCACCAGCGAGGTACAGCTCACCCGCGACACCGTCCGGCACCGGCTGCAGCCGCGAATCCAGCACGTAGACCTGGCTGTTCCATTCGGGCAGGCCGATGGACACCGAGGTCTCGTCCGCCCTGGTCACCCGATGGCTGGTGATCGACACCGCGGCCTCGGTCGGGCCGTACAGGTTGAACAGCTCGGTGCGGGAGTGCTCACGCACGAACCGCTGCGCCAGCGCGCCCGGCAGCGCCTCACCGATCGCCAGCACCCGCCACAGCGAGTTCGGGAAATCGCCTGCGGTGAGCGCGTCGAGCATGGAGGGAACTACGTGCAGCGTGGTGACCCACTCACGAGCCATCAACTCGTTCAAATACGCCGGATCCTGATGACCATCAGGCGCGGCAATCACCAAACGACCACCACACACCGCCGCAGACCAGAACTCCCACACCGAAAGATCGAACGTCGCAGCCGTCTTCAGCAGAATCGCATCCGCCGCATCCAACCCGAACTCAGTGACCTTCCACTGCAACTGATTCGCAATCGCCGCATGCGAAACCGCCACACCCTTCGGACGACCCGTCGAACCCGACGTAAAGATCACATACGCGGTATTCGCCGGACGCAACGGCGCAACCCGATCGGCATCGGTGATCGGCGCCTTGTCCACCTCGGCCAGGTCCAGCTCATCGATCCGCACCAAAGGTGCTACCGGGGTATCGAACTCGGCCTCGGCGTTGGTCAGCACACACACCGGTGCCGCCGTTTCCAAGATGTAGCTCGTGCGCTCCGCAGCCTGCGCGGGATCCACCGGCACGTAGGCGCCACCGGACTTCGCGACGGCGTACATCGCCACGATCAGATCCACCGAGCGCCGGAATGCCAGCGCCACCCGCGACTCCGGACCGACACCGATCGAGATCAGATGCCGCGCAAGACGATTCACCCGAGCATCGAGGTCGGCATAGGTGATCGACGCACCGTCCGCGGTGACCAGCGCGACTTCCTTCGGCCCGGCGGCCACCGAGGCATCCAGCAGCGACACCAGCGTCGCCGCCGAATCCACCGCGTACTCGGTCGCGTTGCGGCCGCTCACCAGCTGGGTGCGCTCCGCGGCGTCGAGCAGTTCGATGTCGCCCACCGCGGTGCGCGGCGCGGCGACGATCTCTCCGAGCAGACGCGCGAACCGATCGACGAAGCCCTGCACCGTGTCCCGATCGAACATGTCGGTCGCGTAGGTGAAGAAGCCGGTGATGCCCTCGGGATCACCCGAGTCGCCGTAGCGGTCGGTCGCGATCAGGTGCAGATCGAACTGGGACAGCGCGGTGTCGATGTCGAGCCCGGACACCGTGAGGCCCGGCAGTTCCAGCCCTGCCTGCGCCAGGTTCTGGAACGACAGACCCACCTGGAACAGCGGATGCCGCGCGGTGGAGCGGACCGGGTTGAGCACCTCGACGAGGCGCTCGAACGGCACGTCGGCATTGGCGAAGGCCTGGATGTCGATCTCGCGTTGCCTGGCAAGCAGTTCGGTGAACGGCTCCCCGGCGTCGACCCTGGTGCGGAACACCAGCGTATTGACGAACATGCCGATCAGGTCGTCCAGGACGGCCTCGCCACGGCCCGCCATCGGCGTGCCGATCGCGATGTCGTCGGTGCCGGACAGCCGAGCCAGCAGCACCGCGAGCGCGGTGTGCACGACCATGAACAGCGTCGCGCCCTCGGTCCGGGCCAGCTCGATCAACGCCTGATGCGTCGCGGCGTCGACGTGCAGCTCGACCTTGCCACCGGCGAAGGACTGCACCGCGGGGCGCGGCCGATCCGACGGCAGATCCAGCTGATCCGGCAGGTCCGCCAGCGCCTGGCGCCAGTAGGCGACCTGCTTGGCCGCCAGCGACTCCTGGTCGTCCTCGCTGCCGAGCAGCTCGCGCTGCCAGATGCTGTAGTCGGCGTACTGCACCTCGAGCGGCGCCCAGTTCGGGGCCTCGCCCGCCGACCGCGCGGCGTAGGCGATCATCAGGTCGCGGGTCAGCGGGCCGACCGACGAACCGTCACCGGAGATGTGGTGCACGACCATCGCCAGGACGTATTCGACGTCCGGGGCGGGAGCGGAGCCTGCGGAGCGACCCGACGACTCGGCCGCGGATTCCTTCGATTCCCCGGCGATCTGGAACAGCGCGACCTTCATCGGCACCTCGGTGGTGACGTCGAACATCGTCGAAGTCAGTGCCACCACAGCGGATTCGATCTGCGCGGGGGCGACCACGCGCACTTCCAGCCGCGGCACGGCCTGCGCGGGCGGCAGGATCACCTGCACCGGACCGCCGTCGGTCTGCGGGTAGATGGTGCGCAGGATCTCGTGCCTGCTCACCAGGTCCGCGATCGCGGCCCGCAGTGCGGCGACATCGAGCGCGCCGGTGAGCCGCACCGCGATCGGCACGTTGTACGCCGCCGACTGGGTGTCGAACCGGTTCAGGAACCACATGCGCTGCTGCGCGAGCGACAGCGGAATGTGTTCCGGGCGTGGGCCTGCCGTCAGCGCCTTGCGGCCACCGGCGTCGGCGTGCTGCTCGACCCGGACCGCCAGCGCGGCGACGGTCGAGGCCTCGAACATCAACCGGACCGGCACCCGCGTGTTCAGCGCCTCGCCGAGGCGGG
>NZ_BJXA01000098.1 GCF_007990755.1 Nocardia ninae NBRC 108245 | reverse complement strand
TACGTGTCCTATCTCGTTGATACCGAGGCAGTCTCGTTGATCTGAGGTATTCGCTGATTCGTCTCGTACGTTCGAGGCGGGGTGGTTACAGTGGGCCGGTTCGTGCGGCGACGAGGTCCGGGGTGTCATGGCGGCGGGTGGTACAGCGGCGGTGTCGGCGGCCGCTGGCCTGGTGGACTCGTTTACGTTGCGGTACTTAGAGATTGGGTCAGCTGGCGCCGTTGAACGGCAGGGTTCGTTGACTGGGCGCTGGAGTACTCGATTCGAGGAGGTGCTGCCGGTGCGGCAGTTTCCCTCATATAAGGGCAGAAGAACTCTCCGGGTCTGTATTTCGCGGCGCCCGCGAATGAGCCGCCCTGCACGGGCTCATCGCGCACATCGACGCCCTCCTCGCCGCCACGCCCGCCATCCCCGTCCGCGAAATCTGGGAACACCTGCTCAATGACCACCACGCTGCAGTCACCTACGAATCCGTCCGCGCTTACGTCACCAGCTGTCGCGGCCCGGCACCCCGCCCGCCGCTGCTGGTCACCGGTCACACCGAAACATCCGCTACCACAGGCGAAACGACGCCTACGCACGCGAAATCGTTTGTCAGCCCGACCGGCTCGCGGCAAAGATCGCTACCCATGGACGGTCCACCTGATATCGGCATCCGAACCGCGACCGAAGGCGACGAGCGAGCACTGGCCTGCATCGACCATGCCACCTGGTCGAGCCAGGTTGCTCCCGTCCCGCTTTGGCCGCTGGACACCCCCTTCTTCAATGATGGGACATCACCGGAGAACGTGCTGCTCGCACACGAGAACGACCACATCCTCGGATATGTGAAACTCCGGCCATCCCAGATGCCGGCATCGAGCGGGCATGTCCAAGAGATCAACGGATTCGCCGTCGCTCCAGACCACCAAGGACGCAGCATCGGCCACCAACTTCTCGATGCTGCCTTACAAGAGGCACTCAAACGCCGAGCCCGCCGCATCACCCTCAGGGTCTTGGGCTCCAACACGCGTGCTCAGGCAATCTATCTCGCACACGGATATCGCATCGAAGGCAGACTCGTCGGCCAGTTCCTGATCCAAGACCGCTACGTCGACGACATCCTGATGGCCCTCGAAACTTGCCCCACGAACAACGAGACTGGACTACCGGGAGTGTCCTGCTGACCTGTGATCGGCAGCACCCCTGCTTCCACGAAACCCAACGGGCGTCACCGGCATACGCTCTCTGATCAGGGAGGAATCATGGCCAATCGCAAGCGCACCGTCACCGCTTCCGAAGTCCAGGACGTTCTCAACTACTTCGGCAAATGTCCAATCTGCGACTATCCGGCTCGGGCATGGCACCTCACCGCCCAGTTCGACGACGGCCGAATCGAGAGCCAAACCGTCGCCGCCTGCGGCGGCTGGTGCGGATGGAAAGGCCCCGTGAGCCCCACCCCCATGACCGGCGACACCGCCGTATTAACCCAGGGCCAACGCAATTGCATCGATCCGCGCCGGCCTTCCCCTGCCCGACTCCGCGCCGAGGCCACCGAGAAACAGCTCGGTGAGCTACCTCAGATCAGTGAGACCACAATCCCGCCCACCGTCTCATGAAGTTGAGGCACCGCAGCTCAGCGCACCGACTCTGCCCCATCATCGATGGGACAGGACAGTACGCTGCGGCCGGCGACCGCTATTGGTCGCCGCCTGCCCCGCCCGATGTCGACATGGATGACGCCTGGTGGGTGATCGGGATGGTCGCGCTCTGGGCGCTGCCCTTCGTGGTGGGTGCAGTGGTACTGCGCCGCCGATGGAAACACGGGGCCGTCGTACTCGCGGCCGCGCCGATAGCCATCGGCGTCCTGGTCATCGTCGCGGTATTCGCCAACCCGTTGAACCTGTGCTGATAAACGGGTGGTTAGCTGTGGGCCAGGCCCCCGTCCCGACGGCACCCGGGCGAGCGAGAACGCCAGCGCGCCAGCGGTGCTGGCCGCCTACGGCCCCGACGACGCCGAACGTCCGCGGGCCTGTGGTCTCGACGGCACGCTGACCGAACCGTCGCGGGCACGCCCGGCCTGACCGGGCCGTCGCACCCCACGGAGTTGTCGGTGGTCTCCCGCGCTATCGATCCACGACCGATGGTTATGCGGGAGATGCATGAATCAGTGCGACGGCGAGACCACGCACCTACCGGCCCACCGACACCGGCATCGCCATCTCGTACCGGTGGCCGGGCCCGAGCAACTCGCCTTCGAGATCGAACCCGTGGAACCAACCTCATGAGACAGCACAACTAGTTGTGGCAGACGTCTATGTCCGCGGCGAACAGCAGCAGTGATCTGACTGCTTGTCCTGTTCCGTAGTCGTTGTTGTAGATTCCCATGAATCCGTAACGGTTTGCCGGGTGGCCCGGCACCGCGGCAGAGCTCCAGTTGACTCCGAATCTCAGGTCCGGGTACGCCGCGCGGACCTCGGTGAGCGTTGAAGCTGCGGTGATCCCCTCCGGAGTATGCGGGGCGTCCTTTGGAATGATCGAGACGACTTTGCCTTTGTTCATGTAGCCGCCCCACCCGGCGTGGGTAGTGAACGAGCGGCATCCGAAATCATCGTCGGGGCCATTGATCTCGGCGATCTTCCCGCTGCCCCTGGCCTGAGCGGCGGTCATCCCCAGGTCGATTCCGTCGTAACCAACGGCCCACGACGGCGTCCAATCGCTTCGCGGTAGTCGTGGGAGGTAACGGGGAGGTCGGCTGCGTTTCGGTCGCCGGAGCCGCTGCGGAGTTGGGCGGCGTGACGGCCGAGGCCGACGGGGACTCGCCAACCGTAGAGTGTTCGGTCGAGCAGCCTGCGCCGAATGCCAGCGCCATCATGAGGGTGCCCGTCGCGCCCAGTCGGATAGTTCGTTGCAGCGAAACCACAGGTTGTCCTCACGAGTTCGTACCGTTTTGCGGCGGGTTGACAGCCAATGGTAAGTAGTCGGCCGAGTCGGCTACGAGCCCTCAAACCAGGGGTCGGGATACGAAAGAGGCTGTGTAGCGGATGGTTTGCCCGTGGTGCACTCCAGCCGGGCCGGGTTGCCGCATCGACCTCCCTGAACCGTCCCCACTAGCTCGGGGGGCTTCCTTGAGGAGCGCGATCAGACCGGGTCAAATGTAGTGGCAGAGACTCCATGACTGGCCAACTTCGATGGCAGAGGTCCAACCTCATTGGCACAGGACACCCGCCCCAACATGCCCCTCTGACAGCCAAAGTGCTGTCATTTTTCGTCTGCACAAATCGCCAGGCGGGGCGCCGAGTGACGCCCAAATCCACCTGGAACTGCCGCCGGAATTCACCCGTCTAGCCACCCGGATTGGCCTCGACGGAGGCGATCACGGCGGCCGTAACCCGAGCATCGTCGTCCAGTACCGGCTCCCTCAACGAGCAACCTGCAGATGGTGGTCCGACGACCTTCGAAGCCGGCTTATCTCGAATCCGCGAACGCGTCCAACTCACGTATCGCCCTGGTGCCGTCCCACGGTTCGAGCAGCTGACGTGTCTCGGCGTACTTCTGACGAAGCCGAGGCGAAGTGTTCTTGCGTGATAGTGCGAGTGCCTGTTTCGCGGCGTCGACAGACCGATCCAAATCCAGGGGCGCCGCGATCCTGGCCAAGCGCAGCAAGGTCAACGCGCGATGCCTGGACGCCAGCTCAGGTATGAATTGCAGCGACTCTTCGACCGATTCTGCGGCGCCATGTCGGTCCCCGGTTGCTTCCAAAACCGACCCGGTCACGTCGCTGGTAACCCAACCGGCCATCCAGTAAGCGTAGGACTGGTCCGGCGTCGTCTCTGTGATGTGCTCTCCCGACACAGCTTCCAGCTGCCGACGGGCGTCTTGTCGCCGATTGGCGTGTGCGAACGCTTGGGCGGATCGCAGTGCTCGGTAGTCGGCCATTCGGCGATCGCGGATCTTGATCGCAAGTGCGGCGTCGGCATAGTCGGCCGCGTCAGCGTAACGGCGGGTCCAGACTGCCAGGTCGGTGCGGTGTACCAGGATCCCTGCTTGGACATCAGTATCACCGGCATTCTCAGCATGCTCGAAAGCCTGGCCGAACAGCGCGTCAGCCAACCGCACGTCTCGTTGATCCCACGCCGCCCATGCCGACGACGCCACAGCCTCCGCAGTAAGTCGAGACAATTGCGGCTTCAGGAGTTCAGGGCAATCCGGCAGCAATGTCAGACAGGTCCGTGCCATCGCGTCAACAAGCGGTTTCGCTGCGTCGGAACCAAGCGAGTCATCCAGCAGCATTCCCGCGTGCACGGTGGTCCTGAGGTGATCAATGGCCGCAGGAGTTACCGTCGGCTTGGCTGATCCGGCCGTTGCCGCGAGCGCAGTTGATGTCATGAGGAACTGTCTGCGGTTCACGTCGGTCTCCTCGGCCAGGACTTCGAAGCGCGCCCGCGCTACAGGCTCCAGTGTCGCCAAAAGCGAGTCCAGCGCAACCTGTGCCGCGACATTGACGGCCGATTCGCCACGCTCCCAACCAGATACCGTCCGCTGTCCTGCGTCGATCAGCTGGCCAAAATCGCGCTGATTCATGCGCAACGCCATCCGCAAGGCCTTAACACTCTGACCAATCCACCAGATGGTCACGGCTGCCCTCGCTAAAGCTCGCTCAAACCTGCGTCGTTCTGCTCTGCGCTCTGCATCGTCCCAGGTCCAGAGTTGATATGTACCGAAAAACGGAAAAGCAGCACCGCAGGCCAGCGCTCATTCGGCGCCCACGATGCCTGCCGTTGGTTCCATTCTCCCTTGCCCTAGGTGGTAGCACGCATGTCCATTACGAATATTCGTGGATCACTACTTATCAGCGATATGACACAGCACCAAGCACGCTCCGCCGGCGTCGGCGGATGGGTTGTCAGCTACCTGCCCGGTCGAACTCTCACCATGGTCCAGGCTCGAGCCGCCTTGCGGGCAGCTGAAGAGTTGACCGCGCTCCGAGAGTGCGCCGCGCTGCTGGGGCTGACGGCATTGGAAGCCGCCGGGATGGCGGCCACCGACTGTCCATGGCCGGAGCCGCGTCGACAGTGGCTCGGCTTGCGAATGTTGTCGCGTACGCGAGTGGATCAATGACAAACCGCCGACATGCCGTGGCGCGAAAAGTAGCCAGCTGTCGTGTACCAGTCGCGCCGGACTGCGGCTACGTCATCCGCAGGAGTGATGATGTTTGAGAGCTGCCACAGCGCCCAGGAAGTGGCCCATATCTATCGCGGGCTAGGATTTTCCGTGTCGTGCTTGTACGAGCGCGTGTCTTTGGTCGCGACTCCGTCGCTCGGTGCGGTCGTGATGCCCGCTGGTCTGGGCCGCAAAGTGCATCAAGAGCTGGCGGCCGGGCGCCGGTCCGACGCGGTGCCGATCGTGAGCTACTCACGGCCGAATCGTGAGTGGGTCTTCCTGGTTGGTCCGGTTCGGGGACGCAGCCTCGTAGCCCGTACTGTGATCCAGCTCGCGGAGAAAGGGATTCGGATCCTGGAATCCGGTGAACGCGTCTGGCTGCCAATGACTGACCATCCGACTGGGTGGTACTGGGAGTCGCGGCCGTCGGGCGTCCTAGTGATTCCGTCACGCACGACTGTGATCGCCGTTGCCCGCCAGCTCCTTCAAACCAACCCCTACGCAGTCCGGCGGTGACCGATGGAGCTGACACCGAATCAGGAGGTGGGCCAGCCAGAGTCAGACGGTTCGGAAGCCGGAATGGCAGCATCGTTTCTCTCGGGCGGGGCGTTGCTGTCAGCTATTCGCGGACATCACGTGGGAATCCATCCGCTGGCAGACCTCGCCCGGCAGTTCGGTCTGATGTACCAGAGGCGCCAGGATGCGTCGGCGACTGAGTTTCATTGCCGCAGAAGTGAACTCATGCGCGCAGTGGACGCGTGGGCAGCCGAGCACCAGACCTCACCACATCCGAACGCGACTCTCCACACTGAAACGTTGGGGTCAGTCATCGACCAGGTCGCCGAAGCACACGTACACGCCTACCAATTGCTGATGACGATCAATCCAACAGACCCAGCGGTACACGCAGCCTGGTTCCGCCTCGCGGAACTGGTCGACAGCTACTCCGATCTGATCACCAAGGTCATCCAGCGTTCTCGACGTCTTCCAACATCGTCAACCCAAACCCGAGAACATCCGTGAGTACCGCTCGAGGCTCGGGGGCGCGCCTTCGGCACCGTCACAACCTGTGGGCCGAGGGAATCCGGAAACTCCCGGTCACCACCTCGACCGAGCTCCTGGCCATAAGTAGCGGCAGTCAGATCCGCCGGCTTCGGCCCGCCGCTGCCGCAGCTCGGTTACGAAGTTGCTGCCGTCGTCGTCTTGCCGCATCCTGCGACGACTCAGGTTTCGGCCTATTAGCAGCGGTTGACGTTGCCGCCGAGACTCTTTCGATGCGTTGTGTCGGGGACAGCGCTGCGGCGGACTTTTCCTCAGTCTGATCTATACCCTTCGACCCCGGTGTCGTGGCGATCTGCCTCTGAGCTTCGCTGCTTGCTGCGGTTTTGCGATGGTCCGTCTCAGAGTTTGCTGCGTTCGAGTTGTCTTGTCCGGCGCTGAGCCGCCGCATGAATCCGCGTCGGTAGCGAGCATTGTTGACGGTGCCCTCCGGGGTGCGTGCCTGGTCCTCGACCACGGCGTCGTCGTTGATGATCCTTTCGCGCGGTGAGCTTTTGATGGTGACCGGGTCCAGGCTTCCGGCGAGGACTACATCGCCGGTAAGGCCTTGGTGGCAGTCGACGCACAGCTCATCGCGCAGTTGTCGCCAGTCGCCGCATTCGGCGCATTCGCCGTTGAGTCCAGCTGATTGGGTTGTGGTGGACTGCTTTACGACTGTGGGGAAGTTGTCCTGTTCGACCCATGCCTGCGTGACGTCCTTGGTGTGAAGGTCTCCGTAGCGCCACTCGTGGCGGAACAGTGCCGGTGAGTAGCTGTTGAAGTTCGTAGCGATGGCGTCGAGGCGGGCTCGGATCGCTTGGTCACGACTGTGTCCGAGTGGCAGTTCGGGGATGCCTGGCCGTCCTTCTTCGCGGCAGGTTCCACACAGGCCGTCGTCGCCGTGGCCTGTGGTGATCTGCCCGGTCCAGCGGTCGATGCAGGCGCGTTCGAGTCGGCATGAGACGCATAGTGGCTCGGTGACTTTCGAGGCAGCGTCGCGGTCGTAGTCGCGGCGATCGACGATCAGTTCGGGGCGTGGTGTGCCTTGTTCTCTGCGTTCCTCGCTGTCGAGTTGGTTCTCGTAGGCCTCGACTGCTGTAGCGCCGGCGTTTCCGGTGCGGTGACGCGGGTCGCTGCGCTTGGCCGGGTCGACGCGTCGTGTGAGTGGTTCGGTGGGTCGGCGGGGTTCGGTTGGTCTTGTCGCGGCGGGCTCGATGTCGGGGATGTATTGGTGTTCATCGGTTTTCGGTGCGCAGGCTTCGATCAGTGCGCGGTGTTGTTCGTTGTCTCGCCAGAGTTTGCGGAGTTTGGTGAGGGCGACGTCGTGGGTTTTGTAGCGCAGGGTGTTGGCGATTTCGCCGATCATGGCCCAGGTGTGCTCGTCGAGGTCGGTTCGGGTTCGCCGGAGTTGTTGTTTGGCGGCGCGCATGTCGCTGGCATCTATCAGGGCTCGGATGGTGTGGATCGCGTCGCTGGCGGCGGCCGTGGAGGCCTGCGCGACGGTGTTGTCGTGGTGTGGTTGCGCCATAGAGACCTCCTCGACAGTGGGTCACGGGTGGCGTCGGTGCGGCCGGGTTCGGTTGGGTTGGCGTGCTATTCGTTCGCGCCGGTTCCTAGCGGCGTCACGGGTCGGGTTGTGCCCCAGTGGCGGTGTTCGCCCGCTGTCAGTGCTGATGCTGTGGCTCTGGCTGTCACTGGTGACTGACTCGGTGAGTCTTTGGGCCGGGTCTCGTTCGCCGGGTGAGGTGGATCCTGTTGTGTTCGATCGTTTTCCGGATCGAGTCCATTGGATTGGTTGTCCGGATCGGATCGCGGCTCGCACGCTTGTGCTGGTGGTCAGGTTGGTGTCGAGTTCGCGCAGTTTCTGGTCGAATTCGCGTAGCCGTGTCACCACCTCGGCTGGCACCGCGCCGCGGTGTCTGTCATGGGCGAAACCTGGCGTGGCCGTGCGGTTTTCCAGTGCGGTGAGCAGTTCTTCGCAGGAGCCGTATCGCCCGATCCGGCCCATCTCGCCGGTGTGTTCACCACCGGGTTGTGTCAGTCGCAGCTGCTCGCCATACCAAGGGTCGAGATGTTCCACGGGGCTGCGTCCAGCGTGAACGATCAGACTGGGGTCGTTGGGGTGGGGGTAGTGGACCTCGATGCCGTGCCAGCTCAGTTGTTCGCGGGCACGTTGGGCGTGATCGGTGATCTGATCGAGCCAGCTGCCGCTTGGCGCCGCAAGGTCGGTGCCGTCCTGGCGTGCGGTGCGGTCGATGTCTGCTAGTGCCTCGACGATGTCCTGTCTGCCGATGCTGGCGGCGAAGTCGAGGGTTTGGTCGCGTAAGTCGTCTGCGTGCAGCTTGTGTTCGATACGGCGGGTTCCCGCGTCGGGATGGTTGGCCGCGTTCATCGCGGCCTGGTAGTCATCGCACAGGACGTCGCAGTGGAGATCGTCGACGAACACTTTTCCGTCGAGCTCGCGGGCACCCCCGAGCACTGTCGTCAGGCGGTCTAGTTCGGTGACCGCCTCAGCGGCGGGGATTGCGGTGGCGGTGTTCAACAGACGTCGTTTCCCGCTGACCACGTCGTGGGCGGCGATGGTGAGATCCACGGGGGTGTCGGCGTCGGCTATCGCGTGTTCGCGGATCCATTCCCGGGCTTTCCACCAGCTGGTGTGTGCGCCGAGGTCGCCGGTGGTGCTGCCGGTGCGGGCGTAGGTGGCGATGTAGGCCAGCGAGCTGGTGTCGATGGGTTCGGCCGTACTGCCGCGGCGGGTCAGCCGCGCTGCTTGGAGCAGACTGTCTCGTTCGATCCCGTCCAGATTGGGTGGGTTGTAGAGGGAGCCGAAGAAGGTTTCGTGGAGGATCTGGCGTGCGTAGTCCGGGTCGTTTGCCCAGTCCTCGACCGCGGCGTCGAGATAGCGCCACCGCAGTGCCCATTGGGGTGGGCCGGTCAACCAGGCCCGTTCCAGTTGGGTCGCTTCAGTATTCAGCGCCAGGTATTCGGTGACCGACTCGGTCGTGATGGCATTTTGACGGAGTCGGTAGAGATCTTCGTACGCCCAACGCATCTCGGATTCGTTGAAATCGTGTCCCGAGTGTCGAGCCTCCTTATCGTCCATGCGATCGCCTCCTTCGTCGTCACGAAATATGTTGCTTACCGGCTCCTTTCACTGCTCGTGTCGGTTTGCTCCGTGTGGGGCGCAGCGTTTGGTGGCTGTCATAGCCCGTCGCGATGCGTGGGGTCGCTGCGGTGGTCGAGGTCGGCGGCGACGTATTCGGCGAGGCCGTCCTGTGTGGGTTGGGGTTGGCGGGTGCAGCGGCAATGGCGGGGTTGGCATGCGGAGAAGTCCGAGATCTTGGTGAGGCGTTCGATGGTGGGCCATAGCCATTGGGTGTGCCAGGCGGTCATGTCTTCGCGCGGTAGTTCGGCGGTTTCCTCTTCGCACCAGTACGCCGCAGTGTGCGCGGCCATGAGGGCGGTCAGTTCTTCGCGTACGCCCTCGTGCTGAAACCAGCATGGGGGGATGCGGGAGCCAACCTGGTAGGTCTCTCGCAGCCAGCCGACCCAGTCGATCAGCTCCTCCCACAAGGCAGCGGCATCGCGCCGGTCTAGGTGCCGCCAGTTGTAGCGGCAGGGATAGTGCTGCGGCGCTGAAGATTTCACATCCGATGCTGTCGATGTGTTCATGACCAGCCTCCGTGTTCGTTGGGCAGCTGCAGGTGCGAGGGAACAACGCCGCTGTCGATGATCTGATCGAACAGTGCCGTGGAGGCGAGGGCTTGTTCGCGCCAGCGTCCGACCTCCCACACGCTCGGTAGCCGCAGCAGACAGGCTGGTGCGTTGCGGTACAGCAGCAGCCCGTGATCGCTGGGCAGTTCACGGATCTCATCAGCGCGCAGCACGGTGTCGTCGTGGAGTTGGTAGCTGCGTCCACCCTGGTGCAGGCTGGCTTCCCAGCCGCGACGTTCCCCGATCAGCCGTGAGATCGCGGCCAGCTCCTCAGTGCCGCGCAGGCCGGGCAGGATCAGCATCGCTGGCGCGGACTGGGCTAGGACACGTCCGGCCTCTGTCCCCCACCGTAATTCGTTCTGGTCCTGGTTGTGCGCGAAGGCCCACACACAGATCCCTTTGCCACCGGAGTCGGTCATGATCTGGGGCAGATCCGGGATCGGGGCCACATTGTTGGTCTCGTCCAGCACGAGCCGTACCGGTGGGTCCAAGCGTTTGCCGGGCATCCGTTGGGAGGCTCGGTCGGCGAGGTGGTGGACTTCGGCGGCCAGTGCGGCGACGAACGGTGCCATGGATCGGCTGCTGCCCCGCGACACCAGATACAGGGTGTTCACGCCGGAGAGGACGAACTGCTCGACATCGAAGGATTCGGCGAGGTCGATGTCGATGGCGGCCAGCAGTTTCGGTGATGCCAATGGTTCCAGCAGCCGTGCGGCTGCGGCGAGGACGTCGTCGGTGGATTCGCTGCTCGAGGCGAGGATCTGGTCGAGTTCGCTGGCCCAGTCCGGCAGGGTCTGGGCCAGGATGTCGACCGGGGTGCGGTTGGTGCGCGCCGATATCCACACCCGGACATCGCGGATCGAGTAGTTCGCCGTCGCCGCGGCGTGCAGGCAGCAGCGCAGCACCGTGGAGGCCTTCTGCTCGAAGTAGGCGCCGTTGCGAGTGCCCTCGAGAGGCATCGCACGCGCCGCAGCGTCCGCACGCCGGATCGCGGTGTCCGGATCAGTACACCCCGCCAGGAACGACCAGCGCAGCCCGGCGGGCCAGCCGGTCAACCCTTCCGGATCGAACACCGCTATCCGGCCTCGCCTGGCACGGTGGGCGATGGTCGCGGCGACGAGGTCGGCTTTGGTGGTCGTTACGAGGGCGAATCCTGGTGCATCGCAGACGCGTTGGTACGCGACGCGCCAGGTCTTTCCCGCCCCGGTGGGCCCGTGCACGATCACCCCGTCGCGATGCTGGAGATACACGTGCTCGCCGGGCCGGTCGGCGAGGACACCGATGTCGACCGCCGCCAGTGACGGGCCGGCGGCGCGGGTACAAGGCCAGTGCCGATGCCTCATCGCCGCCGCCTCCGACGCCTTGATCGCCGGACCAGGCTGGGGAATTCGTGTGCAGCGCGTTGGAGAGCACCGTGCCGATTCAGGCCGACACGTCGCAGGTCTGATCTGTTTGCCAAGCCGGGCCGTTGGCGGTGGCGGCGTCGGCTATCGATCTGGTCACTGCAAATGACCGCGACCGAACACCACAGAGTGCCGACCACGATGATGCACACCCAGCTCAGCCAGGCTGGTCCCGGTCGCGGATCACCAGGCCACACCGCGGCCGGGTCGCCGGGACTGCGCACCAATCGTGCCAATGTCGGGACTATCTGTGCGGGTGCGAGAAGCCCGATCCCGCGCCCGGAGAGTGCGGCCGAGACCGCGCCGCCGCCGATCACACCGGCCACGATCGTGGTCATGGCGTAGATCGCTAAGACGGCTCCGGCCGGTAGAACCGGTTCGCCGCGAACCGGATTCGGTAACCGACGCCCGGTCACAACGCTGGTTCCTCGGTCACGGTGGCACTATCGGCTGCTTGTCGTCCCGTAATAGCGCTATCGGTGTCGGTGAGCAGGATCTCCTGCGGCGAGCGAATGTGGGTGAGCAGAAATGGGTCTCGGGTGCCGATCTTGACCAGGCACTGCCCGCGCCCCAACCGCATCAACGTGTCCTCGGTACCGACGGGCAGCCGATACAGGCGCACGGTCTCCGCGGCGTCGTCGGCGCGGGATTGCCCGAACAGCACCACGATGCTCGCTTCACTCATCAACGCTCGCGCTGGAGAGTCCGGGGGTTGATCGGCGGGATGATGGAAGGCTGCGATGGTCGAAAGGCCGAGTCCGCGTGAGAGTTTGACGTTGCCTCGGAACACCTCGCCGGTCGATCCGGCCGCGACGTGCCAGCCTTCCTCCACCACCAGGATGGTCTGCTGGTAGTGCGAGGAGCGAGCGGCAAGCTTGTTGGCGAGCCAGGTGTTGGCGGTGGTCATCACCACCCGCAGGGCCGGGCCTTCGGTTGGTAGCGCGCTGAGGTCGAAGTGCACCAATGGGTGAGTCTCCAGCGCGGTGCGCACTGCCGGGCTGGTGGGTGCATCGACGAGCCCGCGCAGGTCGCGTTCGGCCAGGCGAAGCAGCGCCAGCCCTGGTTCGACGCCCCATTCGAGTGCCCGCTCACACCACCGCGGCCCGAACCCGACGCTGTCGCCTGGATTCGGATCCAGCAGCCGCAACGCCAGGTCCCGGATGACGGGATCCTTGCCTGCCTGGCGGGCGTGGGTAGTGGCCGCGGACAGCGCGGCGCCGACGGCGGCCTTTTCCTTCTCGTCCAGTTCGCGGGCCATGGCGTCGGTGAGCACCGCGATCACCAAGGCTTCCTGCCCCGCCGGGACTACCCCATCGATACCGCCACTGTGGTCTCCTCGTGCGCTGATGGCCGGGTCGAGCAGGTTCAGGCATGCCTGATTGCCACCGATCCGGAATCGGATGCTTTCCGCACCCAACGCCTGTGCCAGTGGGGTGTATTCGCCGGTACCGGCTTGGGGTTTCTTGTCCAGGATGACCACTTGGCGGTTGGCGACCAATTGCCGTAGGACGCACACGGTTTTGATCCAGGAGCTTTTGCCGCGTCCGATGTCGCCGATCACGACGATGTTGATGCCGCTGGTTTCGCTGCCGTAGGCGGCGAAAGCATCGACGATTTCCAGTTCCTGGGTCATGGTGTTCAGTCCGGCAAGCACACCGTCTTGGCGGGAGCTGCGGCGGCTGGTGGCCAGGTTCCACGCCTCGGCTTGCCGTGTGGTCGTCCATGCACCTTCCGACCGCGGCTCATACCAGCCGTACCGATCCAGTCCTCGGTGCCGCCTCGGTGGCCGACGCCGCTGCGGCTGATCCTGCGCGGTATCGCCGGCCACGGCGCTGCGGTCATTTCCTTCCCTGCCGCTGCCGGGTCGCTTACGAGTACTTTTTGGGCCTCTGAAACTGTTTTGACGACAACGTGATTCAGTGCTTTCGCGTTCTTCGGCGCGAGTATTACGGTGTGGTCGCATGGTTTGTTCGCCTCCTCATCGGGTGTAGGGGGTGGCGGCCAAGCCGCGTCCCAGGGGCAGGGTGGTGAACATCGCGACGTCGTGATCGCCGGTGGCCCAGTCGATTCCAGCGATAGCGGAATCGTGGGCGGCTTCTTCGACACGCATGCATGCGCGGTCCAGGTCGTCGGGGTCGCGGCCGGTGACCGCGATTGTCGCGGCGTAGACCGCGCCGTGGTGCCCGGAGCCGGGAACTAGGTCCTGGCGGCGGCGCCCCGAGGCGTTGGTCAGAACCTCGGTGGAACCGTCGTCGAGTTTGCCGCGGCGGGCTTCTTTTTCTCGGCGTGCTTGATCGGAGGTGAAATCCCCCCGTGCCGCCGCCCGCGCCCGGTGCGCGGGCACGAAATCCAGGCGCACGCTGATCGTGCGGATCGTGGGCGACGGTGCGGTGTCCTCATCACCGGGATCGGCATCCACTCCGGTCAGTAGCGGTGCCAGCCACAATGGACCGAGTTCAACGGGTTCGATGGCGCGTGGTCGGATGTAACCGACCCGGGTCCGCCAGCGCCCCCCGGCTCCGATCGCGACGCTGTCGACGCCGCCGATGTAGGTGGGCCAGCAGCCGGCCCAGGTGGCGTCGCGGTGGCGGTCGATCTTGTACCCGGGGTCGAGGAAGGCGCGGATGACCGCGCACGCCCGCCGCTCCCCCAGCACATCGATGCGTCCCATCCCGGCGAGCGCGAGAAGCCTTGTGGCACGTTCGGTTTCATCGCGGACGAGTTGGGCGATCGCTGCGGCGATACTGGCGTCCTTTGTTCGAGCCAGTCGCGCGGACTCGGCCATGAATGTTTCGGTCTGCGGAATGCGCAGCACCACAAACGATCTGTGTTCCTCGGCCAGGGGTGCGGTCAGGTCGATCAGGGCCCCATAGGATTCGACCGCAGGTCCCAGGCGTGAGTCGCTCAGCTGGGTGACTCGAGTGTGGGCCCATCGGGTGTGAGGGGTCATGTCGTGCGGGACGCTGCGGTGCAGGAGTTGGATGCCCCGGATATGGGAGCTGCTACGTGCCAGTTGCGCGAGCAACGTTCCGAACGATGCCGACGAGGTCGCGTAGGCGCTGTCTCCGCGTAGGCCGTCGGCGACGCCTTCTACCGCGACGATCACCGAATAGGTGGTGCGTTCACCGGGATTAGCGGTGCGGACGATGAACATGTCGTCCAATCCGGTTCCCGCGACCTGTAGTGGTGCGGTATTGCCCAGCGGCGGTGGGAACGCCCATCCCGGATCCAGGTCCGAGTCGCCGTAGTGCGGGTCGCTGTGATGGCGGTAGATGTGCTCACCGCGCCGACGCCGCAACCTGGTGCGCGCGGTGTGGGCGCGCCGGGCAGCCCAGGACGGTTTCTCTCGCCATTCCATCGTGGCCGCGAACACCGTCACCAGCTTGGCGATCGCCGCGCCTATCGCCCAGGGCTGCCCGCCACCAAGCACATAGATCGCCACCGCCGCGGCGAGGGTCGCCGCCCAGCTGATCAGCACTGGACGGGACAGGCCCAGCCATGATCGGCGTGCGATCTCACCGCCGAGGATGCAGGTCCGTATCGGGCTGCTCATGGTGACTCCGACTCGGCGTCACCGGGCGCTGCTTCGGCGGTCGAGCGCGCTTTGCTCAACGCGCCACTCGCCGCCTGCGCAGCAACCGGAGCCGCGATCATCCCCGCCGACAGCGCACCGGACCCGAGCCGTCGCACCGTGCTGGCCGCGGATCGCCCGACCTCACCAGCACCGCGTCGAGCACCACCCGAAGCTGTTGAGCCGCCGGTATTGCGGGCCAGTGTTTGCCCGAACCGTGCTTCGGTCGCTGATCGACCGTCGCTACTGCCCGCGGTGCGCCACCCAGGATCACCGGCACCGGCTGCGCCGCTTCCGACACCCGCCGCGGTGTCACCCGATGCGCGCCCGCTACGGCCTCTGCCACCGGCGCCGCGGCTGCTCCACCACATCGCTGTCCCCGCGCCGCCGACAGCACCGGCCATCAACGACGGGGATTGACCGAACCCAGCAGCGTCCGAACGCGACGGCAACAGCGGGGCATAGCGCAACAGCGACCACGGGGCCAATCCCGCCACCCCGAACGCAACAACGACCAGGCACAGTTGTCCCAACTCGCCCAGCGGTTGAGTTCCAGCGGTGTCGGTGAGACCGGCGTCGATGACTCCGGTCAGTGTGGCCAACAGCAGAAACAACAAGGGCTTGGAGGCCACGATCGCACAGAACACCAGCACCGGCCGTAACGCTTTCTTGCGCCACTGCGGGTGCACCCACATCCCGAACCCGACGCCCGCGGCCACCGCCAGACACGGCAACGCGACCTGGTGCATCAACAGACCGGCGAACACCGACAACGCGCACACGATCAACAACAAGAACAGCAGCAACCCCACCAGCACGCCGCCGGCGAGATCGGTCGCGGTCAGCGAGCCGGTGAATCGCTTGAGGTGATCGATCATCTCGCCCATGTCCGGACCGGCCATGCGCGCGATCGATTCCGATGCCAGGTTCGCCGCCTCCGCCAACATCGCCGCGAGCATCGGGGCGAACAGCATCAACAACACACCGGCAGGCAGATAGCCGAACAGGTCCCCGGAGATGGCCTTGACTGTTTCTCCGCGAGATGCCGTGCGCCACAACGCCATCAGGGTCATCGCTCCCATCACCATGACCCCGATCCCGGTGCTGAGCCCATACCAGCGCAGGAACCACGCCGCGCCAGGGTCGAACCGGCCGGTCGCAGCCAATCCATCGAGCACGCGAGCGCTGAGCTCGGCGGCGCTGTCTTTGGAGGAGTTGGCCCAGTCATCGATCACCGACTGCGGATCCTGCACGAACCTGACGACTTTGGCTGTGGCGTTCCACAACCATGAGAACGCTTGCGTGAATGCTGCGCCCGCTGATTGGCCAGCGGCTCCGAAGATCGCTTTGCCGAGACGGTCACCGAAGGAGGTGTTGCGGTCCAGCCATTGCGCGGTCCCGACGAACAGCTTGCCTACCGACCGGTTCCAGTCCACACACCGCACCAGATCCCCGGTCGCCGTCTCGGCGTAGGTGCAGTCAGCGAAAAAGGCATGCAGACAATAGGATTGGTGAACACTGCACGGATCAGTCCATGCCTTGGCCGGTACTGCCGAGAAGTCCTCGCCCGTCGCTGCGGCGATCTCGCGCATCGATTGCCGGTCCGGGGTCTTTGCCCAGTCCAACCCCCACGCGTTCCATGCCGCCGTAGCCCACCGTTTCACGTCCTCGGCACACACCGGCGATGGCAGGCGAAAGGTGGCATCACCGGCTGGAAACACGGTGGGTAAGAATTCTTTCGGCGGTTCGGTCGCCTCATCCACTGACCGCTGCACGTTGGGGCCGACATCTGCGCCACCGAGTGTTTTCTTCTGCTCGGTACCGGCCGACCAGTACAGCAACCGGTCCTCGACTGCCATCACGTCATCGACGTAGCGGCCGATGTCACCGCCACGGTCCGCGCATACTCCGGAAAACCATGGCGCGCTGCGGAATTCATCAGTACCGCCGACGAACTGGCGAAGCTCAGCGGGGAATCCGTTCGGCAACGATTTCGTCCCCGAATCCTGGCTATCGGGTTGAGCGGCAGCTGTCGCCGCACCGAAACCCGCGCCCAACGTGAGTGCGCACAGCACAGTCACGATCACCGTGATCAGGTGATGTCGGTTCATCTGGCTCACCCCCGGCTAGTTGACGTAGACGCTGTAGTAGCCCGACTGCAAGGGCTGCGACAGCGGGGAATCCGCACCTGTCGCGACGGCTTCCTCGGGTAGCGGGCCTACTCTGCCGGTGGCTTCCTTGACCTTCCAGTCCCCGCGTTCCCACACCAGCTCGACGGTGTGGGTGGCCCATGCGGTGATCACCGATACCGGTGCGCCTTCGGTGATCGCGGCTCTCGATACCGCCATCGTCCACACCATCACCCGCGCCGAGGACTCGGTGAACGCGATGACGCTCACCGCTGCCGGAACGAGATTGACCACATCCGCCCCAGCGGCGCGGTCCCGTCCGATCTGGATCGAGGCCCGCAAGTGCGGCCCGGGATCTCGAGCCAGCAGCGCGGCTTGGACCGCGCCCATCGCGATCCGGCCTTGCCCGGCTTGGGTCAATGCCTGCACCGTGTTCACCGCCGCGGTCGCCGCGCCTTCACGGTCACGCGAGTACCCCACCGGCACACCATCGGTGACCGCGGTAGGACCATGCGCGACCCGCACACTCACCCCGGCTCCCCGACCGGTGGCGTGCTCGCCATGGCACGAACCCAAGCCCAGTAGAGCGACCACGCCCACCAACACCGCGACAACACCACCAATCAGCAGCCCGCTCGGCACCTGTGGTCGCCGATGATCACCTCGCTCACCCGTCCCTCCAGGCCGTGGTCCTGACGCTGAGCCGCCACTCGCTTCGGGTGTCAGATCAGCGAATCTGCTTGTGCTCCATCGCATCTTCCGCACCTCCCATCCACGCCGTCACGCGTCTTGGAATGCGGTCTTGTCATGGCGCTCATCCGCCGACGACGAACAGGATCGTCGCCACCAGCGGCGAGGCTGCCGCGACGAGTCCGACCGAGATCAGCGCGTCTTGGAGTTCTTCCGATCCTTCGGACAGATCATTGGCGTAGCCACGGCTTTTGGCTCGCTTGACCTTGAACGCACCGACAATGACCCGCACCGAAGCGCCGATGATCACCAACGCCCACAAGAACGCCACGATCCGCTTCCACGTCGCGTCCAGAGCACCACCGAACAACCCGAAATCCGGGCTAACCCCACCCAGCGGATTTTGAATCCCTTCCGCCGAAGCCTGCGGCGCCCCGGCCAACACCACCACTAACACGCCTGTCGCTACCGCGATCGAATTGCGCAGAGCTTCCATAAGACGTTGTTGTGCAACATGTTTACCGATCATGGGTTCACCTCCTGACCGACAGCGGTCCGCGCGGACGCGCTGCTGATGTCGTTGAGCTTGCGCCGTCGTGTGCTCCTCACCGGTGACTCGCTCACCAGTCGAGACGTTGCTCGACGTTGCGGTCCGCCCACGCCGGTACCTGGTAGCGGCCCGTGCGCGATCCTGTTCCTTCGTGCAGTGCGTAGGCCAGCAGCCGCCGAGGCGTTGACGAGCCGAGCCCATCACCGATCCGCCGCGACTGCGGAATGAACTCTGTTTCCAGCGGCATGTACTGGGCAGCAAGGGTTTCCGCGACAGAATCGGCCACTACCGCGGCAACCTGTGCCCATGCGCGCAATGCTGGGCGTCTCATCCTCGACACCACGATCCGTTCACCACCGGCCAGTGCCGGGTCATAGGGCACGTGCAGCACGCGCGTGACCCCCGCTCGCTCCAACGCGTCGGTGACCTCTGACTGGCGGCGGGTGCCGCCGTGCTCGGCGAGCACAATGATCGCGTTGGCCGCTAGGGTTTCATGCCCGGCATCGGCGATACCGTCCAGCAGCCGCAGGGCAGCCACCACGACGTCGCGACGGCACACGACCGGCACCACGAGTTGGGTGGCGTTCTCGACCGTCCAGCGAAACGCGGGTGCGCGTTCGTTGTTGCCGGTATCGATCAGGATCATCGAACGGTGCCGCCGCAAAACGGCCAGGACCGCCGCGCATTCCTCGCGCCCGACATTCACACTGCCACCAGGGGTTTGGTCCGAAGCCAGTACCTCATCCAAACTCGGTTGGCGCTGCAACATCCGCCCCAGCGCCGAGGCATCTCCGTTGACAGAGCACAACTCTCGCGCGTGCGCCAACACATCCCACACGGTCTCCGGGCCGCTGCAGACTGCCGCGCGTGCGCCCAGGGTGCCGCAAGATTCGTTGGCGTCCCACGCCACCACCTGCCCGCCCCGCAACCTTCCGAACAACGCCGAGAGCACCACCGTCGTCGGCGTCACCCCCGACCCGCCCTTCGGGTTGGCTATCGCAACTACCGGCGTGCCGGGCAGCGGTTGCCGGATCCGTTCCACCGCACGCCGATACGCCACCTCCGGGCCCGACCGGGCGGGCTTGAGTTGTAGTCCGACCGTGTTGAGCTTGCCGCGCCATCCCCACTGGGCCGGATCGGTTTCCGCCCCTGGTGCCGGTCGCAGCAGCATCGACAACCGGACTTCCCGTGCCGCCGCGAGGTCGTGTACTGACGGCGGGGTCGCCGACAGGTTTGCTTCCCCGACGCCGTAGGGATCATTCGGCGCCGACGTTCCGTCAAGGTCCGACCCGGCCGGCGCCTCGAGGTGGTCGTCCTCGTTGTCGGTGGGCGAGGGTCGGCGAAGTCGTTGTCGCCGCAGATCCACCGGCCGCTCGGCGGTGTACTCCGCATCGGTATCCTTCGTTGCGACACTGGCCTCATCCATATCCGCCTCCTTGGTCAGGTGATCGACTGCCGCCGCGTGCGGACTGCCCGCTGTCTCGGTGTTCGCACCCGTCATCAGCGCTCACCCCCTGCAGCGCTCATCGCCGCTCGCCCGCCCGGGCCTGGACGAACCCCGGCTGTGGTTCCTGCCGCGGCGTACTCAGCGGCCATACGGGGAATGACTTTCACATAGCCCAACGTCTCCGCGTTCTGGCACACACTGCCTTGAGCCAGAGTGCCCTCGGGGCCGCAGTTGTACATGCTCAGCCACAACTCAGTCAGCTCGCCGCGCAGCTTTCCTTGCGTCACAGCATCTTTGGCGATCCTGACCAGTGAGCAGTCATAGGATGCCTGCGAGATCACCGCGTCCGGGATCGATGTGATGTCCGCGCGCCCGTCACCGTCTCCGTCGACACCATGTCGGGCCCATGTGCCCGGCATGAATTGCGCCGGGCCCTGCGCACCGGCCGGGGAGACTGCGAATCGGTTGAATCCCGATTCCTGATGCAACTGCGCCGCCAGCAACGGTGCCGACACTTCCGGGCAGGTCCGGGCAGCCTTACCGATCCAGGGTTCGTACTCCCCCGGCACCGATTCCGCGCGCAACGAAATTCCAGCCACCACAGCCGAACTCGGGTTGCACCCCACCATCGCTGTCGTCGGACCGAGCATCCAGTGAGATCTCGATGTCTGATGCGAGCCGTCCGACCCACCAGGGTGCGCCACTGGCATCGCCTGCGCGCGGGTTGGGTGGTTGCGCGCCTGCTCGAGCCACGGCATCGGGTCGATCTGTTGCCCACCCTGGAGCCGTCCACCTGGCACGACCTCGAAATGCAGGTGCGGGCCACTGGATTCACCTTCACTGCCGACCGCGCCGATCCGCTGCCCAGCATGGACTTCATCGCCTGTCTTGACGAACACACCACCAGCACTCATGTGCCCGTAGACGCTCGACAGCGGTGTGTTGTCGTGGATGGTGTCGATGATGATCCAATGCCCGAACCCGCCGGCGGGGCCTGCTGCGGCCACCCGGCCGCCCGTAGTAGCGAGGATCGGTGTCCCCAACGGTGCGGCAAGGTCGACACCGCGATGGAATGTGCCCTCGCGCAACCCGAACGGCGAGGACACCGTGTACGTGCCTTCGGCCAGCGGCATCACTACCTCACCTGCCGATACCCGCTGGTGAGTGCGGGGGATGTCGGGCAGGCAGTTCGGGTTCGGTGGCTTGCGGTCTCCTGACCCGAGCATGAACACGACCGCTGCCAGCAGCGTCACACCGCCGACACCGAGCAGGCCGATCAACGGGGCGGCCATCACACCACCCCAGCGATGTTGCGGATCCGGGCGGCGAACCAATCCGTCAGCCAGTCAACGGCATTGCGTTGCCCATCGACGAGGTAATGCTGATAGCCCTGATGGACACCGGAGGCGAAGAAGTTAGCCGCTGTGACCCCGTCGGACGTCAGTTGGCCCAGCGCGGCACTCCCCTGTCCGCTGACGCTGTCGGTCAACTGCCGTGTCAGCCCTCCCAGCCCCGCGAAGCCATTCGGTGCTGTCGACTCGGAACCGTCGGCGTGGCTGGCTGTGCCGGCCAGTGTGTCCACCGCCAAGCCTGCGAATCCGAGCATCGTCGGAACCAGCCCGACCAGCTGCGTCCCGACCTCTACGAGGTCGCCGCCCTTGGTGATCGCCTCGGCGATGCCCCAGAGGTTCTCCTGCAACCGCCCAACCTGGCGGGCAAGCGCGACGACATTCAGGTTGTCCAGCAAGCCGATCACCACCGACGCGATCTGTGCTGTCCCTGTGGTGTCCGGGATCATCGCGACCAGCTGTGACACTGTCCGCAGATCAACGCCGTCGGCCAGCACCACCAGAGGCTTGAACAGGGCGTTCAGTTCACCGAATAGTGCGTGCAGGGCCGTCACTTTGGCCGCGACGTCGTTTGCTTCCGTGATCGCCGCGCTGATCCGCGCGACCACGTCAACGATCGCGGGCACGTTCGCCGCGAACTTCAACCCGTTGGTGGCGACGTTGCTCATCTGTCCAACCACGACCGCGGGCTTCAGAATGCCCAGCGCGCGCGATGCCTGTGACAATGCATCGGGCGAGGACGAACTCATTGAATCGGTCAACGGCGCAGTCGCCGTGGCCAACCGGCTCGCCGCAGCCGTCCTGTCATCACCACTCGGCGTGCCAGCTGCGGTTCCGGTGAGTTCGGACAACGACTCCATCGCTGCCGGTAAGTCTGACCGTGACAGTCCCTCCACCACGTCACCAGCTACCCGTTGGGGCGACCCCGCAGCATCATTCGCCAAGCCCGACACTGCCTCGGGGCTCGTCTTCACCCACGAAGCCAGCCCGCCGAGCCGACCCAACGCTGCCTGAACATCGCGGACCGCCACCGACACACTGTTGGCATCGACAACTCCTTGCCCTGCTGAGGCGACGATCTTCTCGATCGCGGCCCGCAGACCCGGCAGGTCGATATTGCCGACATCGGCGACCAGCGACTCGATCAGGTCCGGTACTGAGCCCGTGCCGGAGGCAGTGGCCGTTGGCTCGCTGCCGATAGGTCGGGACAGGATCCGACCCAACCCCGCCAGAATAGGGTTGGCCGAGGCATTCGTCGCACAGTACTTGTCTTGCTGGGCACAAATTTCGGCGGTGACGGCCGATAAGCCGCAGAACCCGCCGGGGCGCGGACCAGCAATACCTTCACCTTCGACCTGCGGACCAACCAGCTTTCCACCGTTGGTCCCCTGCCGCGGGTCAGCGATCAAACCCACCGCCAACACCCGATCCGCGCTGATCGGGTCTCCAGAGCAGCCGATCGATGCAGCGAGATCGCCTAGCGCGTCAGCGCCTTGCGAATAGCCCGCCAGCACGAACTTCGTTGCACCACAATGCTGCCCGAACTCCTCGATGACCCGTCGCGCAGCGGCCACACCGGTCGCTTTGCTGTTCCCGTAGGCCATGCCGTCGAACGCCGCCGCCGCATAGGCCGGGAACCGGAACGCGAACTTGGCCCCGAATTGCTCCGACAGCCGTGTCGCCACCGGCGCCAGAAGTCCGACCGGGTTCGTCTCATCCGCTTGTGCGTTTGTTTCCCAAGTACCGGGCAGAAACACCCCCGCCACCACCGGACAACCCGGTTCATCCAACCCTGTTCCCGACCAAGGACTCCCGGCGGCGCTACCGGCACCCATCGTCAGGCCAGTGGCGCAAACAACACTCACGGTTCCGGCGATCATCAACCGGATCGCGAAGGAGTGTCCGCCCGGATGTTCAACCGTCCGCTTCACGAGCCGTCTCGATTCGACGATCGCTTCTGCTGCGCCACCCAGGCATCGACTGCCGACGCTTCCAGCTTTAGCGGAGAGTTCCTCGCAAGCCCTGATTTCCAGGCCCGCGAATACAACTCATGCCCCGTCACCCGCAGATGACGGATGCGATCCGGAGTATCACCAGTGCGTGCACTGATTTCCCGAATCCGCAAAACCCGCTCAGCCGAAACGGATTTAGGCCCCTCAACCGGACAATCACTCATACAACCACCTCCGCTGATCAAGCTCGCAACACACCTCGCACCCGAACTGTCATCAACCAATCAGGCGCATACGCCTGGCCGCGCAACGCGTTTACTAGGGCGGGAACACGCCTTCGCCAAGTCTGGATCCGATCCGCAGGTGCGTTCGCACGCGAAATGCCTTAGCCCTCGCTTGGTTTCGCGATCCGATGCTGACGCAACCCACAGCCGCACGAACGTTCTCTACCTGCTTGCGCTCTACGACGTTCATGAACCAATCGCCGCATGCGCCGATCGTCATCGACCTTCACGTCGTACAGCCGCTCCAGGCGCTCGCTGAGCCCCACGTCCCGCAGCACGACCGGACGTGGCCTATCACGCCGGGCGGCCGCTGCATCCGCCTCCGGATTGCCCGGGTCAATCACCGATGTACGTTGATGCGAGAAGTAGTTCATAGCGACTCCTCATCCGCTCAGCACCATGAGGATCGAACTTCATGTCTAGGAAGCGAGTTCGACCTCGGCCGAGCAAAGAGTTGCCACGCCAGTCACGATTCTCATTGCACGCGAAATGCAGGTTCGCCCTTGCACTAGTCGACGCGCGGGGGTCAGAGTTTGAATCGTCCGGCCTTCATCCGATTCCGCAGTAGCGGGTACCGGGCATTCCCGAAGAACGGGAGAAGAACTCAATATACCTAAGATCGTCACGAGCATCAATAGCCAACCGCGAGGCCCGGGCCTATTGTCATGCAGCACGGGAAGTCCCGGATCGCCTTACTAACAACAGAGCGTTCACTTTGAGATCCACGTGATGTCGAAGACCGCCTGCAAACGGTCGGCGCGGGACAGCATCGTCCACTCGGCCCGCACTGTGGCCCATTGGTCGTGTTCCGAAAATCGAACCCGGATCGTACATCCGATCGATTCAGCACCAGCCAGCAGCGCCGCCCGACATCGAGCAACGGATTCCATATCTTCCCAATGGATCTCAGGATCCTGATGCCGCCAGCGGTAGAGCGGCGTGTCATCGATCGCAATCCAGTCGTGAACCAGCCAGCTCGCCACGTCAGTTAGCCCGACAGCGTGGCCCTCCCTAGTCGGTATGCGACGCAGAGCGACAGCGTGAGTATCGAATCGTGGCGTCGGCTCCAAGCCGGTGACGTCGTGAACAATCGCGCGCACCAAGCGACCTGCCGCTGATGTACAGCTCCGCGCCACCACATACACGTGGCGCCGGCCTCCCGGACCCACGTCCGCGATAATCGCCGTCCCCGCCCACTCGTCTACCGACTCTGCCGGATCGAACAACGACAGGAATCCCGCCCGATCCTCCCACCATGTGAAGCGGCACATCACGTCGGCAAGAGTCCGTTCTCGACGCTCGCCCGCACCTGCTAGATCCAGTATTCGCTCCGCCGCGGTATTTGCAGTCGCGATGCCGGTGACCGCGTTCCACTCGAGCGTTCCGACCGCTAGCGGCGACGGCGGGATGCAAGAAGCCGAGCTGGCGCACACGAGCACCCCAAAAACAGAGGCCACTGGCCCTTCCACCGGCAGCGCCAGGAGTCGGATCGCTCTACCCGAGGGCAGCCGTACGGGTTGCAACTGGGGCTCGCCAGTTCTCGCACAATGCTCGACGACAGCTGGGAGGCTTCGCACCAGCGACGCGGTCCTGGCGATGCTCACTCGCGTCAGATTTCCGAATCGTCGTCGATAGTTCCCGTCGATAACAACGGTGGGATGTGATGGGCCATTCAGTGTTTCAACCACTATCCACGGTGGCGATGCCGAAGTTCTTCTCGTCCGCTTCGATGCCGACGGGCGTCGCCGAGGCATGTCGCCAGGCGACGGGCATGACCCACCTACGCCGGAGATGTTCACTATTTCTCCTCCCCTGCGATCGTCCGCACCAGCACCGACCAACGTCTGCGCGGGGATCGCTCGAATCATTTGCGATAACTCCGAGATCGTGCGGCCGATGCGTGCGCGCACCATGGCCGTCGACTCCATCTCGACCAAATGAGTGGCCTGTGGGCCGCCCGACAACTGCGGGCCAGCGCCTCGCCGCCGACAATCGCAGCGGTGGAGGTGAGTGGATGTGGAGGCAAAGCGCATCAGGTGTCATGACACTCCTCGTGGCAGTCGGTTCCGATCACGCAGCACGGGCTCAACAAACCCCGCACAGGGACCTATGGAATTAGCGACGCCACTGAGGAAATCCCACCCAGCGCACCCCCAGTTAACCACGCCCGAAATGTGACGTCAATCACTTATGGCGGTAGGCTCTTTCTCTATCTACCTGGCCTTATGTGTAGCAAGACGATGAGAGTGAGAGCCTGAAGGCATGACCATCAGCACCGCCAAGCCTCTGGACATGCTGCCGCACGCGCCCGGCCGCCTGCCGATTCTCGGTGATCTCACCAGCGTGGACCGACGCCGCCCCACCCAACACGAACTCACTCTCGCACGACGTGGACTCGGCCCGATCTTCGAGCGAAAGCTGTTGCGTACCCGCGTCATCATCGTTTCCGGGGCGCGGCTGGCGACCCAGTGCAGCGACGAGGACACGTGGGCCCGATGCCTTGCGGGGCCCGGCGAAGTTCTACGTCAGATCGTTCCAGAGGGGCTGTTCACCGCCCGCAGCAGCAACCCTTTGTGGGCACAAGCGCGCCGTATCCTTACACCCGGGTTCAACCAGGCGGCGATGCGCAGCTACCACGAGGCGATGAACAGCGTGGCCGATGACCTGATCCCAGAATGGTCGGCCGCCCAAGGCCACCGAGTCGACGTGCATGGAGCCATGACCGCGGCAACACTCGAGGTCATCGGCCGTGCCGGATTCTCCCGGCGCCTCGGCTTGCTCGGCCCCGGTGAAGTCGACGGCAGCAATTCGCGATGGTTCGTCGACGCATTGGCCGAGGTCCTCACCTGGGCCAGCGGGCAAACCAACGACCTACCGGTCATAGGCACCATCCGCACTCTGCTGCGCACCCCGCGCGCCCGCGCGCAGATCGCCGCCGCCAACCAGTATGTGGACGCAGTCATCGCCGACCGTCAGAACCGAACCATCAGTGGCACAGACGATCTCCTGGGACTGATGCTCTCCACCCCCGACCCGGAAACCGGCCAACTCCTGCCCGCCCAGAACGTCCGCGAGCAGGTGCTCACCTTCTTGGTCGCCGGTCACGAAACCACCGCCGCACTGCTGGAAGCCAGCCTGCACTACATCGCCGCCGATCCGAACCTGCAGAAAGAACTGCGCACGGAGGTCCACGACCGCGGCGCGTTCGACTACGAGGCGGTCACCAGGATGCGCAAGATCCGCAACCTGCTCAACGAGGTACTGCGACTGTGGCCGCCGGTACCCGGCCTGTTCCGCCTCGCCCGCACCGATCAGACCCTGGCTGGTTACCGCATCCCCGCCGGACAACCAGTGTTCGTGCTCGCGCTCGCCGCACAGCGTGACCCCGAGGTGTGGGGTCCAGAGGCTGACCGATTCGACCCGGACCGGTTCGACGCCGCGCGGCTGCGTGACTACCCCGATCGCTGGTTCCATCCATTCGGCGTCGGGCCCCGTGCCTGCATCGGCCGTGCTTTCGCACTGCACGAGTCGACCCTGTTGCTGGCCCGCCTCCTCGACGCGTTCACCCTCACCGGCGCTGGCGAGCTGCGCATGGAAGAACGAGGCAGCCTGCGGCCCGAACCCTTTCAACTCACCGCCCTACCCCGACCGTAGAACGGAGGACCCGCCATGACCTGGTTTGTCGTGGAATGCCTCACACCGTTGACCGAACCGATGACCATCATCTGCAAAGACGGCGACCCGCGTGACTGGACCTCACTCCGTTCCTTACACCGCCACGAGGGTGTCGATGTCGACGATCTGCTGGAATCGGTGCGCCGCAACGGCAACCACCTCCAACAACTCCTGCCCGCCCGCGGTGGAGGATCACGGTTGATAGACATCGACCCGATCCCCGGCCCGGAAGGTGACACCTACGGCATGCACCTGTGGATCGGACCCGACACCGAAGAACCGACACCCCACCCACCCGCTTCGGCCATGTCCTGGCACCTCGGAGACCTCCAGGTGCGCCTCACCGAAGCATGCTGGCGGATGAGCCTGGCACCCGATGACCACAGCACCCACACCTCATCGACCCTGAGCCCAGCCGAGTTCCTGCGCAAAGCGGTACGTTTCGACAAAATCAACGAGCTGGTAGCGCTGGCAGCCAATCCCGACCCGACCGCGACGCACGCCTCCTACAGCGTCATCCTCCATGACCTCGGATACCTGATGAACTGGTACAACGTCGGTCGCGGCCGAAAAGACGATCGACACAACGGAATGCGCGGCCTCACTATCGATGTGACCGATACCAACCCACCAGTGATGGGCCCGATTGAAGTCCTCGGGCTCGCCACCGGCACCAACGCCCGCAACGCCCGACCAGACAGCTGGACCACCCAACCACCCACCGACGAGGACAGCCCCGTCGCTGCACTGCTCGCCTCCTCCCCCGGCGTCCCCATTCCTGTCATCGCCGAATGGCTGACCAAAGCGCCCAGCTGGATCGACTGGGAACGCGAAGGCGACCCCGTCGTGTTCCACCCCGACGACTGCGCAGCGCTGCGACGA
>NZ_BJXA01000097.1 GCF_007990755.1 Nocardia ninae NBRC 108245 | reverse complement strand
TGATCGGGCGCTCCACGCACAACCGCGCGCAGGCCGGGCTGGCCGCGATCGACGAACACATCGACTACTTCTGCACGGGGCCGGTCTACGCGACCCCGACCAAGCCGGGCAGGCAGGCCGCGGGCATCGAGCTGGTGCGCTCCACCTCCGACGCGCACCCGACCCGGCCGTGGTTCGCGATAGGCGGGATCGACGCGAACAACCTGCCCGACGTGCTTGCCGCGGGAGCGGACCGCATCGTCGTGGTGCGCGCGATCACCGAAGCGCGGGACCCGGAAGCCGCTGCCCGGCAACTCAAGACGGCGCTGCTCGCCAACGCTGCTTGATTCGCGTTCGGGCCGCGCGGGTACTGGTCTCAGGAGAGGACTTGACCGAGGGTGAGCGAGAGCACGGCCTCGGCAACGGGGGTGCCGTTCGGTACCGGGTCGACGGGTGGTGGTGCGGTGTCCACCGGATCGACGATCCTCGCGTAACCGCCGGGACCGTGGGGGTCGGCATGCAGCCAGAAGAAACCTCGATCGGCCAGATCGACCGTGCGCGGCAGTGCGGCGGCGACGGCTTCGTCGTGCGCGAGTTCGTCGAGGCAGACCCGGGCGGGCGCGGCGCGCAACGCAGGCCAGGACACGGCGAAGCCGGGATGCAGCAGCCGGGCGTCGACCTCGGCCTCGGGAATCCAGGCCAGTTCGGAGCTTTCCTTGTTCCGGCTGGTCGGCAGCGGCGCGACGGCGTCGGCGATCACCGTGGTGTAGGTCCAGCCGCTCGGTGCGGACGCGGTCACCCGCTCGCCGCGCACCCGGACGTCGGCGGGGTCGATGCCCGCCTCCTCCCACGCCTCGCGCACCGCGGCATGCACCGGGGTCTCGTGACTGTCCCTGGCGCCGCCGGGCAGCGCCCAGGTGCCGCCCTGATGGCTCCACGCCGCGCGGTGCTGCATCAGCACCGCCGATCCGCCGTCGGCGAGCGGGGCGCGCAGCAGCAGTCCGGCGGCTCCGAAACGACCCCAACGCCGCATGCCAATGGGGTCGCGCGACCACCCGTCACCGTCACCACGCATCTGGTACCCATCCTCGTTCCGCCGTCGCGGCACCGGCGTCCCACAGCCAAGCAGGGGTATTTCACACGCCACGGCACCGCTACGACCACAATAAACTCCGCAACGACAGACACGGGGCGACCGGATATCCGGTCGGTCCGTCGAGAAATCCGCGAATGCGGCCCAGACTGGGGAGGTGGACATGGCTCGGATCGAGCAGGCGACGGCGGTACTCCGGCCGTCGCCCACCGCCGAGCTCGCCGCGCGGGATAGTCCGGGGGCACTGCGCGCCGCGTTCATGCGCGAGCAGTTCGACCCGGCCCGGATGCGCCTGTTCGCCAGTTCCTCGCCGGGACGGCTGATCGCGATCGGACTTGTCCTCATCGGCGTGTGCCTGGCCGCCGGCTGGGTGACCGGTTCTACCGTGAGCGACCGGCAGCAGACCCTGGACGTGCTGCTCGACGACACCGAGCCGGATGCGTACTCCGCGCATCGGCTCTACACCTCGCTGTCCATCGCGGACGCCGCGGCCAGCACCGCGTTCATCGCGGGCGGGCTGGAGCCGCAGGCGGTGCGGGACCGCTACAGCCAGGCGGTCGGCGAGTCCGCCGCGGAATTGGTGGCGGAGGCAGGCCGCGCCGCGGGCACCGCGCCCGGCGTACCGGACAACACCGATGCCCAGCTGCGCACCGGTATCGCCACCAGCCTGCCGGTGTACACCGGCATCGTGGAGACCGCCCGCGCGAACAATCGCAGTGGCTACCCCGTGGGCGCCGCCTATCTGAGCGAAGCCTCCAACCAGATGCAGACGGCGGTGCTGCCGATGGCCGAGGAACTGCACAACCGGCGTTCGGCGGCGGTCACCGAGGCGCAGCGCAACCACGTGCGGCCGCCGTGGACCGCCATCGTGCTGGTGCTGCTCGCGCTGGCCGCGCTGGTGTGGGCACAGTTCGACCTGGCCAAACGCTGGCGTCGGGTGCTCAATCCCGGGTTGCTGCTCGCCTCGGCGGCAGTGCTGGTGCTGCTGGCGTGGACCGTGGTCGCGGGTGCGGTGTCGGCCACCTCGATGATCAACGGCCGCGACGACGGCGCGGTGCCCGCCTCGCGGCTCACCGAGAGCCGGATTCTGGCCCAGCAGGCACGTTCGGCGGAGACGCTGAAGCTGGTCAACCGAGACGCCACCGGCGACTACGACCGCACCTATGACGCGAACATCGCCCGCCTCGCCGATCTACTCGGCGGCTACCCGAGTTCCGCGCCCGCCGCCGACGAAGTGCGCAATGCCATTCCGGCACTGGGCCGTTGGCGGGTGGCGCATCAGCGCATGAACGACACGCTGGCCCGCGGTGACTACAACGGCGCGGCCACGGTGGCGACCGGGCCGGGCGCCGCGGATGTCGCGGCCCAGGTGGACGCACTGGACAAGGCACTGGAGCAAGGCATCGACGAGACGCGGGATACATTGCGCGACAACATCTCCCAGGCAGCGCGGGTACTCGACTTCCTCGGGCCCGGCGCACTGGTGCTCGGCATCATCGCGGCGGGCTGCGTCGGCCTCGGACTGTGGCCGCGACTGCGGGAGTACCGATGAGGCGCGGGCACGGCATCCTCGCCGTCGCACTCGCCGCCGTCGCGCTGGCCGGCGGCTGTACCAGCGACGCGCCGCCGCCGCTGCCGACCAGCACCGCCAAGTACACCGAACCGCCGTTACCCGCCAAAGCCGTTCCGGTGCTGACCGATTCGCCGATCGCGACGCCGAAGGACCAGCAGTGCGGCGACCCGACGGCCAGCCTGCGCCCGACCGGTGAGGGCACCGCGGCGCGCGGGCCGACGATCGATGCGATCCGGGCCCGCGGCAGGCTGATAGTCGGGCTGGACGCGGGCAGCAACCTGTTCAGCTTCCGCGATCCCACCTCCGGCGCCATCGTCGGCTTCGACGCCGATATCGCCAGGGAGATCGCGCGTGATCTGCTCGGCAGCCCGGACCTGATCGAATATCGCACCCTCGGCTCGGCCGACCGGGAGCAGGCGCTGCAGAAACACGACGTGGACCTCGTCGCGAAGACCATGACGATCACCTGCGAACGGCGGCAGAAGGTCACCTTCTCCACCGTGTACCTGCGGTCCAAACAGCGGGTGCTCGCGATGAAGAGCTCGGGTATCAACGGCATCGCCGATCTCGCGGGCAAGCGGGTGTGCATCGTGCGCGGCACCACCTCGCTGGACCGCATCCGGCACTATCAGCCCGCCGCGACCGTGCTCTCGGTGCCCACCTGGGCCGACTGTCTCGTCGTGCTGCAGCAGCGGCAGGTCGACGCGGTGAGTACCGACGACTCCATCCTGGCCGGCCTGGCCGCGCAGGACCCCTACACGGCCGTGGTCGGCGACACCATCAGCGTCGAGCCCTACGGCATCGGGATCCCCAAGGGTGACGACGATCTGGTGCGCTTCGTGAACGGCACGCTCGACCGCATCCGCAACGACGGCACCTGGGACCGCAGCTACGCCCAATGGTTGACCGTGCTCGGCCCGTCGCCGGGACCGCCCGCACCGAATTACGTGGACTGACGGCCGATGAACACAGCTGACGACGCCACCTCCGAGTCGGACGAATCCGTGTCCACCCCAATGGTTTCCAGCGAGGGTGCGGAAGAGCCTGCGCACACCGAGATATCGCGAGGTTCACGGCAAGCGGACGTGCCCGCGCACACAGAACTGCCAACGGGTTCGCGGGACGCTGAAGAGCTTGCGCACACCGAACTGTCGCGAGGATCGCGGGAGGTGGACGCGCCCGCACATACCGAATTATCGCGCGGATCGCGAGCAGTGGACGAGCCCGCACCCACCGAACTGACGACGGGTTCGCGAGAGGTGGACGAGCCCGCGCACACCGAGCTGTCACGAGGTGCGCGGGACGTGGACGAGCCGGTGCACACCGAACTCGCGCGAGGCTCACGCCCGACACCCAGTGCGGCGGCGTCCGCCGAAACCGTCATCGGCGCATGGCGTACCGACTCCGAGCCGGATTCGGCGGCGACGATGCGGACCTCGGGGCGCAGCGTGCGTACCGCGCGGTCCCGGCCGACGGTGCGCAAGCTCGGCGGTGGGCTGGTGCCGATCCCGACGGTCGAGCCTGCCGATCCGCGCGCCGCCGTCTTGACCGATCCCGTTGTGTCGGAAGGCAAACGGTTCTGCTGGCGGTGCGGCAACCCGGTCGGCCGGGCCACCGCCATCCGGCCCGCGCTGACCACCGGCACCTGCGATACCTGCGGCGCCCCTTACGATTTCCGGCCGTCGCTGCACGAAGGCGACATCGTGTCCGGTCAGTACGAGGTGCAGGGCTGCATCGCGCACGGCGGGCTCGGCTGGATCTATCTGGCGATCGACCGCAACGTCAGCGATCGCTGGGTGGTGCTCAAGGGCCTGCTGCACACCGGTGACGCCGAGGCCCAGGCCGTGGCCGTCGCCGAGCGCCAATTCCTGGCCGAGGTGGCACACGCCAGCATCGTCAAGATCCACAACTTCGTCGAGCACACCGACCAGGACGGTGCGCCGATCGGCTACATCGTCATGGAGTACGTCGGCGGTCGGTCGCTGCGCGAGATCCTCAACTCCTACGACCGCCCGCACCGGATGCCGGTCGCCGAGGCCATCGCCTATCTGCTGGAAATCCTGCCCGCGCTGGAGTACCTGCATTCGATCGGGCTGACCTACAACGATCTCAAGCCCGACAACATCATGGTCACCGAGGACCAGGTGAAGCTGATCGATCTGGGCGCCGTCGCCACCATCGAGTCGTACGGAAACCTCTACGGCACCAGGGGATTTCAGGCACCGGAGATCGCGAAGACCGGGCCGACGGTCGCGTCGGACATCTACACCGTCGGGCGCACCCTGGCAGTGCTCACCCTCGAGATGCCGATGGAGCAGGGCCGCTATCTCGACGGCATTCCCGATCCCGCGGACCATCCGGTGCTGGCGCGCTACGAGTTCTTCCACCGCCTGTTGCTGTGCGCGACCGATCCGGACCCGGAGCGCCGATTCCCGTCCGCCCGAGCCATGTCCGCGCAGATGTCGGGGGTGCTGCGGGAAATCCTCGCGATGGAGACCGGCACCGAGCACCCGCAGTTGTCGACGGTGTTCAGCCCGCCGCGAACCAGCTTCGGCACCGAGGAACTGATCAGGCAGACCGACGCCTACGCCGATGGCCGGGCGCGCAGCAAGTTGCTCGAAGCCCGCGATGTGGTTGCGGCACTGCCGGTTCCGCTGCTCGACTCGGGCGACCCGTCGGCGCCGCTGCTGGCCTCCACCGTGCATGCCGAGCCCGCCCAGTCGCTGGAGGCCATCCGGGCCGCCCAGGAACGGGCCGAGACCGACCCCGACAATGCCCCGGAGACCTTGGATCTGGAGCTCCGGCTGGCCGAGGCGCGGGTCCGGCTGGATCTCGGCGAGTCGGCCTCGGTGTTGCATCTGCTGTCCAGGCTCCCCGAAAACGATTGGCGCGTCAGCTGGTATCGCGGGCTGGCCCAGCTGCTCGACGTGGAGTACGAGCAGGCTTTCGCCAGCTTCGACCGGGTGCTGTGCGTGCTGCCCGGCGAGATCGGGCCCAAGTTGGCGCTGGCCGCGACCGCGGAATTGATTCTGCAACATTGGGATTCGCCGGATCCGGACCAGTGGCGGGCGTACGCGGAGAAGTTCTACGACACCGTCTGGCGCACCGACCGTGCGGTGGTGAGTGCCGCCTTCGGACTGGCCAGGCAGCTCGCGGCGGTCGATCGCGTGGTGGACGCGGTGCACGCGCTCGACGAAGTACCGGCCGCCTCACGGCATTTCACCACCGCCCGGATGACCGCGGTGCTGCTCTTGCTCACCGCCGCCCCGGTGGCCGAGCTCGACGAATCGACCTTGCACATCTCCGCCTCCCGGGTGCAGAGCCTGCCCGCCGGCGAGGGACGCGCGGTCCAGATGCGGGTGCTCGTCCTCGGTGCCGCACTAGCCTGGTTGCAGGCGGGCAACACCCCGAAACGGCCCGACGCCACGCTGTTCGGCGCGCCGTTCACCGAACGGTGCCTGCGGGAGGGCACCGAGGCGGGGTTGCGTGCGCTCGCGCGCAGCGCCCCCGGGCGTAACCACCGGTACGCGCTGGTCGATCTCGCCAACTCGATCCGCGCCAAGACCTGGGTCTGAGACGTTCACGAAATCCTCATGATGGGTTCGGCAGGATCTGTCTCGGATCAGGTTCGTGCGGCACATCGAGGCTCGCACCACCACCGCATGTCACCGGGACAGCGATGCCCTCGCCGCTCTCGGGCCGCGCCGCCGCGGACTGCCCTCCAAGCCGGCGCTGACATGTGGCGGGAGATCCGGCCCGGTCGGCCTTCCCTCCCGACCGGGCGCTCACCCGCCTCTCCGCGTATTCAGGCCAGAGTCAGGTGCCGCGGGGGTGACGTCGGGCGGGCGGCGGTAACTAGGCGGTCGGGTTGGCCCGTGCCCGGTGAGTTACCCATGTGCGTGCGAAATCTGTTGGCTGCGAATGGGGAACAGATCGTTTCGGTGGCAGGGCGGGTGTCAGGCGCTTTCGGCGACCTGGTGGGCGGCGCGGGCGATGGCCAGTTCTTCGTTCGTGGGTACGACCAGCACGGTGACCTCCGCGTCCGGCGGTGAAATGCGCCGGGCGGTACGGTCTTTCGCGGTGTTCGCCGTGGGGTCGATCTCGATGCCGAAGCGGGACAGACCGGCCAGCGCGTCGGCGCGGACCTGTGGGCTGTTCTCGCCGACACCCGCGGTGAAGGTGATCGCGTCGACGCCGCCCAGGTCGATCAGGTAGGCGCCGAGGTAGCGGCGCAGGCGGTGGATGTAGACGTCGTAGGCGAGTCTCGCCGCGGTGTCACCGTTGTCGATGAGGCGCTGCAGTTCGCGGAAGTCGTTGACGCCGGACAGGCCCTTGATGCCGGAATCCCGGTTCAACAGCTTGTCGACCTGGTCGATGTCGAAGTGGGCCGAGCGGACCAGGTGCGCGATGATGCCCGGGTCGAGGTCACCGGACCTGGTGCCCATCACCAAGCCCTCGAGCGGGGTCAGGCCCATGGTGGTGTCGGTCGGGTGCCCGCCACGGATCGCCGAGGCGGAAGCACCGTTGCCCAGGTGGAAAACGATCTGGTTCAGCTGCGCCGGGTCGCGGCCGAGCAGCTCGGCGACCTGCCCGGACACGTACTCGTGCGAGGTGCCGTGGAAGCCGTACTTCCGGATACCGTGCGCGGCAGCAACTTTGGCGTCGATGGCGTAGGTCTTCGCGGCGTCGGGCAGGCCGTGGAAGAACGCGGTGTCGAACACGGCCACCTGCGGCACGTCGGGCAGCAGTTCCCTGGCGCTCTCGATGCCCGCGACATTCGCCGGATTGTGCAGCGGGGCAAGGGAAGACAGGTCGGAGATCGCCGCGACCACGTCGTCATCGATCAGCGTCGGCCGGTAGAACACCTCGCCGCCGTGCACCACCCGGTGCCCTACCGCGCGGATCCCGGAGCGGGTCAGGTCGTGTCCGGTCGCGGCGAACGTGTCGAAGATCAACCGCAACCCGGCTGTGTGATCGGCGACAGCGCTGCGCCGCTCGGTGGTTTCGCCGTCGGCGTGATGCTCGATCCCGGCGTTGTCCTCGCCGATTCGGTCGACCATGCCGGAGGCCGTCACCGCGCCCGATTCCGGATCCAGGAGTTGGTACTTGATGGACGACGAGCCGGAATTGATCACCAGCACCAGGTCGTCGGTACTTTCGCTCATCACGCCTCCTGTGTTCGGCGGGGCACCGAGGTCCGGCGCGCTACTCATCACGCCTGCTGGATTGGTGGTCCCACATTCCCCAGCAACCACCTTCGCGGGCCGCCTGTTCCGTATCGCGAACCACCTGTGGCCCGAAAGACACTCAGTCCCCCTGGGCTTGGATCGCGGTGATCGCCACGGTATTGACAATGTCGGCGACCAGCGCACCACGGGACAGGTCGTTGACCGGCTTGCGCAGGCCCTGCAGCACTGGCCCGATGGCGATCGCCCCGGCGCTGCGCTGCACCGCCTTGTAGGTGTTGTTGCCGGTATTGAGATCGGGAAACACGAACACCGTCGCCCGGCCCGCCACCTCGGAGTCGGGCAGCTTGGTGGTGGCCACGGTCGGCTCGATCGCCGCGTCGTACTGGATCGGGCCCTCCACCGGCAGCTCGGGCGTCCGGTCGCGGACCAGCTTGGTGGCCACCCGCACCTTGTCCACGTCCGCGCCGCTGCCGGATTCGCCGGTCGAGTAGGACAGCATGGCGATGCGCGGTTCGATACCGAACCGGGCCGCCGTGCCCGCCGAGGAGATCGCGATGTCGGCCAGTTGCTCCGAGGTCGGGTCCGGTACCACCGCGCAGTCGCCGTAGGCGAGCACCCGGTCGGCGAGACACATGAGGAACACGCTGGACACGGTGGACACCCCCGGCACCGTCTTGATGATCTCGAACGACGGCCGGATGGTGTGCGCCGTGGTGTGCGCGGCGCCGGAGACCATGCCGTCGGCGATGCCCTTGTAGACCATCATGGTGCCGAAATACGAGATGTCGGCCATGGTTTCGCGGGCGCGCTCGACGGTCATGCCTTTGTGCTTGCGCAGCTCGGTGTATTCCTTCGCGAAATCGTCGAGGTAGCCGGAGGTTCGGGGATCGAGCACCTCCGCGGCGGAGATGTCGACGCCGAGTTCGGCGGCACGTGCCCGGACCAGCTGCTCGTCGCCGAGGATCACCAGATCGGCGATCTTGCGCTGCAGCACCCGACCGGCCGCGCGCAGGATGCGGTCGTCGTCGCCCTCCGGCAGCACGATCCGTTTACGGTCGGCCCTGGCGCGTTCGATGAGCTGGTACTCGAACATCTGCGGCGTCACGACGCTGGTGCGCGGAACTTCGATGCGCCGCAACAACTCCACGGCGTCGACGTGTTCCTCCATCAGCGCCAGCGCGGTGTCGACCTTGCGCGGGCTGCCCGCCGACATGCGGCCGCGGGTGCGGTACGCGGCGCTCGCGGTGTCGTAGGTGCCGAGCTCGGTGGTGAGGATCGGCAGCTTGGGTTTCAGGCCGGTCATCAGCCGCGCCACCGCGGGATGGGGCAGCATGCCGCCGTTCATGATGATGCCCGACAGCGACGGAAAGCCTTCTGCCTCATGCGCGTTCACCACACTGAGCAGCACGTCGGACCGGTCGCCTGGCGCGATCACCACGACGCCGTCCACCAGTCGCTCCAGAATGTGCTCGGCGGTCATGCCGCCGACCATGATCTTCAGCGCCTCGCGCTGCAGCAATTCCTGGTCACCGCTGTACATTTCGCCGTCGATGGCGCTGCACAGTTCGGCCATGGTCGGCGAGATGAGCAGCGGCACTTCGGGCAGCGTCCAAGTCGGCACGGCGGAGGTACGCAAGGCGGCGGCGACATCATCGATCTGAGCGGGGTCGCAGCGGTTGGCGATGATGGCGACCAACTGCGCGTGTTCCAGGGCCAGCTCGCTCTGGCACAGCTCGGCCAGCTGCTTCACCTCGACGGGCGTGCGATCGGCGCCGCGCACCACCAGCAGCACCGCAGCACCGAGATTCACGGCGATCCTGGCGTTGAAGCGCAGCTCGCTGGGGCTGGCGACATCGGTGTAATCGCTGCCGACCACCACCACCGCGTCGCACACCTTCGCGACCTCGTGGAACCGCATCACGATCTCGCTGATCGCGGCGTCCGGGTCGGCGTGCACCTGCTCGTAGGTGACGCCGGTGGCCTGCGCGTAGTCGATATCGGCGGTGCTGTGCTCGAGCAGCAGCTCGAGGATGTAGTCCGGCTCGGTGGTCGACCGGGTGATCGGCCGGAAGACGCCGACCCGCGCGGTGGTCGCGCACAACATCTGGAGCACGCCGAGCGCCACCGTCGACTTCCCGGTGTCCCCCTCGGGCGAGGCGATATACACGGTGGAAGGAGCATGATCGGCCATGCCCGAAAGCTTAGTGAACCAACCGCTAATCAGGCTCGCCTGCGAGACAGTCGTCACGAGGCGTTCGGAATCGAGCGCGGCGGGGATGCCACCTGCGCGGCTCTACCGGCTGCGGGCGGTCCGCGGCCTGCTGACGGCGCTCGCTCGGGTCCCGGACACCCGGATCGGCCGATATAGTCCGCGCATGGCTGAACAATTTCCGGACCGGCAGTGGGGTTCGCGCACCAACGTACTGTCCCGGCTAGCAAACAAGTTCGCCGCGACCAAGCCCGGTTCCTGGTTCGTCCGCAAGATCACCCCGCTGGACCGTGCCCTGCTCGAGCGCACCGACGCCAAGTACACCGTGCTCGGCCCGATCGGCGCCCCGGTGATCCTGCTGACCACCATCGGCCGCAAGTCCGGCCGGCCGCGCACCCAGCCACTGCTCTACGTGCACGACGGCGACGTGCTGTACGTGATCGGCAGCAACTTCGGCCAGGAACGCCACCCCGCCTGGACCGCCAACCTGCTGGCCACCCCCACCGCCACCGTAGCCATCGCCGGCCAGCGCATCCCCGTCGAAGCCACCCTCGTCGAACCCGAAGCCAAGGACGCGATCTTCGCCCGCTTCGTCGAGATCACCGGCGCCTACGCCGCCTACCGCAACCGCACCACCCGCGACCTCCGCATCTTCGCCCTCCGCCGCGCGTAACCCCGCTCATAACCAAGTCGCGACGCCGCCGTGGCCCGAGCAGGTGCCGCGACGAGTCTGGCTGAACGAGTAGGTGCCGTCCTTGCACTTCGCGGTGGCACCGGCCGGCGCGGACGGGGCCTGCACCGGGTTGTGGACACAGTTGCCGCTGGAGTTGATGTACGAATCGGGGCCGCAGGCCGAACCGGGATCGCTCGCCGGCGGTGCGGGAGCAGGCGGTGCCGGGGCGGGCGGCGGCGGGCGCAATGCCACCGTCGTACGCGGCACCGCTACGGCCGGCGGGGCGGGCGCGACAGTGGTGACCGGTGGACTGGTCGTGGTCGAGATCGGCGCACTGGTCGTGGTCGGCACGCTGGTCGTGCTGGACGGGACAAGACTCGTCGAACTGATTGTTGTTGTGGCAGGCAAGGTTGCGGATGTTCGGGATGGCGACGCCGGCTGAGCCGAGCAGCCACTGACGAGCACGACGAACGCGCCCACACCGACAAGAAAACCGAGACCGCTGAAGCGGTAATGCACGGATACTCCATTGATTGATAGCAAGTCATCTATTGGGTGACTCACCTAACTTCATCGAAGGCGCGCTACCACCCATTACCAAACAACCGCAGGTCAGATTGGTTCTGGAGCGCGGAATCAGCTCAGTGCCGGTTGCTCTGTTCGATCGCGGACAGGTGGGTGATGTTGGCCTGATCGTCGGATTCGGCGCTGGGCTCGCCGGTGAACCAGGCGTCGAGGATTTCCTGGAGTTCCGCGGTGGACGTCGAACGCAGGCTCAGGGCAAGGACGTTCGCGTCGTTCCATTGGCGGGCACCTTTTGCCGTCTCAGCGTCGGCGCAGAGGGCGGCGCGGACGCCGGTGACCTTGTTGGCGGCGATCGAGGCGCCGGTGCCGGTCCAGCAGCAGACGATCGCCTGGTCGGCGCGGCCCTGGGCGACGTCGCGGGCCGCGGCCTCGCTGGCCCAGGCCCAGTCGTCCCGTTCGGTCTCCGCGAGCGCGCCGTGCGGCAGCGTTTCGTGGCCGCGCCGGATGAGCTCTTCGACCAGTTCCCGCGCCACTCCGACGCGTTCGTCCGCAGCAACCGAGATCCGCATGCTTCCAGCTTAATGTCGGGCCGCTCGACCTATTGACAGCATGCTGTCAAATATGACAGGATACTGTCATGACCACGAAGACAGTTCACGTAGCCGTTTACAACACCTTCTCCGACTGGGAGATCGGCGCGACCACGGCGCACATCAACCGGACCACCTGGCAGCGGGAGCCGGGCACCTGGCAGACCAAAACGGTTGGGCTGACCACTGATCCGATCACCACGCTCGGCGGGATGCGCATCGTGCCGGACATGGCACTGGCCGATCTCACGCCCGCCGCGAGCTCGATGCTGATCCTGGCGGGCGCCGACACGTGGGACGGCGAGGAACTCATGCCGTTCGCGCGCAAGGCCCGCGAGTTCCTCGAGGCGGGAGTTCCGGTCGCGGCGATCTGCGGTGCGACGCTCGGGCTGGCCAGGGAAGGTCTGCTCGATACGCGCAAGCACACGAGCAATGTCCGGGAATTCCTGCTCTACAGCGGATACGCGGGGGCCGACAATTACTCGGACGAGGCCGCGGTGACCGATGGTGATCTGATCACTGCGGGTGGCACCGCACCGTTCGAGTTCGCACAGGCGGCGCTCGGCAAACTCGGCGTGTACGAGCCGCACGTGCTCGACGGGTGGTACCGCTTGTACGGGCACTCCGATCCGGCGGGCTGGGCGGTGCTCGCCGAGTACGAGGAGCAGCGGTCGGGCGCGCACGTCTGATGCGGAAGAATCACGCGGCGATCCGGCCGGACGGCCGGATCGCCAGGAGGTGGAAGTGACCAGGAATGAACAGGAACTGTTCGCCACGGCCGCCATCACGTCATTTCGGCTGAACGGTCAGTTCCTCGCGATCGCCGAGGAACTGGCGCGCCCGGCGGGGCTCACCGCGGCCTGGTGGCAGGTGCTCGGGGCGGTGCTGGCCGAACCACTGCCGGTGGCGGGCATCGCCCGGGAGATGGGCATCACCCGGCAGAGCGTGCAGCGCATCGCGGACCTGTTGGTGGACAAGGGCCTTGCCGAATACCGGCCGAACCCGGCGCACCGCCGCGCGAAGTTGGTCGCGGTCACCGACGCGGGCCTGGCGGCGGTGCGCCGGATCAATCCGCAGCATGCGGTGGTGGCCAAGCGGCTGGTGGACGAGCTCGGCCTCGAACAGCTCGTGGCGACCGTGGAGATGCTCACCATGCTGTCCACCGCTTTGGACGCGATCGCCGAAGAACAGGGTTGACATGCCCTGCCGCATGACCGAGCACAGCCCGCTCCCGTCGGCGCCCGCGATCAGTCCGCGAACGGCTCCTTCGTCCGCCCGACCAGATCGGCCACGGAGTCGAGCACCATGGTCGGCCGATACGGATACGCCTCGACCGAGGCGCGCGTGGAGATACCGGTGGTGACCAGGATGGTGCGCATACCCGCCTCCAGCCCGGAGATGACGTCGGTGTCCATCCGGTCGCCGATCATCACCGTGGACTGCGAGTGCGCACCGATCCGGCGCAGCGCCGAACGCATCATCAGCGGGTTGGGCTTGCCGATGTAGTACGGGTCGCGACCGGTGGCGCGCGTGATCAGCGCGGCCACCGAACCGGTCGCGGGCAGCGAGCCGTCGCGCGACGGGCCGGTCGGGTCGGGGTTGGTGGCGATGAAACTGGCGCCGCGCTCGATCAGCCGGATCGCGGTGGTGATCGCCTCGAACGAGTAGTTGCGGGTCTCGCCGAGCACCACGTAGTCGGGGTTGCTGTCGGTGAGCACGTAGCCGATTTCGTGCAACGCGGTGGTGAGACCGGATTCGCCGACCACGTACGCGGTGCCGTTGGGTCGCTGCTCGTCCAGGAAGGTGGCGGTGGCCAGCGCGGAGGTCCAGATCGCCGTCTCGGGGATGTCGAGGCCGGTGTGGCGCAACCTGGCCTGCAGGTCGCGCGGGGTGCGGATCGAGTTGTTGGTCAGCACCAGGAACGGGGTCTCGTTGGCGCGCAGCTCGGCGAGGAACTCGTCGGCGCCGGGCACCAGTTGGTCCTCGTGCACCAGCACACCGTCCATGTCGGTCAGATAGGACAGGATCGGTTCGTCAGTCACCAGACAATTGTCCGCTATCGAAGAGGTTCAAGGGGGAGGTCCGCGTCGATGCGACCCTTCGCACACTAGCGGGCGCCACCGACCACGGGTCGGAAACGGCTATGTGCGCGCGTCGGACCGGGCGCATACGATCGCCGAGGGCGGGAAGGTCCGTAACCTCGTTGCGGTTGCAGCGAGACATGACCGCAGCGTGTCGGCGGTCGACAAGGGTGCGGGAATGCCCGCACCGCAGGTGTGCAGCGAAGCGACAGGAGTGGCGCACATGGGTGAGCTCAAGCTCGGATACAAGGCGTCGGCCGAACAGTTCGGGCCGCGGGAACTGGTGGAGATCGCGGTGCTGGCCGAGGAACACGGCCTCGACAGTGCCACGGTGAGCGACCATTTCCAGCCGTGGCGGCACAAGGGCGGGCACGCGCCGTTCTCGCTGGCCTGGATGGCCGCGGTCGGCGAGCGCACCGAGCGGATCCAGCTCGGCACCTCGGTGCTCACCCCCACCTTCCGGTACAACCCGGCCGTGATCGCGCAGGCCTTCGCCACCATGGGGTGTCTGTACCCCGACCGGATCATGCTCGGCGTCGGCACCGGCGAGGCGCTCAACGAGATCGCCACCGGGTACAAGGGCGAATGGCCGGAGTTCAAGGAGCGTTTCGCCCGGCTGCGCGAGGCGGTCGAGCTCATGCGCGCGCTGTGGACCGGCGACCGCGTGGACTTCGCAGGCGAGTACTACAACACCGTCGGCGCGTCGATCTACGACGTGCCCAAGGGCGGCATCCCGGTCTACGTGGCGGCAGGCGGACCGCTGGTCGCGCGCTACGCGGGCCGCGCGGGTGACGGTTTCATCTGCACCTCCGGCAAGGGCATGGAGCTCTACACGGAGAAGCTGATGCCCGCGGTCGCCGAGGGCGCCGCAAAGGCGGGCCGCACCGTCGAGGACATCGACCGGATGATCGAGATCAAGATCTCCTACGACACCGATCCCGAACTGGCGCTGGAGAACACCCGCTTCTGGGCCCCGCTGAGCCTGACGCCGGAGCAGAAGCACAGCATCACCGACCCGATCGAGATGGAGGCCGCCGCCGACGCCCTGCCGATCGAGCAGATCGCCAAGCGCTGGATCGTCGCCAGCGACCCCGACCAGGCCGTCGACCTCATCAAGCCCTACCTCGACGCCGGCCTGAACCACCTGGTCTTCCACGCCCCCGGCCACGACCAGCGCCGCTTCCTCGACCTCTTCCAGCGCGACCTGGCCCCTCGCCTGCGCGCCCTGGCCTGATCGACGACAAAGGCTCCACCCGTCGCAAGTGGCGGGTGGAGCCTTTGTCGTTCGTTGCTAGCCGAGGGCGTGGTCGAGGTCGGCGAGGAGGTCTTCGACGTCCTCCAGGCCGACGGAGATGCGGACCACGCCGTCGGAGAGGCCGATGGTGGCCCGGCCTTCGGGGCCCATGGCGCGGTGGGTTGTGGTGGCGGGGTGGGTGATCAGGGATTTGGCATCGCCGAGGTTGTTGGAGATGTCGACGATGCGCAGGCGGTTGAGCACCTCGAAGGCGCGCTTCTTGGCCTCGTGGGCGGGCGCGTTCAGTTCGAAGGTGACCACGGTGCCGCCCGCACTCATCTGACCGGTGGCCAGGTCGTGCTGCGGATGTGACTCCAGGAAGGGGTATTTCACCCAACTGACGGCCTTGTTGGTCTCCAGGAAACGGGCGATGCGCAGCGCCGACTCGGTGGAGTGGCGCACGCGCAGCGGCATCGTCTCCAAACCCTTGAGCAGCGTCCACGCGTTGAACGGGCTCAGTGCCGGACCGGTATGGCGCATCAGGGTTTTCACCGGACCCTCGATGTAGTCCTTGGCACCGAGGATGGCGCCGCCGAGCACCCGGCCCTGGCCGTCGATGTGCTTGGTGCCCGAGTAGACGACGACATCGGCACCCAGTTCGAAACCGCGCTGCAGCAGCGGGGTGGCGAAGACGTTGTCCAGCACCACCTTCGCGCCCGCGGCGTGCGCGAGCTCGGTGACCCGGCGCACGTCGACCAGAGTCTGCATCGGGTTGGCCGGTGTCTCGAAGAACACCGCCTGGGTGGGCACCGACAGCGCCTGCTCCCACTGGTCCAGATCCTCGCCGTCGACGAAGACGGTCTCCACGCCCCAGCGCGGCAGGATCTCGTTGCACACCACGAAGCAGGACCCGAACAGGCTGCGCGCGGCCACCAGTCGATCACCGGCGCCGAGCAGCGCGCCCAAAGCGGTGAATACCGCCGACATTCCGCTCGCGGTGGCGAAACACGCTTCGGCGCCGTCGAGCAGCCGCATCCGCTCCTCGAACATGGCGACCGTCGGATTGCCGTAGCGGGAGTAGACGAAATGCTCGACGTCACCGGTGAACGCGGCCTCGGCGGCCTCCGCGCTCTCGTAGACGAAACCGGAGGTCAGGTACAGCGCCTCCGAGGTTTCCTCGAAACCGGAGCGCCGCAAGCCCCCTCGCACACCGAGCGTCGCGGGACCGACTCCTTCGGGCAGCGGCTTGTCGAAAGCACCACCTGTGATCACGACTGCCTCCCTACGACAGAGCTCCGCGACAACGCGTCGAGCGAACAGCAGCTGCTCATGACTGCCGCCACGGCAAGCCGAGGGCGCGCCAGCCGCTGCCGCCCCGATGTCCGTTCGCGTCGACCGGGCCTTCGAAGCCCTCGAGCACGTTGTAGGAGGTGCCGAAACCGGCCTGCGTCGCGGCGATGGCCGCGCCGATAGAGCGCTGACCGGAGCGACAGAGGAAGATCACCGGCGCCTCCCGGTTGTGCCCGTCCAGCGCCTCGACCAGCTGCTCGGTGAACTCACCGTTGCGCGTGCCGGTCGAGTCGACCCACTCGATCAGTACCGTCGGGCGCTCGATCGAACTGGTGTCGGGCACGCCGACGAACTTCCATTCGGCCTCGGTGCGCACGTCGACCAGGACGGCTTCGGGGTTGTCTCGCAACAGTTCCCAGGCCTGCTGGGGAGTGATGTCACCGGCATAACTCATCTGGACCCTCCTAGAATCCGCACTTGCCGCGCTCGGGTTTGACGCGCGGCCAGGTCGTCACCCGGAGCACCCCACCGCGGAGGAGGGTTGCCGACCAGTATTGCCGGGGCTTGACACTGGTTCTCATGACCTTCTGCTGAGATTGCCTCGACAGGGGTCACCCTGTCAAACGGCTGCTCACGGTATGAGAATGCTCAATTACAGACCAGCCATTTGTCGCCGGATCGGGTCAGATTCCAGGTCGAGGTCGCCTCGTCGCCGTCGACCTTGGTGGTGACCGTCGCCATCGCGCGATCGCCGTCCACCTTCGGATCGACGAGTTTCGTGATTTCCACGGTCTTTCCGCCGCCGGAGCGCCCGGCCAGCGGGGAGCGTTTCGGGTCGAAGCCCGGGCAGCCCGTGCCTGGTGGGGGCACCAGATCGGTGCTGTTGGAGCCCTCGACGAAGCCGCGCACCGCGGCCGCGATCCGGTCGGATTCTGTGACATTTTTCTCAGCGGGCGACAGCACCCCGCCGATCACGATCCCGGCGAGCACGAGCACCGCGATGACGGCGGCCGCGATGATCGGTGCGGCGGAACGCTTGTCGGTCTGATCGACCTTGATGACTTCGTCCTCCGCAGGCTGCTGCTCTTTGCTCATACGAGCATGATCCCTGGTCGGCGGGCTTATCCGGTGCTCACCCCCACCGCACGCATCCAGACCTTACGAAGTCCGCCGCACCGCAGGGGAATCAGCGCCGCGAGATCGGGTAAGCCGGACAGAACGGATCGCGCGGCATCCGTTCAGTTCACGCACCGGCGGCGGCCCCGTTCACCGCCACCGATAGAATCGCGAGACTGCGGCCTGCTGTCATAGCCGCGACCGGAATGGCCACGAGCCGACAACTCCGGTGTCCGCATCGTCAGGTGCAACCAGCCAGCGCGTAACTTAGCCTAGGCTAAGGAAGACGCCGTATTTGTTTCTCAACCAAAAGGGTGCGCGTAAAAGATGACCGAACAGAGTGCAGAGTCGATCAGCGGCGTTCGCGGGCCCTCCGTGGTTACGCAAGCTGCCGCCTCCGGGCCTGAGGCTCACGCCGCCGGGACTCGCCCGCTCCGCATCGCCATCGTTGGCGCCGGACCCGCGGGGATCTACGCCGCCGACGCCCTGATGAAGTCCGATGCCGAGGTCAGCATCGACCTGTTCGAGCGTATGCCCGCGCCGTTCGGGCTCATCCGCTACGGCGTCGCGCCGGACCACCCGCGCATCAAGGGCATCATCACCGCCCTGCACAAGGTCCTCGACAAGCCGCAGGTGCGCCTGCTCGGCAACATCGACTACGGCACCGACATCACCCTCGACGACCTGCGCACGTTCTACGACGCGGTCATCTTCTCCACCGGCGCCAACGCCGACCGCGCGCTGGGCATCCCCGGCATCGGGCTGGACGGCTCCTACGGCGCGGCCGACTTCGTGTCCTGGTACGACGGCCACCCGGACGTGCCGCGCACCTGGCCGCTGGACGCGGAGAAGGTCGCCGTGCTCGGCGTCGGCAATGTCGCGCTCGACGTGGCTCGGGTGCTGGCCAAGACCGGCGACGAGCTGCTGCCGACCGAGATCCCGCCGAACGTCTACGCGGGCCTCAAGGCCAACAAGGCGCTCGAGGTGCACGTGTTCGGCCGCCGCGGCCCGGCGCAGGCCAAGTTCACCCCGCTGGAGCTGCGCGAACTGGATCATTCGCCGACCATCGAGGTCATCGTCGATCCCGAGGACATCGAGTACGACGAGGGCTCCGAGGCCGCGCGCCGCCACTCCAAGCAGGTCGACATGATCGCGAACACGCTGGAGCAGTGGGCCATTCGCGACGTCGGCAACCGGCCGCACAAGCTGTTCCTGCACTTCTTCGAGTCGCCGGCCGAGATCCTCGGCGACGAGGCGGGCAAGGTCGTCGGCCTGCGCACCGAGCGCACCCAGCTCGACGGCACCGGCAACGTCAAGGGCACCGGCGTGTTCAAGGAATGGGACGTGCAGGCGGTCTACCGGGCCGTCGGCTACCTGTCGCAGAACCTGACCAACCTGCCGTTCGACGACCAGGCGGGCACCGTGCCCAACGAGGCGGGCCGGGTCATCGCCGACGAGAACGCCGACGGCGCCGACCGCTACGTCCCGGCCACCTACGTCACCGGCTGGATCAAGCGCGGCCCGGTCGGCCTCATCGGCCACACCAAGGGCGACGCCAACGAGACCGTGGCCTGCCTGCTCGACGACAGCGCGAACTTCACCCCGGCCGAGCGGCCGGAGCTGGACGCGGTCACCGAGTTCCTGGAGGGCAAGGGCATTCCGTTCACCACCTGGCAGGGCTGGTACCGCCTGGACGCGCACGAGCGCTCGCTCGGCGAGCCCGAGGGCCGCGAGCGCGTCAAGGTGGTCGAGCGGGAAGACATGCTGCGCGCCAGCGAGCCGCACAAGGTCTGACCCGACGCGCTTGTTGGGTCCGTAACAGCGGAACGACGCGTACTGAGGCATTCTGTACAGGTGTTCGATGCCCATTTCCACATCTTCGATCCGCGGTTCCCGCGGTTCGAGAACGAGGGCTACCTGCCCGGCCACTTCACCATCGCCGACTATCGAAAGCGCATGTCGCGCTTCGACGTCGGCGGCGGCGCCGTGGTCAGCGGATCGTTCCAGGGCACCGATCAGACGTATCTGAAGGCGGCCCTCGCCGAGCTGGGCGAGGGCTGGGTCGGCGTCACCCGCCTGGATCTGGACGCCACCGACGACGAGATCCTCGAGCTGGACCGCATCGGCGTGCGCGGGCTGCGGTTCAATCTCAAGCGCGCCGCCGCCGACATCACCGGCATGACCCTGCAGGCGTTGCGCGCGTACGAGCTGGTCGGCTGGCACGTCGAGGTCTATATCGACGGTCAGATGCTCGCCTCGTTGCAGCCGGTCATCTCCAAGCTGCCGGTGTTCGCCATCGACCATCTCGGCATGTCCGAGGAGGGTCTGCCGTTCCTGCTCGATCTGGTCGATCGCGGCGCCAAGGTCAAGGCGACCGGTTTCGGCCGCGTCTCGCTGAACGTCGCCGACACGCTGCGCCGTATCCACGCGGTCAATCCCGAGGCGCTGATGTTCGGCACCGACCTGCCCGGTACCCGGGCGGGCCGCCCCTTCCGCGACTCCGACGTCGACCTCATCTGCGATGTGGTCGGCACCGACATGTTCGCCGTCCTGGAGGACAACGCCCGCGCTTTCTACCGGTTGCCCGCCCGGGTTCGCGCGCTGCCCACCGACCCGGCGCCCACGCTGCCGCTGTACACCGCGGAACAACCCACGTTGCCTATCCGCCGCGACAGTCTCCCCAAACCCGAAGCGGTGGACACCATTCCGTTGCCGATCATCGAGTAGCGCTGGTAGACAACACGACTCGATGCAGGGACCCTGCCCAGAGTGAGCTAGGTGGCGATCGCGCCGACCACCCAGATGCCGGTGGCGAGCAGGGCGCCCAGGAGTTCGATGAGCATGGACAGGCCGACGCCCTTGAGCGCGTGCACCGTTGCCTGCCAGGCTTGCTGACCGACGCGCAACCGGTGCAGTTCGGAGAGGTAGACGCCGAGCACGAAGCCGACGAACAGGCCGACTACCGGGATCACGAAGAAGCCGATGATGCCGAGGACCGCGCCGAGCACCAGCGAGCGGTTGGCCACGCCCGCGTCCTTCATCTTCCGGCCGGGCCAGGTGTACTTGATGACGCCGGACAGGACGAGCAGGGCCGTGCTGACGGCGAAGACGGTCCAGGCCGTCGCACCGCCGGTCATGAAGGCCCACACCGCGATAGCGCCGAAGATCAGGATGACGCCGGGCAGGATCGGGATGATGATGCCCAATAGACCGACGAGAATGACCAGGCCGACGATGACCTCACCCGCAGCACTCATGATCGTGCCTCGCTGGGCTCCCGCATGACTCCACCTCACCGCGCAGGCTCGCCGGACGCTCCCGCGAATAGTGCGCTGCTGGGATTGTGTCGTACCGGGTGAGCCGGTGCACGGCGGACGCCGCGTGGACAGCGTAAGTGGACCGGCATTCACGGACCGCGCCTCGACCGCGCCGTCCGGACGGGAGGGCGTCGGGTGCGAGGCACGGCGTTATTGTCATACTGTCAATACACCCTCCGGGCCCCTTCCGGAGGAGCGCCGGGACGCCGTGCGCTGGATCAACGACGAACCGAGGTAGGGCGTGAGCACTCCATCCACCGCCGTCAAGGGCCCGCTCGCGGGCATCAGGGTCATCGAGCTGGCCGGGATCGGGCCGGGGCCGCATGCCGCGTTGCTGCTGGCCGATCTGGGCGCCGACGTGGTGCGGATCCAGCGGGCAGGCCAGATACCGGGCGGATTCGACCGGCCGCAGCAGCGCGGGCGCACCATCGTCGAGGCCAACCTGAAGGATCCGGCCGACATCGCGAAGGTGCTCGGGCTGATCGAGAAGGCGGACGTGCTCATCGAGGGCTTCCGGCCCGGGGTGACCGAGCGGATGGGGCTCGGCCCGGACGAGGCGCTCGCGCGCAACCCGCGGCTGATCTACGGGCGGATGACCGGCTGGGGCCAAGAAGGCCCGCTGGCCGATCGCGCCGGGCACGACATCAACTACATCTCCATCACCGGTGTGCTGCATGCCATCGGCCGCAAGGGTGAGCGCCCGGTGCCGCCGCTGAACATGGTCGGCGACTTCGGCGGCGGCTCGATGTTCCTGGTGTTCGGCCTGCTCGCCGCGCTCGTCGAGCGGCAGAGCTCCGGCAAGGGGCAGGTAGTCGACGCCGCGATGGTCGATGGCGCGCTGGCTCTTTCGCACATGATCTGGGGTATGCGCGGGTACGGCGCGTGGTCCGACGAGCGCGGGGTGAACCTGCTCGATACCGGAATGTCGTTCTACGACACCTATGAAACCGCCGACGGCAAGTACATGGCGGTCGGCTCGATCGAGCCACAGTTCTACGCCCAGCTGCTGGCCGGCCTCGACATCAACCCCGAGGGCCTGCCGTACCAGCTCGATCCGGCGGGTCAGGAAACGCTGAAAAAGCTGTTCACGGAACGCTTCCTGACCAAGACCCGCGACGAGTGGGCGGAGATCTTCGTCGGCACCGACGCCTGCGTCTCCCCCGTCCTCACCTTCGAGGAGGCCACCCGCAACGAGCACATCGCGGCCAGGGGTTCGCTGATCGAGGTCGACAACATCACCCAGCACGCCCCCGCGCCGCGGTTCTCCCGCACCCCCAACGGCATTCCCACCCCGCCGCCGAGCGAGGCGACGCCGATCGAATCCGTTTGGGCGAACTGACTTCTCGCTTCGATCGAGGCCCCGGGGCGTGCCCCCGGGGCCTTTTTCGTGCGCTCAGGCGGTGGCCGAAGAAAGCGCGGGGCTGATCGGGCGGCCGCCGTCGGCCAGTCCGCGGGTGACGAACTTGGCGATGCGCGCCACCAGGGTGCGTGGGCGGCGGGGCATCAGGTGTGCGGCGGCGAAGTTCGACGCACCGGGCACGACGTAGCCCTTGTTACGTTCGAGCGCACGCAGCGTGGACTCGACAACCGCTGCGGCGCTACCCATTCGGCCGAGGGCCGCATCGCGGGTACCGACGGTGTCGAAGAACGGCGTCTCCGTCGGGCCGGGGCACACGGCGAGGACCTTGATGCCGCGGCCGCGGTATTCACTCCACAACGACAGGCTGAAGTTCAGCACGAAGGCCTTGCCGGAGGAGTAGGTCGCGAAGTAGGGCGACGGCTGAAAAGCCGCGGTCGAAGCGACATTGACGATTTCACCACTGCCGCGTTCGAGCATGCCGGGGATGAGGCGGCGGGTAAGCCCGGCCAGCGCAACGACATTGACCATCAGCTGGTCGTGCTCGCTGTCGACGCCGAGATCCTCGAAGCGGCCCGCGCTGCCGTAGCCCGCGTTGTTGATCAAGAGGTCGATCGAGAGTCCCCGCGCGGCAAGCTCATCCGCTACCCGCGCGGCGGCGTCGGGCTCGGCGAGGTCCTGGGCGATGACCTCGACTCGGCCGCCGTGGCGCTGACGTAGTTGTGCGGCAAGGGCTTCCAGGCGCGGCAGCGTGCGGGCGACCAGGACGAGGTCGTCGCCGCGCGCGGCCAAGGTGGCGGCGAACTCGGCGCCGATGCCGGACGAGGCGCCGGTGATGAGGGCGGTTTTTCCAGTGCTGGTCATTTCGAGCTCCTTCGATGTGATGCAACACCAGAGTAGCCTTATTTCCATTAAGTGCAACATGAGAGTTGCAACTTATAGGCAAGACGCAGCTCAAGTGTAGTATCTCGGGAGATCTCAGCGAACGGAGCACCCATGACGCCCACTTCCGCGCGCCCGCTGCGCGCCGATGCCGAGCGCACCGTCCGCGCCATCCTGGACGCCGCGGAGCGCGTGCTGAGCGAGCACCCCAACGCGACGCTCGAGCAGATCGCGGAGGCCGCCGGCGTCGCCCGCACCACCGTGCACCGGCGCTTCGCCAATCGTGAGGACCTGGTGCGCAGCATGGCGGTGGCCGCATGGCGGCGCATCGCGGCCGCGGTCGACGCCGCACGGCCGCTGACCGCGCCGCCACTGGTCGCGCTGCATCAGGCCACCGCCAATGTCATCGAGATCAAGTACGGCGCGTCCTACGCACTCGATCGGGTGGACAGCACCGACCCCGAGGTCGCCGAACTCCAGGCCGATGTCTTCGCCAAATGCGATGCGGTGCTTGCCCGAGCCCGCGCGGACGGCTTCATCGCTGCCGACGCCGACCCGACCTGGGTGCGGCGGGTCTACCTCACACTGATCAACGAGACCGTGCACGGCAACGCCGAACTGGACGGCAACGCCGACCCGGATGCCCTCGCGGGTCGTGTCCTCGACACGCTGCTCAGCGGCGTGGGTACCGGGCGACGCCAGTAGGCCTCGGGGATAAACAGTCTCGGCCCGCACGCGCCGACAATCAGGCGGCAACAACCGGTCAACTGTTGCGACGCAACGACATCAGTAGCCGACGAGGAGCGCGACAGAATGGCGTACGGAGTCAGCGCCTCGTCACCAGTCGCCGTCACGGATCGCAACAGGGCAGCGTACGGAGTCAGCGCCGCACATCAGTAGCAAGTCAACGGCTGGAGCGGATCGGCGGCGCGCGGCGTCAGCGCGTCGTAGGCGGCGGCAATCGCCTTGACCCCCAAGCGAAGTTCGGGCTCCTGATGGGTGAAGGGCAGGCGGATGAAGCGCTCGAACGCGCCTTGCACACCGAATCGCGGTCCGGCGGCGAGCAATACGCCGTGGTTGGGCGCGGTGGCGGCCAGTGCGGTGGACACCGGCGCCGGCAGCTGCGCCCACACCGACATGCCACCCGCGCCGTGCAGGAGGCGCCAGTCCGGCAGTTCTTCGGCCACCGCGTCCAGCAGTGCCGCACGTTGCGCACGCAACTGGTCGCGGCGCCGGTCCAGGATGGTGTCCGCGTTGGCCAGCAGATGGACGGTGGCCAGCTGGTCCATCACCGGGGTGCCGAGGTCGACGGTGGAGCGGATGCCGAGCAGCTTGGTGATCAGCGGCTGGTTCGTGCGGATCCAGCCGACCCGCAGCCCACCCCAGAACGACTTGGACGCCGAGCCGATGGTGACGATCTCGTTGCCCTTGGCGAAGGCGGCGACCGGCGGCTGCTGCACCCCGTCGGCCAGGTGCAGATCGCCCATCGACTCGTCGATCACCACGGTCATCCGGGTTTCCCTAGCGATGGCGGCCAGTTCGGCGCGGCCCTCCGCGTCGAGCAGCAGGCCGGTCGGGTTGTTGAAGTCGGGCACCAGGTAGGCCAGGGTGGCGGCGGTTTGCCTTGCGGCACTGCGGATTCCGTCGAGGTCCCAGCCCTTGTCCGGATGCTCCGGGCGCAGTGGCACCGGCACCGGCCGCGCGCCGACGTCACGGATCGCCTCGATCGCGTTCGGGTAGGTGGGGTGGTCGATGAGCACCCGGGCCGCGGGCGCGGTGAGCACATTCAGCAGCAGCCGCAATCCGTGCTGGGCGCCGAGGGTGACCAGGATCTGGTCCGGCTCGGTGGGCAGGCCACGCTGCGTGAAGCGGCGGGCGATCGCCTCGCGCAGCGCGAGCACGCCGACCGGATCCATGCCGTGCGTACCGAGATAAGCCGGAAGACCCTCCAGCGCAACCGAATACGCCTCCTGCATCTCCAGCGGCGCGGCCATGGCGGCGTAGGTCATGTCGATGGTCGGCAGCTCGGAGGCCGCCATCATCGCCAGGATGCTGCGCGCGGGCTTGCTGCCGTCGTGCTGCACGTCCCGCGGCAGGGCGACGGTGCTGCGCGAACCCTGGCGGCTGATCAGGTAGCCGTTCTCGCGCAGCAGCGAGTAGGTGGAGGTGATCGTGGTACGGCTGACCCCGAGGGTGGCCGCGAGATCGCGTTCGCTCGGCAGCGCGACGCCGAGCGGGGCGCGCCCGTCGTGGATCAGCAGCCGAATGCCCTCGGCGAGTGCGAGATACGCCGGACGCGCGGACCGGCGGGACGACTCGGTCTCGCCGTCCTCGTCCACATTCCGCCACCGGCCAAGGTCGCGAGCCAGGGTGCCCGCTCCGATCACTCTCGTCGCCATAAGGTCCAGTATCGAGGGAGTGGATATTTAAAGCAAGGCCAGTCGGGCGCAGGCTGGCATCATGACCACATTCGCCGCCTTCCTCGTCGTCGCCGCCTTCGGCTACGCGGTCTATCGCTATTTACCGAAGGGCGCCGAGCGCGCGTTCCGGCTGGAACGGTTCCACCCGGGCACCCCGATGTCCGACTGGACCCCTTCGTATTACGACGCGCACCGGCGCTATGCGGATCTGGCCGCCATCTACGGGCGCAGTGACATGCCGGACGAGGTGCCGTCGGCCGTCCGGGAAACCGCTGTTACCACGGTGAAAGCCGTTCCGGCGCAACGTTCGGAGTCGTCGACGCCGGTTGTCCGCGAGCCTGCGGCCGGGCCGTCGAAGCAAACCCCTGTCGACCAGTACGCCTGGCGGTCCAGGCGGACCGTCGCGCACAGTTCCGGCGGGACACGGAAACCAGAGCGCGGCGTGCGCAGGCTCGTATCCGAACAGGACACCCTCGACAGCAAGGCCAGTTGAGCAGAACTGGACTGATATCTCGAACTGTGTCGGCCCCACCGTGCACACTGACAGCATGACCGACCCCCGTTGCCTGTCCGCCGAGGCAACACTCTTCGACACCGCGATCGGCATCTGCGCGATCGCGTGGAGCGCCACGACCGTGATCCGGTTCCAGCTCCCCGAGGCCAGCCCCGCCGCCACCCGTGCGCGCATCACGCGCCGCCGCGCAGGCCTGTCGGACAACGAGGTCCGCGAAGAGACTCCCACCGGTGTGATCGCCGAAGCCATCGCAGGCATCCGCGCCCACCTGGCCGGCGAACTCGACGATCTGCGCTGGATCCCCTTGGACACCAGCGGAATTCCGGAATTCCACCGCGCGGTGTACGAGGTGACCCGCGCCATCGATCCAGGGCACACCCGCACCTACGGCCAGGTGGCCGATCGCATCGGCGCCCCCGGTGCCGCGCAAGCCGTCGGACAAGCCTTGGGCCGCAATCCGATTCCCCTCATCATCCCGTGCCACCGGGTGCTCGCCGCGGACAACGCGCTCACCGGTTTCTCCGCGCCCGGAGGCGTCACCACCAAGCAGCACCTGCTGGAGATCGAACGCACGCCGGGCTTCGGGGAACCAACCCTGTTCTGAGCGGGTGGTTCTCGTGCGCATCGGTGGCGAGCTCGGCGCCCGATGCCTGGTACCAGCTACTCCGCAGCGCTTTCCGTAAATAACGTTCACGGGCCTGCCAGACGCCTTGACGGCATAGTGAGCAGCATCACAGACTTCGCGGGTTGGGTCGGTCGCCGCTGCCGTCGATGAATCCACACCCTCGGCACCGTCTGAACAGGTACGCCCCCAACGCACCGTTGGCCGACCTCCTCTCGAAAGTGAGACTGTTGTGGAGACCGTGACCTCCGCCGACGGGATCGTGATCGCGTACGACCGCCACGACGGCCATGCCGGAACGGTGATCCTCATCGGCGGGGCCTTCGGTTACCGGAAGTTGCCCACCATGGTCGAGCTGGCAGCGGCACTGAACGAGCAATACGGCCTCACCGTCCTCAATTACGACCGGCGCGGCCGCGGCGACAGCAGTGCCGCGTCCGGCGGCTACGACGTCGAGCGCGAGATCGACGACCTCGCAGCCCTGGTCGAGGTGGCGGGCGGGTCCGCAATGCTGTTCGGCTGGTCCTCCGGCGCCGGGCTCGCGCTGCGGGCCGCCGGTTCCGGGCGCATCCTCGGGATCACCAAGGTGGTCGCCTTCGAGCCACCGTTCATCGTGGACGACACGGGGTTCGTGCCCGCCGCCGACCTGGAGACGACGCTGCATCGGCTGGTCGCCGCCGACCGTCGCGCCGAAACCGTCCGCTTCTATATGACCAAGGCGATGGGCATCCCGCGCACACTCGTCACCGTCCTGCGTTTCGCGCCGTTGTGGAAGCACCTGCTCGCCACCGCGAACTCCACCCCGCACGACTGGGCCGTGATGGGCGAGTTCGTGCGCGGCGAACCACTGCGCGCCGCGGACTGGGCCGCGGTCAAGGCGCAAACCCTGGTGATCGCGGGCGGCAAGAGCGATCTGCTGCTCCGCAAGGCCGCCAGGGCGATCGCCGCCGTCCTTCCCGACGCCGAGTTCCAGGAAGTCGCGAAGCTGCGACACCTCCCGAAAATCAGCCTGCTCGCCCCACCGGCAGGCGAATTCCTCACCGGCGCAGCGGAGAACGCCAACTGACGAGCAGGTAGTCACCCCCGGACACACGATTCCCGGGCGGGCGGGCCGGTCACTTCGGCCGAGGACGCACCAGCCCGCAAATGGCCAGCCCGGGAGCTTCCCGGCACTACTCGTTCGGCGCGACCGTCAGGCGGAAGCGCCGAATCCGGCGCCCGCGCTGCCTCCCAGGATGCCGCCCGCGACACCGCCTGCCACCGCAGCGGGGATGCCGAGCAGAGCGGCGCCCGCAGCAGCGCCGACACCCGCACCGATGGCCGCGCCGGCCCCGGTGG
>NZ_BJXA01000096.1 GCF_007990755.1 Nocardia ninae NBRC 108245 | reverse complement strand
CGCTGGCGGCCGCGCGGCCGGGGCCGGCCCGGATCGTGCCCGCCGCTGTCGAAGCGCGGCTCGCTCACCGGCGGCAGCACGTGCAGCAGCCCGGACAGCCGGAGGACCGCGTCGATCGAGGTCTCCCACTCGCGCGCGGAGGTGCCGACGGACAACATGCCCAGCGTCCAGTTGCCCTCGCTCCAGAGCATCTGCACGGTGTCGGGCAGCGTCTCGATGAACGCCACCATCCGCTGATCGACGGCGTGCCTGGCGATTTCGGGGTTGGTCGCGAACACCACCCGGTCACCGATGGCGCCGAGCAGTTCGAGATCGGCGTCCTTCGGCGGCGACGCGGTCTTGAGCCGCATGTCGACGTCGATGTCCGAGCCGATCTGGCGGCGCACCGCGATCAGCGTCGCGGAGTCCTCCAGATCGAAGAGCACGAACTTCTCGCCCTTGCGGATACCGGAGACCACGTCGACCGCGGAGAGGTAGCCGAGCTTGGCCAGCGCGCCGCGACGCCAAGTCGACGGCAGCGCGGGTTCCACCGACACATACGTGTAGCCCTGGGATTTCGCCCAGACCTGCCGCGCGTGACCGGTCCGCTGTCGCTGGATCCGATCGAAATACAGCAGCACGATCGCACCCACGAGTGCGATCGCCGCCAAGCCGAACCACATTGCCGTCATCACCGTCTAGCCTAACGAGCTCAGCGGGCGAATGCCCGTCGCCACCCGGCGTTGGTTCGTCGGGTCGTTCATCTGACGCCGCCGGGCAGCGCGGTACTGATGATCACCTTGGCGTGAATCGAACCATCCGCGGCCTTCTCACCCTGAATCAGCACGATGTCACCGGTGGGCAGATCGGAGACCTTGGTGCCCGACATCGAGATGACCTGGGTGTTGGCGTCGGTGCGCACGCTCACCGTGCTGCCGAGCAAGGTGCTCACCGTGAGGGTGCCGCCGTCGTTGGCGGTGATGGTGCCCATGGTCGCGCCGAGATCATCGATGTTGCCCAGGCCGGGCACGCTCGGAATCCCGCTCGGCGCGGGCTGACCGGAGCGCGGCGTCCCCGGCGTCGGCCGGTTCGCGGTCGGGAAGGCCGAGGTACTCGCGGCACTGTCGGACCCGGAATCCTTGCCTGCCAGTACTACTCCCGCGACCACACCCACCACGGCGACCAGCGCGACGACCCCGAGGCCGAGCGCTATCCACAGCCCGGTGTTGCGCCGCGGCGGCTCCGGCGGCAGCTGATCCGAGGGCTGCATGCCGTAACCGGGCGGGACGGGACCGCCCGGCGGTGGCGCCGCCCCCGACCATTGGTCGCCATAGGTGTTTTCGTACGCGCCCCACTGGGTGTCGTGCGGCGGGAACGCACGGGTGGCGTTCGGCGGGGGCGCTGACCACGGCTCGAACTGCTCGGTCGCCGGATACGCCGAGGGCGCGCCGGGCCCGTACGCCTCGGAATAATCCGTGGTGTGCTGCGGCTGCTCGAACCCGGACTTGCCCGCCAGGTGCTCGGTCGGCGCGTCCTCCGGCCGCTGTCCCCACGGATCGTTCGGGTTGGTCATGGACTCCAGGTTAGGCGTTACCGGGCCGGCACCGGGGGCTTGCGCGGACTGAATTCGGACTTCGTCCGACGGCCCCGCTGGTGACCGGCTTACGCCGCGCCCAGGAACCTGGTCAGCGATTCCGCGCGGCGGGCCGGCGCGCCGATACCGAGGCATCGAGCGCCGACACACCGCGGCGGAATCGGCGCTTACTTGCCGACGATCAGCCCGTCGCCGTCCGGCGTGACCGTCACCTTCACCGCATCACCGTCGGTGATCTCACCCGCCAGCAGCCCCTTGGCCAGCGTGTCACCGATCGACTGCTGGATCAGCCTGCGCAGCGGACGCGCGCCGTAGACCGGGTCGTAACCCCGCACGGCCAGCCAGAACCGGGCCGAGTCGCTCACGTCCAGCGTCAGCCTGCGCTGCGCGAGCCGCTTCTGCAGCTGGTCGAGCTGGATGTCGACGATGTGCTCGAGCTGTTCCTCGTCCAGCGCGTGGAACATCACCACGTCGTCGAGGCGGTTGAGGAACTCCGGCTTGAACGCCGAACGCACCGCGTTCATCACGAAGTCGCGATCGCCGCCCGCGCCGAGGTTGGAGGTCAGGATCAGGATGGTGTTGCGGAAGTCCACCGTGCGGCCCTGACCGTCGGTGAGCCGTCCCTCGTCGAGCACCGCGAGCAGGATGTCGAACACATCCGGGTGCGCCTTCTCGATCTCGTCGAACAGCACCACCGTGTACGGCCTGCGCCGCACCGCCTCGGTCAGCTGACCGCCCTGGTCGTAGCCGACATAGCCGGGCGGGGCACCGACCAGCCGTGCGACCGAGTGCTTCTCGCTGTACTCGCTCATGTCGATCCGGACCATGGCGCGTTCGTCGTCGAACAGGAAGTCCGCCAACGCCTTTGCCAGCTCCGTCTTACCGACACCGGTCGGGCCGACGAACAGGAACGAGCCGGTCGGCCGGTTCGGGTCGGCGACCCCGGCGCGCGCCCGGCGCACCGCGTCGGACACCGCCTGCACCGCCTCGCTCTGACCGACCACCCGCTTGCCGAGCTCCTGCTCCATCCGCAGCAGCTTCTGGCTCTCGCCCTCGAGCAGCCTGCCCACCTGGATACCGGTCCATGCCGACACCACCTCGGCGATGTCGTCCGGGCCGACCTCCTCCTTGAGCATCACCTCGCCGTCGGCCGCCGCGCCGGAGACCTTTTCGGCCTCGACGAGCTGCTTCTCCAGCGCCGGGATCTTGCCGTAGCGCAGCTCGGCGGCCTTGCCGAGATCGCCGTCGCGCTCGGCCCGTTCGGACTCCCCGCGCAGCGACTCCAACTCCTCCTTGAGGACGCGGACCTGATCGATGGCGCTCTTCTCGTTCTGCCAGCGGGTCATCAGCTGGTTCAGCTTCTCGCGATCGTCCGCGAGTTCCTGGCGCAGCTTCTCCAGCCGTTGCTTGGAGGCCTCGTCGGTCTCCTTGCTCAGCGCGACTTCCTCGATCTCGAGTCGCCGCACCGCGCGCTCGACCTCGTCGATCTCCACCGGGCGCGAGTCGATCTCCATCCGCAGCCGCGACGCCGACTCGTCGACCAGGTCGATCGCCTTGTCCGGCAGGAACCGGGAGGTGATGTAGCGGTCGCTGAGCGTGGCGGCGGCGACCAGCGCGGAGTCGGTGATGCGCACACCGTGGTGCACCTCGTAGCGCTCCTTGATGCCGCGCAGGATGCCGATGGTGTCGGCCACCGATGGCTCGCCGACGAGCACCTGCTGGAAGCGCCGCTCCAGGGCGGCGTCCTTCTCGATGTGCTTGCGGTACTCCTCCAGCGTGGTCGCGCCGACCAGGCGCAGCTCACCGCGGGCCAGCATCGGCTTGATCATGTTGCCCGCGTCCATCGCGGATTCGCCGGTGGCGCCTGCGCCGACGATGGTGTGCAGCTCATCGATGAACGTGATGATCTGTCCCGCACTGTTCTTGATGTCTTCGAGCACGGCCTTGAGCCGCTCCTCGAACTCACCGCGGTACTTCGCGCCCGCGACCATCGCGCCGAGGTCCAGCGAGACCACGGACTTGCCGCGCAACGACTCCGGTACGTCACCGGCCACGATGCGCTGGGCGAGCCCCTCGACGATGGCGGTCTTGCCGACGCCGGGCTCGCCGATCAGCACCGGGTTGTTCTTGGTGCGGCGGCTCAGCACCTGGACCACCCGCCGGATTTCGGTGTCGCGCCCGATCACCGGATCGAGCTTGCCCGAGCGGGCGGCCTCGGTCAGGTTGGTGGAGTACTTCTCCAGGGCCTGGTAACTGCCCTCGGGGTCCGGGCTGGTCACCCTGGCGCTGCCGCGCACGGCGGTGAACGCCTCCCGCAGCGCGTCGGCGCTGGCGCCGTACTTCTTCAGCAGCATCGTCACATCCGAGTCGCCCGCGGCCAGGCCGACCATGACGTGCTCGGTGGAGACGTATTCGTCGCCGAGCTCGGTGGCCAGGCGCTGGGCCGCGGTGATCGCGGCCAATGCCTCGCGGCCGAGCTGCGGGGTGGTTGTCGCGCCGGTCGCGCTGGGCAGCCGGTCCACGATGTCCTGCGCCTCGCGCCGCACCGTCGCCGGGTCGACGCCGACGGCCTTGAGCAGCGGGGCGGCGATACCGTCGGTCTGGTCCAGCAACGCCACCAGCAAGTGGGCCGGACGGATCTCCGGGTTGCCCGCGGCCGAGGCCGCCTGCAGTGCGGCGGTCAGGGCCGCCTGGGTCTTGGTGGTGGGATTGAACGAGTCCACAAGTCACCTTCCTACTGGTCGATTGTCACGGCGCCGGAGCCTGATCCGCACGAACTCCACGCGCGGCTGCGTGCCGTCCTCTACATCCAACGTGGGAAAGGTTGAGTCTGTTCCGCTCAAGTTTAGTTATTTTCTCCGCGTGTGAACGGTACGCCGCGACACCCGCGCAATGCGATGAATCACAGCGTCCATGGGGTATGGATGCATACGATGACCCCTGCCGTTAGTTGATGCATCAGGGAGCGCTTGCAAGCACGAAGGTGCGAGGCCCGCACTCTTCAGCCCGATCAAGGAGCGAATGGATGCGCGCGATTGTCGTACGGAAGTTCGGAGCCACACCCGAGTTGACCGACATGCCGGTCCCCGAGGCCGGAGCAGGCGCGGTCCGCGTGCAGCTCGAGGCGGCGGGCGTCAACCCGTTCGACGCGAAGATGGCCGACGGAATACTGGACGGCAAGCTGCCGCACGACTTTCCGATGATCCTCGGGGTGGACGGCGCGGGCACCGTCGCGGCGGTCGGCCCCGGCGTCACCAGGTTCGCCGTCGGCGACCGGGTGGTCGGCAAGTTCCTCAACCCGCCCGCAGGCCACGGCTCGTTCGCCGAATTCGCGGTCGTCCCGGAGAGCGGCATTCTGGTACGCGTCCCGGAGGCCGTGCCGACCGTCGCGGCCGCGGCGCTACCCACCGCGGGCCTCACCGCGCAGGACATGGTGGACGGCACCGAGATCCAGCCGGGCCAGACCGTCCTGATCGTCGGCGCCACCGGCGGCGTCGGCTCGTTCCTCGTCCAGCTGGCGAACATGGCGGGTGCGAACGTCATCGCCACCGCCCGCGGCGACGTCGCCGACCAGATGACCCGGCTCGGCGCGGCCGAGACCGTCGACTACTCCGCGGGCTCGGTACGCGAGCAGGTCGTCGCCGCCCATCCCGATGGCATCGACGTCCTCTACGACCTGGTGAGCCCGCCGGAGGTACTGGCCGAGCTGGCCGGACTGGTCCGCGACGGCGGCACCGTGTACTCCACCATCGCCTCCGCCGACGAGGACGCCTTGCGCAGCCGGGGCATCCGCGGCGGCAATATCGAATCCAAGGGCGGCGCACGGGAATTGGCGCGGCTGCTGGAGCGGGTAGCCGAAGGTGACGTGGTGGTCCCGATCGACGCGACCGTGCCATTGGCCGACGGCGTGAGCGTAATCGGGGCTGTCGGCGCACGCGGTAAAACGGTGCTCGCCATCTGACCCGGCGACCGGCCGTTCCGGAGTTCGGCGGCGCAGCCCGAACAGTTGCCCACTGCGAATCGAAGGCGCGGTGCCACCGGAGCGGAGCGCCGGCGAGTCGCCGGTGTGACCTCGAGCGCAGGCCCGCAACACCGCACGTTTGCCCACCGATTACCGTTTGGCCCGGTCTTCAGGTACTAACCAACACGACCACGGCATTTTCGGGGATACTGATCAGCGGAGGACCGCCGGTTACGGGTATGTCCCCAGGGCAGAACTGAGGGAAAGGAAGCTCCGCGTCGTGGATGCGCGTTCGGCTGCGCTGGTCCGCGCCAACTTCCGTTCGGTAGTCGAGGCACCGAATGGACCCGAACGGTTGGTCAGTGCGTTCTACGGTCACTTGTTCGCCGAGAACCCCCAACTGCGGGAACTCTTCCCTCCTGCGATGGATATGCAGGCCAAGCGGATCGCCACGGCGATCCAGTACGTGCTCGATCACCTCGAGGATTGGGAGCGGGCGCAGAAGTTCCTCGAACAACTGGCGCGCGACCATCGCAAGTACGGGGTCGACGCGGCGCACTACGACGCCGCGGGGCGCGCCTTGCTGTCCGCGTTCCGCGCCTACAACGGCGCGGCCTGGCACCGCGGCCTGGAAGAGGGCTGGCGCGACATCACCATCCTGATCTCCGCGTCCATGGCCATCGGCGCCAACTCCGACAAGTCCCAGCCGTACTGGGAGGCGACCGTGGTCGGGCACCGCAGGGTGCTGGAGGATCTGGCCATCGTGCGGTTGCAGTCGGAGAGCCCGATCCCCTATCAGGCCGGACAGTACGTGCCGCTCACGGTGCCGCAGCGGCCGAAGATGTGGCGCTACTTCTCCCCGGCGATCCCGGCGAATCCGTACGGCGAGATCGAGTTCCACGTGCGCAAGATCCGCGGCGGCTGGGTCAGCCCGGCCATCGTGAACGAGACCAGGGTGGGCGACCGGTGGCAGATCGCCGGACCGCTGGGCGGGTTGCACGTCGACCGCGACAGCGGCCGCGACGTGCTGCTGATCGGCGCGGGCACCGGGATCGCGCCGCTGCGCGCCCAGCTGATCGAGATGGGCCAGCGCGGCATCAATCCGCGGGTGCACTTTTTCATCGGCGGCCGCTACCCGTGCGATCTCTACGACGTGGAGAACATGTGGCAGCTCTCGCAGAGCAATCCCTGGCTCACCATCGTTCCGGTCTGCGAACAGAAGACCAATCCGTGGTGGTATCCGCATCCGCCGCAGGAAGAGCCGTACGGCATGCACCGGCGGCTGATCGGTAACCTGGGCGCGGTGGTCGCGAGCTTCGGCGCGTGGGCGGATCGGCAGATCCAGATCGCCGGGTCGGCGAAGATGATCGCGGATACCCGGCGTGCGTTGATCGCGGTCGGTACACCGGAGCACATCATCAGCTCTGACCCGGTGTGATGAGCTCCGACCCGGTGTGATGAAGGAGGACCCCATGGGGGACGGCAGCGGACAAAGTCCGCGGGGTGGGTGGACACCGGGGGACCCCGGTGCGCTCGGCAATGGCGGCGCACCCTTGCCGGCCGAGTGGACCGCGACGGTCGTCGGCCACCATCGAATCCGGCACGATCTCGCGGTGATTCGCTTGATCGGCGAGTTCGTCCCGTTCCTCGCGGGCCAGTCCGTCGAGGTCACGGTGCCGCAGCAGCCGAGCATGCGGCGCAGGCTCTCGCCGGCGCTGCCGCCGTCGCTGGACGGCAAGCTCGAGTTCCATGTGCGCACGGTGCCCGGCGGCTGGTGCAGCGGCTCCATCGTGGCCGACACCAGGCCCGGCGACGAATGGCAGATCCGCGCTCCCCTCGGCAGTTTCGCGGTCGACCCGGCGGGCGAGGAGGTGGTGATGGTCGCGGGCGGCACCGGCCTCGCCCCGCTGCGGGCGCTGATCCTGGACCTGGCCCGCGAGCCGGAACCGCCGCCCACCTATCTCTTCTTCGGTGGCCACACCCCGCGCGATCTGTACGCGTCGGACATGCTGTACCTGCTGGCCGGTGAATTGCCTTGGCTCACAGTCATTCCCGTGGTGGAGAGCCCGGACGATCCCAGCTGGGAAGACGAATGGTTCGAGCGCAGCCGCGTCGACATCGGCTTCCCGCCGGACGAGATGCTCTTCGGCACCCTCGCCGAGGTGGTCGGTTCGCACGGCGCGTTCGACCACCATCAGGTGCTGGTATGCGGCTCCCCCGCCATGGTCAATGCCACGGTCGATCGCCTGCTCGCCACCGGAACTCCGCCGGAGCGAATCCAATTCGAAGGGCTCTGAACCTTTTTCGGCCGACGGCGTAGCCGGAATCCGGCCGCGGTACTGGGCGCGACCGGATTCCGACTGTGTCCGGGACAACGGGAGGGGTCGAAATCCCGGACGGCCGGTCAGAACAGCGGGTCGTGGCGGATGTTCTTGGCGAGCGTCCCCGCGGCCATCATGCGGAACTTGGTGGTCTGCACCATCGACGGCGAGCCGACGATCTGCACGTCCCGGTCGGCCCAGGCGCCGAAGCTCGCGACCACCTTGCCGATCTGGCCGGTCAGGCGCGGCTCCAAGCCGGCGTGCGCCGGCGCGAGTTCGCCGGAATCGGTGTACCACCAAGGGTTTTCGTCGTGTTCGGTGACCGGTGTCACGGTGAGCCAGCGGTTGGCGACGGCCAGGCTGTTCAGCGTGTCCAGATCGTAGAGGTCGCACGGATGATGGCCGCCGACGAACAGGTGCACCTTCGGGTTGGTCCGCCGCTGCGCCATCGCCATCAGCTGGGCCCGCAGCGGCGCGATGCCGGTACCGCAGCCGACCATCAGCATCTTGCGCTTGGTGTTGCGCGGGATGCCGAGGCCGCCGAGCGGCGAACCGAGCAGCCACTGGTCACCGACGGCGGCCTGGCCGACGATCGAGGGGCTGACCCAGCCGCCGAGCACGGCACGGATGTGGAACTCGATCTCCCCGTTGGCATTCGCGGGTACCGCGGGCGACATGTAGCGCCACATCCGCGGCCGCGACGGGACCTGCACGCTCAGGTATTGCCCGGCGGCGTAGGACATCGGCTGGTCCAGCTGTAATCGCAGCACGGTCAGGTTGCGCAGTACCTCGCGGCGCTCCACCACGGTGCCGGTCCAGACCGGTGGCGTGGTTTCCTTGTCCGCCGCGCCGATCATGGTGTCGGCGATGATCTTCAGGCCTTCGTCCCAGGCCCGGTCGACCTCGTCGGTCCACATCTCGGTGCCCGCGTACACCTTCATCGCGGTTTTCAACGAGACCGCGACGGCCGTGTAATGCGCTGCCTGCACACCGTATTTGCGATGGTCACGCCCGAGCTGGGCGAGGAAGGGCAGGAGCTTGTTCGGCTCTTCGAGCCGGTCCAACGCGTAGCCGATGGCCTTGACAAGGCGATCTCGCTGGGCGTCCATGGCTGCTGGAAAGAAATCGCGGACTTGGGGGTAGTCGGTGAATAGGATCGCGTAGAACGATCTCGCTAATTTCTCCGGCCCCCCTTCCTCCGCAGCAACCGCCTTGAACGTAGTTCTGATCAAAGCGACAGTCCGCGAATCCATTTGTGTCACAACCCCATTTCGCACTCGAACACAAACTGTGCCGGCGAGTGAGGTGCTGCGGGACACTCGTCAGCAGCCGTTGCCAAGGAGTGTAGGCGAGGTTTGCCAGGAGTGGAATCCTCCGTTTAAACAACAAGCGTGTAATTCCGCTGAAACGAGGACACGCCGAGCAAAACACTCACGAAACGGACTGAAAGACCGTAAAAACGGATGAATTCGGTCACGGATACACTGAATATGCACGACTCGATCTGCAAGTTTCACTCAGGCAGCCATCTCAGAGCGACTGCACGGCAACTTCGCTGGGCACCCGACCGACTCGACCGGATGCGCGGCACCCGGCACGCCTCGGGGCGCGCGGTGAAAGATGACGAGTAAAGCGGACTTTCGCATGAGCCCTCAGCGCACTGCCACACACCGCGCCTCGGCTTATCTTTGGCTACCCTTCAGAAACCGCGCCGCAGAACCGCTTCGGGCCGCTGACCTCGAAACACGATGAATGCTCCGAGATCAGCGGCCCGATTGTTAGCCAGCCGTATTCAGTATTGTTGCGCTGCGTTCGATCGCTCAAACATTACGGCGGTTACGCGGTTGCCACACCACCAGTGCGGTACTGCGTTGCGGCGGCGAAAGATCGGGCCGATAGCCCGCTCGCAACCGATCCAGCTCGGCCGACAGCTCGGCGACGCGCTGCTGCAATTCCTCGACCTGATTGGTGAGTTCGATGATGCGTTTGATGCCCGCCAGGTTGACGCCCTCGTCCTGAGACAGCCGCTGCACCTCGCGCAACAGCTCGACGTCCCTGGCCGAGTAGCGTCGCCCGCCGCCCGAAGTGCGTTGTGGCGTTACCAGTCCCAGACGGTCATAGGTACGCAAGGTCTGCGCATGCATGCCCGCCAGCTGGGCCGCCACCGAGATCATGAAGAACTCGGCACGCGACCCGCCGGACGCCTGCTTCGGATCATGGGACATCAAGCACCTGCCCATCCTGCCCGTGGGTCGAAACCGCTGGCCTTCTCCGCCTCGGCGTAGCGCCGCAGCGCCTCCGCGGCGTTGTCGTCCAGCTTTTGCGGCACCGCGACCTTGACGGTGACCAGCAGGTCACCGGCGCCGCCGCCGCGCTTGGGCACGCCACGACCGCGCACCCGGAGGATGCGGCCGTCCGCGGTGCCCGGTGGCACCTTGACGCCGACGCGCCCCTCCAGCGTGGGCACCGAAACCGTGGTGCCCAACACCAATTCGCTGTAGCTGACCGGCAGCACCAGGGTCAGGTCGTCGCCGTTGCGGCCGAAGACCTTGTCCTGGCTGACGTGCACGCTGACGAACAGGTCGCCCGAGGGCGCGCCACGCAGGCCCGCCTCGCCCTGTCCGGCCAGCCGAATCCGTTGTCCGTCACTGACTCCCGGGGGAATCCGCACCGTGATGGTGCGCGTACGGTTCTGGATGCCGCTGCCGTGGCAGTCGACGCACGGGTCGTCGATGATCGAGCCGGTGCCCCGGCAGTCATCGCACGGCTCGCTGAAGCCGAATGCACCCTGGTTGCGGCTGACGATGCCGGTTCCATTGCAGTGCGGGCAGACCCGCGGGCTGGTACCCGGCTTGGCGCCGCTGCCGTGACACGTGGTGCACGGCGACGGACTGGTCATCCGCAGCGGAACGGTGACGCCCTGCGCGGCCTCGCGGAAGCCCAGGGTCGTCTCGGTCTCCACATCGGCCCCGCGGCGCGGGCGACTGGTCGTGCGCGTGCCGCCCCGGTTGAACAGGCCGCCGAGCAGGTCACCGAGGCCACCGTCGCCGGCATTCGCGCCGCCGAAGATGTCACCGATGTTGAAGTCCTGCGAAAAGCCACCGCCCGCACCGGGAGTGAACCCGCCGCCGCGTGGATAGCCGCCACCCGCGAACAGCTTGCGGGTCTCGTCGTACTCCTTGCGCTTGGCCGGATCCGACAGCACCGCATGCGCTTCGCTGACGGTCTTGAACCGCTCCTCGGCCTTGGTATCACCGGGATTGGCGTCCGGATGCAGGTCACGCGCGAGCTTGCGGTACGCCTTCTTGATCTCGTCCTGCGAGGCCGTGGAGGAGACACCCAGCTCTTTATAGAAGTCCTTTTCGATCCACTCCCGTTGACTCACCGGATATCTCCTCCTCTCGCAGTGTTCGATGTGCGTCGCTCGCGGTGCCCTACGTGGTTACGCTGCGCTACCGCCTCCGGGCCCGACGCTCGCGCCGCGGATTTATTGTTTGTTCGCGCCGGCATCAGCATCCGATGCCTCTGTCGTTTCGGCCGCGCCGTTGTCGGCCCCGCCATCGGTTACCCCGACCAGCGCGTGCCGAAGCACCCGCTCGCCGAACCGATAGCCCTTGCGCATGACGATGCCGATCACCGGGTCGTGCCCGGAGCCCTCGTGCTGCACGGCCTCGTGCAGGGTCGGGTCGAAAGGCTCACCTTCCGAACCGAATTCCTCGAGGCCCTGCTTGTGCAGCGCGGTGGCCAGCTTGTCGGCCACCGACTTGAGCGGTCCGGAGTCCAGGTCGCCGTGCGCCCGGGCCCGATCGAGATCGTCGAGCACACCGAGCAATTCGGTGACCACGGCGGCCTTGGCGGTGTCGATCGCGGTCTTGCGGTCGCGTTCGACGCGGCGCCGGTAGTTGGCGTACTCCGCGGTCAGCCGCTGCAGATCGGCGGTGCGCTCGGCGAGCTCCTTGGTGGTGGCATCGGCCAACAGCTCGGCACCCTTTTCCGTATCGATGACGGACTCCGCGCCGTTGCCGGTGCCCGGGCCGGGCCCGTCGGCGGCCTCGGCCGCCGACGGTTCCCGAACCTCACCCGGCTGCGACTGGTCGCCGCTCAGGTTCCGGTCCTCCGGGTCAATCTTGCGATTGTCCACAAAGGTGATCGGCTCTTGCTCGGAGTCGCGTCGCTCCGAATTGTTGCCGTCGGTCACTTCTTCTCCGTGTCAACCGGCTCGTCCACAACCTCGGCGTCCACGACCTCGTCCTCGGCGTTGTTCGACGCCGACGACCCGTTGCTGGACGCCGCAGCGTCGTTGGCCGACGATTCGTAGATCGCCTGGCCCAGCGCCTGCGACTCGGTCGCCAGCTTCTCGACCGCCGCCTTGACCGCGGCGATGTCGGTGCCCTTGAGCGCCTCGTTCGCCTCGGCGATGGCCGCCTCGACCTTGGTCTTGATCTCGGCCGGGACCTTGTCCTCGTTGTCCTTGATGAACTTCTCGGTCTGGTGCACCAGCGACTCGGCCTGGTTGCGGGTCTCGGCCTCCTCGCGGCGGGCCTTGTCCTCGGCGGCGTGCGCCTCGGCGTCCTTGACCATCCGGTCGATCTCTTCCTTGGACAGGCCGGAGCCGTCCTGGATCTTGATCGTGTTCTCCTTGCCGGTGCCCTTGTCCTTCGCGGTCACGTGCACGATGCCGTTGGCGTCGATGTCGAAGGTGACCTCGATCTGCGGCACGCCGCGCGGGGCCGGCGGGATGCCGGTCAGCTCGAAGGAGCCGAGCAGCTTGTTGTGCGAGGCGATCTCACGCTCACCCTGGAACACCTGGATCTGCACCGACGGCTGGTTGTCGTCGGCCGTGGTGAAGGTCTCCGAGCGCTTGGTCGGGATGGTGGTGTTGCGCTCGATGAGCTTGGTCATCACGCCGCCCTTGGTCTCGATGCCCAGCGACAGCGGGGTCACATCGAGCAGCAGGACGTCCTTGACCTCGCCCTTGAGCACACCGGCCTGCAGCGCGGCGCCGACGGCGACGACCTCGTCCGGGTTCACGCCCTTGTTCGGCTCACGGCCGCCGGTCAGTTCCTTGACCAGTTCGGACACCGCGGGCATCCGGGTGGAGCCACCGACGAGCACGACGTGGTCGATGTCGGCGACGTTGATGCCCGCGTCCTTGATCACGGACTGGAACGGCGCACGGGTGCGGTCGAGCAGGTCCGAGGTGATCTTCTGGAACTCGGCGCGGGTCAGCTGCTCGTCGAGGAACAGCGGGTTCTTGTCCGCGTCGACGGTGATGTAGGGCAGATTGATGGAGGTGCTCTGCGAGGAGCTCAGCTCGATCTTCGCCTTCTCGGCGGCCTCACGCAGCCGCTGCAGCGCCATCTTGTCCTTGGTCAGGTCGATGCCCGCGCTGGCCTTGAACTTGTCGACCAGCCAGGTCACCACGCGCTCGTCCCAGTCGTCACCACCGAGGTGGTTGTCACCGGAGGTGGCGCGGACCTCGACGACGCCCTCGCCGATCTCCAGCAGCGAGACGTCGAAGGTGCCGCCACCGAGGTCGAAGACCAGGATGGTCTGTTCCTTGTCGCCCTTGTCCAGGCCGTACGCCAGCGCCGCCGCGGTGGGCTCGTTGACGATGCGCAGCACGTTCAGGCCGGCGATCTGGCCTGCTTCCTTGGTGGCCTGCCGCTGGGCGTCCTCGAAGTACGCGGGCACGGTGATGACCGCGTCGGTGATCTCCTCACCGAGGTAGGCCTCCGCGTCGCGCTTGAGCTTCATCAGGGTGCGCGCGCTGATTTCCTGCGGGGTGTACTTCTTGCCATCGATCTCGACGGTCCAGTCGGTGCCGATGTGGCGCTTGACCGAGCGAATGGTGCGGTCGACGTTGGTGACGGCCTGGTTCTTGGCCGGCTGGCCGACCAGAACCTCGCCGTTCTTCGCGAACGCGACGATCGACGGGGTGGTGCGCGATCCTTCCGAGTTGGCCACGACGACCGGTTCTCCGCCTTCGAGTACGGCGACGACCGAGTTCGTGGTCCCGAGGTCGATTCCGACCGCACGAGCCATTGTGGTTCCTCCTATTTGACGTACTTACATGTGTCGGTGCCTGGGCGGGTTGCGCCCTGCGGCCTGGGCTTGCCTATGCCGCGAGACCTCGCCCCAAGCACCTGGCGGAGCACGGTCCCAGCAACGCTGAGCGTGGTCGGCTCAATCCTGCCCCCAATGATGATCGGGAGTCAACTCAAACTTGAGTCCGACACACTCAATGTTGTCGAATAGCTCAACGGACAGCAGACGCGGATCATTCCCGAACGACGACATCGATTTCGTCCGCTCGCGATTGTCCTCGCCCGACCCGGCCGCGACCACCCCGTGGTGCAATAACACGCGCGGCGGGTGCGAACCCGGCGGGAAGGAGTCACGGTGTCGACGAAGACGCGGTCATGGTGGGGTTGGGGCAACGTCGAGGACGCGGTGGTCGGCGCGGAGCGGGCGGCACTGACCGAGCGCGTCGCGGCCGTCCTGCCCGGCGCCGATCTGACGGCGCACGAGCCGCCGCCGATCGAGGCGCTGGCGCTGCCCGCACCGCGGATCGAGGCACCGGCGGCGTTGGCCGCGCTCGTCTCCGTCGACCCCGCCGATCGCGCGGCGCACGCACACGGACAGGCATTCCGCGATGTGGTCCGAAATCTCTTGGGCGAGATACGAACTCCGCCCGATCTCGTCGTCCGGCCGCGCACCGAAACCGACATCGTCGACGTGCTCGACTGGGCGAGCCGGGCGAATATCGCCGTAATCCCCTTCGGCGGTGGCACTTCCGTGGTCGGTGGGGTGGAGCCGCGCCTCGACGGCAGCTTCACCGGTGCGGTAAGCCTCGACCTGGGCGCGCTCGACCGCGTCCTGGAGATCGATCCGACCAGTCGCGCGGCGCGGATTCAGGCGGGTGTGTTCGGGCCCGCGCTGGAAGACCAACTGCGCGAGGCGAAGCTGACCCTGCGGCATTTCCCGCAGTCGTTCGAGTTCTCCACCCTCGGCGGCTGGCTGGCCACCCGGGCCGGCGGGCACTTCGCGACGCTGTACACCCACATCGACGACCTGGTCGAGTCGATGCGGGTGGTGACGCCCGCGGGGATCAGCGAGTCGCGCCGGTTGCCCGGCTCCGGCGCCGGGCCCGCGCCGGACCGGATGTTCCTCGGCTCCGAGGGCACCCTCGGCGTGATCACCGAGGCTTGGCTGCGGCTACAGGACCGGCCGCGTTGGCGGGCAACGGCTTCGGTGCATTTCGATGATTACGACCGCGCGGTGGCCGCCACTCGCGCCATCGCGCAGTCCGGGCTGTATCCGACCAACTGCCGGCTGCTCGATCCCGCCGAGGCCTTCCTCAACGCCGGTGCGGCGACTACGGGTGGAGTGCTGGTGCTCGGCTTCGAATCGGCGGATCACCCGACGCGGCCGCGGATGGAACGGGTCATCGAGATCGCCGTCGAGCACGGCGGCATATTGCCCGAGCCCGTGCGCTATGTGGACTCGGATACGGCCGCCCACACCGGTGGCACCGCCGACACCTGGCGCTCCTCTTTCCTGCGCATGCCCTACCAGCGCGATGCGCTCGCCGCCCAGTCGATGATCACCGAGACATTCGAAACTGCCTGCACCTGGGATAAATTCGCGGAACTCAAGGCCGCCGTGACCACCGCCGCGAACGACGCGATTCGGGCGGTCGGCGCGACCGGCGTGGTCACCTGCCGATTCACCCACGTCTACCCGGACGGTCCCGCGCCGTACTTCGGTATCTACGCCGCAGGGCGCTGGGGCAGCACGGTCGAGCAGTGGGACGAGATCAAAGCCGCAGTCTCCGAGGCGCTCTCGGCCGCAGGCGGGACGATCACCCATCACCACGCGGTGGGCCGGGATCATCGGCCCTGGTACGACCGGCAGCGACCGGAGCCGTTCGCGCTGGCGCTGCGCGCGGCCAAGTCCGCGCTCGACCCGGCGGGCATCCTGAATCCCGGTGTGCTCCTGTGAATTACCGCGCCACGGTCATCGCGGCATCCGTTCGCCGGTGAGACCGGGGTGAATCCCCGGGCGTAGCCCGTTGCTCGCGGCCGTTCGTTGCAGCAGCCGCAGCAGCGTCGTTCGCTCCTCGGCGGCGAGTTCGGCGAACAGTTCGGCGTCGAGGCGGGCCACCACCTGCTGTGCGCGGGCCAGCACATCGTGCGCGGCGGGCAGCAGATAGACGGCGTGGGCGCGGCGGTCGGTCGGGTGCCTGCGTCGCTCGACGAGCTTGCGCTGTTCCAACTCGTCGACGAGGCCGACCATCACATTGCGGTGGATGCCCAGTGTCTCGCCGAGCCGCTGCTGGGTTTGCCCGTCGTGTTCGCGCAGTAGTCGCAGCATGCCGAAGTGCCGCGGGCCGATGCCGATCGGGGTGAGCAGCTCGCTGAATCGGGCACCGGTGTAGGCGCCGAGCTGGCCGAGCAGGAAGGCCGGTTGATCGGACAGCGGCGGAAACCTCGGATCGGTCACCCTGTCAGCATACCTATACGCACCTAACTTGATTGTTCTATTGATTGATAATCACCATAGGTGCATAGTTTGAAGATGAGCCCGACACCGACCAGAGAGATGGAAGCAATGGATATTTTAACTATCGGCCGCGGTCCGAGTGTGGTGGCCGCCGGCATCGAACTCATTCGCGCACAAGGATTTACCGCACACGGCGTGACCGTCGACGCGGACGCGCTGGCCGCGCTCGAGGACGGTCCGGTCGGCCTACTGCTGATCGGTGGTGGCGTCGAAAGCGATTCGAGCGCGGCATTGAAGGAAAAAGCGGCACAGCACGGCGTCCCGGTGATCGAAGCCGTGCGCAACGGTCGCGACCTGGAAACCTACCTCCAGGAAGAGGTGTTTCCCGTACTGCGCGCCCGGCAGTGAAACAGCCTGTGGGCTGGAGTGTTTCGCACTCCAGCCCATCGGACCGTCGTCAGGCGTGCACGAGCTGCTCGGGCAACTCGTCCGAGTCGGCGATCGCGCTGCGGCGCAAGCCGGTCGCGGCGATCACGCCGGCCAGTACCGCGGCGACGACCGGAACGATCAGCGCGGTGCGCAGTCCGTCCATGCCGACCTTGCCCGAGGCGACCGCCGCGACGTTCACCGCGGTCACCACCGAGATGCCCAGCGCCGCACCGAATTGGATTGCGGTGTAGAGCAATCCACCCGCCAGGCCGTGCTCCTCCGCCGCGATGTCGTCGGTGCCCGCGATGGTCAGCGGTCCGTAGACCAGTGCGAAGGCCACGGCGAGCAGCAGCATCGTCGGGAGCATGGCGATGTAGGCGCGGTCCAGGTCCGTCGGCAGGAACAGGACGTAGGCGAGCACCGCGACAACCGTGCCACCGAAGATCACCCGAACATTGCCGAACCTGCGCACGAACCAGGGTGTCAGCAGCGGAGCGAGGATCGCATCCAGTCCCAGCACCGCCATCGCCAGGCCGGTCTGCACCGTGCTCCAGCCGCGCACTTCCTGGAAGTACAGCGTCGCCAGGAATTGGAATCCGATGAACGAGCCGATGAACAGCACCGCGACCAGATTGGTGCGTACCAGGGCGGACGACCGCAGGATGCCGAGCCGGACCAGCGGTGTGGCAGTGCGGCGTTCGTTCAGGACGAACAGTCCGAGCGCCGTCAGACCAGCGGCGAAGGTCGCCACCGTCAGCCCCGGGTTGTCGCCGGGATGCTCCAGCCGGATGACACCGTAGACGAGTAGCAGCATCGCACCGGTCACGCTCAACGCACCCAGGAGATCGAAGCCGCCCCGAACCCGCTGCGGCACACCGAAATCCCGGACCAGAACGATCGCAGCCACCAAGATCACGGCCGAAACCAGTACCGGCACGAAGAACACCCAGCGCCACCCGAACGCGGTCAACAATCCACCGACCACCAAGCCGAGCGAGAAACCGCCCGCCGCAACGCCCGCGTAGAACATCAGCGCCTTGTTACGCACCGAGCCCTCGGCAAAGTTGGTGGTGATCAGCGAGAGACCGGCGGGGGCGAGGAACGCCGCGGCCACCCCGGTGACGAAGCGAGCGGTCAACAACATCCACCCGGTGGTGGCGAATCCGCCGAGTCCGGAGAACAGCAGGAACACCGTCAGCCAGAACAGGAACATCCGCCTGCGGCCGAGCAGGTCGGCGGCGCGGCCACCGAGCAGCACGAACCCGCCGTAGCCGAGCACGTACGCCGACACCACACCGCTGAGCATTCCGGTGGACAGGCCGAGTTCGGCCCGGATCGAGGGCAACGCCACGTTCAGCATCGCCACGTCGATGCCCTCCATGAATATCGCGCCGCACAACACCGCGAGCACGCCCCAGGCGCGGCCGGACATCTCCGTAAAGACCTCGGCGGCTCTGGATTTCACCATCACGACTCCCCGAACAGAGTAGGTTCCCCACAATGGGGTCGGTTACCTCTTGATACCGAGGAGAAGTCTCGGGCAGAATCGACGACTATGGAAGACGGCACTTTGAAGTCACCGGGGCACTGCGGGGATACCACCCCCGACTTCGACGTTTCGCACTGGGACGCCCGCGCCGACTGCGAGGTGCGGCAGATCCTCGATCGCATCGCCGACAAGTGGTCGCTGCTGGTGATCGCGCTGCTGGACGAGCGGAGCCTGCGGTTCACCGAACTCAAGCGCAAGATCGACGGCGTCAGTCAGCGGATGCTCACCCGCACACTGCGGCATCTCGAACGCGACGGGCTGGTCGAGCGCACCGTGTATCCGACCGTGCCGCCGCGGGTCGACTACGCGCTGACCCCGCTCGGCGCCAGCCTGCACACCACCATCAAGGCCTTGGTCACCTGGACCGAAGGGCATCAGAACGAGATCGCCGCCGCACGCAACGCCTACGATCGCCGCGCCGCCCAGGACGAACTGACGCCCATCTGACACGCGACGGGCTATCTCGATCGCTGGAAAGCGGCAGGCGTAGCTGCTGGCGCAGTAGCGTGGTCAGCGACGCCGATTCGAGGAGTTCACCATGCGGGCTGCCGTCGTCACCAACTCGAAATTCGAGGTCACCGACTTACCGGCGCCGATACCCGGGCGCGGGCAGGTGCTGATCAACGTATCGCGCTGCGGCATCTGCGGTTCCGACCTGCATGTGCGCAACCATGCCGACGAGGTGGCCGAGCTGAGCGCGGTCACCGGGTACGACTCGTTCATGCGGTCGGATCAGAGCGTGGTGCTAGGGCACGAATTCAGCGGCGAGGTAGTGGATTACGGTCCTGGGTGCCGGAAGCGTTGGCGGGCAGGCACTCCGGTGGTGGCGCTGCCGATCGTGCGGCACGGTGATAAGCCGCAGCTGACCGGTCTGTCGGTCGAGGCGCCCGGTGCCTACGCCGAGCAGGTGATCGTCCAGGAGTCGATGACCATGCCGGTGCCGAACGGGCTGTCCGCGGAACACGCCGCGCTCACCGAACCCATGGCGGTGGCCTGGCACGCAGTGCGCCGCGGTCGAATAGGTAAGCGACAGCAGGCTTTCGTGATCGGCTGCGGGCCGATCGGTCTCGCGGTGATCAGCATGCTGAAGGCGGCGGGCGTCCGTACGGTGGTGGCCAGCGACTTCTCCCCGCGCCGCCGAGAACTCGCGGCCGCCTGCGGCGCCGACATCGTCGTCGACCCGGCCACCGACTCCCCCTGGACCGCCGCCCCCACCCGCGGCCGAATCAACGGCGTCACCGACATTCTCGACCTGGGCTTCGACACCATGGACCGCCTGCGCCGCGTCCCGAACCTGCCCTGGTGGTACGTCTTCCGCCTCGCGCACACCCTGAACGCGGGCCCGTCCGGCCCCGTCATCTTCGAATGCGTCGGCGTCCCAGGCATTCTCGACCAGATCATCACCGCCGCACCACCACTGTCCCGCGTGGTCGTCGTCGGCGTGTGCATGGAAGCCGACCGCATCCGCCCCGCCATGGCCATCAACAAGGAGCTCGACCTCCGCTTCGCCTTCGGCTACGACCCCGGCGAATTCCGCGACACCCTCCACCTCCTCGCCGAAGGCAAGGTCGACCCCGCCCCCTTGATCACCGGCACAGTAGGCCTCAACGGCATCGACGCCGCCTTCACCACCCTCGCCACCCCCGACCACCACGCCAAAATCCTCATCGACCCCACCAGTAACGCCCCCACCCCCTGACGCGGCTGCCTCGACGCACGGGTCAGTGGGCGGCGTCGAGGACTTCTTCGGCGAGTTTGTCGTCCAGGGTGATTCGGACGAGGGCGGCGGCGAGGGCGGCGGTGTGGTCTTTGGGGGCCAGGGCGGCCAGTTTTGCGGGGGTGGCGGGGAGGTTGATGCGGTCGGCGCCGCGTAGGGCGCGTTCGTCGAAATGGGGGGCGGCCCAGGGCCAGACGTCTTGGATTTCGCGGAGGAAGATGTCGCTGCCGGTGGGACCGATGCCCTGGAACTCTTGCAGGAGTTGGGCGGCACGTTTGGGGTCTTGGTCGGCTTCGTCGGCGAGTTTGCGCAGGTCGCCGTCGTAGCGGTCGAGGACCTGGGCGGCGTTGGCGCCGAGGCGGGTGGCGGTGCTCTCGTCGTAGCGGCGGTAGTGGGCGCGGCCGAGGGCGTCGACGAGTTCCTGCCAATCGGCGTCGGCGACGCGCTGCGGGGTGCGATAGCCGGTGGCGACCAGTTCGCGGGCGGCGGCCACGGCGATGTCGGCGGAGATCCTGGTGCTCAATAGCTCCGCCAGCATGAGCAGCTGGAACAGCGGTGCGGGTTTGTCGTCGAGGTGGATGCCCGCCTCTGCGGCGTATCCGGTTCCGGCGCGGTCGAGCAGCGCGTGCACTACCTTTTGTTGGCTCATCGCGACCTCCTTGTTCGGATATCGGTCGCCTACCCGACGGCACCGGCTTCACACCGATTCGATGTCGATCGTCCGGGTTACGAGGAAAGTGCGTTATCCGGGGTCCACGGTGGGCCGAGACCGGGGACCCGGCCTAGCCGGGCAACAGACTGAGCGTGCCTTCCGCGCTGCGGGCGGCGGTTAGGCACGCGGTGCTGGTGAATTGGTCGGCGAGCGGGTGCCGGGCCCTGGCCCGCCATTTGCGCACCGCGGCGACGGCCTGGTCCCGCTGCACCGAGGGCGCGGCGTCGACCGGCAGCCCGAGGCGCAGGTGCGGGGCGATGCCGGAACCGCCGATGAGGCGGTGGAGTTCGGCGAGATCCGAGGGTGGCAGGGTCAATTCGTCGGTTCGGAGACGACCGAGCAGGCGGAGCTCGGCGAAGCCGTGCACATCGGCGAGCAGGGTGCGCACGCGCGGCAGTAGGGTGTCGGCCGCGCTGCCCGGGTACGCGGTCAGCACCCGCGCGAGCGCGGTGAGGGCGGAGTGCGCCTTGAGTTGATCGGCGCGCTGGCCGAATTGGACATCGAGCACCGAGCGCAGCTCGTCCACGCCGCTGCGCGTGGTCAACTCCGCTGCCAGCGTGGCGGAGTCGCGCACGCCGAGCCGAATCAGGGTGACCGCCATCCGAATGCCGAACAGGCCGAACCGCTCCGCGAGCTGGGCTCTGAGTTCCGGTGCCACCGGCAACGCGACATCGGGGCGCGCGAAGCGATCCGCGGACAGCAGTGCCGCACTCAGCTCGTCGACCGGAACGCCGGCCAGCGCCTCGAACGCCGCGTACTCCTGTTGTCGCAGCGTGGCCGCGGCGAACGCGAGCAACCCGGCGACCGGAATCACGGCCTGGCACAGCCCGGATCGCTCCAGCTCCCCGGCGAAGCGGGTCGCGACGTCGCGCGCCGAGTGCAGCGCGTCGATCCGGCCTGCCCCGATCTCGTCGGCCCTGGACACGACGCCGACCACACCGAGCGGGCCGGGCAATCCGGAAACACCCGGCCCCGCAGCAGTTCCCGCGCCCACCCGCTCGAGGAACCGGACGTCGGCCGCGTCGAGCCTGCGCAGTAAGTACACCACCGCGTCGGCCCCCGGAACCGCGATACTCTGCTCGCCCTCCGGCGTGAGCAGCCGGGCCGTGCGCTGCGACACCTCCCGTGACAGCGAGGAGGTGCCCGGCGTATCGATGATGGTCGTGTCGGCCAGCGCCGCCGCGGGCCATTCGACCTCGAGGTGATCGACCTCGCGCGGCGCGGGCGCGTTCCAGGTCAACCGGTCCAGGTCGAAGGTCAGCCCGTGCGTACCGCCGCCGCGGCGCACCACCACGTTCGCGCGGGCACCGTCGCCGGCGTGCGCGGTCACGCTCGGGGTGGAACCGTAGCGGTACCAGGTGACCACCCTCGTGCACTCGGTCGCGTCGGTCGGTGCGATGTCCTGCCCGACAAGGGAATTCAGCAACGTGGATTTGCCGGCCTTCAATGAACCCGCGAGCGCTACGCGTAACGGTTGATCCAGTCGACCGCCGCACTCGGCGAGCATGGCCCGCGGTCGCGGTTCACTCGCCAGCGCGGCACGCGCCGCGCCGATCAGTCGATGGGCCTCGGCAACAATCCCTGGCGCAGCGCCGCCCGCACGTCTCACGACGCCGCCTCGCCTGCGCCCGGCTGCGCCGTTCGCGAAGGTGCGCTGTGCCGTCGGTTCACTCGGTAACGCTCGTTCACGGGGCAACCGTACCGACGGATGCGCTCGGCAGCGCGGCCTGCATGGCTTCGGCGTATCTGCCCAGCTCAGCGACCACGTTCAGCTGACGCTCCAGGACCGCGCCGCGCTCGGCCCGGCGCGCGTTGGCCATGGTCGCGGCCTCCTGCGCGGCCCGCAACGAATCGTCGATCGACCGCAGACTCCGCTCGGCCACACCGGCATAATGGTCGCGCAGCGCGCGATGGATGCGGTGCAGCCGGTCCTTGGATTCCTTGCCGGTTTGGAACGCCACATCGTCGACGAACCGGCGGACGGCCGCCTTCGCCTCGGTGCGCCGCCGGGCCAGCCGGGCCTGCTTGTCGTCACGGAAGGCCTTGCCGCCCACCACGAGTCCCGCGCCCAGCGAGATCGGATTGAGCAGCGCGAGTCCGGCGAAGGTACTGGCCAGCCCGACCATCAGCACGCCGCCGTAGGAGCCGCGCATGCCGACGAGCAGTTTGCTGCCGAACCCGATGTCCGGCTCCAAGTCGGCGAGGGTGCCCGCGCCGACATGACTGCCTGCGACGGCGGTGTCGGACCGGACATCCGGGAGATCGGTGGTGCCCGCGTCGCTGAAATGCTCGGCGACCCGCTGGGCGAGTTGTAAGGCGCGTGAATGGGTCCAGAGCAGATTGTCGCCGATCGCCGTATCGATGGTGCCCGTGAGGTATTCGGCGATCCGCTCCCAATGCCGGCCGGGGTCATGGTCGTCGATCCATTCCTCGGTGGTTCTGGCGATGCCGCGCAACCGATCTCGCAGATCGTGGTCGACATCGCCCGCGAGGTCGGTGATGCCGTCGGCCAGCGTCTGCTGCCAGGCGGCGGTGCGGCGGTGCAGTTCCTCGGCCGAGGTCCGGGCGGCCTGCAGTTCGCGGACCGCCGCCGCGCCGCGCGCCGGATCGCGGACCGCGACCAGCTCACTGCCCAGTGCCAGCGCCAGATGTTCGGCGGCGGAACGGATATCGCGGGCCACCGCGGCGCGGGTGGCGAGCTGGTCTCGGGCCACCACCTGGTCGCGCAGGAATTGGTAGAGCACGCCGAAGCCCGACTCGAGGCCCAGCTGTTGATCCTGCAGGCGCAGCGCGTGGCTGCGCAGCAGCGAGGACACCGCGATCATCGGCACGTCGAGACCGGCCGTGGCGAGGTGGCGTTGGTCGGCCTCGTGCACCTGGCGCCAGTGCGGGTACAGGTCGGTCTTGGTCAGCAGCAGCGCGACGGTGGGGCACAGCTCACGGACCTGACGCAGGAACGCGAGTTCCGGCTCGGTGAGTTCGGTGGACGCGTCGGAGAGCACCAGCACCGCGTCCGCGGCGGACACCATGCCGAGCACGGTTGCCGCATAAGAACTTCCGTGCCCGCCGACGCCTGGCGTATCGACCAGCACGATGCCATCGGCCAGCAGTGGGTTGGGCACCTGGATTTCCAACCGGCGGATCCGCCGACCCTGAGCCAGCGGTGAGCGGGCGGAGATCGTGCCGATCTCGGTGAACGGCACGAGCACTCGGGTCTCCGGGCCGCCGGAGTCGCCGCCGGGACCGGTGAGCACCAGCTCGGCCTTCGGCTCGGGGCCGTGCGCGAGCAGCGTGGTGACCGTGGTGGTCACGTCGTCGCCGACGGGGCAGATCTCCAGATTGAGCAACGCGTTGACGAAGCGGCTCTTGCCCTGATCCAGTTGTCCCGCAATGACAATGCGCCGCCGCGGGTCGCGGACCCGATCGGCGGCCACCTCCAGGCGGCCGACCAGGTCGGTGCGGCCTGCGGCGCGGGCCGCCGCGATGGTTTCGCCGAGTACCGACAGCAGCGGTACCGCCGGTGGTGTGGCGTTCGGTGCGGGCGTCCCCATCGCGGTATCGACCTCTTCCAGTGGCTCGAGCATTGTCGGCGCGGCGGTGCAGGGCTGGTACGTGCGCCGCCGCGGGAGTGATCAGTGCGGCGGCGTCAGTGCAGCATCGCGTCGCCGGTGAGATCCGCACCGGCACTGCCGGTCAGATCCGCGTCCGTTTCGCCGAACAGTCCGGTGTCTCCGTGCAGACCAGCGGAACTGTCCAGCCCCGACCCGAATGCACTCGAAACATCAAGTGCCGACCAGGGGTTCGCGCTCGCCCCGACACCGCCACTCAGTCCGGCACCGGTATCGACCGTGCCCTGCGTGGTGCTACCGACCGAACCACCGAGGCCCGCAGTCGTATCCACGGCGCCGTGTGCCGTTCCGCCGGGCGTCGCGCCGGTATCCACAGCTCCCTGTGCAGTACCGCCGAGTGAACCTTCGAGGCCCGCAGCGGTATCCACCGTTCCCTGAGTGGTTCCGCCCAGCGAACCGCCCAAGCCCGCACCGGTATCGACAGCGCCTTGTGCAGTACCGCCGAGCGAACCGCCCAGCCCCACAGCGGTATCCACAGCTCCCTGGGTAGTCCCGCCCAGCAAACCACCGAGACCAGCGCCAGCGTCTACAGCGCCCTGCGCAGCCCCGGCGAGCGAACCGCCCAGCCCTGCACCGGCATCCACAGCTCCCTGCGCAGTACCGCCCAGCGAACCACCCAGGCCCGCACCGGCATCCACAGCCCCTTGGGCAGTGCCCCCCAGCGAACCACCGAGACCGGCACCGGCATCCACCGCGCCCCCTATACCTGTGGACAAATCCGCACCGAGCCCGGTCTCCAGTCCGGTCGCCATCTGACCACCTGCGTCGATGACGCCGGCGAGCCCGGTCTCCAGACCTGTCCCCAGCTGTGCACCGGCGCCGACCGCACCGGCGAGCCCCGTCTCCAGACCTGTCCCCAGCTGCGCACCGGTACCGACCGCACCGTCGAGACCGGCCGAAAGTCCAGCTCCCAGACCGGCCCCGGCATCCGCCGCAGCGCCGAGCCCGGTCTCCAAACCGGCCCCCACCTGCGTACCCGCATCAACCGCGCCACCGATCTGTGCACCGGCATCGAGCACACCATCGAGACCGGTGGACAACCCAGTCTCCAGCCCCGAACCCAGCTGCGCACCGGCGTTGACCGAACTATCCACACTCGTCCCCAGCCCGGCGCCGAGATCGGCACCCACCTGCGTACCCGCACCGAGCACCGCACCGACACTGCCGGACAGCCCCGTCTCCAGGCCCGAACCGACCTGCGCCCCGGCGTTCACCGCGCCACCCACCGCGGTGGACAGGTCGCCGCCGATTTCGGTGCCCGCACCTACTGCCGCACCGAGCCCGGCGGCCAGTTCGCTCTCCACACCGACGGCCGAATTCACCACTCCACCAATAGATGTCGACAGTCCGCCGGCCAACTGGGTTCCGGCATCGACCGCGCCCTGCACACCGGCATTTACTCCGGCACCGAGACCAGCAGTCGCGTCGAGACCGGTCGTCACACCTGTCTGCACCGCACCCTGCAACCCGCTGGACAGGTCGGCCCCCACCTGGCCGCCCGCACCGAGTGCGGCATCGAGGCCGGTAGCGAGCCCGGTCGTGGCTTGTCCCACCGCACCGAGCGCACCGCCGAGCCCGGCGGACAAACTCGTTTCGAGCCCCGTCCCCACCTGCAGTCCGGCATCGACCGCACCCTGCACATCGGCACCGATGCCGGTCACCGCCTGCCCGGCCACACCGAGCGCACCGCCGACCGCGGCGGACAGATCCGCGCCGATGTCGGCGACGGTCCCCAGCCCCGCCGAAAGACCGGCGCCGAGATCGGCGCCGGCCTGCAGCCCGGTCTCGATCGCGGTGTTCAGTCCCGCGTTGAGATCGATACCCGCACCGACCTGGCCACCCAGGTCGAGACCGAGGTCGGCGCCGATGTTCAGCCCGGCATCGGCCGCCGCGGCGGCACCGACGGTGCCCGCCGCACCGAGCACGGCGGCAGCACCGGTCTGCGCACCCGCGGCCACGATCGCCGACAGCTGGGAGCCGCCCGCGACCAGCGCCGACTCGGCGACCATCGGGGCGACGGCGGCGATGTCCTCCGGGGTGACCGCAGGCAAACCAGCCGCGACCAGCGCCTGCGTCGGATTGGCGCAGTAGCCGACCGCCGCCTCGTGGTCGCGCAGCAGGTTGAGGATGAACTCGAGAATCGCGTTGGGTGTCATCAGAAACATCTCCTGAGAGCCGGCGGACCTCCGCGATCCGCATCGTTGGAATGCATTTCACGCTAGGGGCGCCACGCGTTACGCATAACGGGGCCGACCCCCACAACTCACCCGAGCCCGCCCTTAGGGGCTGTCACGGCATTAGGGGAATTTCCCCGGAACTTCCCCGAAACCGGTAACGGCGGACAGCCAGCAACCGAAACAACAGGTGCGTCGGCGTGCTCGCACCGCCTTTCGCACTCGGACTACACAGCAGCGACACCGGACCACAGAGTTTTCGAACGGGGTTCACGAATGACACAGCGTCTGGCGCTCGGCATCACTGTCGGGGCGTCGAATTCGGTCGCCGCGGCGGCAGCGGGCGAGGACGGCGACAGCGTGCGCACGCACCCCAGCGTGCTGCGGCTGGTGGCCGACGCGCCGCCCACCTTCGGCGCCGCCGCGCGCGCCACCGGACGGCACTCCAGCGACGTGCTACTCGAGGGCTTCCTGGCCAGGGTCGGCGATCCGGTGGACATGCTCGCCGAGGACGGCACCGAGCATTGCGCCGCCGACCTCGTCGCCGCGGCCATCACCTGCCTGATCGACGAGATCAGTACCGACGCACGCGAATCCGGTGTCACCGTGGCCTGCTACCCGGCGTGGTGGTCGCGGCACACGGTCGACATCCAGCGCGGCGCTCTCGATCGGGCGGGCCTCCGCGAGGTGACCCTGGTGCCCGAACCCACCGCCGCGGTCCGCTGGCTCGAAGCCACGCAGGGTCCACTCGGCGACGGCGCGGTCCTCGTCTACGACCTCGGCGCCACCGGCCTGACCGTCTCGGTGGTGCGCACCGGCGACCACGCGAGCCTGCTCGGCACACCACTGCGGACCACGGACGTCGCCGGTGCCGAATTCGATCTACTCACCATGCGCTACGTTCTGGCAAACGCTGCGGCGGCAAATGATTTCGACCCGTACGACCCGGTAGTGGAACGGGAATTGGCGGCATTGCGCGAACGCTGCAGAACGGCGAAAGAAGACCTCTCGATAAATACCGCGACCGTGGTGCGGGCGCGGTTGAATCCGGCGGACACACATACCAGCAACGTGCGTTTGGTGCGCGGCGAACTGGAGGACCTGCTGCGCGCGCCGCTGCTGAGCTCGATCGACCTGATCCGCGACGCGGTGCACCGTGCCGGGCTCGACGTCGGCGACGTCAGCCGCGTCCTGCTCACCGGAGGCGGCGGCGCGATTCCCTTGGTCGCCGAACTGATCTCGACCGAATTCGGCCTTCCGGTGGTCGCCGCTGCCCAGCCCGCCCACACCAGCGCCCGCGGGGCCGCCGCGCTGGCCGCCGAGTTGGCGACCGTCACCGTCGAGCGCGCGCCGACCGCGGTACCCGCGCCGACCACCAAAGAGCTGCCCGCGGTGGTGATTTCGCCACTGCCGGTGGCCGAGAAGCCACGCAGGCCACGGTTGCGCGGCAAGCAGCGCGCCACGATCGTCGCCGGTGCCGCGGTCGTCATCGGCCTGCTGGCCACCGGCACTGCCGCGATCGGCACCGGCATCCAGTCCGGCTCGAACCCGGCCTCGACC
>NZ_BJXA01000095.1 GCF_007990755.1 Nocardia ninae NBRC 108245 | reverse complement strand
CCTTCACGATAGGGGACCCAGATTCTGGGTCCCCTATCGTCGTTTCAGCACCTTGCCGTGCCTGGACGACCTTGCCGTGTCATGTCCCCACCAGGACACGTGATTGAATTTGTGGGGCCCCCGACCACCTCTTGCGGACCTCAGAAAGGGATCACCGTGTCGGAAAAGAACGACGACGACCGGAAGTCCTTCCGGCGCGGCGAGGGATCCGATCGCCCCTCCCAGGGCAGCGGTGCGTCCGGTGCAGACTCCACCAGCAAGCGCCCCGACCGCGAAAGCGGCCAGCGCGGCGGCTTCAAACGCAGCGACTCCGGCGACCGCAGCGGCTCCGGCCAGCGCGGCAACGCCGGCGACCGTGGCGGCTTCAACCGCAGCGGTGATTCGAGCTCGCGCGGCACCAGCAATCGTGGCGACTCCGGCGGCTTCAACCGCCGTGACGACGCAGGTTCCTCTGGCAGCTCCAACCGTGGTGGCGATTCGGGCAGTCGAGGCGGCTTCAACCGCAGCGGCGGCTCCAGCGATCGTGGTGGTTTCAACCGTGGCAGCGACTCGGGCGAGCGCGGCGGGTTCAACCGCAGTGGCGGCTCCAGCGACCACGGTGGTTTCAACCGTGGTGGCGACTCGAGTAGTCGCGGCGATTCCGGGCAGCGCGGAAGTTCTGGCGAGCGTGGCGGTTTCAATCGTGGCTCGAGTGAACGCGGCGGATTCAACCGTAGCGGTGGGTCCGGCGAACGCAGTGGCTTCAATCGTGGTGGCGACTCCGGTGGCCAACGCGACTCCGGCGATCGCGGTGGATCCAACCGCAGTGGTGGTTCGGGTGATCGCGGCAATTCCGGCCGTAGTGGCGACTCGGATAACCGTGGCGGTTTCAACCGTGGCGGCGACTCCGGTGGCCAGCGCGACTCCGGCGATCGCGGTGGCTTCAACCGCGGCGGTGGCTCGGGTGAGCGTGGCGGATTCAACCGTGGCAGCGATTCGGGTGACCGCGGTGGTTTCAACCGCGGTGGCTCCGGTGACCGCGGCGGATTCAATCGTGGTGGCGACTCGGGTGGCCAGCGGGATTCCGGCGAGCGTGGCGGTTTCAAGCGCGGCGGCGATTCCGGCGGCCGTGGTGGATTCGACCGGGGCAGCGATTCGCGGGGCAACGGACCGGACAATCGGCGTCGTGGTGGCGAAGGTGCCCGGGGTGTCGGTGACGATCGGTCGCAGGAGCGTCGTGCCGCGCGCCCGGAGGAGCCCGACCTTCCCGATGACGTGCAGCCGTCCGACTTGGAACCCGCTGTTCGCCGCGACCTGCTGAGCCTGGACAAGTCCAACGCGGAAGCGGTGGCCCGGCACCTCGTGATGGCAGCGAAACTGATTGACGACGACCCACGCCTCGCCCTCGCACATGCGCGGGCTGCCCGCCAGCGCGCGGGCCGCATCGCCGTGGTGCGCGAAACCGCGGGCGTGACCGCTTATCACGCGGGTGAATGGGCGGAAGCCCTGTCCGAGCTGCGCACTGCCCGCCGCATGTCCGGCGGCTCCGGCCTGCTCGCCGTCATGGCCGACTGCGAACGCGGCCTCGGCCGCCCCGAACGCGCCATCGAACTAGGCCGCAGCGACGAGGCCCGCGCCCTGACCGGTGACGAAGCCACCGAACTCCGCATCGTCGTCGCAGGCGCCCGGATGGACCTCGGCGAGTACGACCAGGCCGTCGTCACCCTGCAGACCTCCGAACTGGACCCGTCGCGCACCGGCTCGGCCGCAGCGCGCCTCTTCTACGCTTACGCCGACGCCCTTGTCGCCGCAGGCCGCACCGACGAGGGCCTCACCTGGTTCCTCAACGCCGCCTCGGCCGATCTCGACGGTGAAACCGACGCGGAAGACCGCGCCGAAGAACTCACCGGTGGCGCCCTCCCCGACGACGACCTACAGCTGTAGCCCGGCTGCCGGTTGCCGACATCCTCGGTAACCGCCGGCCGGAGTGGCACCGCCGGCCGGAGTGGCGAATGGCGGCGCCCCTACGCAGCAAAAGAACTCACTGGCGGTGTCCTCGCGGACAACGACCTGTAGCTGTAGCATGCCAAGCACGGCTGAGTGTCACTGTCGCGCCGTGTCGACAATGCTGACCTCGGAGCGCGGCTAGCTGAGCGCTGCGCCCCGCACACTTTCTGATTTGGCGCACACCGAATCGCATGCCATTCCTTGTGCGGAAAATCAGAAACCGTGCGGCTGTCCAGAGCCGAATCGTCGAGCGATAAGCCGACGTTGGGCGACAACGAGTGTCGAGCGGGCCGCTGGACAATCCGACGCCGAGGGGGCGAGCGGGGTTTTGTCCACGGAGGCCCCGGCCACGTCACTTCGCTGTACCGCCGGTGCTTCTCCGCGTGGTCAGCAGCGCCCTTTTGCCTGCCCTAGGCCACGTCGCATACTTCCACGGGCTCCAGATCTGGTGGGCGGCTTCGCGTATCAGCGGCTTTCCGTGCATACCCACTGCATATCTGGCAGCGCCGCGAAGTCGACTGAACCCACCGAAACGTGCCGACCAGTTTCCTGGATTGCCTGGCATCCCACCAGGATTCGCTGCCCCGCGCCCGGCGATCTCTTCGACGGATTGCGCGGCTAGCCTGGCACGGACCACGTATGGTTCTCGTGGCGCGAAATCGCTACGGGTGTGCCGACTTACGGGTGGCATGGCCGGATGATGTTGTTGAGATCAGCGATACGTCAACGGGACCGTCTGATTACAAGGAGATTCACGATGAGCAGTGTCCGGGCAACGGTATTCGTCGGCTTGGCCGCCGCAGCATTCGCTGCGATGGGCGCCGTCTCGGCTAACGCGGAGCCGTTCGACTACGGGCAAGAGGCCAAGCGCGTCTGCGAAGAGGCCGGCCTCGAATTCACCCAGAGCATCAACCTTCCCGGCGGCGTCGGCGCGCAGGCGACCTGCCACGCGCCCGGCCAGGACGAAGTGAAGTTCATCCCGATGCCGAAGGACACCTACTGCTCCGTCCCCGGCATCATGTCGCCCAAGGAGGGCAAGGCCGACGGCGCAGGCAACTGCATCGCCAACTAGTGCAGCGAGCGGGACATGACGGTGGCGAATCGCGAGAAGAGCCACCGTCACGTCCCGTTCGTCGTTTTACGTCATCCCTTTGCTGCGGCGAATCGTTGGAGGTTGCTCCCCGCAGGGGTGTGAGCGTCGGCTCCGGGGGCGATGCCGTTCGTTTTCCTGTCGGCCCGCTGGCGTAGTGTTCGGGTTTCTCGGACCTGCCGAGGGCCATCGCCTCGGCGCGGCGGACAGCGTCCGGCGGATGCGGAGTTCGGCACCGTGCGGGGCGACGATACGGAAGACATGAGGAACATGCGGGGTGCCGGAGACATTGGTAGGTAACCGGAAGCAGCGGCTACGCGATCGCTACGAAGCCTTGCTGCTGGATCTGGACGGCACCCTGTATCGCGGCGACGCGGTGATCGAGGGCGCCCCGGCGGCGTTGGCGCCCGATGAGACCGCGCAGCGGCTCATGTACGTCACCAACAACGCCAGCAGGGCACCGAAGACGGTCGCCGCGCACCTGGCGGAGCTCGGCTTCCGCGCGAGCACCGACGAGGTGGTGACGAGCGCGCAGGCGGCCGCACGGCTGCTGGCCGAACAGCTCGAGCCGGGCGCGGACGTGCTGGTCGTCGGCACCGACGATCTGGCCGCCGAGGTGACCGCCGTCGGCCTGCGCCCCATCCGCCGCTTCGACAAAACCGCGCCCGCGGCTGTCGTACAAGGACATTCACCGCAAACGTGCTGGGCCGACCTCGCCGAAGCGGCGTACGCCCTGCGCGCAGGCGCGCTGTGGGTCGCGGCCAACACCGACAAGACCCTGCCGAACGAGCGCGGCCTAGCGCCGGGCAACGGATCGATGGTCGCCGCGCTGCGCACCGCTTCCGACCGCGAACCGATCGTCGCGGGCAAGCCGTACGCACCCTTGTTGGAAGACGCGCTTGTGCGCGCCGGAACCCGCAGCGCACTGGTGGTGGGGGACCGGCTCGACACCGACATCGAGGGTGCGAACACCGTCGGACTCGAATCACTGCTGGTCCTGACCGGTGTCAGCACGCTCGACGAGCTGAAGGACGCCGCGGACGAGTTCCTCCCCACCTACGTCGCCGACTCGCTGGACGCACTGAACTACCCGCCGGTGCCCGCCGAATCGGACACCGACCCGAGCGACCTCGCCGCAGACCTCGCCGACCGGTTGCGGCGCAACCCGGGACGAGCCGTGACGGTACGCGCGTCTGCTGCGGAAATCCGATAGCGTTGACGCCACGATGACTACTCCCATGCCCCGCCCGACCGGCCCCGGTATGCACGCACCCGGCGCAAACGGACCCCGCCCCGGGGCCCCGCTGCCCGGTCAGCATCTGCCGGGTGGCCCAGGGCGCCCGGAGCCGGCCGACCCGGAGCGCATCCGCAGCGAGATCGACGGCCTGCTCACCGAACTCGCCACGCGCACCAGCTGGCCGGGCTCGCCGAGCGCGGCCGAGGGCGCCGAATCCGGCACGGACATCACTCGCCGCGCGCGCATCCTGGAACAGGCACACGACGTGCTCGTGCAGGCCCTGGCCACGGTGGACAAGATCTGAGGTGGCCAGACGCGCGCGCGTGGACGCCGAACTGGTTCGCCGCGGATTGGCGAGATCGCGGGAACACGCGGTCGAGCTGATCGACGCCGGTCGCGTCCTGATAGCTGGAACGGTCGCCGTGAAACCGGCGACCGCCGTCGAGGCGGGTACGCCGCTGCTGGTCCGCGAACAACCCGACGAGGTGTCGTGGGCCTCTCGGGGTGCGCACAAACTGCTCGGTGCGCTGGAGGCCTTCGAGCCCGCCGGGCTCACCATCGCGGGTAAACGCTGCCTCGACGCGGGCGCGTCGACCGGTGGATTCACCGATGTGCTGCTGTCGCGTGACGCTCGCGAGGTGGTCGCGGTGGACGTCGGCTACGGCCAGTTGATCTGGCGGCTACAGAACGACGACCGCGTCCGCGTGGTCGATCGCACCAACGTGCGCAACATCACCACGGAAACCATCGGCGGCACAGTCGAATTGGTCGTCGGCGACCTCTCGTTCATCTCGCTCGCCCTGGTGCTGCCCGCGCTGGCCGCGTGCACCGCACCGGGCGGCGACCTGCTGCCCATGGTGAAACCCCAGTTCGAGGTCGGCAAGGAGCGCGTGGGTTCTGGTGGCGTGGTGCGGGACCCGGCGCTGCGCGCCGAAGCGGTCCGTGATGTCGCCACCGCGGCCGCGGCGCTCGGCCTGCGCACCGAAGCGGTGGTGGCGAGCCCGCTGCCGGGCCCGTCGGGCAATGTCGAATACTTCGTATGGTTGCGCAAAGACGGGCAGCCCGAAGACGACGGGGAGCGAGTCGCTGCTCTCGTCGAGCGTGCGGTTGAGGAGGGTCCACAGTGAACGCGCCGACCAGAGCCGGTGGCCGGGAGATCCTGCTGGTGGCACATCCGGGCCGCGCGGAGATCATCGAGACCGCCCACCGGGTGGCGAAAATCTTCGCGGACGCGGGCATCTGCCTGCGGGTACTCGCCGACGAGGCCGTCGACACCCGATTCGAGGCCGAACCGGGCGGCTATCCGGTGCGGGTGGTCGAGCACGGCCACGACGCGGCGATCGGCTGCGAGATGGTGCTGGTGCTCGGCGGTGACGGCACCTTCCTGCGCGCCGCCGAACTGGCCCGCCCGGCCGGGGTGCCGGTGCTCGGTATCAACCTGGGCCGCATCGGTTTTCTGACCGAGGCCGAGGCCGAGCATCTGGATGACGCACTGGCACACGTGGTTCGGGGCGACTACCGCATCGAGCACCGGATGACCGTCGACTTCACCGTCCGGATGGACGACGAGGTGGTGCAGACCGGCTGGGCGTTGAACGAGGCCAGCATCGAAAACGCCTCGCGGACAGGCGTGCTGGAGCTGGTGCTGGAGGTCGACGGGCGTCCGGTGTCGGCGTTCGGCTGCGACGGCATCCTGATCTCGACGCCCACCGGTTCGACCGCCTACGCGTTCTCCGCGGGCGGTCCGGTGGTGTGGCCGGAACTCGAGGCGCTGCTGGTGGTTCCGAGCAATGCCCATGCGCTGTTCGCGCGGCCGCTGGTGACCAGCCCGGAGTCGCGGATCGCGGTCGAATGCGTGGCCACCGGTCACGATGCGATAGTTTTCTTGGATGGCAGGCGCACCCTGGAGTTGCCGAGGGGCGGCCGGTTGGAAGCGGTCCGCGGTGCCCAGCCGGTGCGCTGGGTGCGGCTCGATTCCGCGCCGTTCGCGGACCGGATGGTGCGCAAGTTCCAATTGCCCGTGACAGGCTGGCGTGGCCGACGGCGAACGGAGAGCACACATGCTGACCGAGATCAGGATTGACGGCCTTGGCGTCATCTCCACGGCCACCGCGCAATTCCACGAGGGCCTCACTGTTCTCACCGGTGAGACCGGCGCGGGCAAGACCATGGTGGTCACCAGCCTGCACCTGCTGAGCGGTGCACGAGCCGACGCGGGACGGGTGCGGCTCGGTGCCGCGCGTGCGGTGGTAGAAGGCCGCTTCACCGTCGACGATGTGAACGACGCCGCCCGCGCGGAAGTGGCGCAGGTGCTGGAATCGGCTGCCGCCGAACAGGATGACGACGGCAGCATCATCGCGATCCGCACGGTCGGCAGCGACGGAAGGTCCCGTGCGCATCTGGGTGGGCGCGGCGTGCCTGCCTCGGTGCTCGCCGATTTCACCGCGCCGCTGCTGACGGTGCACGGGCAGAACGATCAGCTGCGGTTGCAGCGCCCCGATCAGCAGTTGTCGGCGCTGGACCAGTTCGCCGCCGACACCGTCGGGCCGCTGTTGCGCAAATACACGGTGCACCGCCGCGCCTGGTTGGATGCCCGCGCCGAACTGCTCGAACGGACCGCGCGCAGTAGGGAATTGGCGCAGGAGGCGGACCGGCTGCAGCATTCGCTGTCCGAAATCGACGCCATCGCACCGGAACCCGGTGAGGATGTGCGCATTGTCGACGAGGTGCGCAGGCTCAGCGATCTCGATTCGTTGCGGGAGGCCGCCGCGACCGCGCATGACGCCCTGGCCGGCCCCGTCGATTCGCCCGAAGAGGGTTCCGGCGCATTGGAATTGCTCGGCTCCGCGCGTGCTCGCATCGACTCGGCCGACGATCCCGCGCTGACCGCGCTCGGTCCGCGGCTCGGTGAAGCCATCGCGGTCGTGGTCGATCTGACCACCGAACTCAGCGGCTACCTTTCGGATCTGCCGTCGGATCCCGGCGCGCTGGACTCGCTGCTCACCCGGCAGGCCGAGCTCAAGTCGCTGACCCGCAAGTACGCGCCCGACATCGACGGCGTGATCGCCTGGGCCGACGACGCGCGCAGCCGCCTCGGCTCGCTCGACGTGTCCGAGGAAACGTTGACCGCGTTGGCGGCCGAGGTCGATATCGCCGCCGAGCGGGTCCGGGAGGCGGCGCGGAAACTCAGTGCCGCGCGGAAGAAAGCGGCAGGAAAGCTCGCGTCCGCGGTGAGTGCCGAATTGGGCGGTCTGGCAATGGGTAAGGCCCGGCTCGAGGTCGAAGTGCATCCGATGCCCGCAGGACCGCAGGACTCGGCGCCGCTGACCATCGACGGAAAAGACGTGCACGCCGGGTCCTCCGGCATCGACGAGGTGGAGTTCCGGTTGTCCGCGCACTCCGGTGCGCAGTCACTTCCGTTGAGCAAGAGCGCATCCGGCGGTGAGCTCTCCCGGGTGATGCTCGCCCTCGAAGTGGTGCTCGCCAGCTCCGACCACGGCGCGACCATGGTCTTCGACGAGGTCGACGCGGGCGTCGGCGGGCGCGCGGCGGTGGAGATCGGCCGCAGGCTGGCCCGTCTCGCGCGCACCCACCAGGTCATCGTGGTAACCCACCTGCCACAAGTCGCCGCCTTCGCCGACACCCACCTGGTGGTCGACAAGTCCGACGACGGCAAGGGCAAGGTCAACAGCGGCGTGCACGCACTGACCAAAGACGAGCGCGTCATCGAATTGGCCCGCATGCTGGCCGGTTTGGACGACACCGAGACCGGGCGGGCGCACGCCGAGGAACTGCTGGAGCTCGCGCGGGCGGAGAAGTCCGGGGCGACCGTCTAGCCTGCGGCCGCTGTCGAGATAGGCCGGGCGCACGCCGAGGAGCTGCTGGTTTGCTGCCGTCGGGCCGCAGCCGCTGCGGCACAGAGCGCTTGACGCTGTCGGTGCTCAGCTGGTTCCGACTTTGGAGTTCAGCTCACAGAGCGTCCACCAGTCACAGGAGCTGGACGTCCTGTGGAACGTGTAGACGCTCTGTGCGGTGAACCGCTAGCGCACGGCCTTCTGTGCTGCCTTGATGAACTGGGTGATGAGGTTCTTCAATCCGAACTCGAGCACTTTGGCGGGCACGGGCAGGCTGGGCTCGGACTCCATCGTGTAGGAGACCCGGGTGCCGTTGTCGGCGTCGGTGAAGGTGACCACGCCGACGTGCCGCTTCACCGGGGCACCCTTGACGATCTTGTATTCCATCCGCTCACCGGGCACCAGCTTGGTGATCTCCTCGGTGACGCCGAGCGGGCCGACACCGAGCAGGTGCTGGGCGCCGACGCCTTCGCGCTCGGTCAGGCCCGGCTTGGTCAGCTTGACCTTGATCGGAAGGTACGGGCTGATGCTCTCGCGGTCGGCGAAGAGCCGATACACCACATCACGCGGGGCGGCGATGACGGCGTCGACAGTCGTGCTGGCCATGGGGTCTCCTCTTCGAGTTACCTGTGACGGGCAGCATATAGGTAGTACCGGGTGGGCCCGGGGCCCTGTGTAACCGGTGTCACAGACAGTGGGGTGCAGGCATCGTGGACCGCCCGCGACTTCGCGTGAAGAGCTGGTGAACGTGTCAGTCACGTTCGGCACCCAGGCTGATGCCGCGGGTCGCGAGCCAGGGGAGTGGGTCGACGCGGTCGGTGCCGTTGAGCCAGACCTCGAAATGGCAGTGCGGGCCGGTCGTTTCGCCGCGGTTGCCGACGGTGGCGATCTCGTCCCCCGCCAGGACGTGCTGACCGATATCGACCAGCGCCGTGTTGATGTGGCCGTACACGGTGATCGTGCCGTCGTCGCCGAGCAGCCGTACCCACATACCGAATCCGCTCGCGGGTCCGGCGCTGATGACGGTGCCGTCTTCTACCGCGACGATGGGGGTGCCGATCGGCGCGGCCACATCCACGCCGGCATGCAGGGCACCCCAGCGCATTCCGTAGCCGGACGTGAAGGTGCCGGAGGTGAACTTGGTGAACAGCGGGCGCAGCTTCGCGGCGGCCTGCGCGGACAGCTCCTCCGCGACCTTGCTGCCGTTCTGCAGGATGTCGCTGAACTGACCGAGATCGGTCGGACCTTCATCGAGCAATCCCGGTTCGGTACCCGCCGGTGCCGCGGCCGCCGACTGCGGTTGGCCCAGCGCCATCGGCACCACGGTGGTGTCCATCGGCGGTTCGTCGCTACCCGCCAGCAGATCCTGCCCGACAGCGACGAATGCGCCTGCGGCAACCGCGAGAATGGCGGCGCGACCCTTCAACGCGGTCGGCGGTGCGGGCATGCGGTGCCTGCCGCCGCGGCGCTTGGGTCGATCCGCGGCCGAGGATCGCCACGCATCCGCCGACGGCGCCCGCTCATCGTCCGACGACGGCCATCGGTCGTCCTGCTGCGCGGACCGACCCCTTGACGGCCGCCGGGCATTCTCTGGCGACGACCACGAGTCTGGCTGGGCGTGCTCATCCTCTGGTGTCGGCCGCTGGTTCTCGGTCGAGGTCAGCTGGTCCTGGGGTGCGGCCCACGCCTCGCCGGTCCATGCCCACTGGGTATCTGGTCGCGCCCACCGATCCTCGGGTGCGGTCCACCGGTCTTCGGGTGCGGCCCACCGATCCGCAGGTTCGGACCACCGATTCTCCGGCGACGGCCAAGCCTCGTCCGGCGACGGCCATGCCGTGCCGGACTGTGCCGGCCGATCCTCGTGTGACGCCCACGGATCGACTGACTGCGCTGGGTGTTCCTCTGCCGGATTCTCGGGTGCGGCCCACCCATCTTCGGATGACGCCCATCCGTCTTCGGGCCAGGCCCACTGACCTGCTGGCGACGGCCGAGCTGCACCGGTCGCCCGCCAGGTGTCGGCTGACTGCGTCGAGTGATCCTCCGGCAGATTCTGGGGCGTGCCCCACCGATCCTCGGGCGACGCCCACTGATCATCCGGTGATGCCCACTGATCCTCGAACGGCGTTGCGGACTCGACCCAGCTCATCGAATAGCTATCACATTGCTGAAGGCTGACCGAATTGCGCTGATCGTCCCTGACTCCCCGCCTGCCGCCCCGCGCCGGATACTCGCTCATCGACCGAACCGTGTTTGTCTGTATTGTCCCGAACCGGCCGATATAGGCGAAACGTCTGGTCCACGGCGCAATCGCCCGGTATTCACAAGGGTTTCGAGGCACATCACGCTGTCGTCCTTCGTCACGTCACGTCGAGATGTCGTCGGGGCTGGTCGACGGTAACGAAACGATAGCGGTCATGCTCGTTAGGCGCGCGAACTAAACGTATGAATGTGATGGCCGACACAAACCGCTCCTTGCAACGAGTTCTCCCGCGTGTCGCGTGTGGTGTCAGTGTTGTCACAGTGATGTATGTGGTAGGTGGTACGGCGCGCCTCCACCAACGGTTTAGGGTTTGCGTGCAGCATCGGATCCATGAAGATGCTGGCGTTGTTGTCGAGGAACACCGAAACGCTGCCCGGCCTCTCCGGGATAGCCCGGGTTGATCGCAACACCCGGCGCCTGCTGAAACGGGTCGGACCAGGCGATGTCGTCGTGCTCGACGAGATGGACCTGGACCGCCTCACCGCCGATCGTCTGGTCGAGGCGGGCGTGGTCGCGGTGATCAATACTTCGCCGTCGATCTCCGGCCGCTATCCCAATCTCGGCCCGGAAGTGCTGGTGGCGAACAACATCCTGCTGCTGGACACGGTGAGCTCCGACGCGTTCAGCAAGATCAAGGACGGCGTCAAGGTTCGCATCGACGAGGGCGTCGTCTACGCCGACAAGGTGATCAAGAAGGATCCCGAGGTCCTGGTCAAGGGCATCGAGCTGACCGACTCCGACATCGCCGAACGGATGATCGAGGCGCGCAACGGCCTGGCTGATCATCTGGAAGCGTTCGCGGGCAACACCATCGAGTTCATCCGCACCGAAAGCGCCCTGCTCATCGACGGTATCGGCGTGCCGGAGCTGGAACTGGCGATGAAGCACCGGCATGTGGTCGTGGTGGCCGACGGCCCCGACCACGCCGAGGATCTCAAGCGGCTCAAGCCGTTCATCAAGGAGTACGTGCCGATCATGGTCGGCGTCGGTCGCGGCGCGGACACCCTGATGAAGCAGGGCTACCGCCCCGACCTCATCGTCGGCGATCCGGACGAGATCACCTCCGCCACCCTGAAATGCGGTGCCGAGGTGATCCTGCCCGCCGACACCGACGGTCACGCCAAGGGCCTGGAACGCATCCAGGATCTCGGCATCGGCGCGACCACCTTCCCGTCCTCCGGCGCGCCCGCCGACCTGGCGTTGCTGCTCGCGCACCATCACGGCGCGTCGCTGATCGTCACCGCGGGCGCCGCCGCCACGCTCGACGACTTCTTCGACCGCAGCCGCCGGGAGAGCAACCCGGCGACCTTCCTCACCCGCCTCAAGCTCGGCACCAAGCTGATGGACGCCAAGGCCGTGGCCACGCTGTACCGAAACCGGGTGTCCGGCATCGGCATCGCGATGGTGGTGCTCGCCGCTCTGATCGCGGTGATCGTGGTGCTGCTCGCCTCCAACACCGGCACCGACGCCGTGGCCTGGGCCGCCGACACCTGGGACCGGTTCGCGCTGTGGGCGCAGGGCTTGGTCGGCGCGGGCGACAAATGACCAAGGGAGAACGATGATCTCGTTACGCCAGCACGCCATCTCGATCGCGGCGATCTTCCTGGCCCTCGCCATCGGCGTGGTGCTCGGCTCGCAAACGCTGGCAGCGGATCTGCTATCGGGGTTACGTGCGGACAAATCGGATCTGCGCCAGCAGGTCGACACGGTGTCGGACCAGAACCGGCGCCTCACCGATCAGTTGAACGCGGCCGACCGCTTCATCGCCGGATCCGCGGGCCGCATCCTCGGCGGTACCCTGGCCGATCGCAGCGTCGCGGTGTTCACCACCCCCGACGCCGACCCCGCCGATATCGAGGGTGTGACCAAGGCGCTGGAAACCTCGGGCGCCGCGATCACCGGGCGGATCGCGCTCACCGACGCGTTCGTCGACGCCACCGAGGGCGACCGGATGCGCTCCGCCGTCACCAATGTCATCCCGGCGGGCGCCCAATTGCGCACCGGCGCAGTCGATCAGGGCAGCATGGCCGGCGACCTGCTCGGCCTGGTCCTGCTGCTCGATCCGGCCAACGGGCAAACCCGCGGCACTCCGCAGGAACTGGGTCTGGTGCTGGAGACGCTGCGCGGCGGCGGCTTCCTCGCCTACGGTGACACCCCGGTCCGTCCCGCGCAATCGGCGGTCGTGATCACCGGCAACGGGGCGAAATCCGCTGAGAACAGTCAGGGTGCCAACATCGCTCGTTTCGCGGGCGCGCTGCGTGGGCGGGGCGCGGGTGTCGTGCTCGCGGGGCGCTCCGGTGCCGCCGAGAACCCGGGCCCGCTCGCCGTCGTCCGCTCCGACGGACCGCTCGCCACCACGGTCAGCACAGTCGACAACCTCGACAGGGAGATCGGCCGCGTCACCACCGTGCTCGCGCTGAGCGAGCAGCTGAACGGCGGCACGGGACGTTACGGCACCGGTGCGAAGGCAACCTCGCTGACGCTTGCCGCGATGCCCCGCTGACAACGTCAGCCTTCGCTCGCAGGTCGCGTGCGAAGGCGGCACGCACAGCTCGTCGGCGGCCCCGGATTCGCCGAGCACCGGCGCGAGCTACCGCGATACCGCACAGCCCACTCAGCGACCTCCCTCACAGCCGTCGGCACGACGCATGATCAACACTCCGGCGATCCAACAGCAAACGTGCGTGGCGTTAGTTCCCCACGCCCGATCCGTGTTACCGTGAAGACCCGTGGGTCATACACGGAATCAGGCGCGAACGGCTACGAAGCACATCTTCGTGAGTGGTGGAGTCGCCTCCTCATTGGGTAAAGGTCTTACCGCCTCCAGCCTCGGTCAGCTGTTGACGGCGCGTGGGCTGCGCGTCACGATGCAGAAACTCGACCCGTACTTGAACGTCGATCCCGGCACCATGAACCCCTTCCAGCATGGAGAGGTTTTCGTGACGGAGGACGGGGCCGAGACCGATCTGGACGTCGGTCACTACGAGCGGTTCCTCGACAGGGACCTGACCCGGGACGCGAACGTCACGACCGGGCAAATCTATTCGACGGTCATCGCCAAGGAACGCCGCGGCGAGTACCTCGGCGACACGGTGCAGGTGATCCCGCACATCACCGACGAGATCAAGAGTCGCGTCGTCGCGATGAGCGCGCCGGATGCGGACGGTCAGACCCCCGACGTGGTGATCACCGAGATCGGCGGCACCGTCGGCGATATCGAGTCGCAGCCGTTCCTCGAGGCGGCGCGCCAGATCCGCCACGATGTCGGCCGGGACAACGTCTTCTTCCTGCACGTCTCGCTCGTGCCCTACCTCGCGCCCTCGGGCGAGCTCAAGACCAAGCCGACCCAGCACTCGGTGGCCGCGCTGCGCAATATCGGTATCCAGCCCGACGCGCTGATCCTGCGCTGCGACCGCGAGGTGCCGCAGGCGCTGAAGAGCAAGATCGCGCTGATGTGCGACGTCGAGGTCGACGCCTGCATCTCCACCCCCGACGCGCCGTCGATCTACGACATCCCGCGCGTGCTGCACCGCGAGGGCCTCGACGCCTACGTGGTGCGCAAGCTCGGGCTGCCGTTCCGCGATGTGGACTGGACCGTGTGGGGCGACCTGCTCGACCGGGTGCACTCGCCGCGCGAGACCGTCGAGGTGGCGCTCGTCGGCAAGTACGTCGACCTGCCCGACGCCTACCTGTCGGTCACCGAGGCGTTGCGCGCGGGCGGATTCGCTTCGCGGGCCAAGGTACTCATCCGCTGGGTGCCGTCGGACGAGTGCGAGACCCCGGCCGGTGCCCAGTCGGCGCTGCGTGACGTGGACGCGGTCCTGATCCCCGGCGGCTTCGGCATCCGCGGCATCGAGGGCAAGGTCGGCGCCATCAGCTACGCGCGGGCACGCGGCATTCCGCTGCTCGGCCTGTGCCTCGGTTTGCAGTGCGTGGTCATCGAGGCGGCGCGTTCGGTCGGTCTGGTCGAGGCGAACTCGGCCGAGTTCGAGCCGGACACCCCGCATCCGGTGATCTCCACGATGGCCGATCAGGAACAGGCCGTCGCGGGCGAGGCCGATCTCGGCGGCACCATGCGCCTCGGCGCCTACCCGGCCACCCTGGCGAAGGGTTCCGTGGTCGCCCAGGCGTACGGCAGCGAGCAGGTTTCCGAGCGGCACCGGCACCGCTACGAGGTGAACAACGCCTACCGTGACCGGATCGCCAAGAGCGGGCTGCAGTTCAGCGGCACCTCGCCGGACGGGCACCTGGTGGAGTTCGTCGAACTGCCCGCCGACGTGCACCCGTTCTTCGTCGCCACCCAGGCGCACCCGGAGCTGAAGAGCCGTCCGACCCGTCCGCACCCGCTGTTCGCGGCGCTGGTCGCGGCGGCACTGAAATACAAGCTGGCCGAGCGGCTTCCGGTCGACATCCCGGACGAGGAGTTCGCGAGCGCGGCGGACCAGGCGTAGCACGATGACGCAGGATGGTGGCACCGCCGGACCAGGCAGCCACGATTTCGAAACCGTATCCAGCGAAACCGTCTACAGCGGCGCCATTCTGGCGTTGCGCCTCGACCAGGTGCGGATGCCCGGCGGGCACGTCGCCGAGCGCGAGGTGATCGAGCACCACGGAGCCGTCGCCGTCGCCGCGATCGATGACGACGACAACGTGGTGCTGATCAACCAGTACCGGCATCCGATCGGCAGGCGGCTGCTCGAGCTGCCCGCCGGTCTGCTCGACCTGCCCGACGAGGATCCGCTCGTCGCCGCACGCCGCGAGCTCGCCGAGGAGACCGGACTGGCGGCCAGGGAATGGGCCGTGCTGGTAGACGTGGCGCTTTCGCCGGGGTTCACCGACGAGGCGTTGCGGGTGTACTGCGCCCGCGGGCTGTACGAAACCGACCAGCCGGAGCCGGAATTCGAGGAAGCCGACCTCTCGATCGTGCGCATGCCGGTCGACGAGGCGGTGCGCGCGGCGCTCGCCGGGGAGATCGTCAACGCGACCGCCGTCGCCGGTGTCCTCGCGCTCGCCGCGGCTCGGGCGAGCAAGACCGAGTTGCGGCCGGCCGACGCGCCGTGGCCCGGACAGCCCACCGCGTTCCTGCGCCGCAAGGCGGCCGAGAAGTCCGCGGACTGACGGGCGCCGGCCGGTGCTCGCGCGGGAATTGGATGCCTACCTCGACCATCTCGCGGTCGAGCGCGGCGCCGCGCGCAACACCCTCGGCGCTTACCGGCGTGACCTCGGCCGGTATCTCGACTTCCTGACCGGGCGCGGCATCACCGCGCTCGATCAGGTCGCCGAGGGCGATGTCGCGGAGTTCACCATGGCATTGCGGGCCGGCGGCGCTGAATTTCCGCCGCTGGCCGCGGGTTCGGTGGCTCGCGCGCTGATCGCGGTGCGCGGGCTGCATCGTTTCGCCGCCGCCGAGGGGATGACCACCACCGATGTCGCGCACGCGGTGAAACCGCCTGCTCCCGGTCGCCGGCTGCCGAAGGCGCTGCCTTACGACCAGGTGCTGAAGTTGCTGGAAGCCGCAGGCGGTGGTTCGGCGAGTGATCCGGATGCCGCGCCGGGCACCGACGGCGGTCCGCGTGGGCTGCGCGACCGTGCCCTGTTGGAACTGCTGTACTCCACGGGCGCACGGATTTCCGAGATGGTCGGGTTGGATGTCGACGATCTCGACACCGACGAACGTGCCGTGGTGCTGCATGGCAAGGGTGGTAAACAGCGCATGGTGCCGATCGGCAGGCCCGCGCTGGCCGCCGTCGACGCTTACCTGGTTCGGGGGCGCCCCAAGCTCGCTGCCAGTGGAAAAGGCAACGCGGGCGCGCTTTTTCTCAACGCACGTGGCGGGCGGTTGTCTCGGCAGAGCGCCTGGCAGGTGCTCCAGACCGCCGCCGAACGCGCGGGTATCGGTGCCACTGTCTCGCCACACACCCTGCGGCACTCGTTCGCCACCCACCTGCTCGACGGGGGAGCGGATGTGCGCGTGGTGCAGGAGTTGCTGGGCCACGCGTCGGTGACCACTACGCAGATCTACACCCTGGTCACCGTCAACACGTTGCGCGAAGTCTGGGCAACCGCCCACCCGCGCGCTCGTTAGCTGAGTCCGTCAGAGCGTCCATAGATTTCACAGGGACTGTGCGGGCGTGTGGCGGTTGTGAATCGTTCGAAAGCTCTGTGCGTCTCGCCCCCTATCGCGCCATGACGCCGCTCTCAGCTCGGGGGAACAAATCGGACTGCGGTCCAGTTAACCCCTTCGTGTCGGGGTCCGCACAGTGCGGCTCGGCGTGCGCAAACGTGAGGTGAGTTGAGTGGCAAAGTCTTTCATCGTCCAGGAATCCGATGTCGAAGCGGTGGCGCTGCCCGGCGGCGGGTCCTTCCAACTGCTGGAGGACAGCGAGCGATCCGACGGCTTGTTCGGCGCGAACCGTCTCGTCCTCGCCGCAGGCGCGAATGGCACTCGCCCGCACCACCACACGCAATCCACGGAGATCTTCTACGTCCTCGACGGCACCATGGAGTTCCTCGTCGACGGCGAAATCAGCGCGGTGCGCAAAGGCGGACTGGTCGTCGTCCCGCCCGGCACCGTGCACGCTTTCGGCGCGTCGGCGGACGGACCCGCCGAGTTTCTCGCCGTGCTGACACCGGGTATCGTCCGGTTCGAGTACTTCCGGCAGCTCGGCCGGATCGCCCGCGGGGAGGCGGAATGGGACAGCATGGACGACTTGCACGACCGCTTCGACGTGCATTTCGATGGTGACCCGGAGTGGCGCTGAGCGATACGGGGTAGCGTTTTGCTGTTCGGGGCTCGGCGTGGTGCCGCGAACACGCCGCGCGCGTCGCGGCACTTGCACGCTCGCAAGCGGTAGCGTCTAACGAGAGTCGGACCGTACGAAAGCGAGGGTCGGGCCTGATCCGCCTCGCTACGCTCGGCGAGGCAACGGGCAGGAACGTATAAGGAGCAGCGGATCGTGACATCAGCCGGAGCGGCAGAGCCGCCGATGGGTGCTGGGGCGGAGCCGCTTACGGGTGCGCGCTCGGGTCCGTACTCGGAGGCCGCGGCCGAAACCCTGTGGGGCACCGGGGCCGAACCAGTGCCTGAGGACGCGGCACTCGGACCCACCGGGCGCCCACTGCGTCTGGTACCCGACCCGCCACCGCTGGACCGGCACGGCGACGCCCTCATCGTCGCCATGTGCAACCAGAAGGGCGGCGTCGGTAAGACGACCTCCACTATCAATCTCGGCGCCTCCCTCGCCGAATACGGGCGCAAAGTGTTGCTGGTCGACCTCGACCCGCAGGGTGCGCTGTCGGCGGGATTGGGTGTGGCCCACCATGATCTCGACCTGACCGTGCACGACCTGCTCGTCGGTTCCAAAGGTTCGATCGACGACGTGCTGATGCCGACCCGGGTTGAGAACATGGATCTGCTGCCCAGCAATATCGACCTGTCGGCGGCGGAGATCCAGCTGGTCAACGAGGTCGGGCGGGAGCATTCGCTCGGCCGGGCCCTGCACGGCATCCGCGATCGGTACGACTACATCATCATCGACTGTCAGCCGTCGCTCGGGTTATTGACCGTCAACGCGCTGGCCTGCGCCGACGGTGTGATCATTCCGATGGAGTGCGAGTACTTCTCGCTGCGCGGGCTCGCGCTGCTCAACGACACCGTGGAAAAGGTGCGCGACCGGCTTAATCCGCGGCTGAGCCTGTACGGAATAGTGGTCACCATGTTCGACGCCCGACTACTGCATTCGCGTCAGGTGATGGCGCGAGTCGTCGAGGTGTTCGGCGACCTGGTCTACGACGCGGCGATCTCGCGCACCGTCCGGTTCCCCGACGCCAGCGTCGCCGGCGAGCCGATCACCACGTGGGCACCGAAATCCAGTGGAGCCGAAGCATATCGGGCGATGGCGCGGGAAGTCATCCACCGGTCCGGCCGGTGATCGGCAGCAACGACCCCGCGCCACCCGCAGCAGTTACCTCATCACCCGGCTCGGAGTCCGCCGACGCAGACTCCGCACCGGGTGATCTCCTGGAGCGGACCGACGCAGGTCCGGATGACCCTGAACAGGCCGACACAGTGACTTCGAGCGAGGGTGAGCCGGAGGACCCGGGGACGCCGGAGCTGATCACGTCCGATGCTGCTGTGCCGACCGACGGTTCCGCGGCGCATACGGCAGCCGACTCCGCATCGCCGGAAGATGACTCCGCGCAGGTGAGCGCCGCCGGTGTCGCTACTGCGCCCGCTAATTCAGCGGCGACTTCGAACGGTGCTTCCGCACCCGCAACAGCGGTGCCGGCAGGGCAGGCACCGGCAGGCGCGGCGACTTCGGGCGATGGCGGATCCGCCGACGCTGCGCCCAAGGACGAGAAGTCCGGGTTCCATCTGCGGCTGAGCAACTTCCAGGGCCCGTTCGATCTGCTGCTGACGCTGATCAGTTCGCGCAAGCTCGACGTCACCGAGGTGGCGTTGCATCAGGTCACCGACGAATTCATCGCCTACACCAAGGCGTTGACCGCCGCGCTGTCCGACGGCACCTACCCCAACGCCGCCGCGACCACCCTGCGGGCCGACAAGATCCTCGACCAGACCACCGAATTCCTGGTTGTCGCAGCCACTCTGCTCGACCTCAAGGCCGCGCGTCTGCTGCCGTCGGGGGAGATGACCGACGCCGAGGACCTCGAACTGCTCGAGGCACGCGACCTGCTGTTCGCGCGGCTGCTGCAATATCGGGCGTTCAAGCAGGTGGCCGAACTGTTCGGCGAGCTAGAGGCCGTCGCGCTGCGCCGCTACCCGCGCGCCGTCGGGCTGGAGGAATGCTTCGCCGGTCTGCTGCCCGAGGTTACGCTGGGAGTAGACGCCCACGAGTTCGCCGCGATCGCCGCCGCCGCCTTCCGGCCCCGCCCGGTACCCAAGGTCGGCCTCGACCACCTGCACTCGCACGCCATCTCGGTCGCCGAACAGGCCGCGTTCGTGCTCGAACGGCTCAAAGAACGCGGCAAAGGCGGCTGGACGACCTTCAGCGAACTGGTCGCCGACTGCACAGCGCCGATCGAGATCGTCGCCCGCTTCCTGGCCCTGCTGGAGCTGTACCGAGGAAAAACGATCGAGTTCGACCAACCCGACCCCCTCGGCCAACTCTCCATCAGCTGGATCGGCGACGACGCCCCCGACGCCGACCCGTCGGACACTGTGACTATCGAGGAGGACTACGGGTGAGTGAGACCGTGGACACTGAAGTCTCGAACGCGACGGACCTTGAAGTCGACGCGACGGAAGCCATCAGTGCCGAGCGCCCGGCTGACTCGATGCCCGCCGACGAAACCGTGGCCGCGACAGAGTCCGCCGACGGCGAGCCTGCGATTGCGGACGTCTCGACTCCCAACACCGATACCGAGTCGGCAGCGACCGACGCCGACCAATCGGACGCGGACGACTCCTCAACAGCGAACAGCAACACCTCGCAACCCGACCCCTCGAAAACGACCACCTACGACGCGACACCAGTCGCCAACAACACAGTGGCGGAGTTCACCCCCGAGCGTCTCGAGGATGCGGAGTTCCGGTCCGCGTTGGAGGCGATGTTGCTTGTGGTGGATGCTCCGGCCCCGGTAGAGCAGTTGGCGGCGGCGTTGGACGACACCACGGAGCGGGTGGATGAGGTGTTGCGGGAGATGCGCGCGGAACTGTCCGCGCGGGGTAGCGGGATCGATCTGCGTTTCGTCGGGGACGGTTGGCGCTTCTATACTCGCAGCGAGTACGCACCGTATGTGGAACGGGTGTTGCTCGATGGCGCCCGCACCAAGTTGACGCGGGCGGCTTTGGAAACGCTGGCGGTGGTGGCATACCGGCAGCCGGTGACCCGGACCAGGGTCAGCGCGGTGCGCGGCGTGAACGTCGATGGGGTGATGCGCACGCTGCTGGCCAGGGGCCTGCTCGCCGAGGCGGGCGTCGACCCGGAAACGAACGGGACGATGTACTGCACGACCGAGTTGTTCTTGGAACGGATCGGGCTCGCGTCGCTGTCCGACCTGCCGCCACTGGCGCCCCTGCTCCCGGGCGTCGACCTGATCGATGAGATCAACGAGAGCCTGGATACGGACCCCCGTTACACCAGGCTGAAAAAACCCGCCGAGGCCGACTTGGACCTCGGCAGCGAGGATTGACAGGACAAAATGAATAATTCCGCTCGCCGAGATGGCACACCGGATCGTAGGAAACGCAGTGACGAGCAGCGCCCCGCACGGGGTGCGGGTGCTCGAGGGGGGACCGACCGCGGCGCATCGCGCGGCGACGGCGGCTACCGCGGCGCGCAGTCGAGCACGCCGCGCGGAAACACGCAGGGCGGCAACGCGTATCGCGGCGGCTCCGCTCAGGGCGGCAGCGGCTACCGCGACCGTTCCGAGGGCGGAAACGCCTCTCGCGGCCGCACCGACCGTGGCTCCGCGCAAGGCAGCTCCTACCGCGACCGTTCCGACGGTGGCAACACATACCAAGGCCGCGGTTCTGCGCAGGGCGGCTCCTACCGCGACCGCTCCGACAGTGGCAGCACCTACCAAGGCCGCGGCTCCGGCCAGGGCGGCGGCTCTTACCGCGACCGCTCTGACGGCGGCAGCGGATACCAGGGCCGCAACGACCGCGGTTCCGCGCAGGGCGGCAGTTCTTACCGCGGCGCACGGGATGGCAATGCGCAGGGTGGCGGTTACCGCGACCGCTCCGACAGCGGCAACACATACCGCGGCCGCAGCGAGGCCGGTTCCGGTGGCAACGCCTATCGCGGTCGTACCGAAGGCGGGCAAGGCAGCTCCTACCGTGACCGCGCTGATGGCGGCAGCTCGTACCAGGGCCGCAACGACCGCAGCTCCGCGCAAGGCGGCAGCTCGTTCCGCAGCCGCAGCGAAGCCGGTTCCGGCGGCAACGCTTACCGCGGCCGCCCCGAGGGCAGCGCCAACCAGGGCGGCACCTCGTACCGCGACCGCAGCGAGGCAGGTTCCGGCGGCAACGCCTACCGTGGCCGCTCCGAAGGCGGGCAGAGCGGCAACGCCCAGTCCGGCAACTCTTATCGCGGCACCGCACCCGGCGGATCCACCGGCCGCGGCCCCGCGCAGGGCGGTATCCCGCAGCGTCGCGCTCCGCAGCCCGCGCCCACCGGCAAGAAGAAGAACCCCAAGCCGCAGCGCCAAACCCAGTCCGCACCTCTGCTGAACAACGCCAAGCCGGCCAAGCGTCAGCACGTCGAGCCCGCGGCTTCCGAAGGCCACACCAAAATGCCGTGGGGCGAGGGCGAGCGTTTGCAGAAGGTCCTCGCCAAGGCCGGTGTCGCCTCCCGGCGCGCCGCCGAGGAGATGATCGCTCAGGGCCGGGTCGAGGTCGACGGCGCCATCGTGGTCGAGCAGGGTCTGCGGATCGACCCGCAGGTCGCCGTGGTCCGGGTGGACGGCACCCGCGTGATGGTGCGCGAGGAACTCGTGCACATCGTGCTGAACAAGCCCAAGGGCTGGCAGTCCACCATGTCCGACGATCTCGGCCGCCCCTGCGTCGGTGACATCGTCGCCGAGCGCGTCGCGGCCGGTCAGCGCCTGTTCCACGTCGGTCGCCTGGACGCCGACACCGAGGGCTTGCTGCTGCTCACCAATGACGGCGATCTAGCGCACCGGCTCATGCACCCCTCTTACGAGGTGTCCAAGACCTACCTCGCCACGGTGAACGGCGAGGTGCACAAGGCGATCGGCAAGAAGCTCAAGGACGGCATCGAGCTCGAGGACGGCCCCGCGAAGGTCGACAGCTTCCAGGTGCTCGAAATCGGCGAGGGACGATCCCTGGTGAAACTTGTGTTGCACGAGGGGCGTAAGCACATCGTGCGCAGGCTGCTCGACGCGGTCGGCCATCCGGTGACCCGGCTGGTGCGTACGAATATCGGTCCGGTCGCGCTCGGCGACCAACGGCCCGGCACGTTGCGCGTGCTCGGTCGCGGTGAAATCGGCAAACTCTACGAGGCGGTGTCGTTGTGATGGGTGTGGAGATTCCGGTGGAGACGCCACGGCAGCTGACGGGGACGAGTCCGCTCGTCGTCGCCATGGACGGCCCGTCCGGCACCGGCAAGTCCAGCGTCTCGCGCCGCCTTGCCACCCGGCTCGGCGCCCGCTACCTGGACACCGGTGCGATGTACCGGGTCGCGACCCTGCGCGTGCTGCGCGCGGGCATCGAGCTCACCGACGCCGCCGCCATCGGTGCGGCCGTCAAGGAGTTGCCGCTGTCCATCGGCACCGATCCGCGCCGTGAGGTCATCCAGCTCGACGGTGAGGACGTCTCCTCGGAGATCCGCGGCGACGCCGTCACCAAGGCCGTCTCCGCGGTGTCCGCCGTGCCCGAGGTCCGTGATCTGCTCGTCGCGCTGCAACGCGAGATCACCACGGCCGCACAGCGAATCGTGGTCGAGGGACGCGACATCGGCACCGTGGTGCTGCCTGCCGCGGACGCCAAGATCTACCTGACCGCCTCGGCCGAGGCCCGCGCCCACCGGCGCAACCAGCAGAACATCGCCGAAGGCCGCGGCGACGACTACGAGGCCGTGCTCGCCGACGTGCAGCGGCGCGACAACCTCGATTCCACCCGCAAGGTGTCCCCACTGCGTCCGGCCGACGACGCGGTGCTGGTCGACACCAGCGACCTGAACATGGATGAGGTCATCGACGAGCTGTACCGCGTTGTCGCGCAGCAGATTTCGACGACCAGGACGGGAGGTTCCCAGTGACCGAAGACGTGATGGCCGGCGACGGCATCTGGAGTGACGAAACCGACTGGGAGCTCACCGATCTCGATGGTGAGCTGGCCGGCGAAGAACTGCTGGCCATGCCGACGCTCGCGGTCGTCGGCCGACCGAACGTGGGCAAATCGACGCTGGTGAACCGCATCCTCGGTCGCCGCGAGGCCGTCGTGGAGGACGTCCCCGGTGTCACCAGGGACCGAATCTCCTACGAGGCCAACTGGTCCGGTCGCCGCTTTTTGGTACAGGACACCGGCGGCTGGGAGCCCGACGCCAAGGGTCTGCAGCAGTCGGTGGCCCGCCAGGCCGAGGTCGCCATGCAGACCGCCGACGCGATCCTGCTCGTGGTCGACGCCGTCGTCGGCGCCACCGCCACCGACGAGGCCGCGGTGAAGATGCTGCGCCGCAGCAAGATTCCGGTGATCCTGGTGGCCAACAAGGTGGACGACCAGAAGGTCGAGTCCGAGGCGGCCGCGCTGTGGTCGCTCGGTCTGGGCGAGCCGAGGATGGTCAGCGCCGCGCACGGTCGCGGCACCGGCGATCTGCTCGACGACGTGCTCGCGGTGCTGCCGGAGACCCCGCGCGAAGGCACCGGCGGCGTCGGCCCGCGCCGGGTCGCGTTGGTCGGTAAGCCCAATGTCGGCAAGTCCAGCCTGTTGAACAAGCTGGCCGACGACGAGCGTTCGGTGGTGCACGATGTCGCGGGCACCACCGTCGACCCGGTCGACTCGCTCGTCGAATTGGGCGGCAAGGTCTGGAAGTTCGTCGACACGGCGGGCCTGCGCCGTAAGGTCTCGCACGCCAACGGCACCGAGTTCTACGCCTCGCTGCGCACCAAGGCGGCACTGGAGGCTTCCGAGGTCGCGATCATGCTGATCGACGCCTCCGAGCCGATCACCGAGCAGGACCTGCGGGTGATCAGTATGGTCGCCGACTCCGGTCGCGCGCTGGTGCTGGCGTTCAACAAGTGGGACCTGGTGGACGAGGACCGCCGCCTGCAACTGGACCGCGAGGTCGATCGCGACCTGAACCGGGTGCCGTGGGCGCAGCGGGTCAACATCTCCGCGCACACCGGCCGTGCGGTGCAGAAGCTGGTGCCCGCCATGGAGACCGCGCTCGAGTCGTGGGACAAGCGCATCTCCACCGGCCGCCTGAACACCTGGCTCAAGGAAGTCGTCGCGGCGACCCCGCCCCCGATGCGCGGCGGTCGCCTGCCCCGCATCCTGTTCGCCACCCAGGCGACGACCCGCCCGCCGACGTTCGTCCTGTTCACCACCGGCTTCCTCGAGGCAGGCTACCGCCGCTTCCTGGAACGCCGGCTGCGTGAGGAGTTCAACTTCGACGGTTCCCCGGTGCGCGTCTCGGTGCGTGTCCGCGAGAAGCGTGAGCGGACGTCCAAGAAGCGGTAGGCAGTTCGCGAACCGAGCCCCGAGAGCGCGACCTGCTCTCGGGGCTCTTTGCCTGCGCGGCCGGCTCAGCCGATGAGTGCGTCGCGCAGGCGGGTGTAGCCGGGACCGAGCGTGCGCAGGGTGGCGATCAGTGCCGCATCGTCGCCGGCGACCAGGGGATATTGCAGGCTGCCGACGATGCGTGACTGGGCGGCGGCCAGGGTGGCGGCCTCGGTGCGGCCGAGCATGGTCAAGCTCGCCGAAGCATCCAGCAGTCGGCGGGTGCCGACTCGAATGCTGAAGATGGCCAAGAGGTTTCGGATCTCAGGGTCCAGGCCCCGCCCGACTACCTCGGCAAATTTCTCGACAACGTCGGAAGAGTCCTCGAGCGACTGGACAGCTTGGGGCATAGCGGATTCCAGCGCATCGATGGGGGAGACCACCCGATCCCGCACGAAGCCCGAGCGCAGGACGAACGGCGTGTCGATATAGGTCACCTGCTCGCCACGCCAGGCCTCGAGGAACGCCCCGGTCGGCAGCGTCGCGAACGGGTTTCCCTGCGGATCGTGCAGCAACACGGTGTCGTCCTCGACCGCGAGCACCACCACGTAATGGTCTGCGCCGATAGCGATTCCGCCATTCGGACGATAAGTCAGCAGGCCCATCTCCAGCGGCCCGGCCAGCGCGGGCCCCTGCGCACAGGCCGCCCGCAGCCGATCGAGCGCCGCCGCGTCGGACCCGCCGTCGCTGCGCACACACGACCACCCGAGCAACTCGATGGCGGCGGCCAACCCGATCTCCGGATGCCAGCCGACCGGGTCGAAGTATGGCGTCGAACCGTTCTCCAGTTGAAAGCCGAACGGCGACCCGGTCAACGTCTCGATCACCCCGGTCGCCGGCGCGTGCTCCCCGAGCATCATCGCCAGCGAATTGCTGTAGCAGTACGGACCTGAACCGATGTATGGATGCATGCGTCCACCCAACGACCTGACACCGTGTCAAGGTCAACCTCCGAGCGCCACGAGATCGACGGCACAGCATCGCCCGGGCAGCCCGCACCACCCGGCCGGTGATCATGATCCGACCGCCCGATCGACCGATCAACAACCGGCCGATTGTGTGAGATGCGCGACGCGCTGACCGTGCCGACGCGCGCCCGGCGACCATGACCTGGCATTATCCGACCATGGTCATTCCCAGCGTGCTGCCGGAACGTCCGCCCGCCGGAACCCCGTTCGAAACGGGGTGGCCGGTACGTCTCGCCGATACCGACGGCGACCAACGCCTCCGGCTCGACGCCATCGCCCGCTACCTGCAGGACATCGGCTTCGAGCACCTCGACGCGGTCGAGGACGGCGACAGCCACCGCGGCTGGGTGGTGCGCCGTACGGTGATCGACGTCCTCAAGCCGATCCAGTTCGGCGAGCGGGTCACCCTGCGCCGCTGGTGCTCCGGCCTGTCCAACCGCTGGTGCAATATGCGCGTGCAGATCTGTGGCAGCAGCGGCGGCCTGGTGGAGACCGAAGCCTTCCTGATCCACTTCGGCACCGAATCCGGCGTGCCCGCCCGGATGAGCGACCGTTTCATGGAGCCCATGCTGGCCAGCACCACCGAACACCGCCTGCGCTGGAAAGCCGCCCTCACCGACCCGGCGCCCACCGCCGACACCGCCGACGTGCAGGTGCGCCCGTTCCCGCTGCGCATCACCGATATCGACATGCTCGACCACGTCAACAACTCGGTCTACCTGAGCGGCGTCGAAGAAGTCCTGGCCGACCACGACGACCTGAAGTCGGGTGCGCACCGCGCGATCATCGAGTACGCCAAGCCGCTGCGGTCCGGCGATCTCGTCGAACTCGTCGCCCATCGGGCGGGCTCCGTCCTCGACATCTGGTTCGCCGTCGGCGACGAGACCCACGCGGTGACCCGGGTCCTGCCCATCTAGCTCAGGCGGGCCCGGCCAGCTCCGCGACGGTGGCCCGGGCACCCTTGGCGTACAACGAATCCAGCGCCGCCACATAGGCGCTCACGAACCGCGGTTCGTCGATCAGATCGCCGAAAACCGAACGGTCCCTGAGGAATGCGGTGCGATCGTCCCGCTGGCGGCGAGCCAGCGGGATCAACCGATCGCGCAGCCGGTCCACGATCTCGATCGGTTCGCCGTGCTCGTCGACGCCCTCCGCATAGCGTGCCCAGCTCGCGACAATCGCTGCCGCGCAGGTGATCTCGCCGTCCTCGGCCAGCCGCTGCCGCACCACCGGCAGCACCCACTTCGGTATCCGATCCGAGGACTCCGCACAGAGCCGCGCCACGGTGTCGCCGATCGCCGGATTGGCGAACCGCTCGAGCAACGTCTGCTTGTATTGGTCCAGATCGACCCCGGGCACCGGCCGCAAGGTCGGCGTCGCCTCGCTGTCCATGTAGCGCAGGAGGAATCGGCGGAACGCCGGATCCTGGGCCGCGTCGTGCACCAGCCGATAACCGGTGAGATATCCGAAGTACGCCAGCGCCTGATGGCTCGCGTTCAACAGCCGCAGCTTCATCAGCTCGTAGGGCGCGACATCATCGACCAGCTGCACGCCGACCGCACCGTAATCGGGTCGCCCGAGCGTGAACGAATCCTCCAGCACCCACTGCGTGAACGGCTCCGTCACCACCGGCCACCGATCCACCACCCCGTAGCGCCGTGCGACCTGGGCCGCCGCCTCGGGCGGGGTGACGGGGGTGATCCGGTCGACCATCGAGTTCGGGAAGCGCACCTCCCGCGCCACCCAGTCGCCGAGCTCGCGGTCGCGCAGCGCGGCGAACGCGCTGAACGTAGTGCGCGCGACATGCCCGTTGCCCTCGATGTTGTCGCACGACAGCACGGTGAACGGCGCGATACCCCGTGCCCTGCGCCGGGCCAGCCCCTCGACGATCAGACCGAAGAGGGTGGCGGGCACCGCGTTCGGCGCGAGGTCGGCTCGAATATCCGGATCTTCGGCGTCGAACGCGCCGGTGGTCGCCGAGTAGTGGTAGCCACCCTCGGTGACGGTGAGCGAGACGATCCGGGTGGCCGGGTCGGCCAGCTTCGCGAGCACCGCCTCGGGATCGTCGGGCGCGTACAGGTACTCGACGATCGAGCCGATCACTCGGGTGTTCCAGCTGCCGTCCGGGGCCAGCACCGACAGCGTGTACAGCCCGTCCTGTGCGGTCAGCGCATCGCGCATCCGGCGGTCGGCGGGCAGCACGCCCACGCCGCAGATGCCCCACTCGCGCGCCTCGCCGCGTTCCAGCAGCCGGTCGATATACATCGCCTGATGCGCGCGGTGAAACCCGCCGACACCGAAATGCACTATGCCGGTGGTGATTCCGGACCGGTCATAAGTCGGTACCGCAATGCCGGTATCGAGTCCCGGCAAGATGGCGGGTTGCAGTGCAACGCTCGTGTCCCTGGTCATAACCACCCCGTCAGTGTTGTGCGTCACACTTCGGATGCCACCCGCGAGGGCAGTAGTTCACCAGCTGAGCATATGCGTAGATTTCCTGAGGTTTGTAGGACCACCGTCTCATCCCGCCCGCTGACGTCAGGCTCGCAGCACGCACAGTATTCGCTGCTCGGCCACCCCATGCGCGAGACCGAACGGTGCCTCTGCACGAACACTGCGTTACCACTTCGTGTGCGGACAAATCCACTGGCGGCTACTAACGTTCCGTAGCGGAGCGGTCGCACCCCTCGCCGCTGCACGACTACCGCACCGGAGGTTTGCGTGACCGTCGACTCCCCAGCGATCGGTAAGACCGCTCTGCGCAACGTCCGTGTCTTCGATGGCGCGGAGCTGACCGAGCCGACCACGGTGGTGATCGACGGCGCGGTGATCGGCACCGATGCCGGTGGCGCCGAGAGTATCGACGGTCACGGCGCGATCCTGCTACCCGGCCTCATCGACGCCCACGTGCACCTACACGGCCCGGAATCGCTCGACCAGCTCGTCGCGCACGGCGTCACCACGGCGCTGGACATGACCACCTGGCCGCCCGAGCACCTCGCTTCGTTACGTAACCAGCCGGGCACCACCGACATTCGCAGTGCGGGAACGCCGATCATCGGTCCGGGCGGTACGCACGCCCGCATTCCCGGCATGGCCGAGCACGCGGTCATCCACGGCCCGGAGGCGGCCGAGGCGATGGTCGCCGAGCGTGCCGCGGCAGGCTCGGACTACATCAAATTGGTGCTGGAAGCGCCGGGGGAGGGTGGCCCGGACGAAGCCTCCGCCAAAGCGGTGGTCACCGCCGCGCGGGCCAAGGACCTCCGAATCGTCATCCACGCAGCATCTTTGGGCGCCTACGCGCTGGCGCTGGACGTCGGCGGCGACATCATCACCCACGTCCCGATGGACGGCCAGCTGCCCGCGAACTCGGTGCGCCGGATGGCGGAGGAGGGTCGCGTCGCCGCGCCCACCCTGGTCATGATGCAGGGCGTGGCAACAGCTTTGGGCATCCTCGGTTTCGCCGACTGCCTCGCCAGCGTCGCGACACTCCATGCCGCCGGTGTGCCCGTCCTCGCCGGCAGCGACGCCAACGCCGAACCCGGCGTCCCCTTCCAACCCGCGCACGGCGACTCGCTGCACCGCGAGCTGGAGCTGCTCGTCACCGCGGGCCTG
>NZ_BJXA01000094.1 GCF_007990755.1 Nocardia ninae NBRC 108245 | reverse complement strand
CGGAACTCGACCGGATTCCGAGGTAGAATAACGTGTGCCCATTGTTCCGGTTCGTGCCGCCATCTACCTGCGGGTTAGCCTCGACCTTACGGGCGAGGGCTTGGCCGTGGAACGCCAACGCGAGGACTGCACGAAGATCGCCGAGTCCCGTGGCTGGACCATCGCGCAGGTCTACGTCGACAACAGTGTCTCGGCGTTCAGCAAGGACAAGGTGCGGCCCGCCTACGACCAGATGGTCGAGGACTTCCGCGCTGGACAGTTCAACGCGCTCGTGACGTGGGACCTCGATCGCCTCACAAGACAACCGCGGCAGCTTGAAGACTGGATCGATGCGGCCGAAAGCCAGGGGCTGCGGCTAGTGACCGCGAACGGGGAAGCTGATCTACAGACCGATGGCGGCCGGATGTACGCGCGGATCAAAGCGGCTGTCGCTCGCGCCGAGATGGAACGAAAAGGCGCCCGTCAAAGCCGCGCACAAGTTCAGCGGGCCGCGAAAGGACGGCCGCCTCGAGGTGTGCGAGCTACTGGCTACACGCTCGACGGACAGCTTGTCCCCGATGAGGCGGCGGCTATGCGTGAGGTATTCAACGCCTTCGCCAACGGCGCCTCATTGAGGTCGATTGCCGCGGCGTTATCCGGCGTAGAACCAACTATCCGAACTCTCGGCGACCGGACAAAGGTACAGGATCTACCGAAATCGGTGCCTGCCTTGGCAACCCGTAGCAACAAGTCCTGGAATCCTTCGACCATCACCGGCATTTTGCGCAACCCACGCTATGCAGGATGGAGCATGCTCGACGGCGATATTGTTCGCGACGAAACTGGCGAACCCGTGCGGGGGCAGTGGGAGCCTATCGTTCCGGACGGCGTCTGGCTTGAAGTGCAGCGTCGACTGGACGACCCAAGCCGAAAATCGAATCGGAACGGAACGGAACGACGCCATCTCGGCTCTGGTCTCTACTTGTGCGGAATCTGCGGCGCCGCAGTGAAAGCCCACGGCAGTCGATACCGGTGCGCTGGTCACGTCATGCGGTCCCGACAGCAGATCGATGAACTCGTACTCACTTTTGTGACTCGCCGGCTGGCGCTGCCGGATCTCGCTGACCTACTTCAACAGCCTGACGACGATCGAGTCGGAGCGCTCACCGACAAGCAGCAGGAATTGCGTGACCGCATCAAGCGGGCGCGCGAGGACTACAAACGGGCGTTGATCGACGGCAATCTGTACGCCGAGATCCGCCGTGAATCGGAAGCGGAGATCGCCCAACTCGACACTGAACGAATTCGGCTCACGGCCGGATCGGCTGCCTCGGCCATATTGGCTGCGTCTTCGCCGGTGGCCGCATTTGAGGATGCGGATCTAGCCGCTCGCCGCGCGGTAATCGATCTCTTGTGCGGCGTACGACTGTTCCCGGCACCCCGCGGCCGCAGACCTCTCGATCCGACCACTGTCGAGATAACACCCAAATGATCGACGGTCATGGCCCGAGGATTGCCTTGATTTGGTCGGTGGCCCGGCGTGCGGTCGCGTCGTCGAGGACGGCAATCGGTTCGTCGGCTCCCTGGAACCATCCGGGGCCGACGGTGAAGGGTGCGCCGGTGAGTGCGACGCCGACCGGGCCGAGGTCGCAGATGATGGCGTCGCCGGTCAGCGCGTCGGCGAGGACTTCGACGATGATGTACTGGCGTCGGATTCGGTTGTAGTCGTCGCTGGACACGATCAGGCACAGCATTCCGCCGGGCAGCACGGAACCCGACGGGGCATTCCAGACCTCGCCGAATCGGGGCATAGCCATCAGCTGGCGGTACGGCGCTGCGTGATCAGGGCAGCGGTGAGCATGCTGGCTCGCTCGGGGGCGTGGCCGGCCGCAGCGAGGGTGGCGGTGTCGGCGGCGAGGCGGCGGCGTAGGTCGTCGCGGCGCACTAGGTCTGCGAGGTAGGCAGAGCGGTCCATGCCTTCCTCTTGTGCACGGCGCGCGAGGATTTCCAGGGTTGCGTCGTCAAAGCTCACCGACGTTTTCCGACCAGCCATACCGTCGAGCGTACCGCCGCTCGCGGTGCTTGGTCAGTTCATCGCTCGCCATGCTTGCGTCGCCGGGTCGTTGTCGAAGGTCTCTAAGACCTCCCACGCTATTTGGCGCACGGATTCTGCTGCGGCATTCCCTTCGAAAGGCCGCATACTCTCGGGCGCTGTGAACGCTGCATCGGGGTCCTCGCTGTATAGCTGGCCGTGCCCACGCTTGACGAATCCGATGTAGACATCTCCCGGACCGCTCGGGTCGACGTGAGCGCCGCCGTCCTTGTTCGCCATCAACCAGATGAGTTGTTTCCGCGACAGCGTCTTGCTACCGGATGCCGTATCGATCACGTACGTCGTCCACCACTCATTGAACGGCTTGAGTGTCTCGTGCCCGCGCCGCCGACGGGGGGCACAGATCCTGCCTCCGCCATCCAGCGTCGGCACCACCTCGACCAGGCCATCCTGTCCGGACGGCGCGAACCCCGTCTCGCCGTCGTCGGTCACATACTCCAACTGAAACACAACGGGACCAGCGTAGATTTCGGTGCCGCCCACGATCGCAGTGTCGAGGAATTTCATCCCTGACTTCAGTCCCGCCAGCTTCAGCAAGGAGTGGCTCTTTGTGGTGTCATGCAGCAGGACACGAAGCGTCACGGCAAGCCGGATGGCTTCTTCCTCGTCCCCCTCGTCGAACAGGCGGGCAGAGGTCTTCAGGTAGCGAACTTGCCGACGAAACTGCTCGCCTAGCGTAGACATGCGGAGAAGCGTATCGACAGGTGCATCGGCCCGACATCGACAGTCATGTTCCGCTCGTTGGGCGGCCTGCCGGTCCGCGCGGTCGTATTCGCGCATCAACTTGACGGCTGCATCCATGTCCGAAGGCTTGAACCGGGCGAGTTGACGATCCAGCCAGACAGGATCGATCCCGTGGCTTGTGGGCATCGCACGAATACTGCCCACCGCGAAAGGTGCTGACCGACAGGCGCGCCGAGAGAACGTGACACGGTTAAGCCCGAGAGTCGGGCGGTAGCCGATCTTACAGTCGGCTACCGTCCGTCAGTCGTCTATGACATCAGCGTGAGCAGGGTGATGACCCCGGTGGCGACGGTCAGCGTGAAGGCCGCGGCGTAAGCCCCCTTCATAATTGCCCTGGCCATCGTGGCACCATCGAACCGGACAATGATGCCGGCCAACAGCCCGGCGATGATTGCGAATGCGACTCCGAGGCAGATGATCAGCACGAGAGTTGCGTGGTTATCGGCCAAACGGGCCTGGATGTCGACGCCGACGGTCGCCGACGACGAAGCGCAGGACGTTGCGTCCGGACGGGGTTGGCCGCAGGTTTCGTCACGGACGTTTGCGGTCACTACCACGTCCGCCCGATTGCTCGTGCGCATGCCAGCAGTTATGGTCGCCAATGGTGGCTCCTAGTTGTTGGAGAGCGTTTACCGAATGCACTGCAACAGGCCGCCGAGTATCGTGCTCCGTCCTTGCCAGAGGGCGGAGCACGACTCGTTCCGGGGCTACCGCGACCGATCAGCGACCCGTTGCACGTTCTGCACTGTAGCCGCACATTCCCCGATGATCACGGGCCGATAACACGCTGAAGCGCAGGCGATTTCACCCAGAACCGACTGGTCCGTCGACCAGATAGACAACCTTGCTGGTCACGTCATCGACCAGCAAGGTTGCCCATAGACACACCGTTCAAGTTACCCTCCGGTTGTGTGACGAAGGCCACAATTTCGGTGAGCACAGTCACAACTGTACGTACAACTGCAAGAACACTTCACGGTCTTCCTGCGGAAATACCAACGATCTATGTACTGGATTACTTGACAGTGCCCCTCGGTGCTGATTCGGTGGTAGCCATGACCCCCCGACCCCGCAAGCCCGGATCCGCCTCGGAGGTCCAGGTGGCCGGGCATCAAATCGCCGCCGCCGCGAACTGGTTGAACGCCGAGATCCGCAATATCTGCGACGAGTGGGCAACCAAGCTCATCAACGACGCCGCCGAGCTCGCCGACATGGAAGCGCCGATCGGTGACACCCCAGTAACAGGGGATCTGCTGACCTTATGGGAGCTGACCAAGTTGCGAATCCGGCGGGAGGCGAAGGTCGAGCATGAGCACGTCGTAGCGGCCGCTCGTGCGGCTGGCGCAACCTGGGAACAGATCGGGGACGCGTGCGGAATCACCAGACAAGGCGCTTACGACCGATGGGGAAAGATGGTCAAAGAACGCGAGTCTCAACCAGAGCCGAGCTTCGCCGTCGACCCCCTCGACGAGTACGACCCAGGCGGGCACGCCGAGGGTTCACCTCGACCACGGCGCCGCTACGTTCGCAAGCCAATGACCGACAGCCGAAAACCTAAAAAAGCAACGGGCACAACGACACCCGCGCTGCCCACCGCTTGGACCGCGACCAGTTCCAAGGATTCAGCGCCACCGCCCACCCATGCCTGGGAAATCCTTGTCGCCAGGGGACTTGAAACTCCTAGCTATCGAGAGCCCAGCGTCGAGAATCGACGACATGACCGACAACGAGCCGCCGAGGATCGAACAGTTCATCGTCGCCCGCCTCGCCCATGACGAACGAGATCCCGCACGCGAGCGCTACGTCGCAGCGCTGCGGACCGCAGTCATCTCCGTGCTCGAATACGAAGGCGAGCTGACTCACCTGTTCGGCGCAACTCCGGACACCGAACGATCCCGCCTCGAGCGGATACCGACGTTGCGCGCCATCGCCGAGATCTGGCGCGATCACCCGGATTACCAGCCGGATTGGGCTGGTGCAGCCCCTTACTCCTGACCGCCGATACGTGAGTGCTATCGGCGTGGGATTCCAGACCAGACCGCGATATCAGCTACCGCCAGGATCTGTATCGACCGGGACCAGCTCAGACACCCGTGCGGGAAACGGGTAGCGGCCCGGTGCGTCGGCCTGGATCGACTCGACGAGCGCGTGCTCGCCGTCGATCTCGAGGACTTCGAATACCGACGCCCCACCAGCCACCAGCACACGATCACCAACGTCCACCACGCCCAGACCCTCTCTCCGGTGACCAGCCAATATATGAGAATATAGCAAGTATGTTCGAATACTGGAGCGATGACTTCTCAGCGTCGCTCCGCCGTGTCATCGATCCACCGGCACCGGTTCTGGTCGACCTGAGTATCGCGATCACACCCCAAGGCCCGTTCCGCCGCGATGCTGTGTCTATGCGCATCAAACGCGCCGGCCTCGACTGCACGAGCACGGTTCCCGGGCTGCTCTACGCATGGGCCCAGTGCATCGACGGGTCCTGGATCGGCCTGGTCGGCTTCGCCATCCCGGCCGCCAATAGGCAAGGCCGCATCGAGACACGGCAGTGGACGGTCGCGCGAGCGCTTTCGCGCCGCGGCGACCCGTCGCCGCAGAGGTCGTGGCAACCGGGGTGACGCTGTACAGCGTCCGACCAGGTGACGTCTTGCGCCGCTCAGTCGGCAGGTTTGACGGGGCCGGATACGGGCCTGGCCGCTTTCTCCGCCGCTAGTTTCGCCGCCGCGACGGTGCTGCGTCGGCCCATTCGCAGGGTCGCGGTGTCGGTGTCGACTTGGAACTGGAGAAGGTGCCCGTCTTCCCATATGGCGAGCTGGCGTCGGTACATCCGCCGGGTCAGAATGGGGCCCTGCCGTGGATGCTCATGGAAGGTCCACCCTCCCGTGGCGTCCGCCTCGGACAGCATCAGCACGCCCTTCGTCGCTGAACTAGAAGTAGACCAACCAGTATGCAACGGATCGCCGTCTTGCGACCATGACGGCTCAAATGGCGCAGCTCGTCGACGAGCACGGGCACAACTGACCGCATTCAGCGGCTGGACACCCGCACCGCCGCAGGAAACGCAGCATCCGGCCCGCGGTTATCTGGGGGTGCAACGGGATTAGCTAGGGCTCGTCGGCCATGGCTCCCAGTTAGGTGGCCGAACGTTGGTGAAGTAGTCCCCGCTCAGCCACTCCTCGAAGAGTTGGCATTGGCGCAGCAGACCCTCGGCGGTGTAGCCGTCCCATGGATCGCCTTCGAACTCGGATGTCATGTCCATGCTCCTTGGACGGGCTCGACCGTCTCCGTGGTTCCGGCTTGGCGGTGCAGCTGTCCGGAGTTGTCCGTTACCGCCCGATAAGCGGCCAGAGAGGATAGCTAACACTCCCACGCCTCGCAGAATGCTCAGTCCCGAAGCAGGGACTCGAGATGTGCGTTCGCACGCTGATCGTACGTGCGGAGAACGTCGGTTAGGAGGTGCAAGGCTTCAAGCGCGACCCATTGCACCGTCCCCTCGTTTGCAGTCAGCGTAAGCGCTACCACGCCTGGCTGAGTGGTCGTGTCAGTCACCCGATCGGACGCGCCTAGCCGCGCCCATGCACGACCGTGGGCGTAGCCGGAGCAAAGCTGCCATGCGAAGAGAACTGCGCCTGCCTGCTGAGCATTGTCCTCGGAGAACTTCACCGCTTCGGTGCTGCTGTGCCCAGTACGAATCCGTGCGGTGATATCGCGTTGCTGCGCAACATCTTCCAACTTGGTCAGCTTCGGCGCGGGGTCGCTGTTGGGATGCCCTCTCGGGACGAGAGCCCTTCCTCCGTCGAGATAGTTCTGTGCATGCCACCGGAGTGCGTGCTCAATACGAACATTGCGCTGACTCGGAAGAAGCACCCAATACGCGATAGACAGGTTCTCAAGTGCACCGCGAGCGAGGCTGAATGGCGCTAAGGCGTGCAGCACATGCGCGTCACGAATAAGCACCTTGAGGGCGTGGAGGTGGTCCACCCCAGCGGTGATGCTCGATTTGACGACGTGTGAAACTTGATACGGGCTACTGGCAGCGTCGTCGCCTGCGAGGGAAGATCCCGGGGTCACCAGGAAGTCGCGTGAGTCGCCGATGCGCTCGGTCACCCGGTCAATAAGAGGGGCGATCTCAAGCCACTTGGCCTCAATCTCCTCGGGAGAGATCTGCGGTGAAGAAGTCATCGGAGGCCCACCCAACTGACGTGGGTGATTGTGTCGGGTTCGACAGGCGTGCTGTCCATGGTCGGCCTCTCTACGATCTTGCATCTATCTTCATAGATCGGCGATAGCGGTTCGCTGTTACCGTGCGGCGCACACCGACAACCTGGAATTGGCAATATGGTGCGTCGCTGAGGCCGAGAAGATCTCGGCGCGTTGATCTTGGGGTGTGTGGCTGCGCGGCCGGTCGAACCGCGCACCCAGCGGCACGAGAGTGCGTTGTGCATTTAGAGATGATTCAAGCGCGGACCAGGTGCACGGCCACGGATTCGGGCTACTACACAGCCCAGCCAGTTTCTGGTACTTTCTTGCTCGGATACCCCCGGTGGCAGACCGGCCGTTCTTTCCAACAGATGGGTGATTTCTTTCGCACTCAGCCCCACCACTTCTTGCGGAGTGCCGTCCGGCCCAAACTTTACCAACTTCCCGCTGTGGCGCGCGAAGATGATCTTCAGTATCTGCGCCACTCCGCCGAGGCCACCCAGCGCGCCGCCGATCAGCACCAACTGGTCGACACCTACTCTGCTGTCCCGACGGCGTTCCACGTGATCGATACGCGTGCGCTTTGGCCCTGCTTGATCGGCGAGCGCAGCCCGAACGGCCTGTTCAAGTTCGACCGAACCACCGCTTCGAAAGAAGCGGTCATAATCCTCGGAATAAGAGACCTCAACCCGAAATCTCGGATCGCGAAATCCCCGAACGCGCGTGCGATTAGCGTCGTAGCACTCCACCCGGATAATCATGGCCGCCGGTGGCGACTCAACCATGGCGCCCCTCCTGCTCGTGGCTTGCTTCCGCGTTCCAGTGTCTAGTACGCGCTGTCAGTCGGCGGTGGAATCGATGTGGCGACGTCTGAAAGGCGCGAAGACTGTTGTCGGGGTACGAGCGGAGCGGAACGGCTGTGCGGTTTGATCCGTCCGCAATCAGGTGCGCCCTCATCGGCATTATGGTGCGTCGGAAGCCTTGTAAGCCAACCGATCTGAACGTCTGACTAACGCGCGCGTGGTATTAGTCGTTCTCAGGTGAGCAGCACTGCTAGGCCGAGCGCGAGGCACAGCACGGTAAGCGTGATGGTCGCGGCGGCGCGGAGATTGAGGCGGGCGGCTTGCCAGGCGAGCTGGTCGGTGAGGTCGGCGATCTTCTGCTGGGCGGCTGAGCGCTCCTGCTCGGCGGTCTTGATGTCCTGGTCGGCGCGGTGCAGTTCGGCGTTCTGGCTGGTGATCTTCGATTCGAGCTGTTTGCGGTAGGTGAGGGCTTGCTCGACCGCAGTGGTTTGGCGGGTGAGTTTGTCGGCGGTGGTGCGCAGTGAGTTGCAGGCGGTCTCGAATTTGGCGCGCAGCTCGTCGCGCTCGGTCAGTGCTGCGGCGAGTTGACGTTTCTTGGCCGCGATCTCCTCGGCTTGGGCTTTGGTGTGGTGCTGCCAGTCGGTCACGGTGGCCCAGCCTCCTTTCTTGTGGTCCACGTAGGCCCACGCCAGCCGATCACCGGCGGTCCAGTCACGCAGGAAATCGCGGACGGACATGTGCGCGGGTCGCAGGCCGAGGCGGGGGCGGTAGGTGAGAAATCCGGTGTGGGCGGTGTAGTCGTCGCCATCGGGGTTGAACGAGATGATGCCCAGCACCGGCAGCCGCTCGGCCCAGGTGCAGGGCCGCGTCAGCCACAGCACTTCGTCGGCGCCGGCGGCCAGCAGATCCCGGGTGCGGGCTTGCGCGACGGAGTGGTCGAGCCCGGACCATTGGACCTCGACGGCGAATCCGCGACCATGCAGGTGGCCGAAGACATCCGGGGTGCGGGCCTCGAGGCGGGTTTCCACCTGAGCGTCTTTGGAGCCGAGTGCTTTCAGCTCCGCGCATACCCAATGTTTGAGCCGGAAGTGCAGGAAGGTCTCGCGCGCCGAGGTCTTCGCGGCCCGATCGCCGGTGGCCCCAAAGCCTTTGCCGTGGCGCACAAACGGGTTCTTCGCACTCGAGTGGTAGACCGTCACCGGATGCTGGCAAACCAGGCACCGCAGCCCCGGGGTCTTCTGCCAGGTCGCGAAAACTTTCGGGTCGCGGATGTCGATGTACTCGTCGTGGCGGCCCAGCGCGGCATCCATCTCCAGCGCATAACACGGGTTTCCCAGATCCGGCCCGGCCATCCTCACCCCCAGAGCATCCACGCGAACGTCAACCACATATCACGGTAGCGACCGGGTATGACACAAACCTGGGTTTCGGTGCGTGCGAACGGATTTGATCTCTGGCAGCACCGCCGGAATCGGCTCGTCGAGCGGTGGCCTGGATTGATGCCTATGCGCCAGAACCAGCTTCGGTGGTGAAGGGCTGTACGCAGATCCCGCACACAATCGTACCGCGGTCGATCGTCATCTGGTCGGCCTCGATTCGCCGGGGCGGGCAGCACTGACAGGCCAGCACCGGGTCGCAGTTGCTGTTGCCGATCGAGTCATCGGCGTGAGGGTTGTCGGGTTGTTGAGGCATATGCGTCACGCGTCCTGGGTTGTCTGGTCGACTCGGAACAGTTCGTTGCAGAATCCGCAGAAGATCCGGCCTGCGGTGATCGTGCGTTGCGCGGCGCGCACACGGCGCACCGGGTCGCAGGCGCACACCAGGGCGCGCCCGCTGCGGGGGGCGCGTTCGCGCTCCTGCTCGTCGATGGTGTCGTCCGCGTCGTCGGCCGGTGCTGTCGGGTCGCGGGGAGGTGGTTCGTGTTCGGAGCGGCGGCGTGCGGTCAGCACGGCGGCCAGTGCCTCGATCTCGCTGTGGTACTGGCTCGCGGTGGGCTCGGGCAGGGTCGTCGCTGACCAGCCGCGGTGAGGTTCGCGGGTCACCGACAGGCCGAGTTCTTGAGCGATCGTCTGGTATCGGGCGTTGTGGTAGGCGCCGGCGCGGCTGGTGTCCTGGACCCCACGGGTGCGGGCGACGCCATGGGCGGCTTCGTGCAGCATCGTGGCCAGGACATCGCGGGCGCCTTGGGCGAATCCCTCTCCGCCGACGAACAATTCCGGCATCCACTGCTCACCGCGCTGCCAGCGATCGGGCCCGAACTGCCCGAGCCGGATCCCGCGCGGCGACCCGACCGAGCCCGCCCCGACCGTCACGACGACTTTCGGTACGTCCGGGTGGTGAGCGCGGATAACCGACCACGTCTGTTCGATCGCGGTCACCACCACCGATCCGGCGAATTCATCCATAACCGAAAATCCTTTCTAAGCGAAGGGCGGCGGATTGACCCGGGCCGCTGCCGCGAGCTGCACTGACCGAGGGATATATCCGGCCACACACCCGGTGCACGCGTCCTTGTTTGCAGATGCCAGCGAATCGCCGGGCTCGCGTCTTCCCTCGCAAGAATCGAGGGGTATCACAACAAGCAGCGTGTGCTGCTCATGGATCAATTTTAACACGAAAAGTGTTGCTGAACAGCAGATTTGGAGTGCGCTACCCGACTTGTGGGCTGCGATCAGGATTGGCGCGTATGCGCTGAAATCGAACCCCCGGAGAACTTGGGCGCATATGCATCAACCCAGCCCGCTCCCTCTACTTTTATGGTCCCCGGTCCGAGTCCCCGGCGCAACGCACGCCGCCAAACCGAACCCTCACGACCGCGAATCCGCGTGCCCCTATACCGCCATGTCCGCACCTGGCTCGCCCCCGCACTGAGCGCGCCTTGGCCGCGAACACGCCACCGTAGGTGGCGCAGCTCTAGACGTAACGTCCGCTCCTGACGCAACCCCGCTCCCAACCCCTTCTTTGTGGTCTCTTTTCTCTTTTGGTTCCTTTCTCTTCCCTCCCTTTGCTTTTGATCTTCTGTTCTTTGTGTTTTGTGTTGTCCTCTGTCCCTGCCCGGCTGACACTCTCTATGATCAGCGAAGCCATAGAGAGTGTCAGCCGGGCAGGGACAGAGGACGGCGCGAAACACCCAGCTCAAACCCGGTTTGAGCGTTTACCGTCCGGGACCTGTCCGGGACTACTTTTTCCCGGACGAGTCCCGGACGTGTCCCGGACAAGTCCCGGATGTTTCCCGGACAGACGCAGCCACTCAGCGCACGAAAAGGCCCGCCTGGCGGGTGCCTGGCGGGCTCGGATTCGGGGCTGGTGGGGTGGTCAGGTGGTGGGCATCTGGTTCCAGATCTGGCCGTCGAGGGTGCGGCCGTGTTGTTTGGGTGTTCGTCCGCCCCATTGTTTGAAGAAGAACGGCACGCCGGCGTCGACGCATTGGTCGCGCAGGTCGCGCACCCAGGCCGTGTGTATCTCGCGGGCGCCGGGGCCGGACTCGCCGCCGGCGATCACCCAGTCCACTGTCGGATTCGGTCGCCAGCTCGAACACGGACCGCCACAACCGCATTCGTAGCGGTCGGCGTCGTCGGGGCGACGGCACCCGCACCCGCCAGGGCACTCGTTCGGGAACAGATGCGCGTCCAGGTCGATCGCTCCCAGCAGGGGCTCGCACGACAGGAACCGCACCTTCGCGGGCACGGCCCGCAGGTAGGTGATCCGTTCGATTGTGGTCTGGTCCTCGACGGAGACGCCGACCCACAGGTTCGGCGGAAACTCCAAGCCCCGCTCGGCCATTCGCCGCATCCGTATCGGCCGTTTGGTCAGCACCTGGTAGGTGTGCTGCGGTGTCGCGGCGATCACCGCGAAGACGTCCCGCACGAAACTCTCCGGAACGCGGGCGTGGAACAAGTCCGACATGGAGTTGACGAACACCAGCCGCGGGGTACGCCAGCGCGCCGGAATGTCCAGCGCGGCAGGATGGATGGTCACCCCGAAGCCGGGGCCGGAGGTGCGCGGGTCGCCGTCGCGCTGATACTTCGCCACACCCATCGCCTTCAACCGCCGCGCCATCGCCAGCGCGTAGCAGTTGTCGCAGCCCGCGCTGATCTGGTCGCAACCCGTGACCGGGTTCCAGGTGACCTCGGTCCACTCGATCCCGGTCATCACGCACCACCTCCGACAGCAACGGTGCCCGAGTCGGCTGAATGTTCGGTGATCGAGAGTTCTGTGTCCTCGACCAGTTCGGCATCGATCACCTCACCCGGTTCGTCCACGGGTTTGGGGGCGGTGCGCAGCCCGCCGCGCCGAACTCGGGCCAGGTTGCGCACCGGCACCGGTGCGCTCGGTGTATCCGCTGGTGCGTGGCGCTCGTGTGGTGCGTCGGCCGGTGCGTTCTCGGTGCGGCCGAGGACACGCAGCACCGTGGTGTGGGCGACGCCGATGAGTGGTCCGATCTGTCGTGCCGACATCCCCCGGGCGGTGAGTTCGTGGATCAGCTCGTCCCGATCGGCAGGCACCGGCTGCACCGCGTTCGACTTCCCAGGTTGGGGTATTGGTGCCGACGGGTGCTGATCAGGTGCGATGCCCGCTTCGGCCTGCTCGCTGCGCGGGCGGATGGTTCGGATCGGTGGACGGCGGCGCGGGGTGCGGCGCGCGTGTGGAACGCGCCGGTGCGTGCGCGTCACACTCATCGGCGGTGGTGGTGCGTCAGTCGGCCTGGGTGCACCGCCTGGCGCAGTGGCTGCCGTGCCCGGTGCGTCGGGTGGTGCGTCGGCGGTGCGTGTGCCTTCGCTCAGGGCAGAGTCTGACTGTTCACACGGCAGTTGCGCACCGCCCGGAACCGGTTCGGCCTGCTGGCCGGTAGGTGCGGCGGGGTGGTGGTGTTCGCGCAGGATCATGTGTGCGAGTGCGGCGCCCATGCCGAGCACGGCGACGGGAAGGCAGGCGACGAGCACGGTGACCGGCCACGGCGCGACGGTCACGTCCGCGGCTTGCATGAGGTGGTACGCGATCTGCCCGACCGCGCCCAGGATGAGGCTGCCGAACGCTGACCACTTCGCGTAACCGCGGGTTCGGTCCGAACGGACACGGCCCGACAACCACACCGACAACGCGTAGGAGGCGTACGCCTCCATCCCGATCGGCAACGTGATCGCGGTGTTGATCGTGAAGTTGTCAGCGATGCCGGGCAGCGGCTGGACCGGCCCAAACCCGGTCAGCTCACCCAGCCCGACCCAGCCGGACCAGATCGCGACGAACGCCGGCAGCGCCAGCAACAGCACCGGCCACGCTCGCATCGACCGGGTCGAAACCTGACCATCGGGTTGCTGCTTGTCTGTCGTCGCCTGCGCGCCGGGAATCTTCGTCATCGTCATATTGGTTGTGTCCCTTCGGTTGTCATGTGGGTTCAGCGGCTACGAGTCCGCGCCCGGCTCATGGCCGGGGCGCGAAATCTGTCCTGCTGCTGCGGGCGTGGTCGGTCGAGGTAGGGCACGGGGTCGAGTTCGCCCAGTTCGTATCCGGCGTCGAGGTGGTCGGCGAGGTCTTTGCCGCCGCGGGCCTGCATCACCCGCACCTCCCCCACACGCCCAGCCAAGGTGTCGGCGACTTTGGCGGCGTGGCGGTAGCCGGGCCGGTCGCGGTCGGCGACCACAATGACCCGTGCCGCGCCGGCCAGCCAGCGCGCGTGCTCAGGAGTCCACGATCCGGCGCCTCCGACATTGCAGGTCGCGATCTGCCCGGCCAGGTTCGCTCGTTGGACGTCTTTTTCGCCCTCGCAGACATAGATCTCGCGTCCGGTGTCGAGGGCTTCCCGGATGTCGGACAGCTGGAACGGGATCGGCGCGAAACCGGCGTCCTCCCAGCGGGTTCCGGTCCAGTGCCGTTGGTAGAACGACTTTTTGATGCCGTGCTCGTGCGGGGTGTGCACCCGGACCACCGCCCCCTCGACGTGTCCGTCGGGCCACCGGTAGACATACGCGTCGACCTTCTCCGGGGCACCGGTCTGCACACCCAGATTCGGTTTGCTCAGGATCGGGAACCGGGCAGCCAGGATCGCCTTCTCCACCGGCGACACCACATCGCTGGCCCGCCGGGTTTCCCCGCCACTACCGGTGGCGGGGTTGGCGCGGCGGCGTTCGGGTAGCCGGTCGAACATGTCCCGCACACCCAACGGCCGGTTTTCGGTCGGATGCGATAACCGCTGCAGGACTTTCTCGTCGTCGCAGGTGGCCCAGCACCGCACGATCGTCTTGGCCTGCTGCGGGTCATAGCGCACACCCAAGCTCGGTGTGTGTGGTCGCCCGTCGCCCTCGTGGACCGGGCACAGGAAGTTGGTCCACCGCAACGGATCACCGCTGCCGTGACCCGGTCCCATCGTTCGTTTGAGCGCGGTAGTGATGAGCTGATACGACGGCCCAGTTGGTTGTTGGGGTTTCATCGCCGCTCACCGATACCTCGGTGAGCGTTCGCGCTGGCGGGCCCGTTGGGCCTCGGTCACGTCGCGGGCTTGGAGCTGGCTGCGGTACTGGGTGTCGGTCATCCCGTCGTGGTTGCCGCTGGCGCGGTCGTAGCTGACTCCGTCGAGGAACCGGCGCATGGTTTGCGGGTTACGCCGCCAATCCTCGAAGGCGTCGTTGAGGTAGTGCCAGTGTTCGGCGTGTGGGCCGGTCTGCCAGCGGTGGTCAATTCTGTCGATGGCGTCGTGGGCCTTGTTGTAATCGGCTTGGCTGACTTCCGATGGCTCGGTGGCCCGCCACAATTCGACGCACTCGGTGAACTCGGTGCGCATCGCTTCTTCGTGTTCGCGTTCCATGTCAGTGGCTTCCTTTCGTTGTGGGGCAAGTGCGGGGGTACGCGCCGCTCAACGCCCCCGCTGGATCGGGCGGCGCCGGACGGGCACACCGAGGTCGTGCACGCCGTATCCGGGGCCAGGTGCTCGCGGTGGTGAGGAGGGCGCTTGTACGGCCCAGCCGGTCTCCGGGCGTGGTCGGCGAGTCCGGCGCCAGTAGGAGGGGTCCGGACGGGATTTCGGGTCGTCGATGGCGTCTTCGTCCCACTGCCACGACCGTGCCCAGCCGTGGGCGCGCCCGTAGTCGCGTGCCCGCTGAGACGGTCCGGGCGTGAGCTGGCGGCGGGTGAACAGCTCGGCGACCTCACGGTGCCGGCGGGCGGTGATAGGCCGGTCGGTGTGCATGAGCGGGCCGAGGTTGGTGCGGGTCATGCCGAGATCGCGGGCCAGTGCGGCTTGCGGCCAGCCATCGGCGACCAGCGCCCGCAGCCGACGCTGCGCCCCTACCGAGGCCACCAAGGCGCGGTCGGCGGCCACCTCCACCGCCGATTCCGGTACCGGCACCGCCAAGATCCGCTGCGCGGTGGTGTGGGAAACCCACTGTGGCGGTGCCGAATCCGTGCCACCGTGCAGCAGGTGTCCCAGCACCGACCGGTGCAGACCGGCCAGCTCGACGAGCCGACGCTGGCTCAGGCCGGCCTCACCCAGTCGGGCGACGTGCTCACGTACCGGCTCGGCGGGCGCCCGGTCCGGCTCCCAGCGACCATAAGCTTTGTTGCGCTGGCGGGTTCGCTCGTAGCAAGCCCCGCACAGCCCGCGACGCAACGGTGGTTTCGTCCGTTCGCACCGCCCGCACGCCTTTCCGGCGGTGCTCGCTCGCGCAGGTCGAGATGCCATGGCTTCACCGCCCTCGCTCGATCTCGGACCGCGGTGTCGCGGTGGTGAGGATGCGGGCCTGCTCGATGCTGCGCCGCTGCACCGCATCCAACCCACCACCTGGCGTACCGAGTGAGTGCCGAAGCGCCTGCCGGACGGCATCGGGTTCGCATTCCCATTGGCTGCGAACAGCTTTCAGGAACTCCCACTGCTCGCGGTGCGGGCCGAAGTGCCAGCCCTGATCGATCGCGGCGCCCTCGGTGTAGAGGCGGTTGATATCTGCCTCGCTCGCCTGCGGGTGATACGCCCTGCGGGTGAGGCGATCGAGTTCGGTGAACGCCTCCCGCATCGCTTCCTCGTGTTCGCGTTCCATCTCACCGGCCCCGCTCGATACCGTTGCGGCGCTTGCCGTTACGCTCACTGCCCTCGCCGCTGCTTGACGGCTGGTTGCGCTGGTTGTCGGCGGCGTTGGTGAGCCATTCGCGGGCGAACTCACGCAACTTCGGCTCGTCGTAGATATCGCCGTGGACCTTGGCGAAGTCGGCCGACATCTGCTCGACGATCGCCTCGTCGAACACCTTGCGTGCGGCGAAGTCCGCATCGGTCAGCCCGTCCTCGCCGGCCGGTGTCTCCCGTGACCAGCGCTGGGTGTCGCCGAGCTTGTCGAACTCGACGCGTTCGCGGCTGCCGTAGCGCTGCTGGACGGGGGTGCGCTGGGCGAGTTTGGTGACCGCTTCGTCACGTTCACGCTGGTAGCGATCCCGTTCCGCAGCAACAGCATCGGCGCCGGGCCGGTCGCGCAGTTCGCCGATCTCGGCGGCCAGTCGCTGGTTGCGGTTCTTGAGTGCTTCGATCTGGCCTTCGGCGTTAGTCAGTTTGCGGCGCATCTCATCTCGGTCGGCCGTAACCGCGTCCAAACCACGCTGCAGAACCTCGACCCGGGAACCGAGCCGGTCACGGTCGGCGGAAATCTCTGTGAGCTGACGTTCGATATCGGCGAACCGCTGCTGCTCGGCGTCACTGTCCTCGGTGCTCGCGACAGGCCCGGTGCTCTGGACAATCGGTGCGGAGGTATCGCGCCGCGCATGTTGCTGGCTGCGCACGGACGCATGTTCGACGCGTTGGGGCTGGTCGATATCGGCGAACCGGCCACGGCGGTCTCGCCATTGGGTGATCTCGTCGGCGACTTCGGCGGCGGTTCCGCTGGCGATGTACTCCGGGAGGTGCTGGTTTTTCGTCCACGTGGCCGCCGAAATCGTTGTGCCTGGCTCGATCTCGAGTCCTCGCACGGTCTCGTGTGCCCACCGGGCGGCATGCTCGCGGTCGGGATGATCCCCACGCAGCATCGATACCTCATCCGCGCGCGAGGTCCCGGGTTTGTGGTAGCGGACAGTGCTCTCGAACCGTGGCATGATCACCCCGGTGTCCAGCGTGTCCGCCTGAGCCTGACGGGTGCGCTGCTGGTCAGCATGACGGTGTCGACGGTGGTAGTCGCGTGCCTCGGTGATCTCGTCGGTGACCATCCCGATCCGGCCTGACACCACCTCCGGCTGTGTCCGGTCGGTACCGGCCTCACGGACGAACACAGCGAACTCCTCGCCGTGCCAGTGCGGGTCACGGGAGAACCGATCGAGCTGTTCCAGGGTCCAGTCGTAGGCCTGCTCCCGGTCTGCGAACCAACGGTGCCGCGGCCAATCCGATAGCGATACCTGCTGTTCCCGCAATTGGTCGTCTTCGTAGCCGAACAACTCGAACGGCCCCACATGCGCCGACACCGGTTTCACCGTTTCCTGCTCCCAGGTCGGCCCGAACTCACGCTGAGTGGTGGTCCGCACCGGCAACGGGCGTTCAACGCCGATGGCGTCGCGGACGCGGGCGACCTGGGCGCGGTAGCGCAGGGCCTCGATCCCTTTGACCTTGTGGGCGCGGTTGAACAGTCGGCCTGGCTCGAACTGCGGGAACGTGGTCGCCGCGTCCAAACCGTCGAGGGCGATACCCTGTTCGGTAGGGGTCAAGCGAGCGTTCTCGATGATCTTCGAGCGCAGGTAGTCCGCGTGCTCAGCCAGGACCTTGGCGTCACGGTAGCGGCGTTCGTGGTCGATGTTCGGGTTGAGTGCGCGGTCGGCGACAGTCGCGGCGTGCACGCGGTAGCGGTCGACCATCTGCTGGGTCCAGTCCAGTTGATGATCGCGGGTGGCCTGTTCGGTGCGGCGCTGCTCACGCAAGGCCGAACTGATCTGCTTGCGGATGCGGCGCTTCTCCAGCCAGCTGCCGGCCTGGGCGTGCAAGCGCAGCATCTGCTGAAACGAGCGACCGAACTTCACGGCTTCGGCGACAAGTTCATCTTCGGGGCTGCGGTCAGTCATGACAGGTATTCCTTTCGGGGATAAGGGATTTCGGGCTATCGGGTGCGGCGACGGCGCTGTCGAGCCAGTTGCCGTTCGCGGTGCTGGTCGGCGGTGTCGGTGAGCTTCAACCGGCTCGCGTATCGGCCGCTTGTGGTGCTGAGCCATTCGGCCGCGGCTTGCAATTCGCAGTCGGTGAGCTGTAAGCCGTGAAGGACCCGGGCGTTGGCCTCGGCGGGTTCGATCGGTTCGCCGAGGTTGTCCACCGCCAGCGAGTCCGGGGATTGCCCCAGCTCGCGGTAGCGCATCAGCGTCCGGGTCAGGTCCGCGCGCAACACCTCGATGCGGTCCTGGAGTCCGGCCATGTCCCGGTACAGGTCCGACGGGATAGGCAGAACGGCGTCGGAGTCGTTGTCAGGCATCGCGGTTCACCACCGTCCGGTCTCGGGATCGACATCGATGTCGACCTGGTCGGGTCCGGCGAAATCCGGATATGGAAACGAGCCATACGCCGCTACTGGACTGGGCGGCTCGTCGGTCACAAACGGCCGGTTGCGTGCTGTGTTGATCCGGTCGGCCGCAATGTCGAGCCGAAGCAGATCCGCGCGCGAGGCTGTCGAGCGTGCCTGCCAGTGGTTGCGGCGCTTGAACTCGAGGTGCAGGGCTTCGCGGTGCGGATACACCAGGTGGCAGTCGGCGTGGCGGTAGGACTGCTCGGCGTGCTCGATCTCAGCCACCAGCGCGGTCAGATTCAGTTCGCCGGGACTGGTGACGGGATCGCCGAGTAGCAGATCCGGGTTGAAGCCCGCGGCGATCTCGGCGTCGCGCTCGGCCTGCTTCTGCTTGTCCTCGGCTGCTAAGGCGCTGTAGCGCTTGTCGCGGGCCTGCTTCTCCGCGGTCAGCCGGTCCAGCTCGGCACGCTCGGCGGGGGTGAGCTGGCGCCGGGCTAGGTGCCCGGCGACGGTATCCCAGGGCTGGTATTCCACCCAGCAGATCAGGGCGGCGAAGACGCTCACCCCGACGGCAAGGCCGAGCGCTATGGGTCGAATGTCATTGCTGTTCACGAGGATTGGTTCCTTTCTAGTTAGACCGACGGAGAAGCCGGTGAGGTCCGGGCGGTCTCGTGGCGCCGACGAGCGGTGTCGACGCGGTCGACGAGCCCGCGCACGAGGGCGGCGATAGTGGTGATGACGACTGCGAGCACGGCGCCGATACCGTGGGCGCTCGCGGCCAGGATTTGACCGGCCGAGGGGCGTAGCGCGGCGTTCCACCACAGGTAGCCCAGCCAGCCCGCTCCGTAGACGGCCAGCGGGCCGCCCACGATCAGCGGTTCACCCCAGCCCGCGACCACCACGGCGGTGACCACAAAGGCAGTGCCGCCGGCCGCGCCGCGCACGACCCGTCGCCGCGCGGTGCGGGCTGCGGTGACGGCGTCGGCGACGGTCAACGGCTCGTCCCAGTCCGTGGTCACGGCCTTGTCGTCGGGGGTGGTGATCAGGCGCAGGTTCGGTCGCGCAGGTGGCGGCGCGGGGGTGGGGTCGTCGGGGTTCTCCGGTGGCGGGACTTTGGCGACGACATCGGCGAGGTAGTCGGCGAACTCGGCGGCGAGGATGTCGCGGATCTGGGTCGGCTCGCCCGGCTCTGGCAGCTCGGCCGGATCACGGCTGGGCTGTCCGGGGGTCTCGTCGTCGTTGTGGTCGTCGTGATTGTGTTCGCGGCGGTTACGCATAAGGGTTGCCTTTCAACAAATTTCGGATAAGAGGTTCAGGCGACAGCGGTGTCGCCGGAGATGAGCGGCTTGCCCGCGGAATCAGCGGCGGTGGCGGCGGGGGTGCCCGGCATCGGGGTCAGCGGGTGATCGGCGACGCGTACGACGTGGGTCCAGTCGGCGCGGCGCCCGCGGGCGTAGACGAATTCGCCGGTCTCGAGCTGGCGGCACACATCCGGATCGACGAGCCATTTCTCCCCCACCGAGACCTGGCCTTCGTCGCCGTGACGCTGGCCCTTGATCAGGTGACGGCTTGGCAGCATCGAGCGCAGGGAGCCGACGTGCTTGCACAGGTCTCCGGCGTTCTCGTTGTAGCCGAGGATCAACCCGCCCGCGCACGCCTTGAGCAGCCGGTTCAGGCTCCACGCGTCCGCGGCCAGACCTTCCTGGGATTGCGCGGCGAACAGCAACGCCACCCCTTGGGAGCGGCCACGCTCACACACGTCGGTGAGCCCGATCGTGCCCTTGGCCGTGGTGAGTGCCGAGATTTCGTCGATGATCAGCGTCACCGAACGGCGCTGGTCTTTGGCGGTGCGTCCGGCGCGCTGCATCACCATCCGCAGGATCGCCGCGACCTGGGCGCGGGCGGCGTCCTTGTCCAAGCCCGGGACGGTCACATACAGCACGTCGAGGTCGTCGAGGTCGCGGCCGCCGTCGAAAACCATGCGCCCGTTCTGGTCTTGGAGCAGCTCGAACAAGTTGCTGGCCTTGATCAGCGCGTCGTCGAGTTGGGGGACCTTCTCCTCCTGCATCGCGTCGAGCATCCGCTTGACGTTGGCGTCGCCACCCCAGGCGTCCAGCAGCACCGACTTGTCGAGGCGTGCAAGGAATTCCGCAGAGGAGCGCGGCGGCCCGACCGGTGCCCCGCACACCAGCGACACGATGCGGCGGCGCATCTCGTCGAAGTGCTGGCCTTCGCTGGTGGTGGCTTCCCCTGCGTTGAGCAGATCACCGACCGCGGCCCGCTGATCCCGGGCGGAGTTGCCCGCCCACATCTCCAGCCGGTCGCCACCCGGCACCACGACCGCGATGCGGTGGGGCTCGATTCCCTTGCGCAGGGCGATTTCCCGGATCTCGCGGCCGAGTTCGACATCGTCGAGCCCGCCCTTGCACGAGATGATCACCTGCAACGGACGCCGGTACTTGTTCCGCATACCGGGGACGTCTTTCCAGCGCTGCCAGGCGGTCCACTCGTAGTCGAGCATCCCGGTGAAGTAGCGTTTGATCCCCTCGGTCTTGCCCGACCCGGTGGTGCCGACCCACGCGATATGGCGGCGGGCCTGCTTGTGCGGGATCACCATCCACTGCTGATGACGCGCGGCCAGATCCCGCCACAACCCCGGCGTCCTCGACGTCGTCGTCCGAACCAGCGGCCCCAGCACGATCCCTTCGCTGGTGGTGTAGGGGGCGCCCTGTTGTGCGGTCCTCGCGGCGCGGGCGAACTCCCGCGCCAGCATCGCCTCGCTGACGCGTTCGGTACGACCGAGGTTCTTCAACCCGACCGTGCGGACCTTGTGCACAAACCGCGCCCGCACATACGTCGCGGTCAACGCCGCGAACGGCACACCAAGCGCCAGCATCATCCGGACACCGGCCCAATCCCCGTCCGCGACGCGCTCGGCACCGGACCACAACAACGACAACGGGGTCGTCCACGACCCGCCGGCCGCCACCGACGCCGCGGGCAACAGCAAGGCCGCGATGGCGAAGTTCCGCAACCGATGCACCGTCAAGGGCCAGTAGGTGGCGACGGCCACGATCATGACCAGCATCGCGACCACGACCATCCCGCACACCACCGCTGTCTCGGCGTTGTGGATGAGACCGCTCGGGTCCGGTGGGTCGATACGGTCGAGTTGCTTGATCGGCGGCTTGACCGGATGCACCTCGATCGGGGCCGGTACTTGATCGACCGGCACCGGGGCCGGTGTCGAGGGTGCGGCGCTCGCGGTGCCGAGTGGATCGCAGTCGGTCGGGGTGAGGACGGGTCGGCAGTTCGGGTTACTCATGACGCTTCCCTGGAAGAGAGGTGAATGATGGTGCGGCGGCGGCGATTCGAGCTCGCGGCTTTGGCGGCTTCGCGGCGCGCGGCGTAGTCGGTGAGGAACTTGCGCCATCTCTGGTCGAAGTCGCGGACCAGCAGATCCAGCGCCAGCGCCTCACCGAATTCGCTGGCGGGCAGACGGTCGTAGGCGGCGTTTACGTTGTCGATCACCGCCGAGGTCCGGCACAGATACAGCACCCCGACCATCGACTCCTCGGTGGCGTCGCGGGCGGCTCGGATCGCGCCTTTCAGCGCGATATCCATGTGCTCGGGGTCTTTCTTCGACAGCTCCACTTCCAGGGCCCACCAGCCGTAGGTGCCTTCCACCACGCCCAGGAACCGGCCGTCGTGTACGTGCGGATGACCCAGCAACGGTGTACGGCCCGAAGACAACAGCGGCTCACCGGATTTGGTCTTGCCGTTCGTGCCGGCGGTCTTGCCGATGCGGTGGCGCAACACCCGCTCGGGCACCCACAACGCGCGATCGGCGCCGACCAGCATCACTCGCGCTTGAGCCACGGCCCGGTAATGCTCAGCCAAGCCCAACGGCGGATACCAGTCGGCTGGACGCCATCCCAGGTAGCGGGCCGCGGTCACCCGCGTAGGGACCACCCACTTCTCCCCGGCCTGCACCTGCGCGGGCTTGTGGATCAAGCCTTCCTTGTGCAGCTGCTTGACCAGGCTCAGCACGTGGTTGCGTTCCATGCCCAGAAACCAGCCCAGCACATCGCGCTGCATCCCGTGCATGTCCGAAATAGCCGCCAGCACAGCAGTTTTCCGCGCGGTCGACTGCGGTTGTGCAGCACCGGCGATGTCGTGGACGGTGCTGCGTGGCAACCCCACCCGCACAGCGATCTCGCTCAGACTGACCCCGCGCCCGTGCAGAGCGCTGATCTCTCCGAGCGTCGCTTCGACCCGCCGCGCCCGGATATCCAAGGTGCGGGCGATCTCCTGATAGCCCAAACCGTGGGCGCGCAGCCCAGTGATGATCTGATCGGCGTACTCCAGTTCCAGTGCCGGATACCGGTCCAGTCCGGCCCGTGTGGCGGCCCTGGTGTGGCTGCTTCTGTTGTGGTTCATCGGCTTCGCTCCCTTCCACTGCGCGGGGCTTCGCGGGCGGCGCGCTGGGCGGCGATATCGGCGCGGGCTTGCTCGATCACCTCGCGCATATCGGTCGCGTCGATCCCGCGGCGCTCACACGCATCCACCGACCGCGTCCAGCGCGCGATTTTCAGCGACTCCAGTTGCGCCGCAGAGGGTTCCTGCTTCGGCCGTACCTCGCGCGAGTCGTACAGATATGCCTGCCGCCAGCCCGCCCCGCGCACCTGCGCCTCGTACTCACCGACCGGCCGCTTGTTCTCCGCGTCCAGCTGCCGCCACGTCCGCAAATGCTGCGGCGCCATCCCCCACGGCCACGTCGGCAACCCGTGCCGCTCCCCGTCCGGATCAAGAAACCTGCTCATCGCGAACGCTCGATCCGGCGAGATGGCCGCTCGGATTCGGTCCGAGCGTCGGCACGGATCTCATCCGCGCTCGCCTTCCCGTAGGCGGCTTCGAGGTAGCGGCTCCATACACCGCTGGCCTCCTCGTCCACCGATGTCCGAGCAGGTTTGACCTGCTCGAGTTTGGCGAACTCGGTCGCCGAGTCGGCGAAGTCCTTGTGCTCCATCGACGCCCACGCGGCCCCGCCGATATCAACCAGCACACTGTCGACTTGCACCAGCCGCATGTATTCGGCGTACAGCCGGTATTCGTCGCTGTCCGGGGCGTTCATCGCGCCACCCCCGGCACCTGCGAGCTCGGGACGCACGAGCCCGGATGTTCAACCGGCACACCAGCATTGGCCGACCGGCAGATACTCGGCGTTGGCGTGTACTGCTTGTAGTCCACCCACGCCGCGGTGCAACCACCCATCGCGATCAGCAACAGCAACCCGAAAGCGGCCAACCGCAGCACCGGTGGCAACAAACCCAGCGGCGCGTACACCGCACCCACACCGGTGAACTCCGGGCCGGCCATCGAATGCAACGGCGTATGACCACGCCCGCGGTCGACATAGGTCACGTGCTGCACCTGGGGCGGCGTGTCACGCCAATCCGCGCTCACCGCGACCGCCCCCGATCAACCCGAGACCGGTCGGCCAGCTCACGCGTCCGCGCACGAGCGAACTCCGAGGACACCGGAACAGCTGCACCACAACGAATCTCCGCACAGTCACCGGCGCCGTAAAATCCACTCGCCCCCGGGCCGTAAACGGACTCGCAGCGCTCGATCTGACCGGCGGCCCGCTCCTGCTGCGGGTACTCCCGCACCAGAGCAGCGGTCTCGCGGGCAGCGTCGAGCCACGTCGCTACGCCGCTGTCTCTCGTCGCGTAGTCCAGGCGGGATGCCGTCGCCTCGATATTCACCGACCCGAACTGCCGCTCACCGGCCGGAGCCGGGTAGAAGTCGAACCGGCTCGCCTGCGGCTGCATCGCCTTGTATCTCGCACGCAGCGCCGACGCCCGCTGACGCAACTGCTCCTGCTCGCGGATGATCGCATCCAACTCAGCCAGCAAATTCGCCGGATCATGCAAAGGCTCGTGCGTGCTCATCGCCGAACCCCCCACCGACGACTCCAACGCCACAACGCCAGCGCACCGAGCACCATCACCGTGAACCCGACCACCGCTGGATGAGTCAGTACCAAGAACCCCACCGCCACGACGGCGACGGAAAACCCAAACGTCTTGGCGCGCATCATGCAGCCCGCTTCGTCTGCGAGGCTGCACCGAGGACCGCTGCGAGCTTCGCTCGGGTTACCGCGGAAAGGGGTGGCGCCTGAGCGACCAGCTTGGCTACGTAATGTGCGATACGGTCAGAATCGCCGCTGGTGTCAACGGGCCTCTCAGCATTCGCATTCATGCCGCACCACCGGAATCAGATGGAACGACTGGCCGAGCGAGCGCTATCACCTCGTGACTGCTGACTCGCCACATATTGCCGTTCAACTTGTAGCCCCGAAGATGCCCGGCGGCGATCCACATACGGATCGTCTTCTGGTCGACGTCGACGAGCGCCGCCGCAGTCTTCAAGCTGATGAGCCCGCGTCCGCTGCGAACCTCGATGGGCAGGGACTGATCGTTTGCGTCCACTGATCCAACTCCTCTGGGTGGAAAAATCCGGAAAACTTGCTCACCCAGGGTGTTTTTTCAGGAAGTCTCATCTCGCCGCCGCCGATGTCTCGGCTTGAGCAGCAATGTCGCAAATAGTCTCTTCTGTGTCTCATCTGCGTGATAGAGTGCTGTCAACACATCAGATCTCGTGGCAAGGCAGGCGACCATGAGCACCGTTCTGAAAGCACTTCTTCAGCAGCGTCACCTTCAAAGCGTCTCGGCGTTCAATCGCGAATACGACCGACTCGCAAAGAAGCTCGACGCCGACCTGATCGGCCACGGTCCGAAAAAGGCACAGTTTTATCGATGGCTTTCAGGCGATATATCGAGCCTGCCCTATCCGGACCATTGCAGGATCCTTCAGGCGATGTTTCCCGACTGGACGATTGCAGAACTCTTTCAGACATTCACCGGCTCCGTTGGCGAACTTCATCCCTCCCAAATTGCCGCCACCGCGAGTGCGCCGGAGAGTGCACAACGCGATTTGGCCGATGTCGAAGCGGTGTACCCGACCCGGCTCGAGTACCTGAGAGCAATGCCCCCACAAGAACTGTTCAAAACAGCTCACACGATCGATATGGCGGGGCTATCGCTCAACATGCTGTGCCAGCAGTACGCAGACAGTGACATTTTGCGACTTCTGGAGAATGGGACCGTGATCCGGTGCCTCTTTTTGGACCCGGAGGGTACAGCAATTCGAGCCCGCGAGGTCGAAGAGGCACATGATTCAGGACTACTCACCAACCTCACGGACACCAATATACGTACCCTTGAGCGGGTGTGCCGACGAATAAGGCCAGAAACTCCCGGATCGCTGACTATCCGAGTTTACGACCAGCCTGTCAGATTCAATATCACAATAGTCGATTCGGAAATCTGCGTTATGCAGCCGTATCTTCCGATGGCAAGAGGTGTCGATTCGCCTACCTTTGTATCCAAGAAATCAGGAAAGGCGGGAATTTTCGATACATTCGCAGACGTATTCGAGAGCATGTGGGCGAGCGCCAAGGCAAGGAGTTGCGAATGACCTGCCTCAAAGAACTTTTGAAAGTCGCCGATGACGCAGCCCGGGTCGGCAGTGCACTTCTGCACAGCGCTGCGCCAGGACGAATAACCGCCAAAGAGGACCGCGACTTTGTGACCGATCTCGACCTAGAAATCCAAGAGAGTGTTTTCCAGCGACTTTCCGAGAGCACGCCGCTTTTTGATTTCTTAGGCGAGGAGCAGCAGAGCGGACAGAACACCGATGACACAGAGGCTACGTACCAGTGGATACTGGACCCCATTGATGGGACATCCAACTTCATTCATGGCATTCAGCTTTGCGCGGTTTCCCTAGCACTTACATTCGAAGACGTTCCAGTCGTTGCTGTCATCCATGCACCATTTCTCGGACTGGAGTATCACGCATATACCGATGGCGGCGCGTTCTGCAACGGAGCACGTATAAAGACGAGCGGCACAACGGATCTCCGGAATTCCATCATATCGATCGGCGACTACGCGGTCGGGCGGGATGCCGCTGCAAAAAATCGACGGCGCCTCGCCGTTACCGCAGCACTGGCTGAACATGTCGAGAGAATCCGGATGTTCGGCTCGGCCGCACTCGACCTTGCTTGGGTCGCAGAAGGCCGGATCGATGGGTGCGTTCTGCTGTCGAACAAGCCGTGGGACACGGCGGCCGGCGTGTTGATCGCGCGCGAAAGTGGTGCCGTCGTGGCTGATTCCGACGGCAGCGACCATGCCCTCGGCTCGGCACACACCATCGCCGCCAACCCAACGATCGCTCCAGATCTGCTTGACCTCATCGCAGCCACGGCATAGCGGACCGCCCCCTGGTTGGCCGCCGAGCCACCCCGCCTGGGAGACTGGCAGGGACGGATTCCTGCATTCGGTTGAATGAGAGCTACACCCTCGTTCGCGCCTAGGGAGAATTGATGAGTGCGACAGCCCGATCAGCTGGGCAGCAACCTTCGGCCTTCGAACATTCGTTCGTTGCCCAACTGGACCGAATCGGGACAAGAATGGCAGGTGTCACGATCATTTGCGGTTTTCCTGCAACCGGCAAGTCGTCGGCGGCCCGCTATCTTGCTCGCCATGCCGACGCCATCGTTCTCGACAAAGACGCATTCGCGCCCGCGCTCGAGGAATCGGTGATGACCGAATTAATCGGGAATCCGTACGATAGGGACAGTGAAACCTATATGCGGGTAGTCAACCCACACATCTACAGCGCGCTGGTCAGCGAGGCGCTGACGATCGGTCAGCGAATCCCGGTCCTGGTAGATGCTCCGTTCATCGGTTACATCCGCATCGCCGCCGAGAAGCAAATATCGCTCGCGGACTACGTCAAGTCGTTGGTCAATTTCTCTCCGCCTTCAGTCCAAACCGTCTGGGTGTCAACTGTTCCAGATCGCATCCGCGAGCGCATGGAAAGCCGCGGAGCGGCGAGAGATGCCGGCAAGCTGGCCGATTGGGCGACGTACAAGGCGGACGTCTTGGACTCAGGAATCGAGGATTCTGCCAAGGCAGTCGTCGACCACGTCGTATACAACTCCTGATGAGGGGGCGTAGAACGACTTGTTCTTCGACGGTGAGGCTACTCCGCTTCGGATTCGACCCTCTTGACATCGATCAACAGGCATGGTTGACCCATTTACACCCAGGCACCTCAACAAGGCAGTCCGTTGATGAATTCTACTGCTGCACAACCGCTTGAGGCATTTGGGCCATCGGGCTGACGCAGTCACGTCCGCGTCGTGGATCGGCAGCGATCCATGCGTCCGCTCATCGCGCGCCGGAAGCGGCCGCAGATTTGACGGTGCCAGGTGCCGACACAGTGGATTTCCGATACTTTCGCGGACGAACAGCGATGATCATACCGTTGTGGTAGATGTTTACGTAAGCGCCTTCGACAGAAACGGTGACCCGCTTGCCGCGATACTTGCGTCCGAGCGATATCCTCTGTTTATTGAACTTAACGTCACCGGTCTTATTGACCTTGCATCGTTGACGATATCGCTCACTACAGAGCGGGGGATCGCGTCGGTCTTCTGCGGCATCCGTCCCGTGCTTTTCAAACGCCGACGAGCGGTAGCGGTCGAGCCGGGCCGCACGAGCTTCAGTCACAGCCTCGGCGAACGCATCGGAATGCAGCTCAACTACGCCACTTGCGAGCCTACGTCCAATACGAAGGCGAAGGAGATCGTCGGCAGAAAGTAGACCCGAGAGGTACTCCCAATCTGAGAAACCGATCGAGCGCGCGCTCCCCGCAGGTATAAATCTAGATTTCGGATATTCAAATCGCACACCACATTTGTAGCAACGATACTTGGGCAGCCGTGTCTGATGATTCTCGAAACTACGCGAATTACATCGCGGACAATGCGGATGTATACCATGGTCGGGCAGCGCCTGGGCTACCGCGATACCACGCAAACCCTCGTAGTCCCGCACAACGACCAAGTCGCCATGCCCAATTTCGCGGTGCCCAGGAATGCGCCAGACGCCATCGGGCATGGACAATTGATCAGCATCCTGGCCGATATCTATCAGCCAAGTTCGCCGGTGGGTCGACGAAGGAAGGCTGGCAGTCGCCCGCATCTGCTGACGAGCGGCTGCCCGAAGCGTAAAGGCCTGAGCGGGGGCACCTCGCAGGATACGGATCGCGGGCACAAGCGTAGGGATTCCGGCTCGTGCGTATTCATACAGCTCTGAGCGCCATTCAGCACGCCAGCGACTCCGCGACTCCACAGGCAGGAGCCACACTGCGATATCGATAAGCCCATAGGCCGCCCGCGGCGAGCCGGGGCGAGTAGCCATCATGCGGTCCCCCAGTTCGGCTTGGCTGCTGATCGCCAACTCGCCCTCTGTACGGCGTTCAGGCGTCGCTGCATCTCGGCAACTTCGTCACGCGCTGCTGCGGTCCCATCTCGCGTGAGCTGGTAGAACCGTCGGCGGCGCCGCCCCTCCGCAGACTCGTCGATATCCTCCCACTGACTAGTGACCCATCCGGCCGTTTCGAGTCGAGTCAAGATGGGATAAATGCTTCCAGTAGGCAGTCCGGACTGCTCCGAGATTTTCAGCCCGTAGTGTTCGTCGGCCGGCCGCTCCAGTAGCGCCTGCAACACCTGCAGCGTCTGCACAGTCATCCGCACTTTACCCGGCATGAGAGACAGTCTACACTGCCAATGCTGTAACTCTATATAGGTCTGATCTGGGTCGATGCCGTGTCAGCTGTGCAAAGCGACGGCCGAAGGAGTGGTCAATCCGATGAAGAGCAATCCGGTGGTACTGGCGTTGTCGCTTTCCCTTATCACTGCCATCGGTGTCATCTGCGGCATGCTGGCGGGGTTTCTCAGCTGGATCGGTGGTACCTCGCCAGCGCACGCGGTTCTGCGCGGCGGGGCAGCGTTCGGAGGGGCTGTAGGTTTGGGTGTCGGACTACTCGCCGCGCTCTAGAAGGTCGGGCAGATGCGCCGGGTGACCTGCTATTTGTTCTTCGACGGTGAGGCTACTCCGCTT
>NZ_BJXA01000093.1 GCF_007990755.1 Nocardia ninae NBRC 108245 | reverse complement strand
TCCGACGACGCCGCCTACATCAGCGGTGCCATCATCCCGGTCGACGGCGGCATGGGCATGGGCCACTGATACAACCTGTAATACGTCGCGTAATCGGCATGTGCGCATGTTGGGAAGTTCTGCCTATCAACGGGTCTGGATCGACGACCAACGCGCGCACTGCGGCAGATGCGAACGTTCGGGACCGCGCTGTAGGCGGCAAGAGAGAGTATGGTCGCGGGCCTGGCAGGTCAGGTTCGGGCAGGTGGCACGTCTCGCCGCACCAAACGAAGCTGAGCCGCCGCGATCACTCCCGGAAAGTAGCGATGACCCTCCGGTGACAGGACGAGATCATCGTCCTCGATTCCGTGGACTTCCCACACATCCACGGGGCCTCCGGTGTTGTTCATGCGCACGAACCATTCGCACTCGAAGTCGTTGAGTGCAAGGAAACAGCCCGGCTGCTCGGGCTGGTCGCTTCCGGCAATGCCCCGCGCGGCGCCCATATGGTGCCAGTCCAAACCGAATCTAGTGATCGAGGCGCGGTTCAGTGCTGACGTTACGTGATAGCGAGGCGGCACTGGCCGACCGTAGCAGCAGCTCATTTGTGCTGGAACGGTCAGATCACGAGCCAGCATGGCGAGTGCCCGCGATCGGTATGGGCGCGCGTTGGAAGCCTCGCGCCAACGTGCTCAAGGCAATCTGGTCAACTGGCCCAACGCGCGGGTCGCGGCAATAGCGGATGTTTCGGTCGCAGCAGGAAAGGATGGCTCCCTGCCGCCGACCCGGATTCACCTGCCTCGGCCTTCTCCGAGTAAGGGATCCAGCCGAAAGCTCAACTGCGCCCCGAGCTCGCGGAAGCCGGGGGCGGCGGCGACTCGCTTGGATTCTGTCGTGCGAGCACGCCACTGCGGGACCAACCCCTGCCTCAGCGCATGCTCTACGGCAACCGAGGCAGCAACACGAGCCAACCCGTGGTCACGCCGATCAGGCGCGGTCAGCATCGACACATGAGCTGTGCGTGCGGCGGGGGTCAGCCGGCACCGTTTCATGACTACACTTCTGACGGCGAAGTCGACGTAGGGAGCTCGGATGGTTCCGCGAAACATGCACGGCAAGAAGATGAAGCTGCGCCGCGTTGCTGACGACGGCACAGCGGATGTATTTGATATTGAGGCAATGGACCTCGGCCCGCAACATGGAATCACTTTCAGAGCGGATGCCGACGTCGAAGACGGTGACGAGGTGACAGACACGTTGCCGAATGGCAAGTCGAAGACAATGCGATTGCGAGAAGTCCACGTACATCAAAGCCCGTTTGGCGACAGCGCACTCGACCATACTGCGGCAAAATACGACGTGATCTCAGGTAAGGCCGCACTCAGCAGTCGATCGACTAATCCTGGGGTGGGGAACTACATCACCTATCACGGTCCCGTCGTGCAGATGACAGGAGACGGGAGCACCGCCCAGCTCGCCTGGGGTAACCGTGGCCCCGTGAACCAGGGGCAATCGACCGCCAGCCAGATCGCTCCTGGCTACGAGCAGTTGGCCACCGTGCTCACCGATCTGCTAGCTCAGCTGCCTGCCCTCGGACTTGCTACCGACGACGACACCGACTTCCGGGAGACCACCGAAACGGTGTTGGCCGAAGTCGTCCGCGAGGAACCAAACCAGGGTCTGATCCGGCGTAGCGTGGCCGCGCTCAAGGGCTACCTTGCCCAGATCGCCGCCGGCACCGCCCAAGCCGCCACCGACGAAGCGACCGAGTTCGCCAGAACCGCGATCGAAGGTCTGAGCGACTCGCTGCCGTTCTGATCGTGGCACCCGAGCAACACCTGCAGACCTATCAACACTCTGCTCGGCGGTTTGCGACCCGGGTTGTTCAGGGAGGCCGGCTGTACCGCTGGGCGCCGATGAAAGCCTCGACGAATCTCAAGTTTGCCTGGGGGTCACTGACCAGAGTGGCCCACACTCGCGCACCGGCCCTTGACTCGCGAGCCCTACCAACGTCGGAGGTGAAGCTACCTGGCGACCGCCAGAATCCAGCGCGTGCAATCCGAATAGTCGGATGACCCGCTCGCATCGGCAGGAGAGTGCGTCTCACCGCGGCGCCGACCGAGCGCTCAGCGGCAATTGCGGATGTTCACCGGCGCAGGGATGTCCGGGGACCGGCGCTGCCGAGGAGATCACTTAATCGGCACCTCCTCGGCAGCTCGTATCCGAACTGGCACACCATGATCGTGCATCACCGCGTGCCACAACAAGATTCGTCGCCGCCCGCCCCGTGGATGGGTCGGTCCAACGCGCGATATGCGGCAAGAGAGTGCGTGGTAGGACGCGACCTGGCAGGCGTGCGCACTGAAGCCGGCGGGCCGAGGCAGCGGGCTTATTTGCGTCGGCGGGGCTCGAAGTCCAGTCCAGGCACGACGACGTGCCTGGAGGGCAAGACGGACAAGGTCCTAACAGAATCTCCTCGGACTCGATGGGTGCTCGACGCACACTGCGGCGCGGTCAGGGGCGGGTGGTGAGGGCGGGCCAGAGGGTGGTGGTGAGCTGTTCGGGCAGGCTGGCGCGCGCGGCGGCGGCGTCGCCGCGCAGGAACGCGCCGAAGAAGGCGCCGAAGACCATGGTGGCGATGGTGCGGGTGTCGATATCGGCGCGGACCGCGCCGCGCTCGATGAGCTGGTGCAGGACGTGTTCGACCTGGGTGACGCGGGATTCGACGGCGCGGGTCACGACGTGGGCGAGGAGTTCGGGCACGCGTTCGGCTTCGCTGATGAACCCGCCCTGCACGAAATCGGCCGCGCCGCAACAAAAACGGCAGGTAACCTGACTTGGCTGAAGATCGCTGATCGTGGGTAGGGTGCTGGCTGTTGAGCTGCGGTTTCGTCGTGTGAACGGCGAAAATCTGCGCACTAAGCCGGCCGGTTCTAGGGGTCTGCCCATCGCTTCCCGGTTACGGCTTCAGCGACAAGCCGGGCGTTGTTCGTCGACGAGGTCCGGTCATTCTTCCGGCTGGTCCGCTGATGGTCACCCGTACTCGGTAAGCGGCTGGCTAAAGATCAAAAAGTGCCCATCGGGTGTCCGTACGTTGAAGTCGCGCATCCCGTAGGGCCGGTCAGCCAGTGGCTCGACGATGTCGGCGCCGCGGGCGCGCAACTCGTCGTGGCAGGAATCGACGTCGTCGACGACAACCACCACCCTGGCCGGGCCGACGCTGCTTTCGGCGTATAGGTGGAACTCGGCGGTGTCGCGGATCACGGCCGCGTAGCTAGGTGGGGTCTCCCAGGTGAATATGGTGTCGAATCCGAGCACGTCCGTGAAGTACGACCGCGCTGCCTGCACATCTCGGCACGGCAGCACGGGAACCGCCACCCGCATCACCATCCCGTCACCTTACCTGACTTTGGCTCAAGATCGCTGATCTTGGGTAGGGTGCTGGCTATTAGCGGTTCCTCTCGGTGGTAAGGGGAAGCTCTGCACGTTCACGGTAGGGCCTGCAGAGGCGGGCCGTGCGGTGAACGGAATTCCGTACCGATCGTGAGATGTGTTGCGCCACAAGATCACATTCCAAATGCGCGCCTCAGCGAGAATGCTCGCTCATCGGCAATATCGGATGTTCTGCGCGGCACTCGATCTCGCCGCGCAGAACGCCCGCCCAGCGGCAGATGAGGGCGTTGCTGGTAGACGAGCTCTACCGCAGCCCTCTTCCGATTCGAGAGCCTGGACAGCACAACGCCCCGGGACCTGAGAACCCGGGGCGTTGCGTGCACTGAGGTTATTCGCTACTTGATCCGCCCTCCGATATATCCCTGGGGGTTGTCCCACTCGGGCCGATGGCTCCCAGCTTCGTTCCAGTTACACCCGGCGGCGGACTCCCGGTAGCCCAGAATCTTGCCGTCTTCCACCCACTGCTGGCATTGCTGCTGATCACGGAAAGCGCAGGCGATCACCCTGTCGGTCTCCCACATCGCGATACATGCCGGCAGGACCCCGCTCGCCGCAGCCGGTGCCGCGGTAGCCGTCGCCAGACTCACCGTGCCACCGACCATCGCGGCCGCCGAGATACCCGCCATCATCAAAGCTTTGAACATGTTGTTCCCCCTTCGTTCTGTCTACGAAGATCATGCTGCCGTCGACGCATTAACGAATCCTTGGAGTCGGCTTACCGGCTCTAGGGGATGCCGCCTGGCGGCCAACGCTTTTCATGGCGAGCGGCGAAGGCCAGTGCAGTCCCGCTACGCCGCACTGGCGAGCGAACCGGGACGGTGGTCGCGCGAATGCGCTGCTCCAAACCATGATTCGGCCCGGACACTTCGAGTCCGCTCATCGGCAATATGGTGCGTTCAACCGGCCGCGGATCGACAGTCTCCGTTGATCTTCCAGGCCCTGCACTGGCTGCTTCGCTCCGCGCGGGTCGCGGTATGTGAGTGTGTTGACGAACTGTCTGACGACGGACCACTGGGGCGCAAAGTGCGTCGATCGGTCCGCGACTTTCTGCGGTGATCGACGCGGTTGCGCGATCAGAACACGGCGATGGGATTGACCATGACGCCGGTCAAGCCATGGATGCGCGGCGGGCCGACGGTGAGCAGAAAGCTGTAGCGCTTCAGCTCCGCGCACAGCGCCGCAAGGTCGTCGAGCTGTGACCCGTCGATCAGCGGCATCGCCATTCGGCCCAGTGCGACGCCGTGCAGCGGGGACGGCCCATCAGGGTCGAGTGCCGGGTAGGCGTCGCCCCTGTCGCCCGTGTAGAGGGCGACCCCGCGACGGTGCATCCAGCGCACCGCATCGAGGCTGATTCCCGGAGTCGGCCTATCTGCAATCAGCGGGTCGGCCGGCCAGGCGAACCGCACCGCCAACGCATCACCCGACCCGACCTCGACGCCTTGCCGCTGCTCGGCGTCTTCGAAGTCGCGCGATGTCACCGCGTACCCAGCCGGGAGCGGCCCTTCGACAGCCAGATCGAGCAAAACCCCCCGCGTCACGATTCCGGCGGCGAAGGCCGTCGTGGAGGCGAAGGTAACGCCTGCGGCCGTCACGATCTGGTCCCTCGGACGACCGGGGTAGACCTCGTTGCCGGTCGACCAGTGCGCCAGCGCGTCGATGTGCGTCGACTTCGCGTGATGGTTCGTGACCAGCATCAGGTCCGCCGCGACGCCTATCCCCGTGTGGGACATCATCTGCTGCACGGGAGAGATTTCCACCGTCGTGGGCGCGAACGGACTGCTGATCATCGGATTGGGCGTGATCGGCTGGGCCAGCGACGCCCATCGACCGGTCCGCACCTCGGCGGCGGCCTTCGCGCGCACGTCGTCGGTGATGAGGTTGAGTGTGCCGAGTTCGTCGTCGGATCCCCACCGGCCCCAGTTGTCGGGCAGGTCAAGGTCATTCGGATCGGCCATGTGGTCGGGCCCCTCTCATCACGATCCACCAGGACGAGGTCGTCTGCTGTCGCGGCGCGCCACCCCCGCAAGACAGGCGGATCCGCGCGTCAAGATCGACGGTACTCCATCGCGCACGACCAGGATCGCGGCGGACGATCCTGCCGGACAACATGTTTGGCATGCTCGGGACTTCTTGGCCAACATCTTGTCGCCGGGCCTCTCGCAACGCACCTTCATGCGCCGGTTCACCGAGGAGGCAGGCACCCTCGGATTCCGCACACCATCAGAAGCGCTCGATGAAGTGTTGCGACGACCGCCTGAACCCGCAGGCAGGAGCGGACGCTTCGGACACACGAACGCCCGACCCAGGCCTTATTCGGAACCACATTTGCTACGGATGGGATACACCTTCATCACTACGCACTCAACTCTCCAGGGGACGTAATGAGATCGCCTGTGGTACATGGCCCGCGCTCGGTCTCGCGTTGGGCAAACCTCTCGCGTTGACCCGATCATGTGGTGGGGACCAGGTCTAGCCACGATCAACCTTCTGCCGTGACAGAGGAACCCAGTCGCCGCCCCATCCAGATGTACGCCGCGATTAGTGCGACAACGACGGCGCACTGGAAGGCAATGTTCGCGAGGTGTCCGTCCAAGGCAACCAGGAGCAGCCCGAACAGCGCCGCTGACAGGCCCGTACCGAAGCAGAGGGCGAGCTGGTGTCGCGGCGTCCACCCGCGCCGGGTCCACCGCCGCAGCACCAGCGCCACCGCGGCGGCGAAGGTCAGCGCCCCAGTGGTCCACCACACGAACGAGATCGGGCCGCCGATGAACGCAGCCAGGAACAACACAAACCACACCGTCCCCGCCATTACCCCGAACAGCGCAACCAGCTTGGGTTTCGGCGTGCGCCCGGCAAGCCCAACACGTCCGTTGTCCCGGCACCGCGTACTCGCCCAGACAACACCGGCCGCCACGACAATCGTGACAGCGGCATGCCCCGAGGGGAGCCTGAAGTCGGAGCGCAGCAGTGAGATCGCTACGAATAGGGCGGTGCCGCAAGCGAAGACAACGGTGAGTACACCGGCCGAGCGGCGGGACAGCCACGGCGCGCGACTGCTGGGCGGAAAGGCCAGATGGGCCAACGCAATCGGCAGCAACACGCTCCACACGACGTGGTAGCCGGACACGACCACCGCCCAGAACCAGTTGACCCCGAACGCGTTTCCATGCACCGGCTCGCCGTCCATGCCGACGGGGTTGAAGATCGTCTGTAAGGCCAGCCCTTCCTCGATCAGCGCAAAAGCACAGCCGAGCAACACAATTCCCCAACCGGACAGCCGCCACCGTTGCGCGATCTCGCGGATCAACACCACGCCGGCACCGTAGAAGCAGACGATGGCGACCACCCGCAGCGGCTGCACGAAATAGCTCAACCGCAAGGAAGCGCCGAGCACCTCCCCCAGCACGGGAGCGAGGACGAAGAGGGTGAGCATTGCGCGCCGGCGCTCACTACTGGCGGTGGCAGCCGGGCGTGCGGACGAACGCATGCCTCGACATTAACAGAGTGCCCACTCTATTAACTATGCTGAACAAGTGCCCCGTCCCATCGATCCGCAGCGACACCAGGCCCGACGACTCGAAATCATCGACGCGGGCCTGACCGCCTTCGCCGAGCACGGCTATGCCGGAGCCACCACCGCGATCATCTGCCGCATCGCCGGGATCGGCTCGGGCACCTTCTTCCACTACTTCCCCACCAAGGACGCGCTGCTGGTCGCGATCCTCGAACACAACACCGCGGAGACCCGCGAGTTCTTCGAGCAGCAGGCCGATCCGGACGATCCCCGTCGGGTGGTCCTCGGCTACGTCGAGCACGCCGCCGCCGGGCTGCTGGATCCGCGGGCCGCCGGATTCATCTCCGTCGTCGGCGGCCTCACCCACCGACCGGAGATCGCCCTGGCTCTGCGCGCGGACGACGAAACCGCCCGTACCGCACTGCAAGCCGCCGTGCGCACCGCTCAGCAGGTGCAGCGCGTCCGCAGCGATGTGACAGCCGGACGGCTGGCGGAATGGATTCTGCTGCTGCTCGACGGTTTCGCCGCCAGGGTCGTCACCAGCGACGGCTTCGTCGCCGCACAGGAGATCGACATGCTGAACGAACAGGTGACACTCCTGCTCGACGGTCCGCAGACATCCGATGAACGTCGTCGGGCCGCAGCCCGCCGCGCTGACCACGGCTCCGCACCGATCAGCTTGTAGGCCTTGGTAATCCACCGCTGCGTCCGGTGCCTGGTGCGAGTGATCCGGTCGTGCGCGGCGGGATGCTTTGGGAGACTGCGCTTATCCGATACCGCACGGTCGGCAAGGAGAGCGTATGTCCACGGATACGGTGGGATCACTGACTTTGGCGTTGTTGCTGCTGATCGCCGGCGCCAATCTGTTCGGCCAACTCGCCGCGCTGCTGCGGCAACCCAAGGTCGTCGGCGAGATCGCGGCGGGCATTCTGCTCGGCCCGTCGCTGTTCGGTCTGCTGGCGCCCGATACGGCGGCGCGGATCTTCGGCGACGGCGGCGACGACCCCGCCACGGTGGTGATCGGCTTCCTCTACCACCTGGGTTTGCTGTTGCTGATGTTCGTCTCCGGCGCGAGCGCCCGGAACGTGCTGGGCAAGGAGAACTGGAAGCCGACCGCCTGGATCCTGGGTCTCGGTACGCCGCTGCCGTTCTTCCTGGCCCTCGCGGTGGCCCCGCTGCTGCCGCTGGAGGATTTCATGGGCGACGCGGGCAGCGAGCCCGCGGTGATCCTGGTGTTCGCGGTCGCGACGGCGGTCACCTCGATCCCGGTGATCACCAAGATCTTCTACGACCTGGGCATCTTGCACACCCGGTTCGCCAGCCTCATTCTCGGCGCCGCCGTCGTGGAGGACATCGTGCTCTGGGGCGTGCTGGCGCTGGCCACCGCGATCGCCTCGGCCACGGTGGCCGCGGGCGGTGACGCGCTGGCCGAAACGGTGTCGGTGCATGTGGTGGCCAACGGTTTGTATGTGCTGGTAGCGATGACCATACTGCCGCCGTTGCTGCGCAGGCTCAGCCGCGCCCGCTGGAACGTGCTGGCCGCGCATACCCCGATCGCCTGGATCATGGTGGTCGTCCTCGGCTACGTCAGCGTCGCGGCGGCGCTGGACGTCACGCTGGCCTTCGCCGCGTTCCTCGCGGGCTTCGGCATCGTCGGCGGCATCAAAAGCACCGAGCACCAACGCTTCCGCGTCCCGCTGGAGGCGATCGAACACGTCTCCGCGGCGGTGTTCATCCCGATCTACTTCGCGGTCGTCGGCTACCGGCTCGACTTCACCAAGGGCTTCTCGCCGGTCATGCTGATCGCGTTCCTGCTCGGCTCCTCCGCGGTGGTGCTGCTGTCGACCGGGCTGGCCGCCCGGCTGGCGGGCTTTCGCCGCCTCGACATCGTCAACCTGGCCGTGACGTGCAATGCCCGCGGTGGGCCCGGGATCGTCTTGGCCAGTGTCGCGTTCGACGCGGGCATCATCAACGCCCCGTTCTTCACCACGCTCGTCCTCACCGCGGTGCTGACCTCCCAAGCCTGCGGCGCGTGGCTGGACTTCGTGCTGCGCAAGGGCTGGCCGCTGCTGTCCAGCGAAGGGGCCGAGGAGCAACGCAAACCACCACACCAGTTCGTGCCTGAGTGAGCAGAACCGACTTATGCTGCGTCACACGGCATTACACCGAACGTAGACCCTCGGGCGGTCCAGCACTCAAGCAGGCTGGCCCATTTCGCTCGGGAACTCCGGCCGACCATCGGACGCGGACAGTGTCGGATAGGCGGAGCGCAGCCGTTGGCGGGCAGCTGCGGACGCACCGAGGTGATCCAGCCCGAGCAACGCAGCCCCGAGAACCGGTGGGGCAACGACGATTCGAGGCTCGGCCAGCGGTGCGACCTCGGCAAGCCGGGCCTTCACGTTCTCGACCAGCAGCGGCTGGCGCGCCGCGAGCACGCCACCGCCGAGGATCACCGGGGTCGGCGTATCGAGCAGATCGAGCTTGCGCAAGGCGACCAACGCGAGCCGGGTGATCTCATCGGCCTGCCGATCGATGAGGCGCAACGCGGTCGGATCCCCGGCCTCGGCGGTGGCGAACAGCACCCGGACCAGCTCGTGCAGCCGCTGCTCCGCGAGCTGGCCGAGATGGATCGCCTCGGCCACCGCATTGGCTCCGGCGAGCCCGAAATACGCACCGATAGCAGCGGATAGCGCGGTCGGTTCACCACGACCGTCCTCGGCCCTGGCCGCATGCCACATCGCCTCGGCCGCCATGCCGCCGCCACCGCCCCAGTCGCCGGTGAGCACACCGAGCGCCGGGAAGCGGGCGGTGCGCCCGTCCGGCAGCAGCCCGGCACAGTTGATACCGGCGCCGCAGACCACCGCGACCCCGCGCGGCCCGTCGGTGCCCGCGCGGAGCAGACCGAAGGTGTCGTTGACGACGCCCACCGTCAAACCCCAAGGGCGCGCGGCGATCGCGGCGTGTAATCGCTGTTCCTCGATGGGCAGATCGACATTGGCCATGCACGCGCTCACCCGGGTGGTGAGAATCCCGCCGCGGGTCAATCCGGCCTGCCTGGCCACCGATTCGACCAGCGGCGTGAGCCCCTCGATCGCCTGGCGGGCCCCGGTGCGGTGCGGTTGGTAGCCGCCGCCACGCGCGGCGCCGAGCACCGACCCGTCGATCCCGACCAGCGCCACATCGGTCTTGCTGTTGCCCGCATCGATGGCGAGGACGCCCGGAATCTGCTCGTTCTGTGGGATTTTCATCAGACGCTTCCCCCGCCAACAGTTCACGGTGTTTTTCGGCATGATCACGCCCAGCCCAGGTAGGCGCGGTTATGCGCGATCAGCCGATCGGTCAGCTGGTCGGCCAGCTCGTTCTGGCCGACCAGCGGGTGCGCTAGTAGTGCGCGGAAAACACGGTCGCGACTGCCTTCCAGCGCGGCCTGCACTGCGAGTTGCTCGTAGGCGGTGACATGCGCGATCAGGCCCGCGAAGAGCGGTTCGATCGGGTGCTGCGGCAGTGGGCGCACCCCTGCGGCGTCCACCGCCGCAGGCACCTCGATCACGGCATCGTCGGGCAGGAACGGCAGGATGCCGTCGTTGCGGGTGTTGACCACCTGGACACTGCCGCCGCCGGTGCCGAGCAGCGCGGCGAGCAGTTGTACCGCGGCCTCGGAATAGAAAGCGCCGCCGCGCTTTCCGAGCAGTTCGGGCTTGGTGTCGAGGGTGGGGTCGGCATACATGTCCAGCAACTCCCGCTCGATGGCCGCCACTTCAGCGGCCCGGGACCCGGTGGTCGCGGACTCCTCGACCACCACGTCGTGCTGATAGAAGTAGCGCAGGTAATACGACGGGACGACGCCGAGTCGCTGGATCAGCGGCAACGGCAGCCGCACGTCGGCCGCGATGTCCGCGCCGAAGTCGGCGAGCAGCTTGGGCAGCGCCTCGTAGCCGGTGCCCGCGCCGGGGTGGTCGAGCACGGTGACCCCGCGCACCCAGGTGAGGTGATTGAGGCCGACGTGGTCGAGCCGGATCAGTTCCGGGTCGACGCCCAAGTGCGCGGCGAACTTTCGCTGGAACCCGATCGCGACATTGCACAGGCCGACGGCCTTGTGTCCTGCCGATTGCAGTGCGCGAGTGACGATCCCGACCGGATTGGTGAAGTCGATGATCCAGGCGTCCGGATTGGCCCGGCGCACCTGCTCGGCGATGTCGAGCACCACCGGGACGGTGCGCAACGCCTTCGCCAGACCACCGGCACCGGTCGTTTCCTGTCCGACGCAACCACATTCGAGTGGCCAGCGCTCGTCCTCGTTGCGGGCGGCCTGCCCGCCGATGCGCAGTTGCAGCAGCACGGCATCGGCACCGTCGACCCCGTCGGCGACCGAGGTGGCCGTGCTGACCGTGGCCTGGTGTCCCTGTTTGGCGAAGATCCGGCGGGCCAGCCCGGCGATCAACTCCAGCCGGTCCACGGCGGGATCGATGAGGACGATCTCGCCGATCGGGAGAGTGTCCCGGAGCCGGGCGAATCCGTCGATCAACTCCGGCGTGTAGGTGGAACCACCACCGACTATGCAAAGTTTCAGTGCGCGCATCAGCCTTTGACCCCTGTCAGTGTCACGCCTTCGATGAAGGCCTTCTGTGCGAAGAAGAAAAGGAGGATCACCGGCGCCATCACCAGCAGGGTGGCGGCCATGGTGAGGTTCCAGTTGACGTGGTGGGCGCTCTTGAACGACTCCAGGCCGTAGCTCAGCGTCCAGGCGGCCGGGTTCTCGCTGGCGTAGATCTGCGGCCCGAAATAGTCGTTCCAGCAATAGAAGAACTGGAACAGCGCGACCGCGGCGACGGCGGGCTTGGCCATCGGCAACACGATCCGCAGCAGGATGCGCACTTCACCGCAGCCGTCGATGCGGGCCGCCTCCAGGTAGTCGTCGGGGATGGTCAGCAGGAACTGCCGCAGCAGGAAGATGGAGAAGGCGTCACCGAAGGCCAGCGGAATGATCAACGGCCACAGCGAGCCGGTGAGATGGAACTGCTTGGACCAGATCATGTACATCGGGATGACCGTCACCTGCGGCGGCAGCATCATCATCGAAACAACGGCCATCAGCGCGAGATTGCGACCGCGGAAGCGAAACTTGGCCAGCGCGTACGCCACCGGGATGCTGGAGAGCAGCGTCAGCGCGGTACCGGCCGCGGCGTACAGCAGGGTGTTGCGCCACCAGGTCAGGAATCCGGGTGTCTCCCAAACCTTTACGTAGTTTCCCCAATGCCACTCGGCTGGCCAGAGGTCGGCGGTGAGCGCCTGCCGGTCCGACATCACCGAGGTGAGCAGGACGAAGGCGAACGGCATCAGGAACAGCAGCGCGGCGGCGATGGCGAGCGAGTGCACGGCTACCCAGTGCAGGGCGTCCTTGCGGCGGGCGCCCCTGGCTTCGGCGGTCGGCATGGTGGGCAGCGGGCGGGCGGGAGTCATGGTCATCGCTCAGTCCTCCTGCAGGAAGCCGGATTTGCGCCGCAGCAGCAACGCGGTGAACGCCATCGAGATGGCGAACAGGATCACGGCGACCACGCACGCGGAGCCGATATCGAAGCGCTGGAAACCGAGGTTGTAGACCATCTGCGGCAGCGTCCAGGTGGAACCGTGCGGGTAGCCCGGCACGAACGGCTCACCGGAATTGCCCGCCTTGCCGCTGGCGACCTTGCCCGCCACAATCGCCTGCGTGTAGTACTGCATCGTCTGGATCACGCCGGTTACCACCGCGAACAGCACGATGGGCGTGATGTTCGGCAGCGTGACGTACCGGAACCGCTGCCACGGACCGGCACCGTCGAGCTCGGCCGCCTCGTACTGCTCCTTGGACACGTCCAGCAGTGCCGCCGTGAAGATGACCATCAGGTCGCCGATGCCCCAGAGCGCCAGCATGGTCAACGCCGGCTTGGACCACTCGGGGTCGGTGAACCAACCCGGCTGCGGCAGACCGATGGTGCCGAGCAGGTGGTTCACCGGGCCGGTCCCCGGGTTCAGCAGGAAGGCGAAGGCCATCGTGGCGGCCACCGGCGGGGCTAGGAAGGGCAGATAGAACACGGTGCGGAAGAAGCCGAGCCCAGTCTTGATCTTGGTGACCAACAGTCCGATACCGAGCCCGAAGATCGCCCGCAGCGTCACCATCACCAACACCAACCACAGGGTGTTGCCCAGCCCCCGCCAGAAGAACGGGTACTTGTCGAGGACGTAGGCCCAGTTCTTCAGGCCGGTGAAGGTCGGCGCGGCGAACCCGTCGTACTTCATGAAGGAGAAGTAGAGGGTGGACAGCAACGGGTAGGCGAAGAAGAAGCCGAACCCGAGCAGCCACGGCGCGAGAAATGCCAAGGTGCGCAGGTTTCTACGGCGGCGCTTGTGTTTCAGTGCCGCCGGAGCGGGCCGTTTCGATGCCGCCGGGGTGGGGCGTTCGAGCGTCGGCTCGAGTGCCGCCGGGACGGACGTGCTCGACAGTGCCATCGCTACATCACTTCGCCTGGTCGATCGCCTCGTCGATTTCCTTCGCGGTCGCGGCCAGTCCAGCGGCGAGGTCGACCTTGCCCGCCTCGTAGGAGTAGCCGAAGTTGTTCAGCGAAAGCTGGTACGCGCCACCGTTGATGCTGGCCGGCGTGGTCGAGGAGTTGGGGTTCTTCGCGATGTCGATGAAGGTCTTGAAGTTCGGATCGGCCGTCAGCTTCGGCGAATTCAAGGCCTCGTTGGTGCTCGGCACGTTGTGGATGGCATTGGCGAAGCTGACCAGCGCATCGGTGTTCGTAGCCAGGAACTTCACCAATTCCCAAGCCGCGGTCTGCTTTTGGCTCGACTTGGCGACGCCGATGATGGTGCCGGTCTGGTAGCCGCGGCCGTAGGTCTCGGCCTGGTCGTCGGGCACCGGGAAGGGCGCGGTGGCCCACTCGAAGCCCACCGGGAACTCGGCCAGCGAGGCGGTGCGCCATTCGCCGTCGAGGGACATGGCCACCTGGCCGGTGTGGAAGGGGTTCTTGGCGCTGAACTCCTCGCCGAAGGTGGTGCGGTACCGCTCCAGCTTGTCGTACCCGCCGAGCTTGCCGATCAGCTCTTTCTGCCAGGAGAACATCGCGGCGACCTTGGGATCGGTGGCGACATTCGACTTGCCGTTCGCGTCGAAGTATGTCGCGCCGTACTGACCCAGATAGTGCGTGGGACTGGTCTCGTAGCTGTGGTAGTTCGGCATGAAGCCGAGCTGTTTGTAGCCGTCGCCCTCGGCGATGGTCAGCTTCAGTGCCGCGGCCTCGAACTCGCTGAATGTCTTTGGTGGTGAAGTGATTCCGGCGGCGGCGAAGGCGGTCTTGTTGTAGTACAAGCCATAAGAATCGCTGAGCAGCGGCAGCGCGCACTGGTTGCCCTGGAACCGGCTGTACTCGAGCATCGCGCGCGGGAAGGTCGCGGCGGGGTCGATACCCGACTTCTTCAGGAAGGGATCGAGATCGGCCCAGACGTTGGCGGAGCAGAACTTGCCGACCGAGTCGGTGGTGAAGGAGGAGACCGCGTCCGGCGCGTCCCGGCCGCCGGCCCGCAGCGCCTGTTCGAGCTTGTCGTCGGCGATGTTGGCGACCGCCTTGACGTGGATGTTGGGGTGCAGTTTCTCGAAGGCGGCGATGTTGTCGTTGATCGCCTTGACCTCGTGGTCCTGACTCCAGCCGTGCCAGAACGTGATGGTGACTTCTTTGCCTTGGTCGGAGCCGTCGCTGCCGCCGTTGGAGCTCTGGCCGGTACAGGCGGTGACGAACAGCGCGGCGGACGCGCATGCGGTGAGGGCGGCGAGGATGCGGCGTGTCGTTCTGCGCATGTGCGGTTCTCCTGGGTACTGCTCGAGGTGCGGTGGATCAGTGAGTCGAGAACACGGTGTCCCTCGTGGTGGCCAAGGCGCGTTCCAACGCTCCGTGTAGGACGGGCGACCCGGGTACGGTGCTGGCGCGCACCGCGGGTCGTGCGAAAGTGAGCTCGGTCAGGGCGTCCTCGACCAGCGTGGCCAGCCGTTCGCCGCCGGCCCGTGGCACGTCGCCGCCCAGAATCAGCAGCTCCGGGTCCACCACCGAGACGATCGACGCGATCCCGAGGGCCAGCCTGCTGGCGAACTCGACCAGGAACGCGTCGCCGGACCCCGGCGTCTCCAGGGCCTCGGCGACCACCCGCGCGGCCGTCGGCGCGGACAGGCCGTGCTTCTTCGCCAACGCCAGCACCGCTGGGGCTCCGGCCAATTCCTGAAACCCGCCGGAATTCTTGCGGCGGACGTCGTGCACGATAGGCGCGCCCGGCAGCGGCATGTAGCCGACTTCGCCTGCGCCGCTGTGGAAACCGCGATGCAGCCGACCGGCGATCACGATCGCGGCGCCGACACCGACGCCGGTCCACAGCAGCACGAAGTCCTCGCTGCCCTGCGCCGCGCCGTGCGCCTGCTCGGCGATGGCGGCGAGGTTGACGTCGTTCTCGACCGATACCGAGCAGCCGATGGCCGACTCCAGTTCGGCGACCAGCCGCGGGGAATGCCAGCCGGGAAGGTGTGTGGCGTAACGCAATTTGCCGGTGGCCGGGTCGAGGGCGCCGCCGATGCCGATGACCACCTCGCAGCAGACCCCGTCGCCGATCTCGGCGAGGGTGACCGTCTCGGCGACCGCCTCGCCCACCCTGGTGATGGTCTCGGCGGCGAGCCAGCCCTTGGTGGCGACCTCGTGTTCGGCGAGCACCCGGCCGGTGATGTCGGCGACGGCGATGCGGATCCGATAGGCGGTCACGTCGAGCCCGGCCACATAACCTGCCGTCGGATTCACCTGGTACAGCTGCGCATTCGGGCCGGGCCCGCCCGGCATGGTGCCGACCGGGACCACCAGTCCGGCCGCCTCCAATCGTGACAGCAGCTGAGAGGCGGTCGGCTTGGAAAGGCCGGTGAGCGTGCCGATTTGGGTGCGGGACAGCGGGCCGTTGGCGAGCAGCAGTTCCAGCGCGGCGCGATCGTTGATCGCGCGCAACAGGCTGGGCGTGCCTGCGAGGGTCTGGCGCGTATTCACGTGACGCCCCTCCCCTCACCGCGGCCGGTGAACTATTAGGAAAGTTTCCAATTACTGTGAGGAGGGACACTATGTCCGGTTCGTCTGGCTGTCAATCGCTGTCCGCGTGGCGGATACCCACACGTCACGTGTCGGACGTTGCCGCTGACCTCAACCAACGCTGAGGATCAAGGGTCGTTTCCGAACGTACGACACCGAAGGGACTACTATGCACATTCGCGAAGTAGCAATCGACACAACAGATCTCGATGCGGCGGCCGAGTTCTACCGGGACGCGCTACGCCTTCCGGTCGCGGCGGAACCCGAGCGGGTGACGGTGCAGGTCGGCCTCAGCACGCTCGTGCCGACCCGCGACGCGTCTTCGACGGTGTGCGTCATCGGGAATTTCCCCAGATGATTTCGAGGTCGCCCAGAACTGGGTACGCGGCAAGCCGACGCCGACGCTCCCGCGAGCACCGGCGACGCGCCCCGGCTGCTTCGATCAGCGAAGTGCGGGAAGCTCGTCCTCACCGCTGCGGCGCACATCGAAAGCTGATCAGCGGCGTCGCCGCGCGTAGGTCGCCCGCAGATTGGTGCCGACCTTCTTGGCTGTGGCCTGAGCTTGCTGTCCCCGTTCGGAATCGAGCAACTGCCGGGCGGCCTCGCCGGTGTGTTTGCCCGCGCTCTGGCCCAGGCGACGCAGCTGTGTGGCCTGGGTCGACGCACGCAGCTCGCGGAGGCGTTCGTCCTCGGAAAGGTGTTCGGCGTGTTGCTTCATGGCCTGGGAGACGGCCTGCACGCGTTCGAGGCCGAGTTGCGTGCCACGGTCGATGATCGCCGCGCCCTTGGCCGCCTGCCATGACTTTTGATACAAGCCCGCGCGGACAACCTTCGTGCCCGCGATGCGGTCGATCACGGTGCGACGGCTCGCGCTCGCCACCGGAGCCGCGTTGAGCACGAACGCGAGGACGGCGATGTGCCAAAGAGCAAGGGACAGCACGAACTTGCCTGCGAGCAGGGCGATGCAGGCGGCGGAGTACAAGCCGACATCCACCACGGTGCTCGCCAGCGCCCTGCGGGCCGACTGCCACTTCCCCAGTCTGCCGTGCGGTTCGGCGAGTGCGTGAACTCGGATGTCCAACAAGAACTTTCCGAGCGTGCCACCCTTCCAGAGCAGGCAGGCGAAGTGATATACGAACACGATCAGCACCAGCGCGAGGAACGCCTCGGTGATCAGTAGCAGGATTTCACCGAAGACGTCCCAGCCGAACGCCTTACCCGCGCCGCCCCAATCTCCGTTGGCGCGGAACAGGTTCCAGCCGCCCGACTGGGCAAGGCCGGGCCAGCCGGACAGGTAGTCGGCGATCCGGTAGTGCGTCACCGAGCCGAGCAGCACCGCAGCCGCCACGATCACAGCGAAGTCGACCGCCCACGCGACTATTCGCCTGTTCGCCGGTGCCGTCTCAGGCGTGGGGATGGGTTCGGCCATGATGTGCACCTCTTCGCAATGCCGGCTGCGCGAGTCCGGAAACCCGCGCGCCGGCGGTTCTGCTTGCGTCTCACAGATTCCTCGGACGAGGCAGGTCGCACAATCGGCCGAACAGCCGACAGAATTGAGACTCGCGGGCTTGCCCTGGGTCAGGCGGAGACTCGCGTCGAGGAGACGGGGCGGACGTCCACGGCCACCCGGCGGCGCGGGGCAGCACGGCGCTGCGCCAAATGCGCGGCCACCACCATGGCATGCGCTGCGATCACGACGGCTGACGCAGTACCGATTCCCACCAGCAGCAGAACCACGACAGATACCGATCCTTCCGAAGCACTGTTTCGACGGCGCGCACTGTGCGTCGCCCGACGGGCTGTATGCCCCGGGTTCGGTAGGCCAAACAGTGTGTGACCCACGACACAATAGCCCGGCAACTTCGCGCAGCAGCCCACCGGTGCGGTCGTAGCCTGGGGCCATGATCACCTGTGTTGTGGAGTATGTGATCGATCCCGCGAAGATCGATGCGTTCGAGCGTTTCGGCCGCCGGTGGATGGAGTTGGTCGAGCGGCACGGCGGCACGCATCACGGCTATTTCCTGCCCGCGGAAGGCGCCAGCGACAAGGCGATGGCGTTGTTCAGCTTCGCCGGCCTCGGGGCCTACGAGCAGTATCGGGCGCTGTTCGGTGTCGATCCCGACTTCATCGAAGCCGATCGCATCCGCGACGAGAGCGGCTGTGTGCTCCGGTACGAGCGCACCTTCATGCGGCCGCTGCTTCCCGAAAGAGGCTAGTCCCGAGTGACCTGCGGTTCGGTGCCACCGGGGAAAGCCGGACGTTGGGCGGCGAGATACTCGGCCTGGATCTTGTAGTAGCGGGAAGTGGCGCCGTAGGCGGTGTAGAACACGAAGCCGCGGGTTTCCGGGTCGGCGAAGGGGGCTTCCTCTACGAAGCGGGCCAGTACCGGGTCGAGGTGGGTCGGGAAGGTCGCGGCCGTGCAGCGCAGCGGGAAGCAGATGCGTTGCATGCGTGGCGAAGTCCAGGAGAACGTGCGGTACAGGTTGAAGGTGCGGCCGAGCAGCGCCAGTTCCTCGTCGGTGGCCGGCACGAAGTCGAGGTCGGCCAGGATCGTGCTGATGTCGGCGGCGGTGAGTTGGCCCGCTTCGAACACCTGCGAGTACAGGTTCATGGTGCGGGCGGCGAAATCCACGCCGAGGATGCCGATTCGGCCGCCGTAGCGCGACAGGTGCGCCGCGTGCGCGCGGGCGGATTCGGGCATGCCGGGAAAGGCGAGTATCCGCTCAACGCTGATTAGTTCGGGGAAGATCAGCCAGATTTTCTCCACGCCGCCGGCGAGCGCGACATCGACGCCCGCGCGTACGGGCACGGCCGCACAGATCTCGGCCAGCAGCTGTTCCATCGGATGGCCGGTGTAGGTGAGCAGTCCGGCGTCGCGCAGGGTCTGGATGAGCTCGGTCGGTTCGCCGGGATGCATCACCCGCGCGTTGACCTGCCGTTCGGGGACAGGGTGGGTGGTGGTTCGCACGGCGACGAAGGAGCCGGTCCACAGATCGGACAAGGTATCCAGCACCGGATCCAGCACCGCCGGGTCGTAGCGAACCTCTGCCAGACGGGCGTATTCCCGCAGGTGCTGTCGGAAGCGATCGAGAGTCGGAACGGCGGATGTGCGCATGAGTCACCTCGAATACCTAACCGCCACAGGCGGTCCGCAGCCGCCGATGGCTCAGGAACAAGAATGTCGAACACAATGCCTTGGGCACAGGATAGTCGCGTGGTGGCGCGGGGTCCGAGTTTTCTGCGGTATTGCCGCGACGACGGCTGCCGCGGTCTCCGATCAGTCCGGACCGCTGTGGCGGACATGGACGGGCACGTCGTCGGCCCACGGCTGGCGGGTCACCATGTCGGCGACGTAGACGTCCCCACGCTCGAACTCGCCGGTGGCGGCGTCGACGAGCCGATACTCCTGCGTCCCTTGGTGAATCGGCTGGGCGTCGAGCAGCACGACACGGACTTCGCCGGGCTCGAACCGGCATCGTTCCTGCATGGCGGCGATGAGTTGCTCGTTGTGCAGGTGGCCGTCCCCGAAGTTCCAGCCGAGCGCGGTGCTGCAGATGCGCTCACCGTCGGTGATGGTGTACTCGTCCTCGCGCCCGGGCGGCATGGCTCGATGCACGAGGGTGAACAGCGCGCGGCCGTGAGTGTTCATGGCACGGAAGGCATATCCCATGAACATCGGGATCTGCGCCCGGTCTTTACCGTAGAACCGCTCCAGCTGTGCCTGCGGCATGCTGGCGATCGCGACGATGCCGCTGCTGATCTTCGCGGCGGCCGACGGTTTGATGCACCACAACGTCGTGTCCCAGTTGCCTGCGTAGTAGCGCATGCCGGGCAGGAACGAGATCTTGCGCGGGAACAGGTTTCCGGCGATGACGATGCCGGCGATCACCAGGAACAGCACCGTCACCGGCAGCGGATTCTGCAGGCTGCCGAGACCGAGGTCGGCGTGCGCGACGAACAGCACCAGCACGCCGAAGATCATGAAGACGTTCCACTCCAGCGGCACCCCCATGGGAACGGCGGTCAGGATCGTCAGGTGGAAGCCGATCATCACGATCGCCGCGATCGTGGTCGGCAGACCACCGTGCGAGAAGAAGAGCACCAGCGGGACGCACATCTCGACGGCGGTGCCACCGTGGGCGAAGATGCGGGAGAGTCGCCCCGGGCGTAGGTCGTCGGGGAAGTCCTCGAAGAACTTGCGCTTCAGCGACTTTCGCCGGAAGACCGGACTGTTGGACATCATGGTGGACACCACGAACGGGAAGTGTTTGTTCAGCTTCGAGGTCGCCGCGCCCATCCAGATCACCACGAAGACGATCTTCGCGGCGACGATCATGTCGGCGCCGGCGAACAGGAAAGTGACTGCCAGCGTGGCATACACCTCACCCCGCGCCGCCAGGAAGATCACCTTGTCGCGCAACCCGATGATCGCGAGCAGGCCGAGCACCGTCGCGATCTGCCAGACCGGCAACAGTCCCACTGTCGTACCCAACTCCGGTACCGGACCGGCCCCGTTGGACATCACCGCGATCGACGTCATCGCCAGCAACGCCGCGTACAACGCGACATCCACCGGCGTACGAGTGGTTCCGCTGGTCAACGGGACCCGATCAGGCCACGGCGGCAAGCGAATCGTCTTGGGCCGCAACCAATACAGGATCGAACCGAGCGGCGGAAAGAACCTGTTGTTCAACGGCCCGAACCCACACCCGAGCCCGACCACCTCGAACAGCAACGTATACAGCACGACCTTCTGGAAGACGATCGGCTCCGACCACCAGTCCCCCACGCTCGTGAACCCATCGATGCCCTTGGTGGACAACACGATCAGCCAGCCACCGAGCACATACAGGCCCACCTTGCCCGCATAGAACAGATGCAGCGCGACCGGCGTCCCGAACCCCACCTCGGCCCAATGCCGGGCCATCGGCCGAATCCGTTCGCTCCGAGTGCCTTTGCTCCACTCCGCCATATCGACCACCGGCAGGTCGGGTTCCAGAAACCCCATCGAGCACTCTCCGATTCGACGACACCGAGGCACCCACCCGAATCAGGGACCTCGCGGTCCTTCGATACGTTGACAGGTCAGCAATGCCGTGTCAACGGCCCGTCCCAAGATCAGCCCGTCCTACTGGACACGTGATCACGGGGAACTGAGGCTGTCGCCCACTCGACCGACGCCAGCACCATTTCCTCATGATCAATTGACCAGCAGGGACCGGCGTCGAAGGCCGGCGGCGCTGGATGGGACTTCGACACAGGGCGTAGGGCCTAGCGGCGGTGGTTACCGAGGGGGAGGTCGAGTTCGGCGGCTTTGACGAGGGTGTGGTCTGGGCGGGCTGATTCGAGGGTGAATCTGGCGGCGCGGCCGGTGATGTCGAGGGAGGCGATGGAGTTGCCGAAGTGGGGGCCGGTGACTTTTTGCCAGTGGACCGGGTCGGGTGAGATGCCGCGGCGGGCGGCGTGGCGGCGCAGTGCCGCGGCGATGGGGGTGGCCCAGGACAGGGTGAAGGCGGGGCGGAAGATTTTGGGTGGGTCGTTGTGGACCGGCGAGCACACCAGTTGCAGCACTTCGGATTTCGTCGGTTGCGCGTAGGTGGCGCGGGCGGCGTAGCTGTGGTGGACGTCGCCGGACAGCACGCAGATGGTGCTCGGTGCGTCGGGTGCGGTGCCGAGCCGGTGGATCAGTCGAGCCAGCCGTTCGAAGGAGGCGCGGAAGGCCGGCCAGTGCTCCAGATCGGCTGCCTGCCTGACCTTCTCACCGAGTCGGCCGCGCCAACCCGGCTGGCTCGCCGCGCGCTCGTTGAGCGATTGCAGGTAGCTGAGCGCGTGCGGCATCAACCAGGGCAGCGACGAGCCGATGAGCAGGTGGTCGTAGTCGCCTGCGGCGTTCTCCTCGATCCAATCGAACTCGTCGGAGCCGACCATGAGCCGCTGACCGTCGAGGATGCGTCCGCTGCGGGTGTCGATCACCAGCAGCCGGATCCGACCGAAGTCGCGACGGTAGCTCCAGCGGGTGGGTTTGCGGCCGTCGACCTCCTTGTCGGCCTCCTCGGCGAAGTCCTCCAGCAGATCCTGCACGTCGACGCCCGCCTCGGTCACCTTGCTGTACAGCAGGTTTCGCGCGAGCTCGTCCGGGCCCAGGTTGCCGATGTGCTGATATACCCAGTACGACGCGAGCCCGGCGCGAATGCGCTTACGCCACCACGGCTTCTCCGCCATCCGCTCCCGCCAGGTCCGCGAGGTGTTCCAGTCGTCGCGCACGTCGTGGTCGTCGAAGATCATCGAGGTGGGCACGTTCGACATCAGCCAGCGAATCTCCGGGTCCGACCACGACTCGTGGTACAGCTCGCCGTACTCGCGGAACGACGCCACCTCGCCCGCGGGCTCCTGCCCGGCGCGCCGCTGCGCCAGCCACTCCTTCATCCGAGGTGTGGGCTCGTCGGCGTACACCTGATCCCCGAGTAGCAGCAGCGCATCCGGCCAATCCTGTTCGGGCAGGCCCTGCATCCGCATCGCGTACGCGTCCAAGGCGTCGGGCCCGAGCTTGTCCGGTGTCATCTCCTCGGGCGTCGCCTTGGCCGCGCGGCACGAACCGAAGATAATCTTCTCGACCACGTGCGTGCGAATCCGGCATGGCGGCAACGGGGACGCCGGTTCCGGCCAGGCGACCACGCCGTCCAGCGCCACCTGGTAGGGAATGGACGAATCTGATTCCAGCCCGTCGACGACTATCAGCGCGAAATGCTGCTCCCCCACCTGAAATGTCCGCGCCCGCCGACCGAGTACGTCCACTTCGCACGCGCCGTCCGTCTCTACCCAGACCGTCGCCGAGGTCGCATCCACATGCCGCAAAACCGGGCCCAAAACCAACTCAGCCATACCAGTCGACGTTACTTCGTTCAGCGCCACCGAGGTTGGCAAGTGCGTTCAGCGGATACCGATCTGCGACCGGGTAAGCGTCCCGTGATCGACGCGCCCACTGATGTGACAGCGCGACACCGACCGGCTCGGTCGGTAATGATGTTGTCTCATGGTGGATTACGCGATGATTTTCGACCGGGTTCGGGGATCTCTGCTGGGTGGGGCGGTCGGGGACGCGTTGGGGTGGCCCATCGAATTCCAGACGCTGACGCAAATTCGCGATCGATACGGCGCGGACGGAGTGACGGGATTTCTGCCGCAGCACGATGACGGTGCGCCGCAGCAGATTACCGACGACACGCAAATGACCTTGTTCACGGCGGAAGGCTTATTGCGGTCGGTGCCGGGCACCGACCCCATGCCTGCGCTGCGCCGGGCATATCTGCGCTGGTTACAGACTCAGCAGGCGGAAGGTCCGGCAGCAGACAGTGACGGCTGGCTGATGAGTCAGCCATTTCTGCACGCGGTGCGGGCGCCGGGGAACGCGTGCATGTCCGGACTCCGCAGACAGGCGCTGAGTTATCTTGCGCCGGAGCCGTTCGGCGCAAACGGGCCGGTGAATTCGCACTCCAAAGGCTGCGGCACCGTCATGCGGTCCGCGCCGTTCGGGCTGGCGGGAATGGGGACTGAGCATGCGTTCACGACCGCGGCGCGGGCCGCGCAGTTGACCCACGGACATCCCACGGGTTATCTCGCCGCGGGAGCGTTCGCGGCGCTGGTGGATCGGGTGGTGAGCGGGATCAAGTTACCGATAGCGGTGCGGGAGACCATTGCTCAACTCACCGACATTCCGGAGAGTGCGGAGACAATCGACGCGTTGACGCGAGCGGTCACGTCGGCCGAGGACGCGCCCGCCGCCGAACAGGTCGAGCAGATAGGCGGCGGATGGATCGCCGAGGAGTGCCTGGCTATCGCCGTGTACTGCGCCATGCAGGCGGCCCGGACCGGTGATGTGCGGGCAGCACTTCTGCTGTCGGTGAACCACTCCGGTGACTCCGATTCCACCGGCGCGGTGGCAGGGAACCTGATCGGTGCGATGCACGGTGTCTCCGCACTGCCGATGGACTGGGTGTCCACGGTGGAGGGGCGCGACGTGCTGATTCAGGTGGCCGATGACCTCGTCATGAACTTCGGCGTCGGCGATCGGTCCGCACTCGCCGCGCGATACCCGGTCGACGAGGGGCTATAACAAGGCCCGCGTACATCTGAGCGGTAAGCGCGACGTCGTAGTGATCCGAGCTGTCGTACTACCAGTCGACGGCGCCGAGCTCGTGCAGCTTGCGGAACACCAGCATCGACCCGGGCGCCACATGCTCCATCGCGGCGTACTCGCTCACCGTGAAGTACCGCAGCTCCGCGATCTCACTGGTCGGCTGCGGGTCACCGTCGAGTTCCGCGGTGAAGCACGTCATGTGCAGCTGGGTGCCGGACGCGTGTCCGTACGCCTCAGCCAGGAACACACCGAGCTCGTCGCAGGACACGACGCCGACGCCGAGCTCCTCCCTGACCTCGCGATGCAGTGCCAGTTCGGGCGTCTCGCCGGGGTCGATCTTCCCGCCCGCCATGTAGAAGACTTCCTTGCCGATCGATCGCGCCTGCAGCAGACGACGATCCCTGACGTGGGCCAACGCGGCTGTGCGAATCACCGGCCCCACCCTACTTTTCCGGCCCGGGAGCGGGTCGACCGGTCGGCGCCCCAAACCCGGTCGGCAACCATTAGGGTGGCGGAGCGAAACTGTTCGAGCGGCGAGAAGCACGGGGGCACATAGGTGAACACCACGCAGGACGACTGGTCGAGTCTCCCGTCGGAGTCGCAGCGCGCCGCGCACAATCGCAAGGTTCTCGTCGGATTGGTGACGGGCGGTGTGCTTTTCGCCCTCGTCTCGGCGCTGTGCGTGGGGATCGTGGCGCAAGATCTGACCAAAGATGTCGTCGGTACGCCGAAGCCGGTGCAGAACTCCGCGCAACTCCCTGGCGCTCCCGCTGGCGTCACCGACACCGGCGCGGTCCGGATCGGCGATCCCGGCGCGCAGGTCGTGGTCCGCGTCGTCGCCGACTTGCAGTGTCCCGCATGCCAAATGTTCGACCGCGCCAACGCCAGAGTGCTCCAGGAGGCCGCGGCCAGCGGTTCGGCCATCGTCGAATACAACGTCATCTCGTTCCTGGACCGGGCCTCGACCAATCAGTACTCGTCCCGTGCGGGCAACGCGTCGTTCTGCGTCGCCGAGGCGGACCCGTCGAAGTACCAGGGCTGGCTGGTCGCGATGTTCGACAACCAGCCCGCCGAAGGTGGTGACGGCCTCGCCGACGAACGGCTGATCGAGATCGCCAGGGAGTCGGGATACGCCGATGCCGCAGTGGCCCAATGTATTACCGAGCGCAAGTACGACTCGTACCTGCGGGCGAAGACCAAAGAGGTACTCGCGGGCGGGGTCAACTCCACCCCGTCGGTATTCGTCAACGGTCAGCAGATCGCCGACGCGGAGCATCTGTTCGCCCCCGACGGGCTCGGTCCGCTGATCAGCGCCACGCGGTAGTAGCCGGTCGAACAAGAACCTGCCCGAATTGCCGCTTTGCCGAACTTGTTTCGGTGGGATCCGCTAGCTTGCTCGCTATGAACTCACGCTGGGGCGCCGCGCTCGCCATCTCCGTCCTATCGTTGTCCGGCCTGGTTGCCGGCACTGCCCCGGCCTCGGCGGGCCCTCCCGTGGTGACGTGCGCCTTCACGCCGACCCCGGACAACCCGGCGGCCCGCCCGGTGCTGCCACCGCCGCCGGTCGCCCTGGCCGTGGGCACGATGGACGTGACGTTCCAGTTCAACTACGGCCCGGTGACCGTGCGACTCGATCGCGCGGGCGCCGCCCCGTGCGGCGTGCAGAACATGGCGAGCCTGGTGCTGCAACGCTTCTACGATCAGAGCCAATGCTGGCGGCTGACCGACAGCGCCCGCCTCGGCGTCCTGCAATGCGGCGACATCTACGAGGTGGAGAAGGGCGGTCCCGGTTACCAATTCCCCGACGAGGTGAACGGCACCGAAACCTACCCGCGCGGCACCGTGGCGATGGGTAACCAGGGGCCGGGTACCAACGGCAGCGAATTCTTCATCGTGCACTCCTTCGCCAACATTCCGGCGAACTACTCGGTGCTCGGGCAGGTCGTGCGCGGCATGGACGTGCTGGACCGGATGGTCGCCGCCGGCATCACACCCACCGAGCGCGGGCCGCGCGACGGGCTGCCGGCCGAGCCGGTGGTGATCACCAACGCCCATCTGGGCTAGCCGGTTCGCGTTGTCCCCGCTGCCGAGCTGATCGGTTGGTACAGGCAGGTTGTTTAAGCCACACTGGTCAGCTGGCTGAGGGGGCGTGAATGGCGGATATTCCGGAGTGGTCGAAGCAACTTCCGTGGGGAGTGCGGATCGAATGGGGCTCGGCAGGCGCGCGAGCGCTCGGGCCCGACAGTGCGGCGCTCGTCGTGGTCGATGTGCTGTCGTTCACGACCTCGGTGTCGGTTGCGGTCGAGGCTGGGACGCGGGTGTTCCCCTATCCGTGGCGCGACGAGACAGCCGCGGCGTTCGCGGCGAGCCGGGACGCGCGGCTGGCGGTCGGACGTCAGAAGGCGTCCGCTCAGCAGCCGTGGTCGCTGTCTCCCGCGGCGTTGCAGCGGGCGCCAGCCCCGGCCCGGCTGGTGTTGCCGTCGCCGAACGGGTCGGCCATCTCGGCGTCCGTCAGTGGCGTGCCGGTGATCGCGGCCTGCCTGCGGAACGCATCCTCGGTCGCCCGGTGGCTGGTCGAGCAAGGTTGGGGCAGCACGGAGCGGCCGATCGCGGTGATCGCCGCGGGTGAGCACTGGCCGGGACAGGACGTGCTGCGACCGGCGATCGAAGACTGGTTCGGCGCTGCCGCGGTCATCTCTGCCCTTGCTGAGCACGGCGCCGGGCCGCTGTCATCGGAAGCTTCGGCGGCCAAGACTTGCTACGACGCGACCGCCGACGTCGCACAGCTGATCACCGAGTGCGCCTCGGGCCGTGAATTGGCGGCGATCGGGTTCGCCGACGATGTCGCCGTCGCCACCGAAATCGACGTGAGCAAGACGGTTCCGGTGCTGGTCGACGGCTCATTCGTCGACGCGTCGGCCGTCGACGCGGCACACTGGTGACGCAAGTGTGACGTCCCGCTGGGCGGGGACTTTCCGAACCGGGTCGCGGGTTATACGTGGGGCCGATATGAGGAGGTCATGTGGCACAGGAATACAACAGGAATCCCGCGGCCGTCGCCGCCCTGTCACCTGAGCAGTACCACGTCACCCAGGAGAACGGGACAGAACGGGCGTTCACCGGCGAATACTGGGATAATCACGAACCCGGTATCTACGTCGATGTGGTGTCCGGTGAGCCGTTGTTCGCGTCGGTCGACAAGTTCGACAGCGGATCGGGATGGCCCAGTTTCACCAAGCCGATCGACGCCGGGAACGTGGTCGAGAAGCGGGACTTCAGCCATCTGATGATTCGCACCGAGGCGCGTTCGGCGCACGGCGGCAGCCATCTCGGGCACGTGTTCACCGACGGGCCGCGCGAGGCAGGCGGCCTGCGGTATTGCATCAATTCCGCGGCACTGCGGTTCATCCACCTCGATAACCTCGAGGCGGAAGGTTACGGACAGTACCGGACCCTGTTCACGAAGGAGGACGCGTGACCGACACACGCAAGGCGATTCTGGCCGGCGGATGCTTCTGGGGCATGGAGGATCTGATCCGCAAGCAGCCGGGGGTGTTGTCGACTCGGGTCGGCTACACCGGTGGAAAGAATGACAACCCCACCTATCGCAACCACCCGGGCCATGCGGAAGCCGTGGAGATCATCTACGACCCGGCGCAGACCGACTACCGGGCGCTGCTGGAGTTCCTGTTCCAGATCCACGATCCGACCACCAAGGACCGCCAGGGCAACGACATCGGTACCAGCTACCGGTCCGCGATCTTCTACCTCGACGAGGAGCAGCAGCGGGTTGCGCTGGACACCATCGCCGATGTGGACGCCTCGGGTCTGTGGCCCGGCAAGGTGGTCACCGAGGTGACCCCGGCGAGCACGTTCTGGGAGGCCGAGCCGGAGCACCAGGACTACCTGGAGCGCTACCCGGACGGATACACCTGCCACTTCCCCCGTCCCGGGTGGAAGTTGCCGAAGCGGGAGACCGCCGCGCAGTAGATCGCGGGCGGAAGGCCTTCGGGCACAAGATAACTGACTGACGAACTACCGACTGCGCCACCTCGACGAGGTGGCGCAGTCGCCGTATATGGTTCGCGCAGGAAAGCTGCTACTGCTCAGCGTCGAACAGCACCAATGGCCCCGCGCTGATCCAATGCTGCACCGGGGTGGTCACACAGTCCTCGTTGAGATGGTTCAGGTCGGGCATCGACTGAACGAACGAAACATAGTGGTAGGGCCCGAGGTTGCCTTCCATATAGTTCTCGGCACCGACGCTGACATAGGTGGCGGGTCCGTCGAGTTGCAGCACCCCGCCATCCGTCGTCGGCAGCCGGACCGTGACATACCCGTCGCCACCATCGGTGAGGCAGGTGCCGGTCCCACCGAACCCGGGCCGAGTGCCAGTGGTGACATCCGCATCCCACACTCCCGGCTTGCTCGGATCCAGCTCGCGGCCACTCAGCTGCCCGGAGCAGTTGATCGAGAGCCCCCTGTTGCGGATCTGCTGCCGCGACGGGTTCAGCCCGATGCCCGGCGGTAGCGCGGACTCCTTCCCTGCGAGGAAGCAGACCGCGGTGCCCACCGGCGCGGCAGACGCGCCTGACGATGGAAACATGGCGATGCCGGTGCTGGACAGCAATAAAATAGCGAAGAACGCTGAACGATTCATGATCCCCCTCCTGTCCCGATACTAGGACCACTTCCGTTACCACCGTGGACAATTGGCCCGACGCGAACGTGCACACACCACCGCCGACCAGCACCGAGCAAGGAGATAGATGGACAGCGAATTCGACTCCCGCACCGTCGAACTCATGCGTGCGAACGAACGCAACTGGGACGCGCGGACCCCCATCCACGCGGCCTCCCAGTTCTACGGTGCGGACGGCACCATCCCCGCGGAATGGTGGTTCGCCCCGTTCGAATGGGATGACTTGGGCGCCTTGCCTGGTCGCGAACTGGTCCATCTGCAATGCCACCTCGGTACCGAGACGATCGCCTTCGCCCGCCACGGCGCACGTGCCGTCGGGCTCGACTTCTCCGGCCAGGCCGTCGAACACGCTCGCCGCATCGCCGAGCACCATGGCGTCGACATCGACTACGTGCGCTCCGACGTCTACGACGCGGTAACTGCCTTGGGCGCCAACCGATTCGACATCGTCTACATCGCCAAAGGATCGCTGTGCTATCTACCGGACCTCGATCGGTGGGCGGCGGTGGTGGCCGAGCTCTTGCGGCCCGGCGGCCTGGCGTACATCGTCGAGTTCCACCCGGTGCTCACCTCGTTGGGGCCCAAGCCGGAGCCGGACCGGCAGGAGTTGTTGCTGCGCAACGACTACCTGGAAGGGCGCGGCGCGGTCGAGCACAACAGCGTGCACACCTACACCGACGGCCCGGCCCTACCTGCCGACGCGAGCCCGGTCTACGAATGGGCGCACGGTCTCGGCGAGGTGGTCACCGCGTTGATCGATGCGGGGTTGATCATCACCCGACTGCGGGAGACCGAACTGCTGCCGTGGCCAAGATTCGAACGCATGGTTCGCGACAAGGACAGCGGATGGTGGCGGCTCCCCCCTGCTGACGCCCGTATTCCGCTCCTGTACGCCGTGGCGGCGACCAAGGCTCCCTAGCTCGCCGGGAGCGCCGAACGGTTCGGTATCGGAACGCTGCGAGGAACGGTGGCGGGGTCGGCGAGGGCTGCGCGGCGGGCGAATTCGATGACGCCGAGGAGGGTGGCGTCGGTGCCGAGGCGGGCCGGGGTGACGGCTGGTTCGATGTCGGGGACCAGGGCCTGGCGGCCGGCGAGCTGGCGTCGGATCGATGGCTCGAGCCATGGAAACCATTGCGCGAGTGTGCCGCCGAGGATCACTTCGTCGATGTCGAGCAGCGCGGTGATGGACAGGATCGCGGTGCCCAGGGCTCGGCCGGCGAGATCGGCTGCCGCGCGGGCGCGTTCGTCGCCGCAGTCGAGTGCCTGGGTCAGCTGGTCGGCGGCGGGGCCGAGCCCGTTGCGCCGCAACA